>JAFTIQ010000058.1 GCA_017456805.1 Lentisphaeria bacterium
AAAAACTCTCTCTGGAATAGGATTCCCGGATGAGTATATCCACCACTTTGCTATATGGCAGTGCCGCCGTGATGATCGGATTGGTCTGCATCCTTACGCTCAAATCAGCGTTGAATCCGGCAACAAAAACATCCTTGCCGACAGTAAAGCCATGGGTTGTCAGATATGCCGCCGCTCCCAGCGCCTGCGCATCGTTGGAAAAACAAAATCCCCGGATGTCCGGGGCCGTTTTCAGCAGCTTTTCCACGGCAGTGTAGGCATTGGTAAACATCATCGCCGCCATATCACCTTCCCAGCTTATCCTCGGCATATAGATAACTTTCTGCTGCCAAATATCTTCAATATCCGAGTCGGGATAGAGTTCCTGCAGTGCATTGGGGAAAAACGGTGAACGCGCCCCATCCTGCAACAGAACTTTGAACTTTTCCCCCACCTTTTCCCGGAGTACAGAGATGATTTTTTTACGGGCGGAATGAGCATCATGCTGCAAGTTGCGGTCAAAGCCGATGCCGTCGAAACTCACCATCGTCCGGTGAAATTTTTTCAACTCTTTCTGGATTTCCAGATGACCGATGGGGCAGCCGATAAAGATAAATGCTTCAACGCCACGCCCGATAAGTTCCCTTATGTGCTTGAGGTTTTGCTCCGGAGATTTGGTCATCCGGTCAAAAAAATAGGTGGCGATCTGCATATCGTTGAAACGCTCCATCAACTGCAAACTCAAGGTGCGGTTGCGTTCTTCCTGCGCCATTAACGGGGTGGAAATTATTATCGCAGCGGTGTTGGTCGGCTTGTTATGCATCAAATTGTAGCCGAAATTCCGCCGGTAGCCGAGCCGTTTGACGATTTCCAGGATCTGTTCACGTTTCTCTGCAGAAACCCGGATGCCCGGAGTGTCGTTCAGCACGGCGGATACCGCCTGAAACGATACGCCTGCTTCTTTTGCTATATCTTTTATGGTGACTGCCATTGTTTTTCCCTGATGTTATCACGTTTTATTAAATAGACCACCGGAATATGAAAATTTCAAGTTTTTTCTTCAAATATTACTTGAGAAAAGTATATTGTAGGTCTGTTATTTGCCCCAATTGTCCTTTCAGAAGCTCGAACAAGCTGTTTTCATCTATTGAGTCACGTAATGCCATCAGGATTGTAAGTTAATCCTCATTTGAAATATAATCTGACTCTTCAATGCTTGAAACTTTATCCTCATACCATTTCGCGATTTGAGTTTTTACATAGGAATGTATATCCTTCCTATTCATACTCATTGCGTTTAATGGAATTGGATCAAACACCGAACTTGATGCAGAAAACAGTTTTTTCACTTGTGTTGAAAGTTCTTGAAATCCTGCCGGTTCAAAATTCTGAGTGTGTTTCTTACACACTGGCAGAAATGTTGTAAAAGCCTTTGAACAAAAGAGTTTTACAAAATAATAGCAAGGATGATTTTTTCCGCAAGATTAAAAGGGGGATAAAAAAATGGCGGCTGAAATTTTTATCTTTCCCCTGCCATTCTGAATGGCATTTTGAGCTTAAAACTTCAGAATTTCGATGTGAAATCAAATTCTGAAAAACGCTTCACTTTTGTTCAGAAAAACTCAGAGTATGCAGTTAACAAACAAAAGAAAATTGTCAAAAAAGGCAAAAATCTTTCATTGATTGGTTAATTGGTGCCATTCTATGTATGTTTTTTATAGACAATAGGTTAGTCGGTAAATTATTCTCTTTTTGTATTTCCGCTTGACAAGTTGGATTACAGATGATACATTACTTGCAGTGTTGATGTGAAAAACAAAACGGGTAAAACGTTTGCGTTTCGAGTAACGATAAAAGAGAATAATTTAATTGCAAATGCATAATAGAAAGTTATTTGTATGGAATGGCACCGATTATTAAACGCATCAACCGAGATTTTGATGCGTTTGTGATTGATAACAACACTTGTCAGGCTTGTGCAGAACGAAAATGCTTTTTTCCGATTTGGGTTACGTCCTCAGGAATGATGATCTCTGTGATTTTCCTGAAAAATTTTTTCAGTTGTTGTTTTCAAAGATCATCGGCAGCAGAAATGCCGGTGCGCTGCTCCACGCATGGCAGAGACTCAAACCGAATGGGCGGCCGTAAAAGTCGTAGAGTCCACTGCCGCTTTTTCCCTCTCCGAATGCCTCGAAAAAGGTCGTGGCTCCGGCGTATATCATACCACCCCAGAAACGGCGAATCTCCCCGGCGGCTTCAGCTTTGAAGCCGTTGCGGATCAGCGCAAGGATTTCAAAACTTTTCATATAAGGTGTGCCGACCGCCGGAAGTTCATTTTTAAGGAGGTTTTCAGCGATTCTGCGACCTTCTTCCGGGGTGGCAAGTGAAATTGCCGCCAGAAAGTTCTGATGCCTGAGAAATTCGTTTTTACCGGGAGAACAGCGGAATAATCCGCAGGTTTCATCGTAGAATTCCCGGCGGATCTTTTTTTGCAGTTCAATAGCGAGCGTTTCCCATTTTTCCTCTTTTTCCCGGTCATCCATCCGGCGTGCCAGATTTGCAAGAGCTTTGAGTGCCATGAAAAAAAGAACCTGCAGAGCGCAGTTTTTGTCTCCGTCTGCCCAGTCGATCAAAACCCATCCGGAAACCGGCAGCAAACCGTTTTCACTCTGTTTCAGCAGAATATCGGCAGTTTCCACGATCCGGAAGTACTCCTGATGCAGAAATTCCGGGTCATCGAAATATTTTTCGTAAAGATCGAAATTGATCAGATACCAGAGCGAATAATCCATGATTCCGTTAATATGTTCATTGCGTATTCCCGCTGAACCGAGTACCGCCAGAGTATCCCTGATCGGTTCCGGTTGCTGATATGAGTGAACCATGCTCAATAAGCTGACCGCCAGATCACCCGCCCACGGCAGACGGTCGCGTTTGATTCCGTCGATCATAAAATGGCAGGTGCAGAGGCGTAAGGTGTAGATGCTTTTCTGCCAGATTTCATCAAGTTCCCGGTCTCCGCAGGAGAAGTTCTTTTTCAGCGTCATTGGAGTGTAAATCGCTTCGATCCTGACGTCGGCATTTTCATCAGCGTTTTCCAGCGTGAGGTAACGCAATGCCAGCGGAACTACGCTGCGGAGGATGCCGGAATCTGTGGAAATCAAATCTGTACGCTGTTCAAAATATTCCGGGTTGCGGTTCAGGGCTTCGGGGATCGATTCGCCGACAAAGAGTCGGGCATTTGCGGCGTTGCGGATCGTGACCCGCCCGAAAACTTCCCTGCCGTAATCATAAATCCCATCCGGCATCTTCCGGGCAATTATTTCAGCGCATGGCAGTTCCATCCGGTGCGGAGGGATCTTGTTTCCGGCGGCTTTTGAAGCGTCGTGCCATTCGCTGCCGTCAAAAGAGGATTCCCAATGGAAATTTTCATTACATTTGAAACACGGCACATCCTTTTCAATATCCGGCACAGAGAGGGTGAATTCAAACATTCCCGGAGATGTCATGCGGATCTCGGTCAATTCCGGTGTACCAATACAATTCACCGGAAAAACTCCTGCCGGAAGCATCGCCCGGAAATGGATCGTACGGTGCGGAGTCATGAATTCACCCGGATAGCCAACTTTCAATGCGGCTTCTTCTTTGGCCCTGATCATCATCTGCTGACGGAAAGTTTCCCTTTCTGCTCTGCCGTATATCCAGCATCCGGATGCCGGTTCAGGGGGTGCCGCGGGAAAGCGATCCGAAGAAAAATCTTTCATTTTTTACCTCTGTGAATTTACTGTTTTTAATATACTTCACAATGCCGGATTTGCAAACTCAAACTTTCATTTTTCATTTTTACATCATATGAGCGGAGCGAATGCTTCATATTTGGAGTGAAACGGAAAATGCTTCATAGCAGAATGAAATGGAGCTGCTTCATCGTCAGGCGTTTTTATGAAGCATTTTGCGGCGATGCCGCAAAATATGAAGCGCATCTTGCGATGCATGAAGCGGCACTGCGTGCCATGAAGCAAAGCCTGACGGCTTCATTCCGCCATTTTTTTGGCA
>JAFTIQ010000005.1 GCA_017456805.1 Lentisphaeria bacterium
TAGTAATCAAGCACTTACAAAAAGAACCTTGATTTTTACACTTTTCAGAAAAAGTCAGAAAAAAGAGTGATTTCAGACAAAATCCGGGGCAAAACGGTCATCCATCAGCCGGAAGTGGAGCAAGCAGAACTGGATCCGGAAACAATGTCCCCCTTGCAAAAAGCGGTGATACAAGGTTTTCAATACCGGGATATGCTGGAATCGGGCAAGGTGGCAACTGTTTCCGAACTGGCACAGAAAGTTAAACAGGAACGCGCCTTCCTCTTCCGGGTATTGAGCCTTGTCAACCTCGCTCCGGACATCATCGAAGCCATCCTCAACGGCAAAGCCCCTGCCAAACTCACGTTATCCAAGCCCCGAAAAAATTTTCCAGAAGATTTAATCAATCTCCGGAAACTGTATGGAATAGAGTAAAAAAAGAAATGCTCGACATTTTGAAAGAGAGTGCTGTTTTAACCATGGACAGAGCTCCGCACAGCATAGAGCCGGGACAGTTGCAGGATATTCTTTTACAGATTGAAATTGAGAGAGATACATCATATTCATATTCGGGCAGCCAGCACCACAGAAAATGAGTTGACTGCACATGTAAATTACAGAATATTTCTCTTCTTGACAAGACCGGAGACGATTTGAAAAAGTGTTTGCAGCACCATAATATTTTCCATTCCGTTCTGAAATTTGAAAGTGCTGATAATCCCTGTCAGAACCATTGCTGATTCTTCAAACGGAAAAACGGCGGCAGGATTTTTCTTCTGCCGCCGTTACTGTTTTTTTACTGTGCAATGTCCGGTAAGGTCCGGAGGGATTTTTCAATATCTTCCCCGGAAAGAGAAGATTCTGAAAGTGTTCCGTCATTGAATTTTCCATAGGCTGTCATGTCGAAATATCCGGTTCCAGTCAAACCGAAGATGATTGTTTCCGCACGGTTTTCACATTTGCAGCGTAAAGCCTCATTGATTGCAGCACAAATCGCATGACTGCTTTCCGGAGCTGGGAGGATCCCCTCCACCCGGGCGAACTCTACAGCTGCTTTGAACACATCTGATTGCGGAACCGCTGTCGCCTCAATGACTTTGTCATGATACAGCTGTGAAATGATGGAGTTCATTCCGTGGTAACGCAATCCGCCGCTGTGAATTGCCGACGGCATGAATCCGCTGCCCAGCGAGTACATTTTTGCAAGCGGACAGATCTTTCCGGTGTCGCAGTAATCATAGACAAACTTTCCCCGGGTCAAACTCGGACACGCCTCCGGTTCAACAGCAATCAAACGGTAACTCTGTTCTCCCCGCAGCATTTCACCTGCAAAGGGGGCGATCAGACCGCCCAGGTTGGAACCGCCTCCGGCACAGCCGATGATCACATCGGGCTTGATCCCGTATTTTTCCAACGCTGTTTTCGTTTCCAAACCGATCACACTCTGGTGCAGCACCACTTGATTCAGAACGGAACCGAGGACATAACGGTAACCTTCTGTGTTCAGGGCAGTTTCCACGGCTTCTGAAACAGCGCAGCCCAAACTTCCCGGCGTTTCCGGATACTCCTTCAGGATCTTTTTCCCGACCTCTGTTGTCTGGGAAGGAGATGGAATAACGGATGCCCCGTAAGTTCTCATCACTTCCCGCCGGAACGGCTTCTGTTCGTAGGAACACTTGACCATGAACACCCGGCATTCCAAACCGTAAAAAGCACACGCCATGGAAAGAGCGGTTCCCCATTGTCCGGCACCGGTTTCTGTCGTCACGCCTTTCAATCCCTGCTGTTTTGCATAGTAGGCCTGCGCAATGGCAGAGTTAAGTTTGTGACTTCCGGAAGTGTTGTTTCCCTCGAACTTGTAGAAAATTTTTGCCGGAGTATCCAGCATTTTTTCCAGAAATTCTGCATGGATCAACGGTGCCGGACGGTACATCCGGTAAAAATTACGGACATCTTCTGGGATGGGGATCAGGCGGTTTGTTTCATCCATCTCCTGCGCTGCAGTTTCTTTGCAGAAAACCTTTTCCAACGCCTTTGCTGTTACGGGTTCCATTGTGACCGGATCCAGCAACGGAGCGACTTTTCCCGGCATGTCTGCCCGCATATTATACCAATTCCGGGGAAGTTCCTTCTCTGCGAGAATGATTTTGTACGGAATTTCCCTGCTTTCTGTGTTGTTTTTCATTTTTGGCTCCTTATGTTAAAAAAAATAAACCCCGTTCGGTTGATTCCGGACGGGGTAATAAAAAAGCGGATCAAACACCATGTTCAATCCGCCTATCTGACAATTTTATTTATCTATGCACAAACGAAGATGCCCCGGCGGAATTACCACCGGCGCCACCAGCAAAAAGATGAAAAATTGTGAATTTCGTTTCTCATAATGAAGAGAATATAACACATTTTTTTAATTTGTCAAGCATGAATCATTTTTTCTGTCGTTTTTTTTCGATAATGTCCGCAAAATTGCGCATATTTTGCGGACATTATCTTAGTCGGAGCAAGATTGCGGCATATTTCTACGACAAAATGTGGAACCCGTCAATATCTCGCTTGTAAAATGGAACTTTGGTGATATACTAAACAAAACTCACGTGGTTTTTGATAATCGGTCAAAATAAAACTTGCGCAAAATTTAAGACCCTACCGAATAATAAAATTGGAAATGATAATGGATTATACAAAATTATCTAAAAAAATTGCTTATGCATTGCGACACAATCCACAAAAATATGAATTAACTCCTGATGAATTTGGCTTTGTTGCCATCCGTGATTTATTAGTTGCTTTGAATAAAGACTTTGCGGAAAATAATGTTGTTACTGTTGAAGATATCCTTAAAATCGCGGAGTGCTTTTTCCGGCTTTCAGACTATGGATATCAAAGGTCGTTTTCGGTGTTTTTGAGTGGAAAAGGTATTTTTGAGCACACCTATGGGAAGTGTTTTGCAACATAACATCTTCCGCATAAAAAAAACAGTTGCTTCTAACCATTGCCCTTCACTTAAGAAATCTTAATTTACAACTCGTTGATGATAAAATACCTGGATGTTGAATCAAAACAGAGAGACATGTCATTCAGAGAATGAGTTTTTATAATTCGTTGAACAACATCAAATAACAAGACTTTACCCCAAGGATGGTTTTTAATCGTGATTGCACCCCGTAAATCGTTTTTTCGGGAAAAAGAGCCTGTTTGTGCAACTTTTGTGTAACTTTCCGGCAGAAACAAAGTCAGAATTTTTCCAAAATCATTTGAGATACGCTCAAATCGACCACCTGAGCATTCTTAAACACAACTCCTTCGGACTCCAGCAGACGTCGTTGAGCTTCAATACCGCCAAACGCATATGA
The DNA here is from genome assembly GCA_017456805.1 of Lentisphaeria bacterium. Next base: position 3,333 of record JAFTIQ010000005.1, read on the forward strand.
TCGGGAAAGCTGCCCTTGACTATTGACTACCCGATAACACGGAATATGCTCCGGATCAGGATTGCTATGAAGAATATTCCCCACCACACGGGCAAAATTCCGATTCCCCAGATGCAAAGCAATTTGCCCATAGGTGGCAACTTTCCCTTGCGGAATATTCTTCACAAATTCATACACTTTGTCATTCAAATCGATCATATTCGCGAAATTTTTTTACATAAACAAATAGTTCTTTTTATGTCCACCGAGTTTGGGAGCCATCATTTCTGCAGCGGCTTGCATGAACGCCGGATCGAGGTTGCGGGCGTGTTCGGGGCAAATATCCCGGCAACGCATACAACTTATGCAAACATTTTTATCAATCTTGTGGGGATCGGCTTTGTCGATTGCGCCCACCGGACAACCGGAAGCACAAATTCCACATTTATCGCAATTGGCATTGGCTTCAGGCTTAAAAGGAATATCCACAAGCTCTTTGTATGTGCCGTGATTTCCGGAAAGTTCCAACTTGCCCAATACGCCGCTGTCAAGTTTTTCGGTGATTTCCCGGGCAAACTCCGCAAGCTCCTTGGTATCATTACAATCCGGACGACCGGCAGCAAACTGCCGGAAAATGGAGTGTTCGGCCACAGCAGCCACCGCCGCCACACAAACAAATCCACAAGCTTCAAGGGTGTCCTGCAATTCAGTCAAAGTATCATCCCACTCCCGATTGCCGTAAACGCAATTCAAGACTGCTTTCGCGCCATTGCCAGAAATCTTTTTGATCCGTTCAACAGCAATCTGCGGAACCCGTCCGGCAAACGACGGAACCGAAACCAGACAAATATCCTCCGCTTGCAACGTCATCTTTTCAATATCGCAACAAATATCTACCTCGCAAACCTCGCCCCCGAGATTGCCAGCCAGAATATCCGCCACCTTCTTCGTACCGCCCGTCGGGCTGAAATAAATATTATAAAGCATTGTTTTCTCCATCAAATGAGTGATTTCAGTTTAATTTTTCTTGAATGGGTTCCCAGTTATTAAGAAATTCTGTAAAATCTCTGGTCAATTTTCCAGGAGATTCCCCATCGGTAAAAACAGCTTCTTTTTCTGCCTTTTTAAGGCCTCTCGTTTCTATGCAGCGAAAACCATTTTGATCATTAGTAATCCACAAATAGGTATTCTGTTTTGAACTGTTGCCGTGTATTTCAGTCAGCCGTTTTAATAGTTCTTGAGGTGTTATAATGATAAATTGCGGATCTTTGTTGTCAAACGGAAGCAACATCAATACCCAAAAATCTGCTTTAGAAGCGGCTATTTTATTCGAATCAAGAGTCCACCATCCGCAAGTAGTAAGATTGCTGCGAAACTTTGCATCTGCGTTGCCAAGAGTAAGATAATAGTCTTTCGTGTATTTTACTTGTAAAGAGCACATTTTTGTGTTATCGGAGTTTGTTACTAATAAATCAACTCCAGTATCTCGCCCGGGAACCCAGACATTATATGAATGTTCTTTGTTTGATAATTTTTCTTCGATATAAGCACCGGTAAGATATTCTCCAGCGTGAATAGTAAATAAAGATTTCATTTTGTATTAAACCTTTCTATGCTGTGTCCGTTATAATCTAAAATATTCAGCCCCTGTCCGGAGATGCCGTAGGCTTGGGGGATGGTTTCGTTTTGGAAGACGGCGAGGTATTTGGTCATGTTGGGAGCGAGTTTTCCGGCGAGCATTTTATCGAGAGTCATCCACTTGACGCTGCCTTCGGCAGAGCCTTTCAACTCTCCTGAATAGGTACTGGTCTTGAAAAGAAAGACAAAATACTGCGACTGTTTAATGGGATTGTACCACTGAATATATCCGCAGTTCTGCAAGTTGGAAACGGTCAAACCGGTTTCCTCCTGAACTTCCCGAATCACCGAAGCCACCACCGTTTCCCCCGGCTCAACGTGTCCACCGGGGAAAGTCAATCCCGACCACGGATTCGACGGCTTGGGCAACCGTTCCTGCACAAGAACGCGCCCATCCGAGTCGGTAATCATACACATATTACAAAGTTCAGTTTCCATTATTATCCAACCAAATGCTCCCGATGTTTAGCCAGCAATTCCTGCGATGGCAAAAATTTGACTGGCATAGCAATTTTCTTACCGTGCAAGCGTTGAAATTGCTCTTTAAATGCCTCATTGGTATAGTGTTCTTTGAGGGACTGGGCGAAAATCAATCGATAATCTTCATCAAAAGAAATCAGATGGCGGTCAAAAGCGACATCGTAGGTGGCAGACAGACAAAGACCGTTTTCTGGGTTCATGCGATTTTTCTTATCCTTTGCCCATTCGGTAATATGACTTGCCCGCAGAACTTCTTGCACGGGGAGTCCAGTTAAACAGCATCGCCCCTGATAAATGGAAAGAATCATCTTGCGGAAAATATGCTGATTTTGCCGAACTTGAACCTCTTTGAGTTTGCTTTTGCCCTCTGGAGTATTGATAGCAATGTCATCAGGAATCAACAGCGGATTAGGTACAATTTTTACTTTTTCCAACTCTTGAGCAAGCTGCTGTGCATCTTTGGCAACTTCAAATTGTTCGATCATAGAGGTCTGCCGATCCGCCAAAGTCAGAAATTGAGAAAAATCTTTAATTGCTGCAGAACAAAATCCTTTTTTCCAATAACTTTTTGATGGCTCATTACAGAAAACTCCGCCATCGGATTTTTTTTGCTCGCCTTTTACAAATCTGTAAAGCTCTGCCAATCGTTCCACATCCCGAATATCCCAAACAGATTCAGACGGAGCCAGAAAAACGCCTTGTTGATGTAACGCCTTATCAATCTTTTTTAGTGCAGCAACATACGATGGTGCAGTATTACTTCCCTCTGCATGAATTTCAGAGGAAAAAGCAAGATAACGTTCTTCAATCGGAAATATGTTCATCGATTACCTCTGTCCGCAGCCTGTCCGGAATGAACCCAGGCATCGACTTCGGCTATCTTGAATTTCCAGAATTTGCCGATGCGGTGTCCGGGAAGATTTTTCTTTTCAAGGTACACATATATGGTCTCCCGGCGGACACCGAGATATTCTGCGATTTCTTTGATGGAGAGCCATCTGTTTTCTATCAAATCAAGCTTTTTCATTACAATATTCCTGAAACGCCCAAATTTTCATTTTTTCGGAAAAGGTGTCACTACATACCGTTTGGGATAATATATCAATATTATCGTAAAATTTCAAACAACAATGCAAGAAAAAGTGTTAGTTTTATGTAGTTTTTATTGGCTTTACTGAATTTTTCAGGATGTTTCACGAGAATGAAATCTCTCTTGTTGTTCCGAATCGTTCAAATGCCAGTTGCAGGTGTTCCTGATCGGAATTGCTGTCGGTGGCATCGGAATAATGCGAAACAGGAAGTTCCCGGCAAGAAAGAGTTCCGGCTGAATAAATGTATTCTCCATACTCCAGGCTGCCGCCTTCTTCGTAATGGAGCAGCAAAGATTTTATGGGGGCAATTTCATTGAGAAACTTTATCAGAGCAATGACCTCTTCATCACTGGATCTCCATTTTACCCAATATGCCATGCTGACCTCTTTCTCATAGACATAAAACGCAGCATCAAAAATATATCGGTCAGAACCGGCGTAGAATCCCTTACGCTGTTGGTCGGCGGCTTCTTTTAATTGCATTAAAACTGCATTAACTTTAAGAGCCTCTCGTTTGCTGCGGCATTCAATTTTTAAGGAAACAAAGCATATATTTGCCATAATTTACTCCATAAATAAAAAGTGGCAGATTATGTAATTATCTTGCAGAAAACAGTGTTGCCATGGTACAATGCATGAAAGCTTTACGAGCACAGAAAGAAAGATCTATTGAATCACATCCGCAATGGGATAAAATAAAACCGGTATTTGAGGCTTATGCAAAAGAGTTAGAGACTAATCCAAAAGCTAAATTCGGTGTTTATTTTCATGGGAAACAAGCAGATCGTTTAGAAGGCATATTACGTGGAATAAGGGAATGGAATGATGCGATAAAAGACGAATCGGAGAGTAAGGCGTCTGAACGCAATTATAAAAGGTGGAAGGCTAATTTTAATAGATGGTACGAACGAAACAGTCAAGAAGGAAGAGTACAACAATTAGTTGCTGCATTTGAAAAATCATTTTGGAAGCGCACCCGTACAGAAAAAACAGTACAATCTATAACAAAACATTTGAATTTGCAAAATGAAAAGTTTGACTCAACAGTATTAGATGAGTTTAAGAAGTTATCTATGGAACTCTCGCAAAAATTACAAACAAAGGTTAAGGAAGACTGAATAATCGAACAGTCTTCCTGTCATTACTTATCTCTTGTCATCTGAACTCACATGGACTGTCATTCTTTCCATAGTGACCTTCCATCCATTTCCGTTTCTTCTCTTTCGCAAAGGCATAATCTTTCTGAAACTGCGAAGAGAAGAACTTACGTGTATGGCTTTCTGTCATATCTTCAGGTTCTTTTTTTGCCAGGTAGGATAATTGCCGTACTGCATCATTCTTCCTATCCTGAAAATCAACTGCATTTCTGTTAAGCATATAGCCATTGGGAAGCGGTTCATTTTGAGGATTATAATTACAAGGGAATACCAGCCTGTTTTCATGAACTTCCTGCTGTGTCAATCCCAAGGTCTGACTTCAATGATGTTCTGCTGCTTCGATTAAACTTGTTCTGTCACGTTTCTTGTTACCATCTACTTGAATAACAAGGTGGTAATGAGGGTTCTTACTTTCTCTTTGTTCTCTTTTTGCGATAAACTGCGGATCATACCCTTTACGGCTGAGTTCTTTCATTAAGTTTTCCATGGTTCTCTGGAAGTCCTTATTTGTACCGTCAGAAGTAATCTCTTTTGGGTATTTCAAATCAATGCGTACCTGTAATACTTTTGAATGTCTTTCTGTCATGGAATCAATCATTGCAATTCCTTTGTCAAGATATTTTTGGGAATAAAACTGATTTTCCTGAGCAAGTTCATAACCGCGATACTCTGATGCTTTCATGATGTCTTTTTTCGGCATAATAACACCTCTTAGTTTTTGTTGTTAATTGTTTTTAGTGGCATAGCAATCTTACTTGATTGTAAAGAGTTACAAATAAATCAATACTAATTCAATAGATATGCAGGTACTATATAGATACCTAGTTGATGCAACGATGAAAATATTGAAAAGTTCTATTGTCAGACACCGTTCTTGCAATAAAATGAAAACGGTTTTTATTGTCCGAGATAGATACCATATAATTGTCCGGGTTAAATCCCTTTTTCATGACATTATCCAGAGAATGCACTTTCTTTTTTGAACTTAAGCAATAACTATTTTACGTCACGATTGATCAATCGTGACGGTTTCTGCAGAGACGGAAATAAGAGATGGATATATATTAAATACAGAAAGCCAACGACGGCTGAATCAACAAACAAACGGGAATAAATCCCAAGGAGGAAAACATGGAAAACGTCAAAAACAACACAAAAACAAAACAGCTCAAGCAGTTCAAATTGCAGGAGCTGGAAGCAAAGAGGGAACAGCTGAAGGAAGTGCAGGAACAGGCTCTTGCAAATCTTGAGTTGATCAAGGAATGTGAAAAGTCCAGCGCACCTCACACCTATGAACTCGGCAAAAATCTGATGAAAATTGTCAAAGATAAGCTCTACATGGCGGCTGAAGATGCTGAAGGAAAACATTACAAATCCTTCAAAAAGTATGTTGGCGTTTTTTTGGAAATTTCAGATAAATACGCTTACATGCTGATCAATGCCGCAAAGGTTCAGGATTTGCTTTCCGGGAAATCTGTCGCGCCTGAAAATATCTCTGAAAAGCTGCTCCGGAAACTGGTACCGTTTCTTAATACTCCGGAAAAAATTGCAGAAATCTGGAAACGAGCAACGAACGATGATAACACTATCCAGCCCAGCGAAAAGGCTCTTTGTGAAGCGGTTTCTGCTGAAAAAAGTATCACAGGAACTGACAGCAGCAAACCGGGCTATGCAGAAAAGCTCAAAGCAAACACGCTTTCGCTTAACGATTGTGTTGATATTCTGCGAGAACTCTCTTCCGGAAAAATTATGCTTTCCGACGAGGAAATCAAAAAATTCAAACAGAAGATCATTAATTTTATTGATCTTCACAACAAAAAATCCAAATAAAGAAAGGGATCTGAAATGATCGAATCAAATCTGAACGTCAAAACCGAAACCGTGAAAGTCCCCGCTCCTTACAAGATCAAACTTGAGGAAATGCATCACGGGCAGATGGAAGAAAAGTCTTCTTTTCTCGTCAAAGGGAATCTCGAAAGTCCGTTGCTTCCTGCTTTGCTGAACGGAACGAAAGAATCTCACGGCGTGGAGATCCAGCTTACTCATCCTCTGGATCTCAACAACCGTGATTCAGATATCGCCTTCCCGTTCAAAATCACACAGGCAACGATCACAAAACGCAGTACCTCTAATACTGTAAAATTTAATACACCGCAAGAATATTATGGCACAGGCAGTGTCCGTGTACGTCTTGCAAAAAACAATCAGCCCTACGGCAAAAGGGAGACTCTCTGCTTCGGAAAATTCTCAGTTACAAACCTCATTGAAGGAACGTTGAAAGACGCACTCAAGGCTTTCCGGAACATGGTTTCTTTCCTGCTGGCTTATTGTCAGGCTCTTCGCGGCAAAACTGCCGAATTTATCTGCACATTCTTCGGGTACACTCCGAACCCTGTCGGTGAAAAAGTAACATCACCGCTTTACCATCCAACCTCTTTTTACAAGCACACTGAATGCTCCGACATTACGGAAGCTGAAAACATTATCAAATCTATTTCACACTCTATCGACAAAACAGGAATTCTTCCTGACAATATCACTGAATTTCCGATGGTTTTTCCATTTGAAAATATAAATCACACAACCACTCTCAAGACCGCGGTCATCTACAACCACCTTAATCGTACAAAATCATTCATTCCGTATACGGCTTATATACAAAATGGAAGCAATGAACCTGAGCTGTTCGGGTTCATTGCCTCCAAACTTATCCCGTGGTCCAGAACTGACCTTGATGGAAAAGAAGTCGTTATTACGTCTGATATTGAGTTTGCCTATCTGAATCGGGAAACATTCTTCAATGCCGGAAAGATTCTGATCACCCACCCGGAAGTTTTCGGACGGTATGATCTGCTTGACTACGCTGCTTTGAAACGTGCCTCCAAGGTGTATCTTATGATTGCAAACTTCAGCGGGCTGACATTTGCAGAATCCTGTATTGCCGCAAAACCTCTTGCTTTGGCACTGCAGGAACATCTCAGCGGAGAACAGCTCTCTTACTTCACAATGCAGATTTCCTATCCGGAAATCCCTGACAACATCAACACAACCAAACAGCTTGCCGGATTCCTGAAAGAATCCCCTGCCAAAGTTAGAAAATCTCATCTCTTTTTCGATAAGGACGAATTTCACTGTCTGATCGAAAAGGCAGAACAAGAGATTTACAGGAAGTCAGAAGCCCTGCGGGATGTTGATTTTCTTTCAGAAGCACCTGCTCCTGAAAATAAGGAAGTCGCCGCATCAAAAAAATCCGTCTCCAAAACGAATTGGCTTATCCGCAGCGTGATTGAAAAAGCCGGATATGTGGAAGTCATTGCTCCTGAAAAAACGGGTAAGAGTAATTTCAGCGTTTCTCTTGCCATGCTGTTGACAAATCCAAAAGGTCGAAAAAAGGGACTTATTGATGGACGATATCTGACCGTCTGCAATGGAGTGAATGGAAAAGTGATTTATCTGGATGCAGAGATGGGCAGACCTGATTTTGAGCGCATCAAGGACCGTTTTCGCAAAGCTTACTGGCCCTGCAGAAATGAAGATGAAGAAATTTGCGAAAAGAATCTGATCTATAAGGATCTCTCCGGAGACGGGATCGCTTATGCAGCAAGAGAGAACCATCCCAAGATCCTCCGCATGGTTGACGAAGCGATTCAGGAAGGGACTCCGGGCTTGGATGTCGATCTGGTCATAATTGACACAAAACGTGGCTTTACCAAAAAGAATATGGGGCTCGAACCGCAGCTCACTGAGTTGGTTGAAAAAATCCACAAACGGGGTATCGCCGTTATTGTGGTCCATCATATGGCTTCTGATCCCGCAGAGGGTGGAGCTGGACGGAAAGATGTCTCCTGTAATAAAACCGGAATGATCAAACTCTGGCGTGACTATGTAGCCCAAGATGTCAGCCGTGATAAATGCAAGCTTTACCACCCGGTCAAAGTTCAGTTGAGCGGTTATCGCAATTATATCACTGAATTTGACAGTGATGCATTTTACATTCGGCTCTTTGACGATAAATGGGATCTTGTCGAAATTGATGGTGATCCAGACGGTCTTGACACAAAATTCAAACCGGTCTCCTTTGATGAACCGAAAATCATCAAGGATATGATCAAAGAGTACAAGAAAGAGTGCAAGATCAACCGGGCTGACATCGCGGAATATCTTGGTATCACTGACGACACTTTGAAAGCATGGGAGACTGGAAAATAATCTATATATAGAAATTGTTTATGGCTCCGGAGTCTTTATTGAATCCGGAGCTTTTTGCGTTTTTGTTCAGTTTTCGTCCTGCTGAAATTTCAACGACTCTTCTATTTCGTATTTTCTGAACAGTTCAACCAGTTGTTTTTCAATTTCCGGATCGGTGATTTGATATCTTGCACCGAGCCGTACACCAAGACAATACGAGAATTTGGTAATCCAAAAGCGATTCGGATCTTTCCTGTCAGTTCTGAAACAGAATCTTTTTTTATCTTTTGTCTCTAACGAGGCTCCATGCGTAATCAATTCATCTTTATCGATATAACGAACAGGTACGTTTATATCAACAGGTGTATTTTCAAAGAAAGCCAGCTCTAAAGTCTTTGTGTTTGCATCGCTCTTACTTTGTTGTTTCAACCAAACACCTATAAAGAGAAACTTCAGTAAAATGAGCAAGAGGATTGCTAAAACAACAAGCTTCAACAATGTACCGACAAAAGATTTCATGACAGTTCTCCAAATTATCTGGAAACCAATATATCACAAACATTTATAAAATCAAGTCTGGCAATGGTATTTATTTTGGATAAAAAGTTTTACCTCGAGGATCGTAATAGAAAACTTTTTCGATCCAAGGAATTTCTTCATCTTTTACTATACCAGGTCTTTTCCCTTTTTGGGATACCTGTCCGGCGTAAGCACGAATTTTACACCGAAGTTTATTGGCAAGTTGCTGGACGACTTTTTCTCTATGTTTATCTTTGATTCCATAACAAAAACGAAGATCAATAATGGCATTTGGAGAAAGTAAATTGTATAAGCGTTCTATTTGTTTTTCAGTCATTTGCTCAAAACGATACAGACGGTCTCCCAATTCAAACCATCCATTTCTTTCTCCATGTCCAACGATAATCAATTCTCCGAGAGTTCCCGGATTACATTGTTGTTCTAATATCTCCAGCATATTTTCAATAGAATTTATTGAAAATCCGTTCTGGGGCAGACCATATCCGTATGGATCTACCTTGCTCAATATGTTAGCACCTAAAGTATCTATTTTAAACGTGCCTTTTTCAACCATGTTATACATTTCTCTTAATGATGTGCTTTGATATTTAGGTTCTCCTCTGACGAACATTTTTATAGAACGCATCGTGGTCATTTCCGCCGTCGCTTCACTGAGAGGCACATATTTGCATTTGCAGTTCGGATGTATGGGGAGTGCAGGTCTTGATGAATCTGAATAACGGAAACGTTTGGCGTGGTTTTCCTGACATTTCATACAGCTTGTTTTACTCTTCTCTGCAACATATACCAACCAAGGGTCGTTTTGTTCAACTTCTTTTCTTTTCATTTCTTCCCATTTTTTCAAAACATCTTCCATAGAGTAAGTGTCCATAATTAATCTCCTTTTTTATTTCCAAAAAAGATGTCAACCAAATAAAAGCATTTGATCATTAATCACGTTAATACAGAAAAAGATTGGTGATGAAACAAAATCGGAATTTGAACTTAATTTCCGATTTTGTCATATCCGAAATCGTTATCAGAACTCCCGTGTTTTTACTTGAAAATCCGGGAGTTCGCTGTATAAAAAAACATAGTCTGCAAAATAAAAATCCGAGTAATTTTGACTTTTTTTAATAATACGGCTCAAGAGAAATAATCATCTGCGCCCCTTCTGCCATATCAGCAGAGGGGGCAGGCATGGTGATTTGATAACAAAAAAGAATCATGGACGGACATGAGGAATGGGATGCGAACAGGTTTGACGTCTGAACCATCATCCGGCGGTGAGAACGGAAAACGGAGAGCATCAGGATTCCGGAGTGTCATAGACTTTCATTGCAGCAATTTTCATCCTGCCGTATCATATCAGAAACAATGGATGGCAGGAGAAAAATGCTCTGAAATTCCGTGCTCTTATAATCACATGGATAGAGCGGCGGGGTAGAGCAGTGGTAGCTTGTCAGGCGATTTTTTACTCTTGACTTTTTAACTTTGTGGAAGTATTGTAACCTTGAGGTGCAAATTTCGAACACAAATCGGCACCTGTTTTTCTAAAAAAGACTGATAAAAACCATTAACAAAAATGAAAGGCAGCGTGGAAAAAGGCAACAGTTCAAAAATGCGTAAATCATCGAATTTGAACATAAAAAAAAGGGATTTACAACTTGTAAATCCCTGGAATTTTGATGGTAGCGGGGGTTGGAATTGAACCAACGACCTTCAGGTTATGAGCCTGACAAGCTACCACTGCTCTACCCCGCAATAATTTTGAACTTTATATCAAATCGTTCAATATCCCTTAATATATACCATCATTACTCATTTGTCAAGTCGATTTAAAAATTTTTTTTCTTTTTCTATTAGATTTTTTTCAATATTTAAACCAAAATCAAAGTTTTAAGTCCGGTTGAAAATCAAGATCAAAATATAATTAATCATAATTTCTCCAAACTAAAATACAAAAACTTGAATCGGAAACTTTTCTATTGATATTATTTTTATTGACAAATTATGTACAAAACCATCTAATATTTGTTTTATATTTGCATTAATAATACAAAAAAATGAAATATTTTTATATTTTTTGCTTGACTTTTCCAAAAAGTGGTGTATATTAATCACCATAAGGCAGGATCGAAACTTATTGGGGGGTATGGTTTTGGTTCTGCCTTATTTTTTCTGGATAAATACCGATAAAGAGGTGCTTTTTGATAAAAAAGTTAAATTCCGGGCTTTACAACCGTGGGAAAAGGGTTATCTTAAAGAAGACATTGTAAAAGACGGATTCAAACATATCGCTATCACAGAGGTATAAAATGCAAGTAGAATATTATAAGATTACGCCAAGAGATCGCAGAAGACTTCAACGTCGCCTTGCAACTCCTGAAGGACGCAAAGCAATTGCACGCATTTTGTACGAAGGTCACAAGGTCCTTGATTGGCGAATCAAAAACGAGGGTTTTACACTTCCGCCGGATGAAATGGAAGAACATGAGCGAATTATGGCAAGGCGCGGAGAGCCTGAACCTGAATAAAAAATAAGAAAAAAAATACCGGATCATAAAATCCATATATAGAGCACGCTGGTGAAAATCAGCGTGTTTTTTCGTGTCTTTTACAAGCAGGAGGGTAAATGAAAATATTAGTCTCCGGAGATTTTTCCAAGAGAAATAAAACTCTTATTTGAATTTGACAAGGACAGTATTCCGGATTATATTAAGGATGCATGGAAGGAGATTGAATCATGATTTTATTTTATGATGATTTTTCAGAATACACAGTGGATTTGTTTTTTGAAGATCCCAAAGATCCTTTTGGCTGTAGCGCGGTTCTCCCTTCCTGTCCGCCTGAAATTGTTGAAAAAATCAAAGATGTCAATGAAGCATGGCTGGAAGACGGACACCATCCCGATCTCTTTATATTCCCTGGTCATGAGTTATATCCTCAGGAACTGTTGAAAGAGAAATAATCCTCAAAATATAATTTTAATTCTTCTTTGAGAGCACACCGGTGAAAAACCTGTGTGCTTTTTTGCGTGCTTTTTTCTGACTGGTCTGACCCGGCTTCGCGGAGCTACGCCGTGGCAAGCTGGTCTGACCCGGCTTCGCACAGCTACGCCGTGGCAAGCTGGTCTGACCCGGCTTCGCGGTGCTGCGCCGTGGCAAGCAAAAAAACAAGAAAGGTTTACTAAAATATGAATTGGCTTTTACTATCAGCGGAAACACCCGGAGTGATCCGCGATGAAAACGGGATACCGGTCGAATGGACTCTGCTCAAAATCGGCGATAATAACTTCTGCCAGAACGGAAAAGATGGAGTCATCTCTCTTTCTGCAGAAGGAGCCGGGAATATCATTCAATATCATAACAAAAAGGGCGAATTGATCCCGGTCGATTCTGAACATTATCTGTTTGAACCGGCAGAAAAATATAAACTCGATGAAACCGATGTGATCAAACTCTTTCCCGGTCAGACAGCCGCTCTGGGAAAAGCGTTTTGAAAAGAGATTACCAAAGCTTGATTGAAAGGATATTCGGTCCTTTTACAGGATTTGCACAAAGAAGAAGAATGACAGGAAAAAATACAGTAACGACCAGAATGATCAGTAAGGCTCTGAAGATTCTCCAAGTTCTGTATTTCCAAGATTTATTGTTCATAATTCTCTCCTGAATTTAACATAACATCAAAAAAGGATTTTTCAAGAGTCTGCTGTTAAAAATAGACCTTAATGCCGAACGGTCTGCCGCCATCCGTATATCTCCAGAGATTCTTTGCTTGTGTGCTCATCTTATCGGCTCTGCCGAGGAAAACGGAAGGGAAGGAATCAACGGTGAAAAACGGGAAACAACGGAGAGCTTTTCACCGGACACCCAGGCGTTAATTCTCCGTTCTAAACTGTTACTGTCCGTTCTCGTCCGTTTTCCCCAGCCAATCCTTTGCTTATGAGTTTATCCCGGCAAAACTGCAAAAAATGACATCGGACCTGTCTGACAGGTCCGACAATCAATCACTGAATCGGAACCAAGGCAAGGCGGAAACCTATGCTGACATTCCGATGCAACGGATTATAACCAAGCCGATACGAAGACCGGCAATATTCCGCTAAATAACGCCAGCCGCCTCCGCGGATCACACGAACAGAGCCCATCAATGGTCCAGTGGGGTCCCTGACAACCCCCATGGGATAAAATCCTTTCCAATCCCGGCACCATTCAAATACATTACCATGCATGTCATACAATCCCCACGCATTGGGGCTTTTCTCTCCGACCGGATGGGTTGTTCCTCCTGAATTATACAAGAACCAGCCGACTTTTTCCAGATTTACACAATAGCCTTTGTTAGTCATCAAGTTTGCACTATTGTTCAATTCTGTTGTTGTCCCTGCCCGGCAGGCATATTCCCATTGGGCTTCTGTCGGCAAGTCAAATTGGTATCCGGCAGGCAATTTTTTACGGTTCAACTCATTCAGCTTACGGCAGAATTCCTTCACTTCATCCCAAGAAACACATTCAACGGGGTGATCATCTCCGCTGAATACAGACGGGTTATATTCCATCAACGCCTGCCATTGTTTTTGGGTAACCTGATATTTTCCAATCCAGAAATCTTGTGTTAAAATCACTTGATGTTGTCTTTCATCAGGGATCAATCCCAGTTCCTGCCCGATCGACTGAAGCCACTGAAATCCACTTTTATTTACAGCAGGAGTTCCCATTACAAAACTTCCCGCAGGAATTTTTGCCATTTCCAGAGAAATTCCGCCGGGCAGTTCGATTTTTGACAACTGCTCCTCTGTCGAAATGACTTCAGCCCACCGGGGCGTCGTTTTCTCTTCTTCAATGGATTCTGTATTTTCCCAGGGAGTATTCAACCTGTCAGCCTGATTCAACAACTTTAGAGCAGCGGCAAAATCGCCTTCCTTTTCTGCAATTTCTGCGGCTTGAAGAAGGTCATTGACCTTGGCGGGAATTTCTCCGTTCAACGTAGCTGACAGTTTCTCAATTTCTTTTTTCTTTCCATACAGAAGATATTTGGAAATATCAGACGATGACGACGGAGAAGAGCCCCATTTTTCAAACAGAGGCACGCTGTTCCATGTGTTCAGATTTCCATTCCACGAAACAGTCTGAGGCATCGGAGCCCCGGCAACGGTCAAACTGTTCGCAAACTCCTGAAAACAATGGATATTCCGGTTTTCTATTGCAGAAATCAGGGACTTTGTGAAATAACCATGCTTTGTTGTCAAGTCTTCAAAAGCACGCTGTCCGGTACTGCAGGAATTCAGGATCAAAGGCGGAATGATTTCCGGATTTGCAGATTGCTTCACTGCACCGTTCAAGGCAATATCACGGGAATTATCACAGGTAAACACACCATTTTTGCCGGCAAGAATATCGTTCCGGCAGCAGTCAAGAATGAATAAACGGTTCAATCCCGGAACTTGATTTGTCAGGGCTACCAGCACAGAAACAGAAAGAGCATCAACACTGAACAATGCATCTTCCGGCAGACTGTTGACACCTGCCAGATAGTGAGATCCGCTGTGTTCGCGTCCATGCCCCGAAAAATAAAAAACGAAAATATCATCCTTTTTCAAATCTTTCAGCATTGCACGGATCTTATTGGTGATCGTGATACTGTCACACTGTTCATTATCGATAAAATCCGCCTGAAATCCAGCCCGGGCAAAAGAATAACTCAGCTCTTTTGCATCGTTGACCGCGCATTGCAGCGGAGTGATTCCATTTTGATAGTTATCAATTCCTACAAATAATCCGACCCGTTTCATTGTTTTTCCCTCCACTATGAATGTATATCAAGCAGCTAATATACATCTGTCGTTATTAAAATCAAGCTGTTTTCAAAAGAAAAAGACGGATCATCTGTGAAAATCTGACATGCGGAAAAGAAAAAAATCAGCGCAATCTGCGATAGGAACCGTTGGAGAGCCGCTGGATCCGATGAGAAATCTCAAGTGCAATCAATTTCCGGGAAAGTTCCCCGGCAGAAATCCCGGTACCAAGAGAAATGGAATCAAATTGGGAATCCCCCTCTTTCCGAAGATAATCAAGTACTTTCCGATCACTTTCACTTGTGATCGAATCATCATCGAACTCTTCCAGCCGGAACGGTGCAGGATCTTCTTTCAATTCAAAACCGGGGAGAAAATCAGCGGCAGAAAGGACATCTTCAAAACTGGTCAGGAGGGCCGCTCCGCCGGATTTGATCAATTCATTGCAGCCGACGGACATTTCATTATCAGCATTTCCCGGCACAGCAAAGACCTGTTTGCCCTGATCCGTTGCAGTTGCAGCCGTGATCAGAGCTCCGCTCCGGGAGCCGGCTTCCACAACGATCGTTGCAACACTTAAAGCGGAAATGATCCGGTTCCGCATGGGGAAGGAATGACGTGTCGGCGGGAACAGCATGGGATGTTCACTGATGACCGCCCCGTTCATTTCCAGAATGGAACGCGCAAGTTCGATATTTTCCTGCGGCTGGATCTTCATAAGACCGCCGCCCAGAACTGCTACGGTTTTCCCATTGACTCCAACGGTTCCTTTGTGGGCAGCGGTATCAACTCCGGCAGCAAGTCCGGAGACAACGACCCATCCGGCACAAGCAGCAGATTCTGCAAGATGCTGTGCCATCCTCATTCCGTAAACGGTTGCTCTGCGGGAACCGACGATTGCCACGGAACTGCCGGCGAGCTCTTCGGGGAGCGTTCCGCAAACATAGAGACAGATCGGCGGATCTTCGATTGCCCGCAAGGGTTCCGGATAACCGTAATCGCTCAAGGTCAACACCTGAACATTGCTGCGTTCGATCAGTTCCAGTTCCCGCTGGAGAGGTGTACCGGCACTGGCAAGAATATTTTCTGCCAGGGCAGATGAAATTCCGTGGACGGTTGCGATTTCATCGGCGGTATGCTGAAAGATTTCCGAGGCGGAACCGAATATCTGAGACAGAAGAGCTGCCCTTGCCGGGCCGATCCCCTGAGTCAGATTCAATGCAATATACGCCTCGTGATCCGTCATATTCCCAGATACTCC
Organism: Lentisphaeria bacterium; assembly: GCA_017456805.1. Next base: position 19,443 of record JAFTIQ010000005.1, read on the forward strand.
CGGATCAGTTCGGGCTGGAATGTAACGATTTCAGCTTTTCCGGTTTCGGGGGTGATCACGAACCGGAGTTTTCCGCCGAGGGCTTTTTTATCGGAGAAGAGTGCCTGATAAACCGCTTCCCGGTCAAAATCATAGCTTTCCGGCAATCCGGCATTGCGGATCAGAGTTTTCTGACGCTGAACCACAGATTCCGGAACCAATCCGGCTTTCTGAGCGAGCTCAAGCACCATACACATACCGGCAGCAACGCCCTGCCCGTGCAAAATGGAAAATTCTGAAACTTTTTCCAAGGCATGACCAAAGGTATGACCGTAATTCAAAATTGCCCGGATCCCGCCTTCCCGCTCATCCATTTCCACGATTTTCGCTTTCAGGGCGCAGGTTTTCAGGATCATATAACGGGTGAACGCATCATCCCGGGAGCGGATTTTATCCACATTTGCTTCCAGTTCCGCAAAAAAGGGTTCATCCATGATTGCGGCACTTTTGATGATCTCCGCCAAGCCGCAGAGGTATTCTTCATCCGGCAGAGTTGCAAGCCGTTCTGCAGCGATCAGAACCCCCAGCGGCTGATGGAATGCTCCGATGAGATTTTTCCCTTCGGGCAAATCGCAGCCTGTCTTTCCGCCGATGGAGGAATCCACCATGGCAAGGAGAGAGGTCGGAAGCTGCACGAAATCGATTCCGCGCATGTAGATTGCAGCGGCGAAACCAGCCATATCGCCGGGAACGCCTCCGCCCAGCCCGAAAATCACGGATTTCCGGTCCAAATGCCGCAAAGCGGCTGTCTGACAGATAGAACCGACAGTCGCAAGCGTTTTTGATTGTTCCCCTGCTTCGAATGCCAATGTGGCAACAGAAGCGGCACCCGCCGCGTTCAGCAGAGCAACCGTTTCTCCAAGATAGAGGTCTCCGACTTTGGAATCGGTAACGACCATGCAGGTGCGCCCTTCGGCAAAGGGTCTGAGCAGTTCCGCACTCAGCTTGCTGCCCAGACAGATGTCATAGGAACGGTCGCCCAGATTCACATGGAACAACTGATGATCATTCTTCAATGGCGCACCCCCACTCGCGAAGGTGAGTTTTGATGAATTCCACAACAGCTTCCTGAGTTTCCTTGCCGTTGCCGACCACATCCATGGGTTTTCCGAAGGTAAAGTGAATGGGCAGATCCCGTTTGATGGGACCAAGATCCTTGATCAGTTTTCCATTCTGCAGGAAATCAGTCCGCAGGGCACAGGGGATCACGGGGACATTGGCACGTTTTGCCAGCTTCACACCGATGGTATTGAAGTTGGCGGGGTTGAAAACAGCGGTCCGGGAGGACTGGGGGAAAATGATAACGGATTTTCCTCTGGAAAGACGGTCCTCGCCTTCTTCCATGACAGCTTTCAAATCATTTTTCGGGTTATCTCTGCCGACACCGATACATTCCAGATGCCGCATGATGTTTCCGAAGTACGGCACATCAAAGAGCTGCTGTTTGATCACAAAACAGAAGTCTCTGCGGGGACGGATGAAGGAGTGCATGACAGCGGTTTCCAGAAGGCTCATGTGATTGGAAATGATCACAGCCGGACGGGGATCGTCCAGGTAATTCAATCCGCGGAGATGCACTTTTCCGCCGCAGCTTTCGGAAATCAGAAGATTTTCCCAGGAGTTCTGAGTCTGCATATTCTGGGTGAAATATCCTGTACCGGCAGCCTTACCGGATTTGTAGAACACATAAAAGTTTCTGATATAGAAGGACAATCTGGTTTTGAAACAAAGCAGATCAAACCAGTTTGCTTTCACCTTTTCCGGGGTATCATAGGAATCCCCGGGGAAAGGATTGAATACGGGTTCTTCAGTCATTTGCCGCCTCATCGAGTTCCCGGAATGTGGTTTTTCCGGCATAAAGAGCTTTTCCGACGATCACGCCTTCCAGGTTTGCTTTTCCAAGTTCTTTGAGATTCCGGATATCAGCGACTCCGGAGATACCGCCGGAAGCGATCACACCGCAGCGGGGGATTCTGGAACAGACTGCTGCGACAGAATCCAGATTGGGTCCGGAAAGAGCACCATCTGTGGAGATATCGGTATAAATGAACCTGGTCACTCCCAGTTCTTCCAGTTTAGCGATCAGATCGAAGACATCGATCGAGCTGGTTTCAAGCCAGCCTTTGACTGCCACGCGTCCGCTCTTGGCATCAATTCCCATCACCACACGGTCCGCTCCGAATGCGGAAATGAAATCTTTCACCAGATGCGGATTTTCACAGGCAGTTGTCCCGAGAATCACACGGTAAACCCCTGCTTCAAAGGCAGCTTTGGCATCTTCAATCGTCCGGATCCCGCCGCCCAATTCACAGGGAATGGTAACTGCGGAACAGATGGAACGGACGACATCCAGGTTGACGGGTTTTCCGGCTTTTGCGCCGTCAAGGTCAACCAGATGGATCAGGACTGCGCCATCATCCTGGAATTTTTTAGCCTGTTCTGCGGGGAAATCATTATAGACAGTTTCCTGATTATAATCTCCCTGAAAAAGGCGGACACATTTTCCGCCGCGGATATCAATAGCCGGAACAATCAGCATTTTCTAACCTCCTGATATTGCAATGATTTTTAAACACCGGAGAATGCGGCGAACCCGCCATCGACGGGCACAACGATTCCATTGACAAAACCGGAAGCATCATCATCCACCAGCCAGAGAAGCGTTCCGAACAGATCTTCGGGGGTTCCGAATCTGCCCATGGGGGTGTGACTCAAGATCGTGTTTCCGCGGGCGGTCAGAGAACCATCAGCATTGGTGAGAAGAGTCCGGTTCTGATTGGTCAGGAAGAAGCCCGGAGCGATAGCATTGACCCGAATCCCGACCTGAGACATGTGGGTTGCCAGCCATGCGGTAAAGTTGCTGATCGCCGCTTTTGCAGCACTGTATGCCGGGATCTTGGTCAAAGGACGGAATGCGTTCATGGAGGAGATATTGATCACACAGCCCTGTCCGCGCAATGCCATCCCTTTGCAGAAGACCTGAGAAGGAAGCAGGGTTCCGAGGAAGTTGAGGTTGAACACGAAACCGACGCCAGCGGGATCGAGATCAAAGAAGGTGTTGCATCCTTCCACCGGATTCAGAATATCTTCTTTGAACAGTCTTTCTTTGCTGGTGGTTCCCTTGGGATGGTTTCCGCCGGCACCGTTCACAAGAATATCGCAAACGCCGAGTTTTTCTTCCACGACCAGGCGTGCAGCTTCCAGACTTTCTTTTTCCAGAACGTTGGCTGCGACACCGATCGCGATTCCGCCTGCTGCGGTGATTTCATCTGCTGCGGCTTTTGCACTTTCTTCTTTCAGGTCAAGAATTGCAACTTTTGCACCCTGTTTTGCCAGAGCTTTCGCCATAGCACTGCAAAGGATTCCACCGCCGCCGGTAACAACTGCAACTTTTCCGGTAAGATCAACTGACATCGTATTTCTCCTGTTTTATTGAATTTCTTTCTATTTCTCTGTCAAATGTTTTTCTCTGGTAAAAAGAGGGAATTTCAAAACTCCTCAAAAATTGAGAACAGGGTAATATAATCCCCTTTTTCATTTTTCGCAATCGTTTTCAATCTTTATTTAGAAATATTTTTCATATTTTTTTTGATCATCCTGAAAATCTGGTGTCATTACGTTTGAAAATCTTCAAAACTGGTGTAACTTACCTTGATGATCAAACAGGAGTGTTCAGTTATGGGGCGATTCTGCACCGCTATTTTTATACTTTTTCTCGGAGTTCTGGTGTCTGCCGGAGAGGTTTTTCTCTTTCAGACGACGGATCTCCATGGAATGATCCATAACTCCGGCGGGATAAGCGGTGCGCCATCCGTTCTGCAGGCTGTCGCGGAAGATGCGGACCGGCTGGGCAGAGATAAATCCATTCTGATCGATTGCGGAGATCTTCTTCAGGGATCTCTGGAATCCGCTGATGATCAGGGATACAGTATGATTTTCCTCCTGAACGCCGCCAGATACGATATCTGGGTTCCCGGAAATCATGACTTTGAATTCGGGCGCACCGTTTTTACAGAAAGGATCCGTTCATTCAAGGGGAATGTTCTTGCTGCAAATCTCCGCTTCCCATCCGTCAAACCATATCATATTTTCCGCAAAAACGGATATAAAATCGCCATTATCGGCATGACAAATCCTCATTTGGACAAGTGGATCTTTCGTCCGGAGAAAGAAGGGTTTCATGTTTCCCCGCTGGAACACGCCTACCGGAAAATCCTTCCGGAACTTCTCAGAGAAAAACCGGATGCGATCATCCTTGCCGTTCATTCCGGATTGTATCCCAGCAAACGGCTGGGAGACGAAGGGCTTTTTGCATTTTCCGGGAAACATCCGGAAATCCAGCTTGTTCTCGGAGGGCATACTCATGAAAAAGTGGTTTGCAAAAGCCTGGGCCGGTCAGGAGCCTGCTATTTTCAAGCCGGAGCACACGGCGGAGGATATATCCGTGTCCGTTTGGATTTCGATGATAAAACGGGAAAACTGAGGGCAATCACCGGAGAATATATCCCTGTCCCCCCGAAAAAACGGATCGCAGAACCATTCATGATGCATCATGCCATCCGGCGGCCGGTCGTTACCGGAAATTTCCCCGTAAATGCTTCCCCGAAACAGATCGCAGGAAGGTTCGCAGAAGCCATCCTCAAAGGATTTCCGGAGGCCGCAGGAGTTTTTCATGGAGTCCTGACCAATTTTCAGCCGAAATATCCCGTACTTAACAGACTCCATCTTTTCCACCTGTGTCCATTTGAAAACAAAGTCGTTCTTGCAAAAATCACCCGGGCTGAATATGAAGAGATTCTCCGGGAACAGGAATCTGCAGCGGAAAAATACAAAATGGAGCAGTATTTCTTCCTGCGCGGAACGGATGATCCATGGTCAGGGGCCCCGGATCGGCGCGTGACGATCGCCTTTAACTCTTATGCGGCAGCCAGTGCAGGAGGAAGATTTCCCATTCTGAAAAAGATATTGAACCGTCCGGAATCACAGGCGGTTCTGAAAGATAAACGAGTTTTTGATTTACTGGAAAAAAGTTTAGGAGAGAAAAAATGAAACGGATCACATGCCTTGCATTTTCAGCGGCAATGCTTCTGCTTGCCTCATGCAGTACAACCCCTTATGTTGTAAAAGAATCAGATAAACTCACGGACCGGGAAAAATATCATCTGTTTGATTATTCCAGACATTTTATCATCAAGACCGTGATCACCAAACCGGCGCAGAAAGCAGCAACAGAACGCAGTGTGAAAAAACCGCGCGGACCGCAATCCCGGGAAATCAGGCAGAAAGATCTGACCCCGGAAGAAAAAGAACAGCTCCGGACCCTTATCATGTCCAAAGACCCGACAGTCAGAGTCCGCTATACCGGGTACAAAGAAGGCAAACTTTCTCTTTCCTGGGTGCTTCCGGGCAAACTTCAAGTATCCGTTTCCGCCGTTGGAAAACTGGATCTTTCCGGAGCAAAGGAAGCTCAGTGGCGGTTGAATGTGATCCGTTTTCACCGGAAAGGCGGTCCGTTCCTTCCTGAAGAAATCGGAATCCCGGCGGTAGATTGATGAAATCCTTTTTCTTTGCTCTTTTTCTGCTGACAGCCGGAGTTCTATCTGCGGAGAATCTGTTGCTGGAGACCTGGCTCTATCAATCCGCCAAGCCGGATTCTCCCCGGAAAACAATGAATTATCTTCTCAGCGGGGAACGTTCTCAAAAGCTGTTCCATGCGACAATTCTCTGTGCCCCGCAGGCGACCTCCTCCTGTTCGCTGGTCAATCATTTCGGTTTTCAAAAAGCCGGATTTTCTCTCAAGATCACCCCATCCCATCCGAAGACCGCGAAAAAGAATTACCGGATCGAAACAACGATTGACTGGAATCTGATGGAGGCCGGCCCTTATCTTGCCTCAACGACGGAAAGTTTTTATGAGGGAACGGTCATCAACTGTGTCCGGAATCTGCTTCCGGGGATTTTCTCACCGCTGGGGATTTCCCAGGCGAAAAATGTGCAGGCAGTCTATATCCCCGCCATCAAATTTCAAACGCAGCAGGCAAAATCCGAAGAACAATTCACCCGCAGAAGCCGCTGGGAAATCACGATCCGGATGGAAGAGGAAGGCAAACCGCCGAAAACCATCCGGACAATACCGGTCTATCACCGGGGAAAATTCCCAGCCAGAAATCCCGCCGGAGTCAAATGCAGAATGTATCAGTTTCAATCTCTGACGGTCATGAATCTTTATTACTGTTTTCAGCGCGGGGTGAGGAAAGACGGTTCACCGGTGCTGGAAGAAATGGATCTTTCACTCTGTTTCAAAGCACCGGAAAAAGGCAGAACTGTACAGCTTGCAGAGCTGACCTCTTACTGTGCAGCGGAGAACTGCGCCTACGGAAAAATGCCGGTAAAAGGCGGAAAAGCAATCAAATACCAGATCTTTCTTACTGTAAAATAATCCGTTTTTCCACTTGAAAAAATCCGGAAATGTGTTCTATTACCACAACAGCAAGATAGCAGGAGCTTGGAAATGACGATCCGGGAACTCGGAGAACATATCGAACAATATTTTATCGGAATCATCCGTGATCAGAAACGCGGACCCATTGATACTGCCGTGAAGGGAGTCCTTTTTTTCGCTTCCCGGTTCTATCTGGCAGCAGTCCGGCTCAGAATCTGGCTCTACGATACCCGGGTGATCCGGAATCATGCACTGGGTTGTCTTGTAGTGAGTATCGGAAACCTCACCTGCGGCGGGACCGGAAAAACTCCTGTTGTGGAAGTCTTTGCAAAAACGCTTTCACAGAAGGGAAGAAAAGTTGCCGTTCTCAGCCGCGGTTACAGAAGCCGTGACAAACGGTCCTTCTGGGAAAAAATGAAATCCCGCTTCTCCTCCGAAAAGGGAGAGGTTCCGCCCAGAATCGTTTCTGATGGCAAAAATCTTCTGCTGGATTCGCTTTCCGCCGGAGATGAACCGTTCATGCTGGCATCCAACCTGAAATCCGTCGCCGTTCTGGTGGATAAGGACCGGGTAAAATCCGGACGTTATGCCATCTCCAACTACGGAACAAACATCCTGATCCTTGATGACGGGTTCCAATATCTCTGGCTGAAGCCGCACATCAATATTCTGCTTGTTGACAGCTCCGCCCCGTTTGATAATCATTATGTCCTGCCCCGTGGATTGATGCGGGAACCCATTGAACATATCGCCCGTGCAGACTATGTGTTTCTGACGAAATCAGATGGCAGACCAAGCCTGCGGCACCTGAAGGAGTTCATTCACCGTCACAACCGGCGGGCAGAAATCATTGAGTGCTGTCACCGCCCGAAATATCTGGAAGCTGTCTTCAAAAAAGGCGAAGTGCAGCCGCTCTCCGCCCTTCAAGGGAAGAAAGTGGCTTCCATTTCCGCTATCGCGAACCCGAAAAGTTTTGAGAATTTCCTTCTGGAACTGGGCTCCGATCTTGTCCTGAGACGCAGCTATGCAGACCATCACAGATACCGCCAGCAGGAAATGATCAACTTCGTCAACGATACAAAAGCTGCCGGTGCCGAAATGATCGTCACGACAGAAAAAGATGCGGTCCGGATGCCCCGTCTCGACCGGTGCGATATCGATATCGTATTCCTGCGTGTGGAAATCGATATCCTCAACGGACAGGAAAGCTTCGATCAGTGTATTTCCAGAATCTGTTTCATGTAATACGGGGGGGGAAACGATGGAAGAGGAAAAAAAGAAAACGAAAGAACGGGAGTGGTGGGAGATCCCTGCCAGATGCATCATTCTTGTTGTCCTGATACTTGTAATGATCCCCGGACAATGGTACAGGGCGGCATATATCCATACCATAGGAAAGTTCTTTCCGGATACGATCGAATCCAGAATCAAAGAGATTGAACCGGAAACTGTCAGACGGCTTCAGCTGAAATTTATGCCGACCGAGTTGAAATTCCTGATTCTCAAAGAAGAACGCTCTCTGGAGATCTGGGGAAAAGATCCCTCCGGAAAATGGCAGTTTCTCTATCAGAACGTCATCCTTACCATGTCATCCAAAAAAGGCCCGAAATTATTGGAAGATGATGGCAAAACACCGGAAGGGGTTTACCGCATCACCCGCCTGAATCCTCAAAGTGTATTTCACCTTGCCTTGGAACTGGATTATCCTTCCGAAGAAGATAAAAAGACAGCTCAGGCACAGGGGATCGAACTTTCCCGGATGGGAGAGGGAATGGAAATTCATGGATTCGGCTTGACTGCGGACGGGATCGGAGTGACAGACCGTGGGCTGTATGCCATGTTTTATCTCGCCGCAAAAGTCGGGCTCGAACATACTCAGGTGATCATCTCGCCGAACGATTTTCGCAAAAGACCGCCCTCGGTCAATATGGAACCTGCCTGGCTGCTTGAGCGGTATAAAATGCTGGAAAAAGAGCTGAATCTTTTGAAAATGGAGGAATCATCCCATGCAGAAACCGGCAGCAATTGAAGAAGCCTGGGGAAGAAAATACCCTGAACAGGTTGTTCTTGCAATCACAAAAAGCGAAGATGACAGGATCAACGTCATGGCGATCGGATGGGTTTGTCTCGTTTCCGATGATCCCCCCATGTTCCTGCTGGGGATCGATGATCCGGCATACACACTGGAACTGATCCGGAAAAACAAGGAATTTGTCATTGCCTATCCCTCCAAAGAAATGGCGGAAGCAACCCTGTTTTTCGGGACTGTTCACGGTCACGGGAGGAACAAAGGAGCAGAATCCGGCTTGCATTTTATCCCCGGCGAAAAAGGAAATGTTCCGCTGCTTGCAGATGCAGTAGCGAACTTTGAATGTAAACTTGTAACGGAATACCGTCCGGGGAATTGTCCGCTGGTGGTGGGGGAAGTCGTTGCGTCCCACGTCAATACCGATGAATCTGTTCTGCGACTGGTCAACTGCGGTAAGGGCTATCAGCTGAAGTAAAAAGTATTGTTTTATTGAGGCTGTTACAAAACCTGCATGCAGAAACGTATTTTCAGAGACTTTTGAGAAATCAGCCGGTAATCACCAAAAAAAGTCTCCGCACACTCACTATACTCCGTTCTCTCCGTACAAAACTGCACTTTCAAAATTTTCAGTTTTTACAACAGACTCATTCATGCAGAAAAAATTTTTTTAAAAAAATTAGACTCGTCTAATTGACAAATCAAAAAAGTGTGCTATAATAAGAAATGAAATGGTTGTTCCGGCAACCAGTGTTGGTTTAGGTTTCCGGATCGCGGTCCCTGTCGCATCCGGAAACCGTTTTTAAAACTTTTTTAGACAAGACTAATTATGAGACCAGAAATAGACCTTTTTCATAGAGAAGCCCTGCTGCGATTTCTGCTGCTGAAAACAGCGGTGGTCAGACAAGGCATCAAACCGGGAGAGTTTCTCCGGGTCCTTCACTGTTATCAAAGCCGGAACCGGGAAGGATTCCATTTCTGTCTTTACCGGAATGATATTCTGAAAATTCTCGGATTGAATTATCTGGAACTTAAAGTTGATGCGGAAAGTTCCCTGATTCTGTTCTACCATGAAGATGCTCTTCGATCTGCCTTGCAGCAGGAAGAGAACCGGAAAATACTTCATTCTCTGGGCTATCCGGAAGGCGGGCTTCAAGTGCAGCTCCAATTTTTACAGCATCGTTTTTCGGAAGAGAAACTGCCCCATGAAATCGGTGTTTTCATTGGTTATCCGGCAAAAGATGTTTCCGGTTTTCTCAGAAATCTTCCCCGGACGCCTGTTCACCGGGGAGATTGGGCGGTGTTTGGAGATGCTCAGGAATCCTTGCAGAAAATGGATCTTTACCGCCGGATGGAAAAGAGTGCCGCAGCGATTCTGGATGGCTGCAGCGATCTGCAAACATTTTTTGAACGGCTCTCCGGCCCCCGTTTACTTCCGGAATGATTGAACTTGAAAATATCCTGTTTTATGATATATTACCCCTTTGAATTTTTCAAAGGAGCTGCTTTTTATGATAAGCCAGTCTGCAAAAGGATATTTGTGCGCGATGATTTCCGGGATCTCATTCGGGATGAACGGCTTATTTACACTTCCGCTGTATGAACGCGGGATGTCGGTTCCAATGGTGCTTTTCTGCCGATTCTCGCTGGGGTCGCTTCTGATTGCCTGCGTAATGGCGGCAACCGGAAAATCGTTCCGGATCTCCGGGAAACAACTGCTTCATGCAGCAGGATTGGGGATTTTATTTTCCATGACCAGTTTTCTGTTTTTTCTGGGACTCTCCAAAATGGATGCGGGACTTGTCACAACTGCCGGATTCATCTATCCTGCGATCGTTGCACTGATCATGTTTCTGTTTTTCCGGGAACGGCTTGGGCTCGTTTCCTGGGGTGCGCTGCTGATTTCCCTGCTGGGAGTGGCTTTGCTTTACGAAGGGAACGGTTCATTTTCCGCTGCGGGCTTGACGTATGCCATGCTGTCGGCGCTGAGTTATGCCCTGTTTATCGTAGGATTGAAGTTTTCGCCGCTTCAACAATTATCGTCGGAATCGCTGACGTTTTATCAAATGCTTTTGAGTTTGCCGTGTTTCCTTATTATGACACTTTGCGACTCGAACATGCAGCTGCCGCATGATATGATTGGCTGGGGGTGTATTTCCGGGCTGGCTGTCTTTCCTGCCTGCTGCTCCATCCTCTTTATGTCCCTTGCACTCCGGTACGTCGGCCCCACAAAAACATCCATTCTGACGGCGATCGAGCCGTTGACTGCGATCTTTTTCGGGGTACTGCTTTTTGATGAAACGTTGACTCTTAAACAGATCATCGGGGTCGCGGTGATCCTGTTTTCTGTCACGCTCGTGGTTGCCGGAAAAAATCTATCCTTCTCCCGTCCGAAAATAGAAAATCAGAAAAAAAATTAAAACAAAGCTTGCATTTCTCTCTGATACACAATATATTATTTACAAAATCTATAACGTTATAGGAGTAATTTCAGATGGCGAATTTGAAAGATATTGCCCAGCTGACGGGACGGAGTGTATCCACTGTTTCGGTTGTTTTGCGTGGGGATTCCAAGCAGTTCGGGATCTGTGAAGAGACGGAAAAAGAGATCCGGGATGCAGCCCGACGGCTGGGTTATGTCAAGAATGATTTTGCACGAACGATGGCAAGCGGAAAAAGCCGGATGATCGCCTTTCTGGTCAGCCAGAACAAAGATGAAGAATACACCGGTCGGCTCCTTTCCGGTGTTCTGGAAACGGTCTCTGCGGCACAATACTCCATGCGTTTGATCAAGGATCAATCGGAAAAACCGGAAGAATTCATAAAAAATCTGCTGTCGCAGCAGATCCGCGGACTTCTGATTTCCGGGGATTTGCCCCGGGAACAGGTGGATGCGCTGATCCGGGAGTGCATCCAAAACGATATTTTCTGCACAACGGTCAACCTTTCCAATCAAGTGGAAGGTGCCGGGATCATCAGTGATGATATCAACGGCATGAAAATGCTGGTTCTCAAGATGTTTGAGCTGGGACACAGAAAGATTGCCATGCTGGATAATTCGAGAAATGCGGAATATGTTTTGACCCGGCGGAACGGCTATCTTCTTGGAATGGACGAGTGCGGTCTGGAGCCGTATCTTATTCCGGAATCAAAGCAGAAAAAGAATCTTCTCAAAACGCTGATCCGGCAAGGCTATACTGCTCTTCTGACAAATTCTGATTACTGTTCTGCAGAATTGATGCAGCAGGCCTATGCGCAGGGGATCCGGATTCCGGATGAAATTTCCATTTGCGGATATTCCGGAATCAAGCTTGCAGATTACTCTGCATTGCCTGTGACAACAGTCATTCAGGATTTTGAAGGAATAGGGAAAAAGGCGGCGGAAATTCTGATTTCCCAGGTAGAAAAAAGAAGTTCCATCCGGAAGGGAACCGTAAAAAATATTGCATTGCCCACAATGCTGAAAATACAGAAATCAACAAGAGCAATCAAAGAAGGAGAGAGAGAATGAAAAGAGTCAGTTACGGATTGTTTTATGACAATCACACGCACCAGGAAAATCCTGATGTGGGAAAAGATTTTGATGCGGAGTTTTTCACAAATGAAATCAAAAAATGCGGAGTGAACTATCTTGGTTTTCATGCACGATGCAATGCGGGGATGGCATATTACAACACAAAGATCGGGACCCGTCATCCGGCGCTCACTTACGATCTTTTCGGAAAATTAGCGGAATGCTGCAAGAAAAAAGAGATTGCCCTTGTTGCCTATCTCAACGGCGGACTCAGCACCATGGAACTGCTGGAACACCGGGAATGGCAATCTCAGATCATGGAGGGACACGGCTGCCGGGGAACGGTCAATCCATTTGCAATCACAGTCTGTTACAATTCCGGATTCCGGGATCATATCATTGCAATGATCAAAGAAATTGCTGAAAATTATGATGTGGAAGGTTTCTTCATCGACTGTGTTCTGCCCTATCCATGTGTTTGCCCGACCTGTGTTAAAATGATGAAAGAACAGGGCATTGATTATACAAATTTTGATGCAGTAACGGAATTTTCCAGAAAATCTGCGCTCAGTTATTGCGAAGATATTGCCAAAGCGGTCCGGGAAATCATTCCCGATCCGATGCTGTTCTTCAACGGTCCGGTTTACGGGACAGCCAGAGATCTGGATACATTCTTTGATTGTGAATGTCTTCCGACTGCCGGGTACGGATATGAGTTCCTTCCCATTATGGCACATTACATGAGAAATATCAAGCCGGGAACCCAAATTTTGAATATGACCGGCAGATTTTATGAGTGGGGCGACTTCGGAGGACTCCGGACTGCGGAGAGTCTCAAATTTGACCTCATCTATGGTCTTGCCTATGGGATGCGGCCGAACGTTGGCGGGCATATTCACCCCCGGGGCGACAAAGATCAGGCTGTTTTTGACCGGATCCGGGAGGTTTATCAATATTTGCAGAAGTTTGATGAATGGTATGAAAATGCTGCTTATCCGGCAGATATTGCGATCGTTTATCCGGAAGATTTCCTGGAATTACGCTATCTGCCTGCAACGAACAGTGCTGTCCGGATGCTGGAAGAATTGAAAATGCCGTTTGATATTCTGCTTGCGGATTGCGATACCAGCTGGGAGAAATACCAGCTTCTGATTCTTCCGGAACAGGTAAAAATCACGTCCTGTCTTGCGGAACGGATCCGTGCACATATTGCGAAAGGCGGAGCCTTTTTTGCCTGCGGCAGTGCGGCGGCACAGGAATTCGGCAAAGAACTTGGAATCGAATATTCCGGAGAGTGCGGTTTGAATCCGGTTTATTTCCGGATGAATGGAGAGTTTGACCGTGGACTTGATGACATGTATCTTTCTCTTTACGCCAATGCCTCCAAAGCGGTTCTGACCACTGCAAAGAGCGCGTCCAGACTGGTGAAACCTTACTACAATCAGGAATGGAACGGTCTTTATGCGATTTACTACACGCCGCCTCAGGAAGAAACAGAAATGCCCTTCCTGACTGTCAATGGGAAATGTATCTGGTGTGCCGGGGATCTGTTCACAGGATATGCAAAACGCGGAGCATTGCATCTGCGGGACATCTTCCGGAACGTGGTTGAAACACTGATCGAAAAGCCTTTCATCAAAGTCGGAAAGCTTCCGTCATTTGTGCGGTTGATCGCTGCAGAACAACCGGGCAGATTGAATTTACATCTGGTTGCTTATGCACCCGAAAAACGTGTAGAAACCACGGTTGTGGAAGATCCTGCCGCAGTTTTGAACGGATCGTTTCAGGTCCGGACTGCCGGACGGACATTAAAGCAGGCATATCTTGCGCCGGACAGAACTCCGGTGGAATTCAAAACCGACGGTGATTACACAGAAATCAAACTTCCGCCGTTCGAAGGATATGCGCTGGTTGTTCTGGAATAACGGATCAGCAGCAAAGAAAAAGCGCAGCCGGTAAAAAACGGACTGCGCTTTTTTTGACGATTCCGTGGTTATTTGAACACAGCATCGAACTGCAGGTCAGACGGACTGAAATCCAGATTCCGGGTGAATTTCAAGGCATCTGCGGCACCGTATTCACGGTTCATGCCGCAATCTTCCCATTCCACAGAAAGGGGACCTTGATAACCGATCCGGTTGAGAGTCCGGATGATTGCTTCGAAATCGATTTTTCCATGACCGGGGCTGCGGAAATCCCATCCGCGGCGGGCATCTCCGAAATCCAAATGGGAACTGAGAATTCCGCTTTGCCCGTCAAGAGTGATTTCCGCATCCTTGATGTGACAATGATAGATCCGATCCGGGAACGCCTTGAGGAACTTGACCGGATCCACGCCCTGCCAATAAAGGTGGCTGGGGTCAAAATTGAATCCGAATTCCGGACGGTTATCCAGAGCTTCCAGAGCCATTTTTGCGGTGTAGATATCAAAAGCGATTTCTGTCGGGTGAACTTCCAGCGCAAATTTAATACCGTATTTTGCATATTCATCCAGGATGGGATTGAATTTTTCTGCAAAATATTTGAACCCGTTTTCAATATCATTGGGACCGACAGGGGGGAAGCTGTAAAGCAAATGCCAAATGGGAGAACCGGTGAACCCGGTCACGACCTTGATCCCGAGATTATGAGCGGCTTTTGCGCTTGCCTTCATGCAGCGGATTCCCCATTCACGTTTTGCTTCGGCATCGCTGGCATATTGAGCGGGGGCGAAACAATCGGAACGGCTGTCGTTATTGGGATCGCACACGAGTTGTCCGGCGAAATGGTTGCTGACCGCCCAGAGTTTCAAGCCGTACTGTGCCATTTTTGCTTTGATGGAATCGCAATATGCGACATCTTCAGCAGCGCGTTCCATATCGAGATAACCACCCATTGTTGCGACTTCCAATCCGTCATAACCGAATTTCTGCGCCATTTTACAAAGATCATCAAAGGGCATATCGCTGAATTGAGCTGTAAAAAGAGTAACGGGACGTGACATTTTTATCTCCTTTCTGATTTAGCTGATTCTTATCACATAATGATCAAATCAATATCTTCTGATCAAAACACTTCCGCCGTTACGGAAAAGAATCAAGTTCAAAGTAAATTTAGCACATTAACAATGATTTGTCAAGCTGGGAATGATTTTTCATTGCAACGTCTCTCCCGGCAGCCAAGGACTGCCGGGGAGAAGATTTTTTCAACCGCTGTAACAGACTCCGGTTAAAGATCTTTCAGCGTTACCCATGCACCATTCTGTTTGGCGCTGCTCACCACGGATGCAATAAAGTTCATTCCTCTGACCCCTGCCTCTTCCGTCGGGAACAGCCCGGCATACTCCGTACCGTCCATTTTTGCGGCAACGGCAGAAGCGAACTCATTATAGATGTTTGCAAAGGCTTCAAAGAAACCTTCGGGATGTCCAGCAGGAAGACGGACCATTGCCTGAACGGAAGGATCCAGTTCTGCCCACCCGCGGCGGAGAGTCTTCATTGCTGCGTCATTGGTTCTCATAATGAGATTTTCCGGTTCCTGCTGAGACCATTCAAAACTGCCCTCGGAGCCATAGACCCGGAGTTTGAATTGATTTTCTTCACCGCAGGCGACTTCGCTGCATTCGATCACGCCTTTGGCTCCGTTGTCAAACCGGAGCATGATGGTAGCATCATCATCAAGAGTTCTGCCGTCAACGAAGGTTGCAAGATCAGCCGCAAGTTCTGTGATCTTCAAGCCGGTTGTAAATTCGATCAGCTGTTCGGCATGAGTTCCGATATCTCCGACACAGGCAGCTGCGCCGGAGAATTTGGGATCCACTCGCCAGGTTGCCTGTTTTCCCGCATTGGGAGAAGCAAGCCAGCCCAGATCGTAAGTTGCAACGATCTTCCGCAAAGTTCCGATCTTTCCATCTTCGATCATCTTTTTCATCTGACGGATCATGGGATATGCGGAGTAATTGTGCATCAGGGCAAAGACAAGTCCGGTTTCCCGGACTTTGTCACGCAGAGCAAGAGCTTCCTCCAAAGTAAAGGTCATGGGTTTTTCACAAATCACATGGAACCCGTGCTCAAGAGCAGCCATAGCGATGGGGAAATGGGTGGAATTCGGGGTTGTGACCGCCACAAAATCCATCCGTTCCCCTTCCGGAAGTCTGCTTTCTGCTTCAAACATCTCCTGATAGGAATTGTAGCATTTTTCTTCCGGGAGGAAAAGTTCCGATGCCATTGCTTTATTATTTTCCGGTTTGGTGGAGAACGCTCCGCAAACCAGTTCGATTTTGCCGTCAAGTCTGGCAGCGGCACGGTGAACTCCGCCGATAAAGGCGCCGGGGCCGCCGCCGACCATTCCCATTCTGAGTTTCCGTTTCATAAGAGTTATCCTTTCAGCATTGCATCAAGAATATAGTAGTTGAGTTCTTCGTAGTCACGTTCTGCGGTGAGCTGTTCGATCTTTGCATCATCGAGGGAACGGGAGATTTCCAGAAGTTTCAGGAAGATCTTGCGGCTGTAATCCAGATGCTTCATATCGACACCGGACTTCTGAGTTCTCATGACTTTGACATCGAGCCCGACCCATTCGCCGTTGTTTCCGAATCCATGACGATCGAGGACACGGACCTGGTTGAGCGCGCGGCGGGGATCGACTGCGCCGAAGGTCAAATCCTGGTCAAATTTGAGACCGTTCTGGTCGTTGAGATGCACACTCCAGAGTTTCTTATGCGCCATCGCAAATCCCATTTCATCGGAGGGAGAAAGGTTTGCCAGCAGAGCATGGGCCGTTTCGATCAGACATCCGACCCGATCGGGAGCATTGGTCATCAACCCCATTGCGATCGCATGACCGATGGTGGGAATATAGGTGTGATCCATAGGTTCATTGGGCTTGGATTCGATCATGATGCGGATATCTTTGTCATAATCCAGCATGGTCTGCATCGCTTCTGCAATCCGTTCCGTCGCCACGACAGGATCCTTTGCTTCGCGGATATAGGTTCCTTCGCGGGCAAGCCACAGGACGATATTACGGGTTCCGAGAGCTTTGGCAATATCGATGGTGCGTTTACTGCGTTCGATAGCATATTCCCGGCATTTTGCACAGTTATTGGTATAACCTCCATCAATGGTTTCGGGAGCGAACCACATACGGGGAGCAACGAATTCCGGAACCAAACCGTGATCATCCAGCACCTTTTTCAGTTCTGAAGCTTCTTTGATGATCTCTGCCGGTGTCATATTTGCCATGTTCGGAACTGCGTCATCATCATGGAATTGAACGCCATCGAAGCCCATTTTCTTGTATGCTGCGAGCTTTTCATTGAAGGGGATTGTCTTGCGAACTTCAGGACCGAACGGGTCTGCACCTTCATGAATGTTCCACGGACCGAATGAAAAACGGAATGTTCCCTGCATTTTCTTGCCTCCTCATTTAAATTTCTTAAAAAAATACGGAACTATTTGCAATATACCCCTTTCAATTTAAAAAACCTTGACTATATTACGAATTATTAGCATTATATTACGAATTGCGGAGATTTTATGAAAACAGTGATAGCCAACCGGGCGGATTTCTTTCCGGAAGATGGGTGCCCCATAGCGTTGAGAACGATTCAGGGGGATTATCCGATCCAGCATGAAGGAGATTTGACCGACATCAGACACACCCATGATTTTTCGGAATTGATCATCATCACAGCCGGCGGCGGGGAACACTGGATCAACGGAGTGACCTATCCTGTCAAAGCGGGTGATATTTTTCTCATTCAGGGAAACACGGAGCATTATTTTGAAAAGCGTTATAAACTTGGCATGTTCAACATCATGTTCGATGATTCTTACTTGAAAGAACATTTGCGGTCGCTGCGGTCGCTTTCCGGGTTCAACGCATTTTTTCTGTTTGAGCCGACCTACCGGCGGAGTCACAAGTTCAAAAGTCATTTACACATCTCTCAGGAAGACATGCGGCCACTCATGAAAATGCTGCAGGAAATGCTGACGGAATGGAAAAATGAGCGGACGGGATCTGATTTGATTCTTCTTGCCAAGGCATTGGAGATTTTTGTGTTTATTTCCCGGGAATATTCCCGCAACAAGAATCCGATGGCATATTCGCTGTGCCGGCTGGGGGAATTGATCAGTCTGCTGGAAAACCGTTATACGGAGACATGGAACATCCGGAGGATTTCCAAAATTGCCTCTATGGCGCCCAGCACTCTGCTGCCTGTGTTCAAGAAAGTTACGGGATATTCTCCCATTGACTATCTGCTTCAGGTCCGGCTTTCCAAAGCGGCGGATCTGCTGTTGAGAACGGAGCTTCCGATTTCAGAAGTTTCTCAAAAGTGCGGATTCCGTGATTCCAATTATTTTTCCCGGCAATTCAAAAAAAGGTACAACCTCTCTCCCCGGGATTACCGGAATGGATAATAATGAGATCGAAAAGTCAGTATTTCACCGAATTTTATGCCGGAAGATATACAAGATATCACGCAATATGTAGTAACGTTCTTTCAATCGGATACCTCTGGCAAACAACAATAGAATACATTGTAAACGACTGAATCGATATGTTGCTCTTGACAAACTGGAAATAATATTCAATCTTTCGAAAAGATTGAGTGCATCAGGATATTCCCGATATCGAGATTTTCTTAAATAATCACGCAAAGCAAAATGTTGTGAAACCAACAGGGAGATTTCTTCTTTCTTTTTTAAACTTCCGCTCCAGTCTGTAACTAATGTCCGATACTGCCAGACCGGTGAAGCAAGAAATGTAATTTTCCGATGGTAAAAAACTAATTCCAGGTGGAACAGAACATCCATCAGTAATGCATTCATAATAATATTTTTGAATTTTCCAATTTCTTCATAAGCTCTACGGGAAAATACAATAGATCCCAAATAAATATGCATTTTTTTATTCAAAAATTCATACAGGATTTCCTTTTCCGGAACAACTGTATTTCTTTCCAATTGATTTTTTTCTTCTTCTATGAGATTCCCTTCGGAATCAATAATTTGAGCGGGAACATGAATTGCTTCCGCTCCATTATTCAGTTCTTTCATCACTTCGGAAACAAACCCCGGAAGCAGTAAATCATCATCGCCAAGGATGTAAACATATTCTCCGGTAGTACATGCCACAGCAGAATTCCAGGAATTGATAATATCCAGTTTCGTATCAGAAACACACCATCGTATCATGGGATGATCTTTATATGCTGATTGTTTTTGAGCCACACCAAGACCGCTATTGTCCCATACAACGATTTCATAAGGCAAACAATCCTGGTCAAGAACCGACGAAAGAGTTTTATCCAACAAATTTCTTCCTATCGTCGGCAGGAGGATACTCAATGTTTTTTCTATCATTTTCTGTCTCCATTCAAAAATCTTCGAATACCGTCAGTTAATGATATTTTACTCTCCCAACCGGGTAAAATTCGCCCGGAGCATTGAGGCATCATTACCTCCCGATCCCGATATGGACGAGCCCCCCACTGAATGTTCAATTTTTTGCCACTGACTTCTTCGAAAATTTCAGCTGTTTTTCTAAGCGTAAACTTTTCTTTAGCAGTTAAATAAAATGTTGTTTCATCTTCCAGAAGAGGTGAATTTTTCTGAATCAGATCCAACAGAAGCAATATTCCGTCAACGACATCATCAACGTGCAGAATATCAATAATCTGTTCTCCTTTGGACATCATCATAGCATTCTCAGGGTGATCCAGCAAATGTTTCCACAATGGAAAAATCTTTTTTCTTGTATCATTGCTTCCATAAGTATCATTGAGGCATAATGTTATGATTTTCATGCCGGAAATCATACGGTAATAAGCAGCAATATCTTCAAAAGCCTGTTTTGTTGCGGCATACAAATTAACCGGATTGTATTTTTCGCCATTATAATGCTGCCAATAAGTGCCGATATTTATAAAAAAAGAAACTCCTGCACGATAAGCACAATCAAGCAAAATTGTACCAAATTCGATATTACTGGAAATCATCCCGGGAATTTGATCACAGGTATGCGAAGGCTGAAAATTCGTTGCCAGATGAATAATGCCCAAAACTTTGTATGTTTCAAAAACGGCTTGTAATTCTGCCAGGTTTTCCGGAATCTGATATATCTCTATTTCATTATCCAGGGAACAGACACCGCGACGATGAAGAAAAATCAACAACGGATAACAATCCTGCTTCATTCTTCTTACTAAATGACTTCCGATGAAACCAGTTCCACCTGTTATGATAATAACTTCTTTTTTCATGAAAAGATAATTTCCTTTTCCGTCCACTCAGGAAGAGCGGCATCTTTATCAGAAAGGATCAACTGATCAGCAGAAACCGGCCAGTGAAATCCAAAAGAATTATAATGAATCCCGGAGTCACTGACAGGAGAATATTCACAGGATGTTTGGTACAACATTCTCATTTCATCTGTCAATGCCAGAAAACCGTGAGCACATCCGGAGGGGACAAATATTGTTTGATATTTTGAAGTGCCGCCTAATTTTACTGAAAAAAAATTTTTATATGTAGGAGAGCTGACTCTCAAATCCAGGATAACATCAAGAGCTTCCCCACTTACAACTGTTACCAGTTTTTCAACCGCATCTGGAGGTCTTTGAAAATGCATTCCACGTAAAACATTTTTTCTGGATGCAGTTATAAAACACTCAACAAATTCTATTGATGAAATATCTTCCGGCATTTTACTTTTCTGGAGAACTTTTAAAAAATTTCCCCGAATATCCTCCGCTGAAAAGTTACAAAAAAGATATGCACCATCAATTTCTTCTATTGAGCAGTAATTATACATTTTTTATCCCTGGAATATCATCTTTTGTGGTGGTGTTAATTATGAACATGGTCATCACGACCTGAAACTCCTGTAATAAGGGTTAATATAACCGTAGTTACTGCAATTTTCAATTTTCAATTTCAAAAAAAATGAAAAGAGTATGTAGTTACAGTTATTTTCTGAACAGGAATCAAAAGAAACTTGTCTTTTTCGTTTGTAACTCAGGAAAATTGTGCTAAGTTATCACACTGTAAAGAGTAATCAAGGAGAAAAAATATGAAAGAATTGAAAGAAACGCTGAAAAAGAATTTTCTGCAGCATCTCACTCATACATTGGCAAAACGGGTGGAAAAAGCTTCGAATTTTGACCGTTATCAGGCTTTGGCATTGACCATTCGCGATCTCATGGTGGAACGCTGGCTCGAAACAAAAAATACGTTCGATACGGAAATGCCGAAACATGTTAACTACATCTCACTGGAATTTCTTATGGGTAGAACCATCGGAAATGCCATGATCAATCTCGGCGTTCTCGATGTCGCAACTGAGGCAATGAAAGATCTTGGCTATGATATCGATCTGCTCAGAGACGAAGAAGTGGATGCCGGACTCGGAAACGGCGGACTGGGACGTCTCGCAGCCTGCTTCCTGGATTCTATGGCAACGCTGAATATCCCCAATTACGGATACGGGATCCGGTATGATTTCGGGATCTTCAAACAGCAGATCATTGATGATTGTCAGGTGGAAGAGCCCGACAACTGGCTTTCCCGCGGAAATCCCTGGGAAATCCGGCGTCCGGAAAAAGCCCGGATCATCCGGTTCGGAGGAAGAACCATTCCTTTCACCAACGGAAAGAACGAAAATAAAGACCGGAAAGTCCTTGTGGATGCTCAGGAAGTGCTTGCCATGCCCTTTGATACTCCGATCCCCGGATACCGGAACAACATGGTGAACACCCTCCGGCTCTGGTCCGCAAAAGCAATCTCCGGATTCAACCTTTCCAAATTCAATGACGGGGATTATATCAATGCAAATCTGGAAGCATCTCTTTCTGAAAACATCACCCGGGTCCTTTATCCGAATGATAATAATCATGAAGGAAAAGAGCTGCGTTTGAAACAGCAGTATTTCCTTGTTTCCGCCACACTTCAGGATATCATTGCACGGCTCAAAACCAACGGAAAAGATGTCCGGGATCTGCCGCAATACAATGTGATCCAGCTCAATGATACCCATCCGGCACTTGCGATCCCCGAACTGATGCGGATCCTCGTAGATGAAGAAGGTCTTCTCTGGGAAGAAGCATGGGATATCACCACCCGGACGTTCAATTATACCAACCATACGCTTATGAGTGAAGCGTTGGAAACCTGGCCTGTGGCGATCCTGGAAAAACTCCTGCCCCGTCAGCTGGAAATCATTTACGAGATCAACTTCCGTTTCCTGCGGGGTGTTTCCACCCGTTATGTGGGAGATAATGACCGTCTTGCCCGGATGTCCATCATTGCGGAACATCCTTATAAAATGGCACGGATGGCATACATGTGTGTTGTTGCCAGCGGTCATGTGAACGGGGTTGCGGCACTGCATACGGAATTGCTGAAGAACGGTCTTTTCCGTGATTTCAATGATTATTTCCCCGGTAAATTTGTCAATGTTACAAACGGGATCACGCCGCGCCGGTGGCTGAAGAAGGCAAACCGTCCTCTGGCGGCATTGCTGGACAAGACGATTGGCAAAAGCTGGCCGAATCATCTGGAAGAATTGAAACGTTTTGAGCAGTTTGCTTCCGACAGATCTGTTCTTCAGGAAGTGGCATCTGTCAAACGGCAGAACAAAGAAGTTCTTGCCGGTGTGATCAAAGATCTTTGCGGGGTTGCAGTTTCCCCGGATGCCATGTTTGACGTTCAGGTCAAACGGCTGCATGAGTATAAACGTCAGTTTCTGAATATTCTTCATGCGATTGCACTTTATCTTCAGATCAAAGATAATCCCAACGGGGAATTTGTGCCGCGGGTGATTCTTTTCGGGGCAAAATCGGCTCCGGGGTATTACATGGCAAAACTGATCATCCGGCTGATCAATGCAGTTGGTGAAGTGATCAACAGCGATCCTGCCATCGGCGACAAGCTGAAGGTTCTGTTCCTGCCCAATTACCGGGTTTCTCTTGCGGAAAAGATCATTCCCGCTGCGGACCTTTCCGAACAGATTTCTCTTGCCGGAACCGAAGCTTCCGGTACAAGCAACATGAAGTTTGCTTTGAACGGTGCGCTGACGATCGGAACGCTCGACGGAGCAAACGTGGAGATCTGCGAACAGGTCGGCAGAGAAAATATCTTCATTTTCGGTCTGACGGTCCGGGAAGTTGCAGAACTTCGTGCAAACGGTTACAATCCGGCGGATTACATCAACAGAAGCATCTATCTGCAGCGTGCGCTGGAACTGATCCGGAATGATTTCTTCTCACCGGCTCACAGAGGAGTGTTCCAGCCGCTTCTGAACAGTCTCGGCTGCGATTATTACATGGTTGCGGCAGATTTCGATTCCTACATGCAGACTCAGGCGGAAGTGGCGAAACTGTTCACTCAGCCGGAACTCTGGCATGAAAAATGCATCCGCAACATTGCAAATATGGGAACCTTCTCCAGTGACCGTTCCATCGAGGATTACTGTCAGAAGATCTGGAATGTTTCCCCCTGCCCGGTGAACGTTGCGAAAGATTTGCCCGGATTCACCTATATTCCCGGGAAAGGCGCATCCAAATGAAAAAGCGGCTTGTTATTTATTTGAGCGGTCCGATCATGGATGAATCTGCCGGTGAGGCAAGAGAATGGAGAGAAACAGCCAAAGAGCTGCTCTCTCCCACCTTCCGGCTGCTGGATCCCATGCGGCGGAAATTCGTTGACCGTCAGGTGGACAGTGCCAATGAAATCGTGGAGTTTGATCTTCAGGATGTCCGGGAAGCCGATATCATTCTGGTGAACTATAACAAAGCCTCCATCGGAACTGCAATGGAAGTTTTTTATGCAGCGCATGACTTGGGCAAATTTGTGGTGAGCTTCTCTCCATTTTCCTTTGAGGATTGCAGTCCTTGGATGGTGAAACATTCAACTAAGATTCTGGGTTCTCTGGAAGAAGCCTGCGCCTATATCCGGGAGCATTTCGGAACGATTCCGGATCCGGATGAAGAATAAAATCAAAAGAGCTCTTGCAAACCTGAAAATTTGAAAGAGCTGTTTCGTACTGAGATGGTTTGCTTAAAGTCAAGCCATCTCTGTAACTCCCCAGCCAATCCGTTGCGAGTGTGCCCATCCCTCCGGCTCTGCCGGGAACGCTTTGCAGCCCGAGTTCTGGGAGTACTGGGAATACTAAGAGTACTGGGAGAGAGCGGGCAAAGAAAGGGCTGTTCGCAAGGGCTTTTCCCCGGATACCCCGGCGCAAAAAACACTCAGAGCTCCCAGTAATCCCAGTACTCCCAGTATTCCCAGTTCCCCAGCCAATCCGTTGCGAGTGCGCCCATCCCTCCGGCTCTGCCGGGAAAAACGGTAGAAAACAGGAATCAACGGAGAAAAACGGGGACCAACGGAGAGCCATTCTTCGCGCACCCCGGCACAAACTCCGTACCCTCCGTACCCTCCGTTCACTCCGTACCTCCCCAGCCAATCCGTTGCGAGTGCGCCCATCCCTCCGGCTCAGCCGGGAACGCTTTGCAGCCCGAGTTCTGGGAGTACTGGGAATACTAAGAGTACTGGGAGAGAGCGGGCAAAGAAAGGGCTGTTCGCAAGGGCTTTTCCCCGGATACCCCGGCGCAAAA
>JAFTIQ010000006.1 GCA_017456805.1 Lentisphaeria bacterium
CGGATTCAGCATGGCGTTTAATATACACCATATTTTGCATTTGTCAAGCGAAGTTTTTTATTTTTTTCAATTTTTATTGAACCGTTTGAGTTCAACATGCACCGCATTTATTTGCGACAGAAGCTAAATATACACCACATCTCGAAAAATGCAAATCAACTTTTAAACTTTTTTGCATTTTTCTTACGTTTTTTTTGTTCTTACTTTCTTTGATTTTCCATTTAAATATTTGTTTTTCAATACTTTCAGTGATCATTTCATCTTATATAATCTACTTTTATTTTCCCAATAAAAAAGCTGAGATTCGCTTTTCCGGAGTATTTTCCATTGAAAAACGGATCTCAGCTGTATAGACGGGAAGATGATCTCAGTTTACTTTTCTTTTACCAGAATCCCTCTGTCAAGATATACTTTATCTTCTGTGAACTTCAATGAAACATACAGTGTCCACGTCTGTTTGAGCATTTCCGGATCATCATTTCTTATAAGATCACGCAGGGGGAGCGAAATTGACCATGATCCGCCCCACATAATCAACCCTTGAGTAAGTGCGAAGGGCTTCTCTATCTTATAAAGAGCATACTCGCCTTTTTTCATTTGAAACGGGAAAATATCGCGGCCGGGACCATACTTTTTCGTTGCATAGTCGTATGTTCCGATGGTATATTTCTTTCCGTTCCAATTTTCTGACTGAGCGACCCCAAGGTGTGCAGTCGGATCTTTCACAACAGATCTTGCATTGTTTTTCGGCACGACGACGATCACGGAATCAGCCGGAAGTTTCCGGAATTCTTCGGGCAAAGCCTTTACCATTCCCCGCTGATCCACTTCCTTCAACCACGTTTCCAAACGTTTCATCGTTACAGTTGTCGGGCGTTTTTCCACGGATTCTTTATAGGTTTTGAGCAGACGTTCTCTGCTGGCGGCGACGAGCGTTTTATATTGAGGATCCACGCCCAGTTTTTCGATAATTGCGCAATCGAGACCCATCCGGGCCAATCTGACATGGAATTCTTCCTTTCCGGAAACAAGTTTTCCGGCTTCCTCAAACATTTGATTCCAACGCTGAAGATTCTGCAGGGTCAAATAATGATAATTCCAGGTGTTATACTGCCATTTTCCGCCTTTTTTGACAAATGCATTCAGTTCACTTTCCAATTCCTGCGCGTATTTCAGAATGATCGGGGCAGCTTTTCCGTAGTAGTGCTCTGCGAAATCCTTCATGAGAGCTTTTTCATCCAGAGAAGGATTTTGGAACAGTTTGAACATCACCCATGATTGCATTTCTGTGAGATTTGCACTGAGAGTGATCCCGCCGGAATCGTGTTCAAAATACGTTCCCTGAACGCCGGCTTTGTGCATCAGGCGGATATCTTTTGCGATCCGTTCAAAGTTTGCAAGGGGCATGTGCACTGCAAGTGAGTTATAGCAATACGGATTGGGATAATACCAGACCCATACTTTCCGGGTAAGTTTCAGCCAACCCTGCAAATCGTCCATATCCCGTTTGTTTTCCCGATCCATCGTGCCGGAATAAATCCCGTTGATCGGACAGAAAATCACGGTAAGATTCTCCGGAAACTCTTCTGTGACGGGCGGGGTTTGAGTCAAAGACCGCTGATAGGCAAGGGTCACAAATTCGATTTCTTTATGTTTCTTGCAGAATTCCAGCAGGAGATCAAAAAACGCTCCGCCGCGGCACTGGTATTTTTCTTCCAGCTTCAAGCAATCTTTGCAGCAGCAGATCCGATAGGCTATATCGTTCAAATCCAGTGTCAGATAGCTTTTGCCATATTTTGCTGTCTGGCGCCGATGCATTTCAAGTGCATTTTTGATATACTCTTTTCTCATTTCCCGATTGGAAAAACAAAGCTGACGGTTGCTGACGCGTTTTCCATGCTCATCCAGTGAAAACCATTCGGGGTGGATCTTGAAATAATCTTTGACAGTATGCCACTCAGCGGGTTTATTGGCTCCGCGAACGGTAAAACCGGGCATAATCACGCTCAGAGTATGACACGCCGGACCGTAGATTTCTATTTCCGGCACAATCCCCCGATCTCTGTGATCCAGCCCAATCAGAAGATTCTGACGGTTCCGGTAATCATAAAGAAGTGCTTTGTATTTATCCTTGTAAAAGTAATTCATCAGCGACCGCAAAGGGAACGCATAAGCGGTTCTGTAAGAACCTTTTTTCAGAGTCAATTTTGTTTTCTGCGGAATAAACGGCTCTTCATATACAGTAAGCCAGCGGCAGCCGAAATGAGTTTCCAGCAATTCATAAACCGCAAACAGGGTCCCATGCTTTCCGTTCCCATAGAGAAACAGATCGTTTCCTTTGACCTGGATCACATTTTCCTGCGGCTTCAGAACGGAACTCAGATCATCCTTTCCAAGAACCTTCCGCGCCTCATCTGACAAACCGAGGTAAATACGGCATTGCTTTCCTGAACCGTTTTCCGCAACATTAAACCGGGCACCGGTCATTTTTTCCAAATGAAAAACCAGCTCCTCTGCTGCCAGCTTCTGAATGGGATCAGCAATTTTTCCGGCAACGATCACATAATTTGTCTTTCCACCGTCCGCAAGGATCACAGAGTCTCCAATGACAGCAAAAAACAGCGAAAATGTAAACAGTAAAGCCAAAAGGGATTTCAACATTAAAATTCCTCCTTTTAATGATATCTTTTTCTGCAGAGCAGATTACTTTGATATTGTAAATTTACTGTCGATCAGACCGGAGCGGAACTTATGATTGGAAACGTGTCCATCTTTGAAAAGCCAGTTCCCCCGGTTGTCATGAACTGCGCCGGCACGGTAATGGGGATTGGATGCCGTGGAATCAGCAGTCGCCCAGGAATAGGTATATGGCATCCGGAAAACACCGCTCTGGAACAGTTTGACCGTGAAATACTTTTTCGTTGTGCCTTCAAGCCCTTCCAGCCAGGTCGATGATGCATTGTACTCATGTTCTCCGGAAATGACTTCTCCGAGGATTTTTGTGACCTTCCGGGAAACCTCAGATCCTTCCTGGATCGCAGCGTATGTATTGGGAGAAGAAAGCCCTGATTCTCCGGCAGTCATCGAATAATTCGTTACAAATGCCGACATATTATTCGCTGCAGTGGTAAATTTGGCAGCCCCTTTGCTTGCAGCATAAGGACATACGCTGATACTGTCAGCAGGAAGCCAGGTCCGTTCTCCCGGAGCATTGGCAAACAACCAATATTTTCCGGAAAGATAGTTCAACGTATAAAGATAATAATCCACTGTAAAATAGGCAGGCGGCAAGTGATCGTTATAATCGCCAGCATACATCAGCATTGCGGTTCCTCTCTGTTTCAAATTGCTGGCACAGGTCGTGCTCATCGCTTTTTTTCTGGATGAGTTCAATGCCGGCAGCAGCATCCCTGCGAGAATGGCAATGATCGCAATCACAACCAGCAGCTCAATCAATGTAAAATGTTTTTTTTTCATAAAACCTCCTTGTTTATGTTTCTATTTTAAACATTCTTTTCCTATTCTGTTCCCTGAAAAATAAAATGAGTCGGCACCATGACGGCATAACCGCATTCCGAGGGATTTGCGATTCTGTACAGCAAAAGCTTCGCCGCTTCTTCCGCCATCTTATTGATGGGAAGATCAATCGATGAGATCTTCAGCTTCTTTGCAGACTCAAAACCATATTCCGCACGATTCCCGATCCCAACCAGCTGATACTCACGCCCCTGCTCAAATCCCTCCAGCGTCAGAGCATTGACAAGGTTCACTGCCAATTCATCATCGCTGACCAGAATAATGGAATTCTGAAACCGTTCCGGATAAACCCGGACAAGACGGTAACAGCCGACTTCCCGGGTTTCCGTTTCAATTCCGGTGACTGTGATTTGTGATTGCGGTATCCCAAGTTTTTCCAAATGTTCCTGCCAGAGATTTTTCGCGTGTATTCCATAAGGGATCGTTTCATAAACCAAATGAAATCTGGAATTGCTGTCCGGGGTAATCGTTTCCAGCGCTTCCCGGATCCCTGTTTTCAAATCATAAGTCACATAAGGAACCGGATATTGATTCGGATGATTATACCGGTAAGCCACCACAGGAATCCCGCTCGAAGAAATCAGCTTGAAAGTCTCCTTATCCAGAAACATACAGCTGATGAGAAGACCATCCAAATCCTTCAGGACTTCCCCTTGAAGCAGCTCCGAATAAGAAATCATTCTGACCGAACATCCCTCTGAATGAAAAAATTCCGCCGCATGAATAAAATGATTGTTGAGGATCCTGTTCAAATCCGGCGGGATAAACTCCAATTGCAGGGATTCATCGGCAAGCCCGATCCGAAGCGATTTCTTCTCCGGGGAATTATAAAACGTCCCGCTCCCCTGAACCCGGTAAAGCAATCCCTCTTTTACAAGCATATTCAACGCATTGTGGGCTGTCGGTACAGATACTCCATAATGCTGCGCCAGCTCCCTTGCTGAAATCACAGGATCTCCATGATGCATTCCCATGGACAACAGTTCTGCTTTCAAACATTCCGCAATTCGTTTGTTCTTGACATTTTTTACTCGTCTGACCATTTTCTCTGCTCCAGCTCGCTGAAGAATAATTTATAAGCACTTATTTATTTTCTCAAACGTTTTGATGGGAAAGACGACAAAAAAGTTTTTTTTAAGTTCAAAAAATAATTGACAGAGGGGGAATGATAAAAAAAGTGTATATAAAGTGATAAAAAACACGGGAAACAACTTTCAAAAAATTGTTTCCCGTTTCCAATACAGCTGAACTGATCTTTATTTGGAATATTCTGCGATTGCCTGATTGACGCGTTCCCGCAAATCCAGCAGCCATCCGGAAGAACGCGGATAACGCTTCATCGTCAATTCATAATCCAATCCTTCATGAATCATCTCCAAAACCCGCTCCCGTCCAATCAGTGATTCCAGCTTCATGAACGCTCCCAAATCCTGTGTCGCCTCAAACTGTACCTCATTCCGGATGGAATCAACAGGCCCGTTTTCCCCCGGATAAACCAGAAATGCATCCCCGGAACAGAACCCCCTTCCGGAATCCGTCACTTGATAAGGATCAATATCGGTTTTCAATGAAAATTGCGTGTACCAGAAATTATACCCCCAATGCAGAAAACCGGCTATCCCAAAACGGTACATCAATACCCCCATGATCCGGTTCCGGTATGAAGGAAAGTTGAAAAAGATATTCGGCACGTCATGCTGCTGACTGATGCAGTAATACGTCCAGAGCGGTTCAACCTTCGCTTCTACAAAATCTTCAATCCTGTCATTTGCCGGAACCGGATGCTTTACCGTGCCGTCGAGATAAAAATTAATATGCGAAAGAGCATCAATGACAGGCAGATCTCCCACAAGTTCACAAATCACCTTTGAACATGCCTTGTACGTTTCCAGATGCTCCAGATTCGGTTCATCAGAAATGTGGAAACTGCAGTTGGAAAGCACCCCTTTTCCTTTCAGAAACGAAAGCAGCTCCGGGAAAAGACTTCGCAGGAAAAGCACATATTCCTCACTCAGAGAAGAGGTGTGCCAACCAAACATTTTCTCCGGCTTCCCATCCTTGTACACCATAATCTTCGGACAGAATTTTGCACCCCATTGTGTGAAAGGATGCGCCATTTCAAACGATTTTATCCCGCACTCCAAAGCCAAATCAATCCATCTGCCCAATTTGGAAAAATCAAACCGGAACGTTCCTTTTTCAAAGGAAATATCCAGAAGCTGAACCGTGGGACGTTCCCCGCCGACAGCTGTATCCAGCGGCGGTGTCCACAAAGGAGTCAAAAGCAAATTGTTCCCGTGAGCAGAATAGTTCTTGAAGTACGCTTCCAGAAGCTTCCAATGCTCTTCGCTCCAGCAGGGAACATTGTAATGCGTATAAATGCAATCCGTATGAAACCATTCTGTACGGATCAGTTTCTGTTCCGGCATGACGGCGGAAAGAAGTTCCAGTGAAAAATTGCAAACATATTCCACCGGCTCTTCTTCCCAAAGACTTTTTACACTGAGAGGAACCGCAATATTTTTCACTCCCGGCACATCCTCCGGAGAGGTTCTGACTGTCACCCAAAGAGTCCGCCATTGATTCGGGGGCATCCGGAGCGGCTCATTGATCGGCATAAGCGGATCCGGATAAAGCCCCGGGGAATCTTTCAGAACATCCGGTTCGTTGGTAACAACAAATTCTGAAGGAGCCAGCGCAACTTCTCTGACTTCGATATTCTCTGCAAGGTTTTTCACACTGAGCCAAAAAGGGGCATCGCATCGGTAAGCGATTTGAAAAGAAACGGTTTCGCCGCGCAAGGCAGAAAGTTTTTCAATCTCGCCCGTCAGTTTTTTCTGTTCCGGAAAGATTTTTTCGAGGGAATGAATAGATTTTGCTTCAAAATTCATGTTTCTGGACTCCGTTTTTCATTTTTCGTAATATATACCGGGCAAAACTAAAAATCAAGAAAACGGAATGAAATTTTTATGCAAGCCGGATCACCTCCCCGGCAAGAAAACTCCGATTATCTCTTGCCGGTCTTGCAACTCCCATAAGTCTTATAAAACAGTAATCATCATATCCTGCCTCAGCGGCTCCATTGCCTGTGCTGCTCTTCCGGAAAAAAAACGGCACCGTCATTTCTTCGGGTGCCGTAAAACAAAGCCTGGATTTCAGCTTAATCTTTTTCCACAAATTCCTTGTGGAGAACCTGCTGAGCTTTTTCAAAGTCAGCGCGGTCAATGATAAACTGAATATTGACCTGCCGCATGGTCTGATCCAATGCCAGAACATTGATTTCTGCATCGGAGAGAGCTTTTGCAGCACGATAAAGGAATCCGGGGATCCGCATATTGGTTCCGATCACAGAAACGATTGCCACTTTCACGGTGGAAATCCTGGACTGCGGGAATGCTTCACGCATGGAGGCAATACAGGCATCCAGATTTTTCGCCCGTTCAGGGATGAAATGAGTAATGGTATTGGCATTGGTGTTCTTTGCAATGTAGTTCACGCAATGTTTATCCAAAGCGGCGGTCAGACGGTGATCATAACCGCTGGCACCGACCATATCATGATCCATGACTTCCAATCCGATCAGATCTTTCCGTCCGCAGATCATTTCCACATGGGGTTCTGCAGCCACATATTCGCGGCTGATCAGGGTTCCCGGATGTTCCGGTTCAAAAGCGTTTTTGACACGGATGGGAATATTTTTCTGCTGCATTTCCCGGGCGGCTTTGGGATGGATCGCTTCCATACCCATATCGGAAAGCTGGTCAGCAATATCAAAATTGGTATGACCGATAACCTTCACATTGTTTTCGCCCATGAGTTTGGGATCGCCGGTGGAGAGATGGAATTCTTTGTGAATCACACCTTCTGCAGCCTCGGTGATATAGGCGATCTTGCTGAATGTGATTTCGCTGTAACCGCGGTCATAGAAACGCATGATACCGTCATCAAATTTCACATAACCGGTAACAATGGGCATTTCTTTGGAGAAATCCATGCCCTTGAAGCTCTTTTCGATCATGCTGTCAAGCGTATTGGATTCCATGCTCTTCCATCCGGAGAGGTCAACAAAACGGGCATTGACCCCGTTTGCCTGAAGAATCAGGGCGGAGTTGTAAGCACTGTGAGCTTCTCCGACTGCCGCGAGAAATTCCCGTGCGGTGGGAAGATAATCCTGAGGACTGAAATGTCCGAATTTCCGCAGAGCCATGAGGTTTTCCAGGGAGGAAATGATTCCATCCATGCGGTCATTGATGAAGGCATCTGCCTTTTCTATATCAAGACCGATATTTTCAAAGGTACGGTTCAGACGGCACATTTCAGCGCGGGTATCTTCCAGAGCTTTTCTCCACTGATCGTCATCCGCTGCAAAGAAACCATAGATCCCGGGGGCACCGGTCTTTTTGTTTTCCAGCAGAAGATTCGTGATTCCACCGTATGCGGAAACTACAAAAATACGGTTGTAAAGTTCTGCGCCTTTACGGTTTGCGATAATCACGTTATTCATGACTTCGCCGAAGCGGGTCATAGAGGTCCCGCCGATTTTTTCTACTGTATGGAATCCCATAATCAAATATCCTCAATTCTGATCATTTTGATGTTGCTTGTGACGTCATCAAGTTTTTCGATTTCTGCAATAGCGTTCTTGATATCTGCTTCTTTTGCCTTATGGGTCATCATGACCAGAGTTGCAAAATCTTCATCCTTGGTTTCATTCTGGATCAGGCTGGAAATGCTGATATCAGCGGAAGCCAGGATATTCGTGATTTTAGCAAGGACACCGGGCTTGTCAGCAACGGTGAAACGGAGATAGCAGCGGGTTTCAATGTCATCCATGGGCACGAGCTCCGTAAAAAGGTTTGCCTGGTTGTAAGAGGGTACGCGCTGTTTTGCACCATCTGCAAGGTTCAGAGCCACGTCGACAATATCGCCGACGACAGCACTTGCGGTTGCCTGACGGCCAGCACCTCTTCCGTAAAAGAGTGTATTCCCCACATAGTCGCCATCCACTCTGACAGCGTTGAAGACATCATTGACGCTTGCCAGCATGGAGTTGACGGGGATAAGGGTCGGGTGGACGCGGATTTCCAATTTCCCGGAATCGGTATCCTGCTTGATGATCGCAAGCAGCTTCACTTTGTAACCGAGAGAAGCGGCACATTTGATATCATTCATGGAAACATTGGTGATCCCTTCCACATAAACGGGATCCATTCCGAACCATTTACCGTATGCAAGAGATGCAAGAATAGCGGTTTTATGCGCGGTGTCAAAACCGTCAATATCCAGAGAGGGATTTGCTTCTGCATATCCGAGTTTCTGAGCATCTTTGAGAACCGCATCAAAATCTTCGCCGGTGCGTTCCATCCGGGTGAGGATGTAGTTGCAGGTGCCATTCAAAATTCCGTACATACGGAGGATGCGGTTTCCTGCGAACCCTTCGCGCAAGCTCTTGATGATGGGGATCCCTCCGCCAACGCTTGCTTCATAATAGACATCTGTGCCGGTTTTTTCTGCTTCAGCAAAGATTTCTTCGCCATATTTAGCGAGAAGAGCTTTATTGGCAGTGACCACCGGTTTACCGCGTTTGAGAGCTTCGAGGATGAATGTCTTGGCAATAGTAGTTCCCCCGACCAGCTCAACGATAATATCACATTCTTCAATAGCTTCCATAGCATTGGTTGTCAGCACGCCATCGGGGATTTTGACTCCGCGATCGGTCGTGATGTCAAGATCTGCTACACGTTTCAGAACCAGTTTAACTCCGTCACGGCGGGCGATCACATCACCATTTTCCAGCAGGCACTGAGCCACACCGGCGCCGACGATACCGAATCCGATAATTCCTACTCCAAGTTCTTTCACGGGGAGAACTCCTGTTCTTAAAAAATTTGATAACAAAAAAAGCGGCCCTTGCCGGGGTTTTCACCGGAGGAGCCGCTTTATCATACAGAATAATTTATTCTATTCGGAACATCCGCCGATTACTTCTGAGCACGGATACCGAGAGTTTTGATCAGTTCAACATACTTTTCGTTATTCTCGGCTGCGAGGTACTTGAGAAGGCGTTTACGCTGGTTGACCATAGCCATCAGACCTCTGCGGGTGCTGAAATCTTTCTTGTGGCTGCGCATGTGATCAGTGATTTCAAGAATGCGCTGTGTCAGAAGAGCGATCTGAACTTCCGGGGATCCTGTGTCAGTTGCGGATTTTCCGAACTTTGCGATAATTTCTGCTTTTGCTGCTTTGTCCATGATTTATCTTTCCTAAATAGTGCGGGGTAATCAGCCCCATTTCAGTTATTTTACGCATGACCCAGAGGGAATTCTCCAAGTCACCGGTATGATAAACAATCCTTAATATACACTGATTTCCAACTTTTTCAAGTCCTTCCGATGATTTTTATTTATTTTCTGCTGAAACCCGCAAAATAAATTCCCCGTTTTTCTTGAAATCTCCACCATAGCCCTGTATATTTTGCAAAAAAAATTGAAAGGAGAATCATTGTCATGCGCGTAACGATCATGCAGCCGCCCTATCCCGGAGAAAAGGAAGCTCTGGACGTCCTGAACTGGCAGATCAGACAATTGCAGAATCTTGAACCCGGATCAACCGATCTGGTCATCTTTCCCGAAAATGCAAATTGCACCGGATATACCAATCTTGATCACATGAAATCCCTGATACGGAATGAGGGAAATGCCTTCGTGGAAGAGATGCGGAAAACCGCCCGCCGGGTCAATTGCACCATCATGAGCGGGCTGGAAAATATCGGCCCCGATGGAATCATGCGGAATCAGCTCACGGTTTTCCCGCCCGATGCA
Source organism: Lentisphaeria bacterium (assembly GCA_017456805.1). The sequence continues at coordinate 10,359 of JAFTIQ010000006.1, forward strand.
GAAGAATTTTCCCCTTACACAAAAGTGCATCTGGTAGAACCGGAAATCGCCAAGGGAATCGAACCCGGAACCTGTGTCACAGCGTTCGAATATAAAGGGCTCCGCTATGGTGCAGCAATTTGCTTCGACTCCTATTTCCCGGAACTCTTTGTCCAATATGCAAAACAGAGAATTGATGTGATGATCATTGTCAGTCATCAGCGGCAGGAGCGTCCGGAAATCCTGGAGTTTCTGAACCGCGCCCGCGCCTTCGATTGCGGATGCACACTCCTGCGCTCAGCTCCCGCTATGAAAGATCCAAACGTCGGCGGAAAAAGCATGGTGATCTCTCCGGACGGCACGATCCTTGCAGATGCAGGCGGAGTGCCCGGTGTTCTCACCTGCGAAATCGATCCGAAAGCCCGGTTTATGCGTGCGGCATCCTATGGAGAACCGGATCGCCGCGGCGATTACCGGGAAGTCCTTCTGGTTTCACGGGATCATGTGGATGGCTGAGGCTGATTCCGGGGCAGCCCCGGTTTGAACCTTATTTCAACCCGGCAGCACGCAGGAACCACGGTCCGGCAAGAGAAATCCACTCATTGACAGGTTTTCCTTTCCGGAACAAACCGTAGCCGTGTCCGCCTTGTGCATAAAGATGCATTTCACAAGGACGGTTCGCCTTTTTCATTGCGAGATACCAGGCAAGGGAGTTCTCAACATTGATCCCGTCATCCTGTGTTTGAACCACAAAGGTTTCCGGGGTATCTGCATCAATGGAAAACTCCGGTTCCAGCTGAAGGGTTTCCTTATCGGCGAGATAGGCTGGATAAATCAGGGCTGTAAAATCCGGTTTGAATGAAAACGTATCAACTTCATCCAGAGCTTCATAGGGGACCGGATCAGCGGGCGCCGTAATGGAAGCACAAAGATGCCCTCCTGCGGAAAATCCGATACAGCCGACTTTCCCGGGATCGATTCCGAACACTTCTGCATTCGCCCGGATAAAACGGATTGCGCGTGCGGCATCTGCATGAGCAGCAGTCCGCCGGTCCGGGCAGCGGTATTTCAGCACAAATGCACTGAATCCAAGGGTATTGAGCCACGCAGCAACATCGTATCCCTCATGATTGACCGCCTGATAACTGTAACCTCCGCCGGGGCAGACAAGAACCGCCGGGTGAGGTCCGCGTCCGGCAGCAGGATAATACCGCACCGTCGGGATTGTCACATCATGGATCCGGATGATTCCATCTTCGCCGACAGGTCTGGTTTCCTTCCGGTTGGCATCTTCCGGGACAGTAAAAGGGATCACATCGTTCCAAATGGGAATTTCTTCATAATAAGCCGGGGTTTCAAGCATCATATTTCTCCTGTTTTTCTGATATTTTTCAAAATATAGCATATTTCTGCTTTTTTTTCAATAAAAAAAACTATTTTCTTTTTACTTTTCAGGATTATGGGTGTATAGTACCGCAAAAACAGAAAGATATTCATACAAAACAGGAGATTTCTTTATGGCTTACAAGTTTGTAACGCATTTTCTGGATACCCCTATTGACGCTCAGCGGGTTTATGACATTTTCATTCCCGAAAATGTTCAGCATGACACCGCAATTTTTCTGATCCACGGCGGAGGCTGGGCAGCTGGAACCAGAACACATTTCTATACTCCGATCATGGAAACATTGGCAGAAAAAGGTTATATCGTCGCAACCACAGATTACCGGTTGAACGTTTCTGTCATAGAACAGTTGAAAGATTGCCGGGAAGCCTATGCTCATTTTGTGGAAGAGTTGAAAAAAATGGACAGACCGTTGAAGATTGCAGTTCACGGATCTTCTGCTGGGGCTCACATTGCCTCCCTGCTCGGAGCGGCTGCACCCGGAGCTTGCGGTGAAGAGTTTCCCGCAAAAGCAGAATGGATCCAACCCGAATGTATGCTCCTGCAAGCCTGTCCCATGAGTTTTGAACCCTGGGAAGAAATTTTCCCGCAGATCTGGGAATCCATGCAGCGGGCAGTAAGAATTCCTTACGAACAGGCTCCGGAAGTTTATACAAAACTCTCCCTGGATCATCACATCCACACCGGAATGCCCAGAACATTCTTCATGGAAGCAGAATGGGAACACATGTTCTGGCCGCCGCAGAAAATTTCTCTCTCCAAAAAAATGGCTTCTCTCAAAGTCCCCGTCATGGTCAAAATCTATAAAAATATGGAACACGGATTCATCTACAACTTTGACCGTCCGCACCAGCGGGAAGCATTCGCCGATTTGATCAAATTCATCGAAAACGAGCCCATTGAGGATCTCACATACAACGCATAAAAAAAGGAAAATCTCATGAATATCTGCATGATGTCGCTTACATTGCAAAACTCCACTCCGGAACAGATCGTCGATACCGCCGTTCAGTGCGGTATGAAAGCAATCGACTGGATCACAACACACAAGAGCGATCCGGCATGGCTGGGAAAAATCTCCCGCGATTCCGGTTTGACTGTTGCAGCTTACACCCCGCTGGATCAGGCATACATTGAAGGAAACGGAAACTGGAAAGATGAGTTCAAATACTCTCTGGATGCTGCCGTTGCCATGGGTGCTCCGGTCATGATGGTTCCGCCCTTCGCTCTGAAAAAACATCCCGATATGGCAGAAGGCAGAAAATACTGGACCGAATTTTTTGCATGGGCAGCTCCTCTCGCAAAAGAGGCAAATGTGATCCTCACTCTGGAAAGCACCGGATTCATCAACAGTCCGATCACCACCGCAGAGGAAAATCTGGAAGTGCTCAAAAATGTTCCCGATCTCCGTGTCACCTTCGATAACGGAAACATCGAAACCGCAGAAAGTGCCATCGATGCCTATCAGAAACTCAAAGATTATATCGTCCGCTTCCACCTGAAGGATTGGAAAATCACAGATACAGAAATCCCCGGTTCTGATAAAAAACGCTGCGGAAAATATTTTACCATGAGCGCCACAGGAGAAGGTGATCTGGATCTGAAAGGGCTCTGGGAAACCATCGTACCGGAACAGAAAAATTTCACCGTCAACCTGGAAACATGGAAACCTGATGGCGAACAGTTCTCTCTGGAAGAATACAAAGTGATCTGCGACAGGGTCAGAAACTGGTAATCCGCTGCATGATCGCTTCCATTATCACTCTGGGATGCCGCTTGAATCAGGCAGAATCAGCTTTGATTACAGCCCGTCTGGAACGGATGGGCTATACAGTGATCCCCTATTCACCGCAAAGCGAACCGGATCTGCTGATCCTCAACAGCTGCGCCGTAACAGCAACCGCCGAACGGAAGGCTCGCCAGAATATCCGCAACCTGCGCCAGAAACATCCAAATGCAAAACTGCTCTTTACCGGATGTGCCTGTAATCCCGCATTGCAGGAGATCCCCGGCTTGACCGTTGTGCCCAACCGGTGGAAAAGCGAATTGGAAACATTCCTGCAGGGAGCAGAACCGCCCCAGCCGGACGAGTGGCATGATCAGAATGAGGAACATAAAGTCTTTACGGAAAATATCCTCACCTCCGCAACGGAACGGACACGGGCAAATCTGAAAATCCAGGAAGGCTGCAATAACTTCTGCGCCTACTGTATCATTCCCTATAAACGGGGACGGGAACGTTCCCGGGATCTGGAGGAGACCCTGAAGGATTTCCGGCATCTGGTGTCTCTCGGGTTTCAGGAGATCGTTCTGACAGGGATCAACACCTGCACCTACAACTGCCGGGGTGCCAGACTCAATGACCTGCTGGAACGGATGCTGGAAACAGAGGGAAATTACCGGATCCGGATCGGTTCCACTGAGCCGGGACCAATGCTGAAAAAAATCGTGGATGTCATGGCAAAAGCCAATGGAAAACTCTGCGAATTCCTGCATCCTTCCCTGCAAAACGGATCCGATACAATCCTGAAACGGATGAACCGGCATTGCCTGACGGAAGAATATGCAGAATATGTGCAGTATGCCAGAGAAAAGGTTCCCCACATTCATATCGGAACCGATATCATCACCGGCTTCCCGGGAGAAACAGAAGAGACTTTTGAGGAAACCGTGGCGTTTGTTGAAAAAATCCGGTTCGCCAACATTCATATTTTCCCCTTCTCCCCGCGGAAAGGAACAGCCGCTTATACTATGAGGCCCTGCGTTCCAAACAATCTTGCCGGAATAAGAGCGGAGAAATTGAACAAACTCAAAGAGATCTTCGCAGAGGAATTCCGGGGTTCTCTTCTGGAAACAGAACAAACCTTCCTGCCGGAACAGGATGGAATCGGATGGACCGGAAACTATATCCGCGTCAAAGCCCCCGGAACAGGTCTCTCCAGAATCAAAATCACCAACACAGATCAGGAAATCGCGGAAGGAAAACTGATCAGGGAAAAAGGAGAATAAAATGCATATTGAAAATGCCGCAACAGATATTTGGAACGGTTTCAAACGTCATATATTCGATTTCCAGGGACGGGAAGCGTGGATCGTGGAACCGGAAACCGCCGCTCCCGGCACCCCATGGACATGGTGCATGGAATGGCCAAACGCATTCGTCCCCAGAACAGGCGTTCCGGATCTGCTGAAAAAAGGATTCCATCACGTCCATCTCAAGGCGCTCGGACACGGAAACGATGAAGATCAGAAAGCCTTTGCAGCATTCCATGATCATCTCGTCAAACAGTACGGATTCTCCAAAAAATGCGGATTGATCGGATTGAGTTTCGGCGGACTTTACTCCTGCCGCTTTGCCGCATTCCACCCGGAAAAAACCGCATGTATCTATCTGGATGCGCCCTTATGCAGTTTCCATAAGTTTTTCCATGCTGATCTGGTGGTCGAAGACTATCAATTGAAATATGCCGCCGATTATTTCGATCTGCCGGGACTGCCCATCAATCTTGCTCATAAACTGAAAGACTGCCCGATCCTTCTCATCTATGGGAAGGCAGATACTACGGTTCTGCCGGAATACAACTGTGAAATGCTCACTGCCCGGCTGGAACGTCAGAACGGCAGCGGAAAAGTGGAAATCATTGCCCGCAACGCATGGGCACATCATCCACATGGACTGGATGATACAGCTCCGATCGTGGATTTCATGACAGCTTACTGCTGAGCAAGTTCAGACATTCTGTCCCTGACTCAGAAAATAGAAAAACAGTGCATTCAGCACAAGGCCGTGCCGGATCTCCCCGGTGGAGATCATTCGCTGAAGCTCTTCCTGAGACACCTCTTCCGTCTCAATACACTCCGTTGCTTCCATCAACGGAGCAGAAACTTTTTTGGCATGATCAATAAAAACGGTAAAACAACAGTTGCCCTGGATCGCCGGATTGGGTGAAACTGTTCCGATGATCCGGGGATTCTTTCCGGCATAACCGGTTTCTTCCAGAAGCTCTCTGGCTCCCGCCGCCTCCGGCGAGGGATCGGAGGGATCGATACACCCTCCGGGAATTTCAATTTCCTCCTGCATCGTTCCGGGGCGGAACTGGCGGATCAAAAGGATTTTCCCTTCCTCTGTCCGGGCGATCACATTGACCCAGTTCCAGGAAGAAAGAGTGATAAAATCGATTTCTGCATCTGTCCGGGCACATTGAAACCGCTCCGAACAGACAGCAAAGATCGGGGTCCGGAAGATCTCTTTCCGTTCCCCGATTGATTTCCATTGATCCGACGTGCTCATGGCTTAATTCATTTCCACATAGTGTTCCTGGATCTTCGGTGTACGCATTGCGATATTGGCAAGGTGATCCCCGAGTTTTTCCAGTTCCCAGAGCATTTCCACAAAGATCACATTGGATTCCACAGCGCATTTTCCGGCATCGCGGCGTTTCACATGATCTTTTTCATACTGGCGTGCCAGCTGGTTGATCTCGCGCTCATTCTTGAGCGCTTCCGTAGAAACTTCAATAGATTCATCATCATTGAGGACGGGAACTTCGAACTCTTCTTCATCGATATCCGCCATCAGATCAGAGAAATCTTTCTTCCGGGTGTAGTTCTTTTCATATTTTTTGGCAAGCTTGTTGACTTTCTTTTCGCTTTCCAATGCATCATGAACATTGCCTTTATCGGAAGAAGATGCCAATGCCAGGGTCACACTGTTTGCCTGAGCATCCAGAACGGACCACAGCTTGTTCAAGTCATGAACCGCAACATCGGAAAGTTTGTGTCCTGTTTTCTGAAGACGCTTGGTCAGCTTCAGGATATTTTCCGTATGGTCCGCGATCCGTTCAGCATCGTTGGTACAGTGCATGAGCAGAGGAATAATTGCAGACTGATGATGCGTCAGAGGACGGCGTGTGATCCGCACCAGATAATTGGTGAGCTCCGCCTGCAATTCGTCAATTTTTTCTTCCTGCTTATCCAGTTCCTCAAAGGCCTCGCTGTTGGTATCTCCTTTGATAAAATGTTCATTGACAGCCTGATCCACCATTTTCCAGGCATCCTGCACCATACCGCGCAGCACGTTGACAACCTGTTCGATTGCGATGGACGGCGTTTTCAGCAGATGGGGTTCCAGTTCCTGGATCTTGACAGGTTCCCGCAGCGGCAGAAGCTTTTCACACAGCTTTGTAAATGTGCCGGCAAAGGGTGTCAGCAGGATCACTGCAAAGACATTGAAGAAGGTGTGCGCCATAGCGATATTCCGCTCAATATTCTGGGGATGAGCCGCAAACGCATCGCCGGGAGTGATCCAGTTGATAAAGTAAAGGAAGCAGGGGATCCGTTCCGGTCCATAAGGAATATAGAACAGAATAAACATGATCAGTGCTCCGATACAGTTGAAAAGCATGTGTGCCAAAGCAGCCTGCTTTGCAACCCGGTTGGCTGTCAATGCCGCCAGAAACGCTGTGATCGTTGTACCGATATTCGTTCCGAGAAGCAGAGGGACTGCCGTATAGAAATTGATCAATCCTCCGGCAGAAAGAGCAATGATGATCCCGATCGCAGCAGAACTGGATTGGATCACAAAGGTTGCGATCGCAGCAATAAGAATTGTTCCGATCACAGCTCCCACCGGCATCGTTTCTCCGGGAGCTGCAGGCGCACAGTCAAAGGTTTGGAACAGATTGACAAAGGAGGGAAATTCTCCAAGAAGCTTCATTTCGCTGCTCATCAGAGTCATTCCGAAAAAGAGCAATCCGAATCCGAGAATCGTTTCGCCCCAGCCCTTGATGATCCGCTTCTTTGCCAGCATCACAAGAAAACCGATGGCAACAGAAGGCAGCGCCAATGCAGCAAGGTCAAACGCAACAAGCTGTCCGGTAACAGTCGTACCGATATTCGCTCCGAAAATCAATCCGATGGACTGGCGAAGCGTCAGAAGACCCGCGTTGATAAAACCGATCACCATGACAGTCGTCGCACTGGAGGACTGAATGATCGCCGTCACAACCGTTCCTGCAAGAACAGCAATCGTTGTCCGCTTGGAGAAAAACTGAAGGATTTTCTTCATATTTTCTCCGGCGATCTTGAGCAAACCGTCCCCCATCAGCTTCATTCCGAAAAGGAAGAACGCCAATCCGCCAACAAGAGTCAGCACAACAGAGACGACATCAATTCCCAATATTCTGACTTTATGATTCCTGATGTAATATCCACTTGAAGGATCTGCCACTTCCACACCGATAGTATAAACCCCGGTGGATTTTCCCAGTTTCACATCGGTTTCAGCAACCCCTTGAGCATTGGTTTTTACAACAGGAGTCACAGAAGCGGAATTCTTCCGTTCCGGGCTGTCTGAAACGGAAAAATAAACCGGAACTCCGACCGCGGGTTTTCCATCTGCGCCAACAAGAGTCAGTGACAGTGGATTGGATGTTGTTTTTCCCGCATGACCTTCCTGTTTACCGCCCTGGAGTTTTGCTCCGACAATAAAACGGATCTCCTTCCGGATCTCATCATCGTCTTCAAGCACCACGGTAAGATACTTATCTCCAATGAGAGAACCTGCCTTTACTTTAAAGGAAACCGCCCCGCCGGCATTGCTTGTGAGCTGAGGCTCCAGAATCTCCAAACCGCTTCCAGGAGCAGGTACGACTTTTACGGTTTTTCCCTCCACCGGTGTGGGTTTGCTTTCCCCTCCGAAAATACTCGTTCCGGGAGCACTCAGCAATTCAATGATCACTTCCTGAGCAAACTCTTCTCCGGGAAGGGTCATCTGATCCGTTCCCTGAACAATTTTCATTGCCGCAACTTTTGTATTTGTATTATTTTCTCCGCAGCCTGTGCCGAGAAATAATATTACCGCAAATAATAGTACAGAAATGCGGCTGATCATTGTTTTCATGAAAACTCCCTTCCATTTTTAAATCTTTTTTGCAAACTGGGAATCCGGATGCTGTTTTTTCAAAATTTCAGCTAATTTTTCCCAACGTTTATCCTTCATTTCCTTCAACAGCACAATCGTTTTATAAAGGACTTCCGGACGTTTCGGGTGACCGGGGATCAGAAAAATCGCCTGAAAATAATTTCTGACTGCTGTTTTTTTCTCTTTTTTCTTGAGAGCGATATCCCCCTTCCGTTCCAGAGCAAAGAACACGGCATCATCGCTTTTTTCAGAAAGCAATGATTCCGCGATGATTCCCGCATTTGTCAAATCTCCGGATTTCATGAGCAGATCTACATAAAGCATTTTTGCTTTCAGGACATCGTTTCTGACTTCCGGATCAAGAGAAGTATATCCCTTCAGCTGTTCCAGAAACGCCAAAGCATCTTTCAGGCGTTTTGCCCCGTCCAAGGCTTCAGCTCTTCTGGTGATACAGTAGATCCCCCAGCCGAGAAGCCGATATTTTTCAAACGCGATCTGAAACAGTTTTTCCGCTTTGATGTAATCCTTGCTCTGAAGAACTTTTTCCGCTTCTGTGATTTCCCGGGGCTTCGGGATCCGGGCGTAATCATAAGTGTTTGCAGGAGCAGTCTTCTGAGCACCGTTCAGTACATAAGAAAGAGAGCCATCGGCATTGACAGTCAGTTTCTGAACCGTCAGAACTTCCTTCTGCCCGGTCAGTTTCACAGTCTGGCGGGCGGAAAGTGTCACCGCAGCCATCACAGCAAGAATCGTAAAAATCAGCTTCATTTTCATTTCCTTTTTCAGCAGGAAGTCGTCATGCGCAATGCACGCCAGAGCGACCCGTTGATATCAATTTTTTTCCGTTCCCGGACAGCCATCGGAATGGGAACGTGCGTAAAGGATTCATTCCAGTGCCCCACCACCATATCAGTACAGCCTGCCATCGCAGCATGAACAGCGTTCTGTCCGAGAAGCAGACAGAAAACAGCATCCGTTCCGTTCGCAGGGATCCCGCGGATCGTATAAGTCGGATCAAAGTATTTGATGGTAGCTTCGATCCCGACCTTTTTGGAATATTCCTTGATCTTGTCTTTCAGGAACAGTCCGATGTTTTCATGAAGAACATTTCCGGATTTATCCTTTTCTCTGGAACCGCCGATCAAATCCTGTCCGGCTCCTTCCGCAACGATCACAACTGCATGATGTCTCCGCTGAAGCCGCTCAAACAGTTTTGGAAGAAACGCATCTTCCCCATCTTCCAGACTGAACTTTTCTTCGGGGATCAGACAGAAGTTTGCATGGGTATTTGCCAGGGCTGCATAAGCTGCGATGAAACCTGAATCACGCCCCATCACATGGATCAGACCAACTCCGTTATATGCGCCTTTTGCCTCATTGTGCGCCACAGAAATGATAGGATTCGTTGCATAGACAGCAGTTTCAAACCCGAATGTTTTATCCATGCAGGAAATATCATTGTCAATGGTCTTCGGCACACCCACAATACTGATATTCAGCTCATGTTTTTTTGCGGCGACTGCCAGATCATGTGCCGCCCGGAGCGTTCCATCCCCGCCGATGCAGAACAGAAGATTGATATCCATGCGGACAAGTGTTTCCAGCATGGTTTCCGTATCCTGAGCACCCCGGGAGGAGGCAAGGATCGTCCCCCCCTGTTCATGGATCCCGTCCACCGTATTTTCATCAAGAATTATGGGCTTGTGACCGCAAGCGGGATTCAGCCCTGCATACCCGTAACGGATCCCGTAAACAACGGGAATATGATACTGATGCTTCAAGGTAAGCGTAATACTTTTGATCACGTCATTCAAACCCGGACAGAGCCCGCCGGCTGTAAGGATCGCGGCTTTGCTCCATGCCGGATCATGAAAGATTTTTGCACGGGGCCCGGCTTTTTCCATTGCAAAGACTTTATTATGCTCCAGATAGCGTTTTTTCATGATGGAAAAATCCCGGTCGTAAAGGATCTTTGCATCAATGGGAGTGAAATTGGCATTTTTCACAGGAGAATCGAATTTACATTCTCCGAGATGCTGAATTTCAAAAATATCGGGTTCTTTCAGCGGGATTTGATTGCTCATAAGCTCAAGCCTCCTTCTTTGGGGGTCTGGGTTTTCTTTTACAAAATGGGGCATTGGGGGTTCCGGTCTTCAGCTGAGTCCGGAGCAGATCATCCGGAAAACGTCTCATTTCAGGATCCGTGATTTCCAGATTCAATGCAAGGGCAATATCTTTTTTGGACATAAACCGCCACTGTCCGGGACGGAGGAGCCCGCGTTTCAAGTTGCCGATCACGACCCGTTCCAAGCGGTTGACTTCGTTTCCGAGATATTCCGCCATTCGCCGGATTTCCCGGTTTTTCCCTTCCATCAGCACAATCAGATATTTCCGGGGACCGGTCTGATAGATATCTTCAGCATGAAGCGTTTCTCCTTCATGAGTGATTCCATCGCACATTTTCTGAAGCTCTGCGGAGGTAAACGCATGATCCACAGAGAGCGCATAGGTTTTGAACACACCGTTCCCCGGATGGGTAATGCGGTCGGCAAACTCTCCGTCATTGGTAAACAGAATCAGCCCTTCGCTGTCCTTATCCAATCTGCCGCAGGAAAAAAGCCGCAGATCTTCTCTCAGATTGATCAGATCCAATGCCCGTTTTTTTGCATGAGGATCATTGTTGGTACAGACATATCCTCTTGGTTTGTTCAGCATGATATAAACATGTGTGGGCATCTTATTGACAGGTTTTCCATTCAGGCAGACTTTATCTCTCATGGTCACAAGAGTCGCCGGGTTGGTCTGAATCTCGCCATTGACGGTCACGTTTCCATTTTTGATCAGCTCTGCCGCTTTCCGCCGTGGGGCAGCTCCGCAGACAGCCAACCGTTTTGTCAGGTTCATTTCTTCCAATTTTGATTCTTTCTGAGCCATTTTTCAACGGTCCTTTCTTGCTTTGTCAATTTGTCGTTTCCAATCGGCATAGACTTTTTCACTGAATTCGGGATCCTCCAGAAAGCGTACTGCCGCCGCTGCGGTGACCGCCGATGCCCGCATGGTATTTTCAAAGGCATAATCACATGCGGCATCCTCCCGGAATTCCGCTGTATGAAGCGGATGATCTGCTCCATTGGTGATATCATAAAGATAATTTGCACCGGGAATCAGGGTGGAAACATCTCCGAAATCAGAAGAAGCGCGCCCCTCAGTTCCGTTGCCGCGGAGGATCTCTTCTCCGAACATGTCCTTCCAGAGATCTCCGTAAAGCTGATTCAACGGAGCATTGAAAACAGAAGGCTCATAAACGGACACAATCTCTTCCGCCGCAGTCGTTCCAGTCGCCTCTGCCGCAGCCTGCACCATTCTGTGAAAACGTTCTCTCATTTCCCCTGCGGATTTCAATTCCGGCGCACGGACGTTCCAGAACATTTCCGACCGTTCCGGAATGATGTTCGGAGCTTTGCCGCCATCAATAAAGATACCATGGATCCGGGCACGTTCCGGAAGCTGCTGCCGCCACATGGAAACAGAGTTGTAAAGCAGAACTGCCGCATCCAGAGCATTCAATCCATCTTCCGGCTTGGATGCCGCATGAGAAGCGCGTCCGGTGAAAGTCACTCTGATCTTCACCGAGGAAAGCCACCCCGGATCGGTTGCAGTCCCGGCGAATGGATGAAGCAGAAAACATACATCATACCCTTCAAATGCGCCTCTTTCCTTCAGAATCGTTTTCCCGCCGTAATTCTCTTCCGCGGGAGTTCCGATCAGAGTAAAGGTTGCAGAAATCTGATGGGCTTCTGCATAACGGACAGTTGCCAGAAAAGCGGCAATCCCGGAAACAGCGATCAGATTGTGACCGCAGGCATGTCCCAATCCGGGCAGAGCATCATATTCACTGATGAACAGAACGCGTTTCCCGCCGCCGCAGACATCGTGCGTGATCCGGAAAGCAGTTTCCATTTCTTTGAAATTCCGTTCAGCAGTAAATCCCTGCCGTTCCAGATAAGTGATGAGCAATTCTGAAGATTTTTTTTCCTGAAACGCAATTTCAGGATTGGCATGAATGGAAGATGAGATCCTGTGAAGATCCCCTTGATAAAGTCCGATATACTGTGAGAATTCATTCATGAGCTGTTTCTTCTCTCCAATCTACTTTAATAGAATATAAGTAATCTACACCATATTCCACATTTTTCCAGTCCCTCATTATCTTTTTTTTCTGAAAAACGTATGAGAAAAACCGTTTTCAAGATTTGAAAAATCATCCTGCAAGGTGTATATTTCCAGTTGATTTGCAAAAAATAACACAACCACACAGGGAGTTAATTTTATGAACGATTGGATGGAACGCTGTCACAAATATACTTTTGTGGACGGAAAAACAGGTTTTCAGATCAATTTTGCCGGAATGAAATTTCAGGATGGCGCAATCACAGAAATGTCCGAACGGTTCGCCGGGGTTCATGCAGAAATGCAGAAAATCGAAAAAGGGGAAATCAAAAACCCCGATGAAAACCGGAAAGTCACTCATTTTACCGACCGTTCCGTTTATACCGGATCTCCGGAGTTTCAGGCAGTCGAAGAGTTCGCTGAAGGAATCCGTACCGGAAAAATCACCGGATCCACCGGAAAGAAATTCGAATCCGCTTATATCAACGGCATCGGCGGCTCCGCCCTCGGACCCCAGCTTCTCCAGATGGCTGTCAACGGCCCCTACTGGAATGAAAAAAGCGATGCCGCAAGAAACGGAAATCTCAAAATCTATTTCCTCGATAACACCGACACCTCCGGTCTTGCCGATGCTCTGGAAGTTTCCAACCTCGAAACAACGCTCGTGGTCAATATCTCCAAATCCGGCGGAACCCAGGAAACCAAAAACAATATGAAAGCCTGTATGGATAAATTTGCAGCAGCAGGTTTGGATTTCACCAAACATGCCTGCGCAATCACCATGCGGGAAAGCGAACTCGATAATCTCGCTCGCGGCGAAAAATGGCTCAAAGTCTTCGAAATGGCAGAATCCATCGGCGGAAGAACCAGCGAAACAAGCATCGTCGGACACCTCCCCGCTGCTCTTGCCGGAATCGATTTCAAAGCCCTCCTCGACGGTGCCTGCCACATGGATGCGCTCACCAGAAACGCAGTCCTCACAAAGAACCCCGCTTACATGCTTTCCGCTGTCTGGTATATCGCCGGAAATGGAAAAGGCGACCGCAATATGGTGATCGTTCCCTATTCCGACAGACTCGTCCTCATGTCCCGCTACCTCCAGCAGCTCGTCATGGAAAGCCTCGGAAAAGAAAAAGATCTGGATGGAAAAACCGTTCATCAGGGCTTGAACGTCTTCGGAAACAAAGGCGGAACCGATGCTCACGCATTCATCCAGCAGCTCAATGACGGACGCGACGATTTCTTTGTCACATTCATCGAAATCCTGGAAGATGCCATGGGCGCTCCCATCGCAAAGGGAATCGATATGGGCGATTACCTCCACGGATTCATGACCGGCCTTTCCAACGCGCTCCGCGGAAAAGGACGTCAGGTGATCGAACTCCGTCTCAATAAAGTCGACGCCTTCAATCTCGGGATGCTCATCGCTCTCTATGAACGTGCAGTTGCCGCTTATGCAGAGCTCATTCACATCAATGCATTCCATCAGCCCGGAGTTCAGGCTTACAAACTGGCAAGCCGCAGCGTGATCGAACTCCTCACCGGTGCAGAAGAAAAACTGGCAGAAAAAGTTCCCTTCTCCGGAACCGCCGCTGAATTCGTTCAGATCCTCGACCTCCCCGAAGGAAAAGAATATGAACTGGATGGGATCCTCGCAAAACTGGCGGCAAATCCCGGCAAGAGAATCCTGCCCTTCGCCATCGAACGCAGCTGGAACAACGATAAAGGCTGGGTTTACAGCGTAAGATAAGGGACTGAATCATGAAGCCTTCCGGAAAAAGAAAATCTCCAGTCCCGGTTTCAAAACCGGAATACGGGAGACCTTTTTCCGAACGGTTCGTGACTTCTTCTGTTCCGGATCCCGGCTCCGTTCAAATCAACACGGATGCAATCATCGTTTTCCCGGATCTGGAACAGGAGTATACCATTATCAGGGAACTCAATTCCGGCGGAAATGCCATCATCTCTATTGCAGAAGACCGTTTCCTGAAACGGACCGTCGCCTTGAAATCCCTGCTCAAAGGATTGCTCTCCAATCCCGCAAAAAAACGCGCTTTCATCCGGGAAGCTCAGCTCATGGCTCAGCTGGAACACCCCGGAATCCCTCCAGTCTATGGAATCGCGAAAGATTCCATCGGCGGACTGCATATCATCATGAAAGAGATCCGCGGCGAATCCCTCAGAGATTATCTCAAACAGATCCGCGAAGATTATGCCGCAAAAAAATTATCCCGCGCAAGCGAACGGAAATCCCTGCATGACAGAATCGATCTCTTCATCCGTATCTGCGATGCCGTGGCTTTTGCCCACTCAAAACGGGTAATCCATGGTGACCTGAAACCCGGAAATATCATGATCGAAAACAAACACGATATCTTCCTCATGGATTGGGGAAACGCTCAAATCATCGTCGATTCCCCCCAGGATCAACCCCTGAAAGATTCCATTTCAGGAACCCCAAGCTATCTCGCTCCCGAAGTCGTCCGGGGCGAAACCATGGATGTCAAATCCGAAATCTTTACTTTGGGATTGATCCTTTTTGAAATCGTAACCCTCTCCAAAGCATTTACCGGAAAAAGCCAGCGGGAGATCCTTCTGAAGATCCTGGATGGAAAACGGAATCCCATCCGTCATAAATTCGGATTCGCAATCGCTCCGAAACTCAGGGAAATCCTCAAAAAAGCACTCCACCCCCTCCGGGAAAAACGCTACTCCTCCGTCGCTGAATTCGCAGAAGAACTCCGGAGTTATCTGACTCTCTTTTCCTGTAAAACCGCAAACTGAAGTCACTCCAGCGGTTTCAGTTTCCCATCCTCTGCAACTTGAAACAGACGTTCCCGGATCGTTGAAAGTTCCGGCTCAAAACCATCCGCAAAAACCGATCGGTAAGCCGCAAGAAAATCTTCTTTCGGATCATCAAGATAAACATATTGAACCTGAAGAAAGGATTTCCGCAACTCCTCCGGTGTCACAGGAACACTGTACATACGCTCCTTGACCGTGCCCGGAAGAACCGGATCTTCCGGTAGCTCTTTCGTGTACTCGTAAGGAAATAATGACTGCAGATAAAATCCTTTGAATCCGTTCCCGCTGGTTGAAATATGACCGAATTTCACTCCACGGACAAACAGATCCGAATATTTCAGAACTTCATTACACTCTCTCCTCCATCTGCGGTATGCATAATTTGCCGGAAGCAATTTGACACAGCAATATCCATGCCCCGCAATCATCAATCCGCAAAGCAGAATAAGCCCCCTCTTCTTCCACCCCGTTACCGTTTGAACCGCACAACGTTCTCCAAACTCATCCATCAGCAGGAATAGAGCTGTCAATACAGGGATAATGAAAAAACCGATACAGTACCGTGCCAACGAAGGAAATTTCGTCCCGGATTCAAATTCAAACAGATAATAAAGAAACATCCAGCCAAAAAAGAAAATCGCCGCCGCAGAAAAAAAGAGCGAATTCACTTTCAAACCGCGAAGGACCGCCTTATCCCGAACCCATTTTCCCGCTGAAAATCCAAGCACACACAGCAGCACAGGGACAAGGAGAAAACTCCAGATCTTTGTCAGAAACGCTTTCAGGCAGATCCAGCCGAACGCGCCGGAACTCCCGAACATTTCCTGAATCCCATGCCAGGAAATCTTATTTCCGCCGAAACGGAGCTCTGTTCCGTAACAGGATAACTGATACTCCCAGGAAAGTTTCAGCAGAACAGGAAGCAAAAACACACAAAATATCGCAAAAATCTTCCCCGGCGAACACCTCCCGTCTTCCCGGTAAAACGCCTGTCTCCGGTCAACGATCAGCAGAATTCCAAACAATACCAGAACCGCCAGAGAATATCCCCATCCCGCATTCCGCATCATAAACAGCCAGCAGTTCAAAAGCGATAAGAAAAACAGATCGCTCATCTCATATTTCCGCAAAGTCAACACCTTGTAAAGCACAACCGCCATCACTGCCGCCAGACAAAAATCCGTATAGCAGAAAAAGTAATATTCAAAATACCGCATCAGGGGAAGAAAACAGCTCCACAAAGCGATCCCGCTCAAAATCAGCTTCCATTGTCCCCATTTGACTTGAGAAAACAAAAACGCAAACGCTCCGTATATCGGAAGAATATAGCCCAGGCAACTCAAATCTTCCCGGAATGGAGAAGTGAAAAAACACCGTTGAACAAGCATCGACATCATCGTCATTCCCGGCGGATAAGAGGCATGAGACAGAATCTCCGGAGGATATTCACAACAGAGTTTTCCTTCCGCAAAAAACAGTTTTCCTGCTGTCATCCAATGGGAAATTGCATCCCAGGAATAACATTCCCGTCCGCGGACAAAAAGAAAAAATACGGTCAGCATCAGACAAAGCGCGGAAAAACCGGGCGTCAGAAATCCGAACCGGTTTCCAACCTGTTCTTTTTTGAACAAACCCGATATCAGCGGCAGATAAAGCAGCAGATTTCCTCCGTATATCAGCCAGAACCCCATGCCGCTCCAATGAAATGCGGCAAAAATATAAAACAAAACAGATTGCAGGATCAAACACGGCAGAAAACTTATTTCTGTCCGGATCCCCCATCGTTGCCGGAAATACAGCGGCAGTGCAAATACGAAAAGCAGAAAATTCAGAAAATATATTAAATCAGATGCCATCGCTTCAATCCTTTTTTCAGTGTGGGGTAATATACTTCCCAGCCGGATAATTTTCAACCCACCCTTGACAAATGTTTTTTTATGTGCTATATTAATCCCTGTAAGAGTAAGTTTTATCGTTTTGAACTTTAAGAGTTTACTGAAATATATAATGGTGTCTGATGCCGCATTATATTCATTATATTATGTCGGACAAGTTGATTATAAAGGAGTTGTAAAAGAAAATCTTAAAATGAATCGGTTAAAACGTGATTTTTGAATCTGATGACATAACATAATGGATATTATACAACGTTGAACATTCTGATTCCTGCATTCTTTCGTTTTTCTGATTCTATCTTACATACCGCACGAAAAATTCCCTCAATCAATAAAAAATAAAAATGAAAGGAAAAAAATGAAAAGTAAATCAAAAATCAAACGGCAGATGTTCACCATGGGTGAATTGATGCTCATCGTGGGAATCGTCGTTATCTTTCTGGCAGTCGGTATCGGCTTGGCAGTTGTAAAAAATGGAGTTGGCGGTCCTCTGGGCAAATTAAGAGAAAATTCACGTCGCGTCAATTGTACCGGTAACCTCAAACAGTTCGGTCAGGCATTCGCTAACTATACCTCCGCTGGCGAAAACCTCAGACCGACCTATCATGGCGGTACTGAATACGGAACAAAAGCACTTGAACTATTGATCACTTCAGGAGAACTTACTGATCTCAATGTTTATATTTGCCCTTCCTCCAATTTAAAACCTGCTTCCGGCAGTTCTCTTGAAGGGCACGTCTCATACGCCTATATCCCCGGTCTCGATGCTTTCGCTGGTGCTGACTCCGGTATCATGGCTGACGGACATACCGACCCAAGAAAACCGAATCACAAAATGTATGGTAACATTCTCTTCGGTGATGGTCACGTTGCCCCTTCCACCGGTACCTCCTCCAAAAACTGGATCAAGTCTGCCAACTGGAGGACAACCACAGTTGCCGATTGGGGAGGAAGAACCAGAATCATCGTTGACGAAAGCTGGCTGGAAACCAGAACAGATAAGTCATTCCAGATCGGTCCCCGGATCAAATAATCAACTGTTATTCTTAAGGGCAATTTCAATCGTCCGGAGAAATTTGACAGAAAAAGATTGTTGATGAGCTGGGGTGCGGCTGATATTCTCCTTCGCTGAAGCTGTGGAGGAGAAGCCCCAATCGCTCCATTTGCAGATCGCAACAGGAATTTTCTGACATTTTCGAAGACTTTGGAAATTGCCTCAAAAACAAACTTGAATCATAAAGAGGTATTCCATGGACAATCAGAATCAGCAAAACGGACAGTATCAGATGCCCCCCAATGGTCAGTATCAGATGCCCCCTAACGGTCAGTATCAGATGCCCCCTAACGGTCAGTATCAGATGCCCCCTAACGGTCAGTATCAGCAGATGCCCCCCAATGGTCAGTATCAGATGCCGCCTAACGGTCAGTATCAGATGCCCCCCAATGGACAGTATCAGATGCCCCCTAACGGACAGTATCAGATGCCCCCTAACGGTCAGTATCAGATGCCGCCGCAAAACATGGCAGAAGATCAGCTTGGAGCCGGCGGGATCGCTCTGGCATACGTCCTGGTATTGTTCTTCGGTATTATCGGGATTATTGTTACCTCCGTGCTTTATTACTGCTGGAAGAAGGATTTCCCGAAGAAAGCTTCTCAGATGAATATGCACAGCTGGATCGCATTTTTGATTGCAGTGATTACATTCATCATCGGGATCCATCCTTTTTCGTTCTTTGTTTCATAATGTTCTGAAATCAACGGAACAGTAATCGGCGGGACTTGGGGAGTTTCCGCCGATTTTTTTCGTTTTTGGGCATAAAAAAGGAAAAGAAGGCGCATAATGATGATAAAAAAATAAAAAGAGAGATTGATTTTTTGAAAAGATGTAGTATATTATCCGCAATGCAAAAAGTAAGCCAACCATAACAACCTAACACAGGAAGGAATTAACAATGGCTATCAAAGTTGGTATCAACGGATTCGGAAGAATCGGCCGCATGGTTTTCCGTGCTGCATTCGAAAACTTCGCAAACGACATCGAAATCGTCGGAATCAATGACCTTCTCGATCCCGATTATCTCGCTTACATGCTGAAGTATGACTCTGTTCATGGTATCTTCAAACATGACATCGCTGTCGATGGAAACAACCTCGTTGTCGATGGCAAAAAGATCCGTCTCACCGCTGAAATGGATCCCGCAAACCTGAAATGGAACGAAGTCGGTGCTGACATTGTCGTCGAATCCACCGGTCTCTTCCTCGAAGATGCGAAAGCACGCAAGCACATCGAAGCTGGCGCAAAGAAAGTCATCATGTCTGCTCCCTCCAAGGACAGCACCCCGATGTTCGTTTTCGGCGTCAACGACAAGACCTATGCTGGACAGGACATCATCTCCAATGCATCCTGCACCACCAACTGCTTGGCTCCCATCTCCAAAGTTCTCAACGACAAGTTCGGTATCAAACGCGGTCTCATGACCACCATCCACGCTGCTACCGCAACCCAGAAGACCGTTGACGGACCCTCCAAGAAAGACTGGAGAGGCGGCCGCGGTATCCTCGAAAACATGATCCCCTCCTCCACAGGTGCTGCTAAGGCTGTCGGTAAAGTTCTCCCCGAACTCAACGGCAAACTCACCGGTATGTCTGTCCGCGTTCCCACCTCCGACGTTTCTTTCGTCGACCTGACCTGCGAACTGAACACCGAAGCAACCTACGAAGAAATCTGCGCAGCTATGAAAGAAGCTTCTGAAGGCGAACTCAAAGGCATCCTCGGTTACACCGATGAAGCAGTTGTTTCCACCGACTTCCGCGGCGATGCACGCACCTCCATCTTCGACGTCAAAGCTGGTATCCAGCTCGACAAGACCTTCGTCAAAGTCTGCTCCTGGTATGACAACGAATGGGGTTACTCCAACAAAGTTCTCGAAATGGCTCGCGTCATTGCAAAGTAACTTTTGATTGTCGGAATTCGACTATCCCGAAAGGGCGGGCATTGAACGCCCGCCCTTTTTTTGTGAGATTTTCAGCTCAATACCACCGGAAAATCTTACAGGCATTTTATATAACTCTACTTTGGAAATTCTGGAGATCTCATGATTGATTCTATTCCGCCGGTTCGCGAAAATTATTTTGAAGCAAACTATGACAAAACGAATATTGCACCATATACATTGGAAGATCCGTTGACTTTTCTGGATGGCAGCAAGGTAAAAAATCCTGCTGACATGGCTCGGCGGCGGAAAGAGATCCTCGGCATTTTCGCAAAAGAAATGTTCGGTCAGGAACCACCTGTCCCGGAAGATCTTGTGATCGAAAAAATCGAAGAAGAGGATAAGGCATTGGATGGATGTGCCGTCCGTTCCCAATATAAAATGTTTTTCAGAAAAGACAAATCAGGGCCGATGATCCATTGGCTTCTGCTTCGTCCCAGGCACATCAAAGAAAAAGCACCGATCATTCTGTTCCTCAATTACGGAGGAAACCATCAGCTGCTGAACGATCCGGAAGTCGTGATTCCGGAACGGCCTGCAGACTATGCCGAAAGATACCGCTTCAAGCCGGAACGCGGAACTCTTCTGAATCCGGCGCATCCTTTCCATTTTCCGGTGCAGACCATCCTGAGTGCCGGATATGCAGTCATGAGCGCATGTTACATGGATGTCTCCCCTGATCCTGATTGCTGGGAAAAAAAAGATTTTGCCTACAATGGAGTTTTTGACCTGTGGGGAAAACGTGAGGAATCCCGTGATGACAATACGACAGCTCTCGGAGCATGGGCATGGGCACTGTCCCGCGGACTGGATCTTGCAGAACGGATCCCGGAACTGGATGCGAAAAAGAATGTTGTTACCGGCTGTTCCCGTCTGGGAAAAGCTGCATTTATTGCGGCGGCAAGAGATGAACGTTTTGCGGTCTGCGTTCCGATCCAATGCGGAGGCGGCGGCATTACACTTGCGAAACGGGATTTTGGCGAAAACATTGCCACAGAGATGAAAATGTTTGAACACTGGTATTGCAAAGCCTATAAGAAATATGAGCGGAATCCGGCACAACTGCTGACATTTGATCAGCATCTTATGGTTGCAGCGATTGCGCCGCGCAGACTGCTTGTGGGAGGTTTTGACAATCCATGGTATGATATGGAAGGCGAATATCTTGCATGCAAAGCGGCATCGCCGGCGTGGGAGATCTGCGGAAAAAGCGGATTGCCCGGAGATACATTCCCTGAGGCTTACGAATCAGCCTGCATCGGAAAAGATCTTGGTTTTTATCACCGGATCGGAACGCATGGGCTTGCGGCTTATGACTGGTGGAAACTGCTGCACTTTGCAGGATTTCAGCCCCTCTGATTTTGAACATAAACACAACCAACTTAACATAAACAACCAACAGCAAAAGGAATTTGCAAAATGGACAAAAAAACATTGCGCGATGTAGAACTCAAAGGCAAACGCGTGATCATGCGCGTTGACTTCAACGTTCCCGTAAAAGAAGGCGTCATCAAAGATGATACCCGTATTCAGGGTGCTCTTCCCTCCATCAAGTACGTTCTTGATCAGGGCGGAAAACTCATCCTCATGAGCCACATGGGCCGTCCCGATGAAAAAGGAATCACCGGCGATACCACAATGAAGATCGTTGCTGATTACCTCGGAAAACTTCTCGGAAAAGACATTGTCTTCGTTGACGATTGCGCCAATGCAGATGCACAGGTCGCAGCAATGAAAGACGGCGATGTCGTTATGCTGGAAAACACCCGTTATCACAAAGAAGAACAGGCAAAGTGCAAGCAGAAAGACGGCGAATCCGACGAAGATTTCAAGGCTCGCAAAGCCGCTCTCAAAGAAGAACAGAAAGTTCTCGCTCAGAAGCTTGCTTCCTACGGCGATATCTTCTGTAACGACGCATTCGGAACCGCACACCGTGCACATGCTTCCACAGCTGTCATCACCAAATACATCCCCACCTCCGTTGCCGGATTCCTTCTGGAAAAAGAAATTGCATACCTCGGTAATGCAGTCGAAAAACCGGTCCGTCCCTTCGTGGCAATCCTCGGCGGTGCAAAAGTCTCTGACAAACTGGCAGTTGTCAACAACCTGCTGACCAAAGTCAACACCCTGATCATCGGCGGCGGTATGGCTTACACCTTCCTCAAGGCAATGGGTCACAATGTCGGAAACTCCCTCTGCGAAAATGATCAGCTGGAATATGCTGCAGACATGATCAAGAAAGCAAAAGAACTCGGCGTTGATTTCCTTCTCCCCGTCGACAACGTTGCAGCAGACAAGTTTGATGCTGAAGCCAACACCCAGATCGTCGGACAGGATATCCCCGAAGGCTGGATGGGTCTCGATATCGGTCCCAAGACTGTCGAACTCTACTCCAACGCCATCAAGTCTGCCAAGACAGTTGTCTGGAACGGACCTATGGGCTGCTTCGAAATGGAAAAATTCAACAAGGGAACCTTCGGTGTCTGTGCTGCAGTTGCAGAAGTCAAGGCAAACGGCGGAATCTCCATCATCGGCGGCGGCGACTCTGTTGCAGCTGTCAACAAGAGCGGTCAGGCTGCCAAGATGTCTCACATCTCCACCGGCGGCGGTGCTTCTCTCGAATATCTCGAAGGCAAACAGCTCCCCGGAGTTGTCGCTCTGAACGATAAATAATCTTAAAATCTGAGGAAACATACAATGGCAAGAAAGATCTTTATTGCAGGGAACTGGAAGATGAACAAAACTGCGGCAGAAGCAAAAGCTCTCTGCGAAGAACTGAAAGCATCCTGCGCTCAGTTCGGCGACAAAGTTGAAATTGCAGTTTGCCCCACCTTCACCAGCCTTACCACCGCAGTGGAAGTCCTCAAGGGCTCCAACATCAAAGTCGGTGCTCAGAACATCCACTGGGCTGACAATGGTGCATTCACCGGTGAAATCTCCGGTGCAATGCTTCAGGAAATCGGCGTTGAATATGTGATCATCGGTCACAGCGAAAGAAGACAGTACTTCGGCGAAACCGATGAAACCGTCAACAAGCGGATCATGGCTGCTCTCAAGTACAATCTGAAGCCCATCGTCTGTATCGGTGAAACGCTCGAAGAACGCGAAAACGGAACCACCAATGCTGTTCTTGACAAACAGATCAAGGGTGCTTTCGCAGGCGTTTCTGCTGATGATATGCTGAAGATCACCGTGGCTTACGAACCCGTTTGGGCAATCGGTACCGGCAAAACCGCTACCCCCGAAATGGCTCAGGAAACCCACGAATTCATCCGTAAGACTCTCACCGATCTCTACGGTGCAGATGTTGCGGAAAAGATCACCGTCCAGTACGGCGGAAGCATGAAGGATTCCAACTCCAAAGAACTCACCGCTCAGAAAGATATCGATGGCGGTCTGATCGGCGGAGCTGCTCTGAAGGCTGATTCCTTCACCGCTTTGATCGCAAATACTCTCTGATCATCAGAGATTTGCTTTTCCGGGAGTCTCTGGTAAAACAGAGACTCCCTTTTGTGCTTTTATCTACAAGGAGTCAAGTATGAGAGCTGTTGTGAGTGTTGTCGGCAGAGATGCAGTGGGAATCATCGCGCAGGTCAGCAATGAATGTGCCGTCTGCGGAGTAAATATCCTGGATATTTCTCAAACCGTCCTCCAGGATTATTTTACCATGATCATGATCACGGATATCGATAAAATCAATATTCCGTTCACGGAATTCGTTGACCGTATGTCTGCCCTCGGAAGGGAAAAAAATCTGGAAATCCGTGCAATGCATGAAGATATTTTCAATTCAATGCACAGAATATGATAAGGTACGCTCATGGCAGATATCAATGACATTCTTGAAACACTGGGGATGATCAAAGACGAATGTCTTGACATCCGCACCATTACAATGGGAATCTCTCTCTATGACTGCATGGGAGATTCCGCTGACACGGTCTGCAGCCGGGTTTATGATAAGATCATGACCCGCGCCGGAAACCTTGTCAAAACAGGGGAAGATATCGAAAAAGAATACGGGATCCCCATTATCAACAAACGGGTCTCAGTGACCCCCATTTCCCTTCTTTGCGGCAGATTGAATCCTGATGGTGCAGTAGCCATCGCAAAAACACTTGACCGCGCCGCAAAAGATCTCGGGATCAACTTTATCGGCGGTTACAGTGCCCTTGTCCAGAAAGGTTTTTCCGATGGCAGCCGCGCGCTGATCGAATCCATTCCGGAAGCGCTTACCGTTACCGACAGGGTATGTTCGTCCGTCAATGTTGCTTCCACCAAAGCCGGTATCAATATGGATGCTGTTGCCCAAATGGGGCGGATCATCAGGAAAACGGCAGAAAATACCATTGACCGCAGCGCGATCGGCTGCGCAAAACTTGTTGTTTTTGCCAATGTGCCGGAAGATAATCCGTTCATGGCAGGAGCTTTTCATGGTTCCGGGGAACCGGAAACCGTGATCAATGTAGGTGTTTCCGGTCCGGGCGTGGTGGCATCCGCCATTCGCCGTGCAGGAAGCTGTGATCTGACTCAAATTGCAGAGACCATCAAAAAGACAGCGTTCAAGATCACCCGTATGGGACAATTGGTTGCGGGAGTCGCCAGTGAACGGCTGGGGGTTCCTTTCGGGATCGTGGATCTTTCGCTTGCACCGACTCCTGCCATTGGGGATTCTGTTGCGGAAATCCTGGAATCCATCGGGCTGGAAAAATGCGGTTGTCCGGGAACGACTGCTGCCCTTGCCATGCTGAACGATGCAGTGAAAAAAGGCGGTGTGATGGCTTCCTCTCACGTCGGAGGACTTTCCGGAGCCTTTATTCCCCTTTCCGAAGATGCGGGCATGATCGATGCCGCACGCTGCGGTGCGCTCTCCATCGAAAAACTGGAAGCAATGACCGCTGTCTGTTCTGTCGGATTGGATATGATCGCAATCCCCGGCGATACCTCAGCGGAAGTGATCTCCGGGATCATTGCCGATGAAATCGCCATTGGTGTTGTAAATAATAAAACCACAGCGGTCCGTCTGATTCCTGTGGGTAAAACCGGGGAAACAGTCTCCTTCGGCGGACTTCTCGGAGAAGCTCCGGTCATTCCGGTTTCCCGCTACTCTCCCGGTGTTATGATCCACCGCGGCGGCAGAATCCCTGCACCGCTGCAAAGTCTGCGGAATTAAACATTTCATGCGAAAGGAATCAAAATGGCAAATCTGAAATCAAGTGTTTCCACGTTCCGGAAAATGAAACAGGAACAAAAGCCGATTGTCATGCTGACCGCTTATGATGCGCCGACAGCCGCCCTGGCAATGGAATGTGGAGTGGATCTGCTTCTGGTCGGAGATTCCGTCGGAAATACCATGCTGGGCTATTCTACAACGATTCCTGTAACCGTGGAAGAATCTCTCCACCATTGCCGGGCAGTCGTCCGCGGAACGGAAAATCAGGCGTTTGTGATCGGGGATCTTCCCTTTATGTCCTACCATGCATCGGAAGAACAGGCACTTCTCAATGCCGCCAAATATCTCCAGGATGCCGGATGCGATGCAGTAAAGCTGGAAGGCGGCCTGGAAGTCGTTTCAACCGTCAAGCGGATGACCACTGCCGGAATCCCGGTCTGTGCACATATCGGACTTTGTCCCCAGCAGGTCAAAGTTCAGGGCGGATACCGGATCGCAGGAAAAACGGAAGCCGCTGTGGAACGGTTGATGAAAGAAGCGCTCGCACTGGAAGAAGCCGGCGCGTTTATGATCGTTCTTGAGTGTGTGACCGCAGAGGCCGCAGAAAAAATCTCTCAGGCACTTTCCATTCCCACGATCGGAATCGGTTCCGGTGCCGGCTGTGACGGACAGGTGCAAGTCGTAACGGATATTCTCGGGCTCTCCGGATATCTTCCCAAACATGCAAAACGTTATGCAAACTTGAAAGAGATCATGGGAAATGCATTCCGGGAATATGTGAATGATGTCCGCACAAAACGATTTCCAACCAAAGAAAACTCTCATTTCTGATGACGAACGTACACTATTCCCAGGCTGATGATTATCAAAACTGCAAATCTGCACTGGAAGCGGTGCTTCTGCCGCAAATCCGGGAACGGGGCAGAATCGCAGGAAAATCCGTGATGCTCAAACCGAATCTTCTTGCCTGGCGCAGAGCTGATGATATCGCATGTGTTCACCCGGCTGTGATCGTGGAAACTGCAAAAATCTTTCTGGAAGCAGGGGCAGCAAAGGTTGCGATCCTTGAAAATCCGGCTGTGCAGACCGTCCCGGCGATCCTGCAGTCCATGGGGATCCTTGACCAGTTGAAGGAAATGGGAGTCTACTGCGAAACATTCAAAAATTACTGCCGTCAGGAAACAGAAGAAAAAGTGCGTTTTCATGATCTGGAAATCGCTTCTGAGTTCAAAGAATATGATTATGTCTGCGATATCTGCAAGGTTAAAACACATGCGATGATGACTCTTACCCTGTGTGTCAAGAATCTTTTCGGGCTTGTCAACGGCAGTGCCCGTCTGGGATGGCATCTGGCAGTCGGACGTGATTTTGAACAGTTTGCAGATCTTCTGCTGGATCTTTACCTGCGGGTGAAACCGGACTTCAACATTGCAGACGGAGTTGTCTGCATGGAAGGGAACGGTCCCGGCAGCGGGAATCCGGCACAACGGAACTTTTTTGCAGGAAGCATTGATTCCCTTGCATTGGATCGTTCTGTTGCGGAATTATTGGGCGTAAAGGATCTCCTCCTGCTGAAGAACGCCGTCAAACGGAAATTGCCCTCGGAATACACAAATTGCGGTGCGGTCCCGGAATGTGCGCCCCTGACGCTTCCTGATCCGCCGGGAATTATGCTGAGCTGGGGCTTGACTCTTCCGCCGGTTCTGCGGGATTGGATGCGGAAAGCAATGTTATCCCGTCCGATTCTGGATGCCGGAAAATGTATCGGATGCGGAATGTGCGAAAAGATGTGTCCGCCTCATTCCTTGAAAATGAAAGACAGCAAACCCGAATTTCATCTGGATACCTGTATCCGCTGTTATTGCTGTCAGGAACATTGTCCAAAGGGTGCGATTGAATCCAGAAAGACGTTTCTCATGAAACTGCTGGAACGTTTTGAACGGAAAGTCCTCCGCTGATTTTTCATCCGGAATTTTCCCGAATTTAAACAAACGCCGAATTCCCGTTATTTCTTTCAGCGAAGACGTTATTCGCAGACATTGAATGAAAAAATTTGAAAAATAAGGCTCGGTTGTTTGAAAAATATCATCAGAAGAATTATATTAACAGGAAATTTTTCTGAAAAATCAAGGCTTATTATGGAAGAATCTAAAGCAAGAAAATTTATTTTCGGACCGATAAATTCCCGCAGATTGGGAAAATCCCTCGGAGTTGACCTGGTGACAGCCAAAACATGTTCCCTGGATTGCATATACTGCGAAGCAAAAGCAACCACAAATCTGACCATGACCCGCAAGGAGTATGTTCCTGTTGATAAAGTAATTGCAGAATTGGATGTTACATTGAAAAACATTCCGAAGCCTGATTATATTACCTTTTCAGGAGCAGGGGAACCAACTCTGAATTCCGGGATCGGGCGCGTAATCGACCATATAAAAAAATATCATTCAGAGTGTCGGGTATGCCTTTTGACCAATGGACTCCTGCTGGGGGATACAACCCTTCAGAAAGAACTTTCTCAACTTGATTTGGTCATTCCTTCTCTGGATGCCTCCTCTGAAGAAGAATATTTATACATAAATCGTCCTTATCCCGGCGAAACTCTGGAAAAACTCTGTTCCGGACTCTGTTCATTCCGCCGGAACATTCCGGTAAAAATGGCATTGGAAATTTTTATTGTACCGGGAATAAATGATTCAGATGAAAGTATTGACCGTTTTTACAGATTGGTCAAATGCATAGGTCCGGATATGATCCATCTTAATACTCTTGACCGTCGCGGAGTCATTGCTGATTTGTCCCCCGCTTCCCGGGAACGGATGGAAAAATTTGCATCTGTATTAGAAAATATTGCTCCCGCTGAAATATTCGGTCCGACAAAAGAGCCGCACATCCCGCACAAATAAAATTCTGAGAACAATACAGAACGTTGGAGCTTGTAAAATATGAAAAATTGGAATCACCTGGCAATCATTTTGCTGTTTGTAACTGCTGCAATATGGGGATTATCTTATTCTGCTCAGGCAAAAGCCATGGATACCATGTCTCCTCTGATGTTTGTATTTTTACGTTATTTGCTGGGAGCATTGATGCTTGTTCCTGCTATTTTATTTTTCCGGAAACGCCCGGATAAAAAACTGATTTCCGGCGGAATCATCTGTGGAATATGCCTTGCCGGCGGTGAGATATTACAACAATTCGGCTTGCTGTATACTTCTGCCGGAAAAGCTGGGTTTCTGACCGCTCTGTATGTGATTATGATTCCGGTCATCGGAGTTTTCATTCATAAAAAATCAACATGGCCGATATGGAGCGCATCATTGCTCTCTATTGTCGGAACATACTTGCTCTGTACCGATGATTCCTTTGGAACCATTGGAAACCTTGGAGATATGTTGATGCTTATCTGCGCTTTGTTTTTTGCATTTCAATTTATTGCAATTGCCAAATTCGCTCCGGCAGCAGATGCGCTGCAGTTATCGGCAGTACAGTTTACCACGGTGGCTGTGGTGTCTGGAATTGCCGGTCTGATCGCCGGTGAGACATGTACATTTTCCAATATTGCCCAGACGGTCTGGCCTTTGCTTTTCTGTGGTATGATCGCTATCGGTATTGCCTGTACGATCCAGATTGCTGCTCAAAAATATGTTCATCCGGCTACTGCGTCGATTATTTTAAGTACGGCTTCTGTCTTCGCCGTACTCTGGGGATGGTTACTGCAGGATGAACGTTATTCCCTGATAAATCTTATTGGTTGCGGGATTATTTTTGCAGCTGTTGTGCTGGTGCAAGTCCCTCATAAAGATTGAGTGTGAAATTTTGGCGGAAGAATATATTCCCATTCCATGTAGCACGAATCTTAATCTCTGTTCGTAAAACTATAATGGCGGAGAGAAGGGGGATTGGGGGCTGTTGCAAAACCTGCATACAGAAAACGCATTTTAATTGAGTCTTTTGGACAGAGTGAACGGAGTTTACAGAGATTACGGAGGTGGTTTGGTAATTAAAACAACCGTTACCCATGAGAAAAATTTTTATTTCTTTTGAGAAATCGGTCGGTAATAACCAAAAATGCCTCCGTACACTAAGTACACTCCGTTTTCTCCGTACGAAAATGTGCTTTCAAATTTCAGGTTTTGCAAC
>JAFTIQ010000059.1 GCA_017456805.1 Lentisphaeria bacterium
ACTTAAATATCTTTTTGAGCATGATTCAGATGTAAAAACATGTCTTCCGAATTTACCTGAAGATACTTTTGATTTGATTCTCAAAAAAATAAAAATCAGAATAATCAAAACAGAAAACGCACTGAAAAAGGCAAGGGGGGAGGAAAGATGAGCGAACCAGTGAAGAATTGTCCTTACTGCAGAAGTGAAAACGCTGATATAAAATGGAAAGAGGGCGGTTTTACGGGGAAAACTAAATATTACCGCATTGAGTGCCATTCCTGCGGAGTGAGTTTCTTGGGGTGTATTCTCCCAAAGATGACAACGAAAACAACGGAGAAGAATGGTGAAGAACTGAAAAATTGCCCGTTTTGCGGGGGGGAAGCAACACTTTGCGATGATGATAAGAAATGGTTCTATATCGTTTGCGGAGATTGCGGAGTTGTTACGGATCATGTTTCAGCAGAAGAGATTGCTGTCAGAATCTGGAACACCCGCCCGGAGGAAGATCGGCTGAAAGCGGAGAATGAGAGGTTGAAAGAGTGGTTAGGTAAAGCAGGGGATATGCTTGAAGAGTTTTCTTCACGATATCCGGATGAATATTTTGAAATCGAAAATTCATTGAAAACGGAAACAACGGAGAAGAAAGATGAGTGAAGAATTGAAACCGTTTGCTGACACTGCCGCAACTGAAATGCAAAGGATGTTTGCTCTCAGTAGCGATCTTGAAAAACAAAACAAGACACTGAAAGCGGAAAAAGAGAGGTTGCTTCATGTAATCGTGAGTTTTGGAGCAGAGAATAATCGGCTCAAAGCGGAAAATGAGAGGTTGAAAGAAACATTGCGGCAGATTGCAGAAATCGCAAACCTCAGATTCAACGCCACTGTCGATACTTTGCAAAAAAATGCGTGGTATGAAGTAGCAAAAATTGTCAATAACGCACTTGCCAATGCTCCCGACATGGATGACGGGAGGAAACGGGTGATAGTGGAAGTGGAAAATTCTGACGGAGAAAAAGTTGTTTTTACTGTTCCATACAGCGAAAAACAGGTTTCGATAGATTACGAAACAAATATGCCGGAGTTTGAGAAGAAATGAAAACATATCAAACAACTGTCGGGGAGATCATGAGCATGAACGATGCTCTGGACGAACTTTATGATCTTCGGGATGCACTGATGGAACAACAGGACGAAACGCTGGATGGGGCAGTCATTCTGCCGGAGTCCGTGGATCTGAAAAAGGTTGTCAACGCTCTTTCAAGTGTGATCTACTGGGAGAGACGGAGGAAGAAAGGGAAAACGGACTTGAACAGACTTGAACAGACTTGAACAGACTTGAACAGACTTGAACGGACTTGAACAGAGGTGTGAGATGCTGACGATAAGTTACAAAGGTAAGGTATATTCACTGGAAAGGGTGTATTCCGTGGAACATTTGGCGATTCTTGCGGAACAGAAAAGAAGCGTTTTCACACGGTTTGCGGGGCATCTCCCCGCTTCCGTGGTGCTTAACTGGCAGGGAACATATCTTTTACAGCAGATTAAAAATGGAATGTGGATTTATCCGCAGAAAGAGGAAAGATGAAATACGAAAAGTATTTGTTACAGATTTTGAAAGAGATCAGCAGGAAAGGGCATTTTGTCAAGTTCCATGCAGAACAGGCAAGGCATCCGGAAGGGTCTGTATTTGATCAGATGGATGCAGTCGAACGGTCACTGTGGCATATTCAGCTTGATGGAGATTATCTGGAACATGTGACCGATTATCTGAAAGTGCCGAAAAAGTTCGTTGAACAGTCTAAACTGACAAAGGCAGAATCGGTTTATAACCAGTGGGTGAAAAGTGGGAATGATACAGAGTGTACGGAGGGAACGGAATAAAACGGAAGAAAACGGAGGAAATATGAGCATTGAAGAAATCAAAGAAGGCGATTGTATTCTCTTTGAGAATCA
This sequence comes from Lentisphaeria bacterium, assembly GCA_017456805.1. The sequence goes on from JAFTIQ010000059.1 coordinate 1,936, forward strand.
ATACGGGAAAGTGAACAGAATCAAGGACGATAATGCTTTGTGCAGGTTCTATGGCTACACAAAGTGGTGTCCGATTGCAGAACTGGTCAGAAGTGAACGGAAATTGAGGGCGTAAGCCGGATAAGCCGGATAGGGTAAATAGGTTTTATGGGTTCCATAGGTTCGATAGTGCTTATGGGACCCATGAGAAAAGATGAGATGGAAAAGGAAGATGGGGATATGGAAAAAATGAAAGGAGTAATATGAGTAAAACAAAAGAAGTATTGTTCATTATTTTCATGATAATTCTTACAACAATCATCATGTTTATTCCGACAGGCATTGGATATTACTATCGTACCGCATCACAGACACTTATTGGAATCGCCGCTTTGTCGGTTTGTATGTTTTGGTATGTTTATAACCAAAACGAAAAATAATATTATTGCAAAACAGAAGGGAAAAAGAAGATGAAAATCAAATTCAAGAAGTTGGTTCCGGGGGCAGTTGCTCCGAAACAGGGAAGTAAAACAGCGGCAGGGTTCGATCTGACAGCGACATCAAAAAAGTGGAACAGAGAATTTTCCGTCTGGGAATATGGAACCGGAATCGCAGTGGAAATTCCGGATGGACATGTGGGACTTGTATTTCCGAGATCCAGCATTTACAAAACCGGATTTTCTTTGACAAACTGTGTCGGTGTGATCGATTCCGATTACAGAGGAGAAATCAAGGCAAAGTTCGCAGATACTTATCTGGGCGATGTGGAAGGGTATAAAGTCGGTGACAGAATTTGCCAAATGATCATTATGCCGGTTCCTGAAGTGGAATATGTGGAAGTGGAAGAACTTTCTGAGACGGAAAGAGGTTGCGGAGGATATGGTTCAACGGGAAAATGAAGAAACAGAAACGAACGGATTGGAACGGTAACGAACGGAGACGGCAGAGCTGCGCGAAAATGGGTATTGATCCAAGTGTAGCTGACGGGTTCGCAATGTTCCGGATCAATGACGGAAATATTGAAGTTATCCGGCAGGAACTCAAAGAGCTGGATCGGCAAATTGAAATGGAACTGGCGGTATATTCCGGAATGGAATATATCGCCGGGAAAACTGAGAAGGATTGAATTAAAATGGGATTAAATGTGAATTATGCTCATGTTTCCGGGAATCTGACAGCGGATCCGGAAAAAAGATTTACGCAAGATGGAACAGAAGTTTCCGAATTTACGGTTGCTTACAATGACAAACGGAGAGAAAAAACAAGTTTCTTTCCGGTTACCGTTTATGGCAAAAAGGCTGAAATATGCAATAAAATGCTTTCCAAAGGTGATCATGTTTTTGTTGCCGGAGAACTTGAAGAACAGAGATGGACGACAAAAGAAGGGAAGAAAAGATCAAGAATCAGATATGTTCCTGAAAAGGTGGATTTTATTGATTTGAGGTGTTGGCGAAATCAAACAGGGAACGGTTACGGGGGACCGCAATAATGGGGAAGAGGAAGGAAGAACCGGAACATGTGGATCTTTGCGGCGGGAGCTGCTGGGGGTCACAGAAGCTCCGGAAGAAGAACGGAACAGATGAATATGTTGGTACATGCAAGTTTCAATGCCGGCTGAAAGAAGAGTGCATCCGCGCTTCCAGGGAGGAACAGGAGAATATTCAGTTCGGTCATGCCAATATTCCGTATAATCCGGCAATCGGGGAGGATGATGGTGAAGTGAACGGAGTGTACGGAGCGGACAGAGAGAACGGAGGGAATGTTTCTCCGGTTGAACCGGCGGCGGGGGATGGGGAAGAACAGCCGGAGGATTATGTGGAAATGTTTCTGCGGAAGAACAGCGTTCCAGTTGATCTGGCTCCGGCATTCAGAGAAGCATTGAAGCAGTTTTTCTTTCAGATGGACCGGATGCCACGCTTTATGAAAGTTCTTTCGGGATCGATTCTGGGAAAAATGAGTCAGGCAGAATTGGCACGGCGGGAGGGATTGACCAGGCAGGCTATCAACATCGGGATCAGCAACGAGATCACAAAGATGGTTGCACCTGAACTGAAGTGCGGAAATCTGGACGGGATGGAGCGTGTTGTATTTGATCTTTGGCGGCAGGGTTACTCCCTTGGAATGATTGCAAAAAAAATGAAAATTTCCAAAAGCAAGGTGTACCGGGTGAAACGAAAGTTCGGGGCTAAAAACGCAAAAAGTGAAACGAAAAACAAAATCCGTTTGCCGTGGAAAAAGAAGAATCAAAATGCCCGGAAAAAAGCCCGCTGGAGAGAGGTGCAGAACCGGAAAGAAGTCAACGCGGCGGCAAAAGAGATGCTGGAAACAATGCTGAAAGAGTTGAAAGGGTGATTGAGAAATGCTGATAAAACGGGAAATTTGCGGAGTTTGTGCAAAAGAGGTGTCAGTTATCGTGAACGGTGGAGTTTGCGGGGGCTGTTCCTTTCTGGGCGGATGTGACGGTCAGGGGAAGAGTATCAATGCTCTGATCGCCGGAATGCCTGTATCATGGGTCATTGAGCGGTTGAAAGGGATCCAATGCGGAAAACGGGAAAGTTCATGTGCTGCGGAACTTGCAAAAGTATTGGAAGAGGTGACGGAGAAATGAAACTTTGTAATTTTTGCGGGTCGAGGGATTTGGAAATTTGCGGCAATCATTTTTACTGCCGTACTTGTACCACATCGGGGAAGGCTGATACGCTGGAAAATGAGACTGTTTTTGATGATGTGATCCAGAGCAAAAGCAGATTGGCATCGGTGCTGGTTCGGAAGATGGAGGACGGGAGATATTTTTCCTGTTTGCTGGGGAAATATTTCAACCGGCGGATGGACGCGGTCAGAAGGACCATTGAACGGTTGGGAGAGGAAGTTAAGCCGTAGAAACGGCGGATAACGGGTGAAAACATAGCTTGTAACGGAGATTGTGCAAACTGCGGGGATCCCTGCGGGAAAGGTATCTCTTTGCTTGAACGATTCAAGCAGGATAAGAAAAATAAAGAAAACTCAAACACAAAGACAAAGGAGGTTGTTATGAGTGAAAATGTTTTAAGTTGCAAAAGTACAGACGGCGAAAAAGTTGCAGTTCACGGAGCGTGGATTGATGGAACGAAGAAAACGGTTCTGGTGATCGGTGTCGGCGTTGCTGTTGTTTTCGGCGGACTGTGGTATCTCAATGGCAAGATCAACCAGGTAAAGTTTGAAAGTGCTGTTGAGATCGAGAAAGTTAAGACTTCCAGCGAGATCAAAATCTCAAATCTGGAGAAGCAGGTGGAGGAGTTGAAAAGAGAATATGCCACAATGAAAGAATATGCCGAAGATGGACGGCGTGCTTATGAAGCCGCAAGGCAAACACTTTCACGATCAAGAAAAAAGTCACAGTGATGTTACTGTGATGTCACTGTGATGTCACTGTGAAGAACGGTGTTAGTCAGACGGGTCGGACGGTTCTGACGTGTCGGACGGGTTCCCGGCGGGTAAAAATCTGCCGGGGATTTTTTTATTTTCAGATAATGGGGGGAATGGAGGGGGGTATATATGAGCTATGGTTTTATAATTATTCCGGGTGTATGCGTGTATATGCGCGAGGGGTAAACTTGACATATTCTGGTTTGATGACAAACCAAACAGAAAGATGGCTGGATTATGACCGAAAAAAAGAAAAAAACTGTCAGGACAAAAAAACAGCGAGATGCAAAAGGGAGGTTTCTAAAGGGAAATAATGCCGCTCTCAAGTGGACAGAAGAAAAAGCGGTTCAACTTGCGGAAAAACTGATTGCATGGATGAAAAAAGATCAGAGCAATTTCATGTTCAAAGATTTTCTGTTTGAGCATGATCTTTACACTGACCTGATTGCTGACCTGTCAAGGAAATATCCCCGTTTTGCCGAATATATCGCTCGTGCAAGAGAAATTGAAGCACATCGGATCCAGAAATATGCACTTGCAAACAAGCTGAATCCGGGGATGGCTCAATGGATCTTGGCGGTTCATCATAACCAGCACAATGTTCAGAAACAGGAAGTCACCGGAAAAGATGGTGCGGCTTTGCTTCCGCAGGTTGTAAATATCCATCCGGTTGAAGTTGTAAAGCGGGATTGCGGAGAAGAAAACGAATGAATATTTCCGAGATGAAAGTTTCTGACCTGATTCCGTATGACCGGAATCCGAGAAAAAAATAACAAGGCAGTTGATGCGATTGCTGCCAGTATTCAAGAGTTTGGTTTCCGGTCTCCGATCGTTGTTGACAAAGACATGGTTATTATTTGCGGTCATACGAGATTGAAAGCAGCAAAGAAACTTGGGCTTGAGGTTGTTCCGGTGCATGTTGCGGAGAATCTTACTCCGAAACAGGTGAAGGCGTATCGGCTGGCAGATAACAAGGTTGCAGAATTGGCGGTATGGGACGGAACGCGTCTTGAATTGGAATTGGGCGATTTGGCAAAAGTCAATTTTGATATGACGAAATTTTCTTTCAATCCGGTCAAGTTTGATGTGGAGACTGGAAAAGTGGAAAAGGGGGAAGATTTTGAAACTCACAGAGAAAAGACATGGAAACATGATAACTTTGATCTGTTTCTGTATGTTCCGGAAGAAGAGAAGACGGAGTTCGGATTTCCGATATTGAAACCTGTGGATGTGAGACCATCGGCAGGGGTTCAGCCATTCAGTGAGATCATGGCGGCTCCTGATCATGCTTGCGGTGTGCATTTCTTCATTGATGATTACAGATTTGAAAGAGTTTGGCAACAGCCGGAAAAATATGATAAGTATCTCGAGAAACATCCGTTTGTCATCCAACCGGATTTTTCAACTTATACGGATATGCCAAAGATCATGCAAATGTGGAATAAATGGCGGAATCACATGCTTGCCTGGTATTGGCAGAATATGTGCGGTTTTGAAGTGGTGCCGAATGTCATGTTCAGCGATGAAGCAAGCTGGGAATGGGTCTTTGACGGGATCCCGACAGAATCGACAATCTGTATTTCAAATGTAGGAGTTATGGCAAATAAAGAGTGGTATGCTGATTTTCTTACAGGGATGGAAGAAGCAATACGGAGACTGAATCCATCCAGAATCCTGTTTTATGGAAAAATACCGAAAGAGTATGATTTCAAGGGAATTGAAGTCATGGAATTTAAAACAAACGCATTCCGTGGACGGAAGAAAGAAAGTGAATAGATATGGCTAAAAGTAGAATTAGCGGTGCAATTTCTGACACAAAAGAAACAATCAGAATTTTGAATAGCCGTATTTCCGGTATGAAATCATATGCTGATGATATTATTTCCGGGAAGCGAGGACTTCCGTCTTTTTATTCAAGAAATACAGCAGAAACACGAAAAGATTACTCTAAAGTCTATTTGAAACGTGAAGGTTATCAAAAACTTATTGCACAGAGAACGTATGCACAAAAAAAACTTGCGGATCTGGAAAGAATTAAACAAATGAGAAAGGGAAAATAATATGGCGAAGTCAAGAACATCAGGGGCTGTTGTGAAAAATGGTGTTGATACAACTGGTCTTACATTCAAGCGGATTCCTTCCAGCACAAAAGCAAAAGTGGAAAACTCAAAAAATATCCGTCAGGCATTGCGGAATGGTCAAACTCTTGTTTTGCGGAACGATGATACTGGAAATGTGGAATCTTACAAGCTGAACCGAAAAGATATGACATTCACGGTCACAAACAGAAAAGAAACAAAAACAGTATCGTATGAAGATGGCGGAAACAGTTGGGCATCTTGGCTTTTGTCAAAAAATCGGTCTTATGCGTTGAGATGACTTGAATAAACTCCGGAGGTGTTGTATATTATGGGTGGACGAGGTGCGGCGAGCGGCACAAAGTATTATTACAATGGGAGGGAGTGGCTCCAGTATGGGGATGAGTTTGAATCTGTTTATACATCAGGGAATATAAAATTCGTGATAAACAAAACTGATTCAAATACGAAAGCACCTCTTGAAACAAGGACAAATGGAAGAGTTTATGTAACGTTGAATAAAGATAACGGGGAACCTCAATATGTTACATATTATGACAAGAAAAATAAAAAATTTAAGCAAATTGATGTTCGAAAAAACCACAGACATTACGATATAAAAAATGGTGATGTTGGGTATGAACATACACATAAAGGTTATTTGCATGATGAAAATGGGACGAGAAAAATGACCATAAAAGAGCGGAGTTTAGTTGCAAAAATAAAACAGGAATGGAGAAGAAATGTCAGATCAAAGATCAAACAATAAAACATTTCCAACTATCCAATATATGATAGACAATATGTTGGAATGTGGAGATGTCGTATGGGTATATGAAGGTATTCATTATGCAATAGCATCAGGAAGAGATATCAATGGTAAAAGAACATGGGACTTTCAATATAAAGATGAAAAAACAATGAAGTTTGTTTTTCCTGAATATGGTCATTTTTATACCATAGAAGATGCAATCAATGCAAAAATAATCAATGGAAAATCTCTTGTAGAGCTTTTTGATGTTGCAGATTTTTCCGATAACTGAAAATACGGATTATAACGGATTATAACGGAATGAAACAGATGTTTTCTGTTTCTTCCGTTTTTTTATTTTTGACAATTTTCGTTTTGTAAAAGAACAGGATGGAAATTGTTATGGCGTTGGATATATCATGTCCGGGAAAATTAAGGTTTTTCTTTGATACAAATTATGTGCGGTACCGGGTCGCATACGGCGGACGGTCAAGCGGTAAGTCATGGACAGCAGCTCAAGGGCTTGTTATCCGGTCGATGCAAAAGAAGATCCGCATTCTATGCTGCCGTGAAATTCAGAAATCAATCAAAGAATCCGTCAAGAAAACTCTGGAAAGTACCATTGAGCGCATGGGGCTTGCCGGAGCATTTACTTTCAAACAAGATTCTATCGTTTGCGTGAATGGGTCAGAATTTATCTTTCAGGGGTTACATGCGAACGTTCAGCAGATCAAATCACTGGAAAATATCTCTATTGCTTATGTGGAAGAAGCGGAGACCGTTACAGAAGAATCTTGGCAAGTTCTGATTCCGACCATCAGAGCGGATAAATCTGAAATCTGGGTGTGTTTCAATCCGAAAGATGCGGATGATGCGACATATCAGCGGTTTGTTGTCAATCCTCCGAAAGATTGCATTTCTGTCAAGATCAATTATACCGATAATCCATTCTGTCCGGATGTTATGGAAGCTGAAGCGGAAGATCTGAAAGAGAAGAATCTGGGATTGTATCGGCATATATGGCTTGGGGAATGCCGTCAAGCGAACGAAAACGCTCTCTGGAAGGCAAAGAGCATGATTGATCCTTACCGGGTACAGCGGTGCGTTGTTGACTTGGAAAGAATTGTTGTCGGAGTTGACCCGGCTGTGACAAATAATGAAAAATCGGACGAAACTGGAATTGTTTGCGCGGGAAGGGCAAGAAACAGAGAGACCGGAGAATATGAATATTATGTGCTTGATGATTGGAGCATGAAAGGATCACCGAACGAATGGGCAAAAAGGGCTATTGAGCTTTATGGCGAATATGATGCTGACCGGATCGTGGTTGAAGTCAATAACGGTGGGGATCTTGTGGAAAGTCTTATGCGTAGAATTGATTCCGGAATATCTTTATCCTCTGTCAGAGCGACAAGAGGAAAGATATTGAGAGCGGAGCCGATTGCAGCAATGTATGAAAGAGGGTTGGTACATCATGTGGGTGTATTCCCGCTGTTGGAAGATGAAATGTGTAATTTCTGCGGAACGGATGGAGAATCATCACCGGACAGGCTGGATGCGCTGGTTTGGGCTTTGACGGAACTTTCCGGGGATTCATGCGGCGAAGTCGGAACGGGAACGTTTATCCGGTCATTTTGAGCAAAAAAACGGAGCCTGTTTTAACGGCTCCGATGTGGTTGATCAGGTTCTCTATTCAGAAATCTCGATAGCGTGGATCCTTCCGGTTGCGAGGGCATCACAGAAGCCGGGGAGAATGTTTTCCGCTTCATCCAGAGCCATTTGCAGACGATGGAAGGAATGTTTTGTCGGTTTGCTGGTTGCGGAAACTCTCCGGAGGTAGATTCTTGGCTGTCCGGTGTGTTCGGAAAGTTCGCCCGGTTCGCAAGCAGGGGCAAGTTTGCGCCATTCTTTCAGCTCCTGTTCCATAGTGAACAAGATCCGTTCCTGCTGCCGGATGGTTTTCAGAAGGTGTTCCGTTGAGCCGTAACCGCTGCGGAATCGCTTTTCAGCTTCGATGAAATACTGACGGATCTTCTTTCCGGTTTCGTTACGTTCCAGCATTGCAAGGTGTTTGGCGGTGTCAAGGGTGATTGTATATTCTTTTGGTTTGAATTTTCCGTCTTTTTCACCGTTAACAATTTTGTTAATGGTGTAATCTGTTCCCTCCTCAAAGTCGGAAAGTTTTTCTTTGATCCAGTTTCCGAACTGTCTTTTACTTCCGAGCTTTTCCCAGAGTTCGCGAGCGTTTACGGTGTTGACGGATTCCCCATTGATGGTGGACTGGCTGATTGCAATGATTTCTTGCATGTTTGATTCTCCGGCGATTTCTGTTGACGATTGGAGGAAAGGGAATACATCGCCCTATATTCCCTTTGTCAGTCGAAAAACCTATCCTCAGTCAAACAAAAAATGTTAAATTTTGACAATTTCTGTTTTGTAAAGAAAAAACGGAGAGGATGAAATGACCATTAGAAAAGACCATACCGCAAAATCAGCAGAAAGAACCGCAGAACTTACCATCAATCAGCTTGCAACAGAAGAATATTTCCGGATGAGATCGGCAAGGGAGCTTTGCCAAGATGTGTTTGACGGTGAAATGTCAGTCAAGGCAAAGGGGGAAACGTATGTTTACAGACCTCTTTCAAAAAGTAAGGGGGAATATATGGAACAGGCGTGGAGATCATATCTGAAGCGTGGAAAATTGCCGGGATATGCGGCAAAAACGCTGGAACAGATGATCGGTGTCATGGGTGCAATTCCTCCGGAGATCGTGTTCGCCGGAAAAGCGGAACGGTTGGAATTTCTGCGGGAAACTGCGACGCCTTACCGGGACGGACTGGAAGCATTGGCGAATCGAGTTCGCGAAAATGTGTTGAGAACCGGACAGTACTGTTTGCTGTTGGAACCGGACGAAAACGAAGATCGATTCCATATCAACGAGTACAGATGTTTTGACTTTCTGCGGTGTGTGATCGGGGATGACGGAGAGGAATCATTTGCAAGATGTGTATTTCTTGACACTTCCCGGACAGAGTATGATACAAGCATCTGGAGAGAAGTATACTATCCGCAGATCACTTTGCTTGCGCTTGACCGGATGGGGAATTATTATCAAGCGAAGTTTGGCAGGTTGGGTGCTGCGATTGCCGGAAAGAGAGACGGGAATCGGGTTTATGAGGATCCGGAACAATACACCAGAAGCATGGAGGATATTTTTTCAAAATTGGAACAATTTAATGTGCTTGAACCGGATCAGGGGAAGTGCGATTTTCTTGTTTATCCGAATAAATATGGGAAGATGTTGAACCGGATCCCGTTTGTGGCGGTAAATTCTTCCAACTTGAGTTTGACACGGTTACAGAACCCGCCGCTGCTGAATCTTTGTGTCCAGTGCTTGCATATTCTTGAAGCAGATTGTGACCATCAGAATGCCATTTTCATGACAACGGACCCGACAGCGGTTTTTACAGGCGTGAATAGCGAAAAAAATATTTCGACCGGCTCCGATTCTTCTTTGTTCCTTCCGCAGGGGGCAACGTTCGGATATGCCGCCGCCGGATCATCCGGAATCCCGCAGCAGATGGAAAACATTCAGAAAATGAAAGAAGATGCCTTGCAAATGGGTGTCTCTCTTGCCGGACAGGATGGAGCCGTGAACAGTTCCGGGGTTGCTCTTTCAATTGTAAGAAACGCACAGACTGCGGCTTTGCGGATCATAAACGAAACAGCCGGAAAAGGGATTGAACAGATTTTGCGGTATGCCGGAAAGTGGCTTGGCATGACCGATGAAGAATGCTCCGAAATGATCAAGTTCACTCCCAGCAATGACTTTGCAGAAGCAAAAGCAACAGTTTCAGAATGTGTTTCGTTGATGAACAGTACCTTGCCGATGACCGAAGAGGAAAAACGGCGGTATCTGGAACGGAACGGTATTGTTGATCCTGTTCCGTGGGAAGAGTTGAAAGAGAAACTGGAAGAAGAAAAGGCGGAGAAGCAGGCGCACGGTCTGGAATCCGTTGCCGGGGCTTTTGGATTCGGTAATGATAAAGACGATGAAGATCTTGAAGATCAGCAGAAAGATCCGCAGAAGGAAACTACGGGGGCTGAATAATGCCGAAAAAGAAAGAGTTGCAAGAACTTGCGCTTACCATTGCGGAACATCAGGCGAATCTTACAAAACTTGGGGAACGGTGGGGGCAGATCATTGTTGACCAAATGGACGATACAGACCGGGCAATGATCGCAAAACTGAAAGCATTGCTGGATGATGTCAAGGCGAATTACAAGATCAATACGCAAAAGAGTGTTGATCAGCTTGAATATATCCGCAGAAAAGTTGAAGAGATCCGGACAAAAGCTTTTGTCAAAGCTGAAAAGAAGCTGAGAGAGGAAGCTCCGGAACTGATTGAAAATGAAACCAAATGGAGTGCCAAACTTCTTTCAGAACTGACCGTAACGAAAGCGGCGGAATTTGCCACATTGACGGATGGTCAAGCGCAGAAGATTCTGAAAAGCTCCATGATGACAAACAAGACCTGGGATCAATGGTGGACTAATACGGCATACGGCGATGTGATGAGAATTTCCAACGTTATCAATTCCGGTGTGGTTCAGGGATGGACTATCGACCAGATGATCCAGCGGATCATGGGAACAAAGGCAAATAACTATTCGGACGGTGTACTTTCAACAAACCGGGCACATGCCCGGAATCTTGCAAGAACGTTGTGCGGCGGTATCAGCAATCAGGCAAAAGATCAGTTTTATCGGGACAATGATGATGTTGTGATCGGGGTCGAGTGGCTCGATACGCTGGACGGAAGAACTTGCCATTCGTGCGCAGGACTGAGCCGGAGACGGTGGAAAACGAAAGAACCGCATCCGGTTCCGCCGTTGCATCCATCTTGCCGTTGTGTTTTGATCCCGGTGACAGAGTTGACCGATTTAGGGGAAGATGTTTCCAGACCGATGGCGAACGCTGATTTCATGCAGCTTGCAAAGGAAGATTACGAGAAGAATCATCCGGGCAAGAAGTGGGAAGAGTTGGCGTATTCGACACGGAAAAAATATTATTATCAAGCTCAGCGAGATTTTGAGAAGCGGACCGGGAAACCGGCATACTCTCAAGCTCCCGGAAATATGAAGTTTTCCGATTATTTCCAGCAGATGACCGAAGAACAGAAACGGCACTGGCTGGGGAAAGGTAGATATGAGCTTTGGAAGAATGGGAATCTTGATCTTGACAAGTTTATTCCGCCGTTTCCGGATCGTGGATTTACTGTAAAAGAGCTGAAGGCAATGGATAAGAAGAGTTTTAAGAAGTGATCAGCCGGGATATTCTCCCGGCTTTTTGTGTGTTTTTTTGTCGGACGGGTCGGACTATTCGGACGGGTCGGACAGGCAACAGATAAGTTTTTCTTATGAGTTCGGCGGTTTGCTGAACTCTTTTTTTTGTGCCTGAATTCCGGAAAATTTGACATCTTTTGTTTTGTTGAAAGTTGAAATGTTCAGCTTTCGCGGCTGGCAATGTGCCGGACGATTAACAAGCAAAAAAGAAGTGAAAGGTGGATGGCATGGCTATTCAGGTGAATGTTGGCGGAATCAACGATGTTCCGGAAATTATGCGGGAATTTGTCACGGAAAACAATGGTGTTTTCTCATTTGATGATGAAAAGGCTTTTCAGGCATTGAAAAATGAACGCGAAAGCGCGAAAAATGCACGAAATGAACTTTCCCCGTGGAAGGCTCTTGGATTGACCACAGAACAGGTAAAAGCGTATCAGGGGCTTGGAAAAACTCCGGAAGAATTGGCGGAACTTATGGCAAAAGCAGCTGTTCCGGCTCCGAAACCCAATGTAAAGAATTCTACTGAGTATCTGGAATTGAAACAGGAACTGGATGCAATGAAAGATTTCAAACAGAAGTGGGAGGCGGCTGAAGCGGAAAACCTCAAAAACAAACGGAACGGACTTGTACGAAAGTTGATCGGAGATTTTTCCGATGAATACGACAAAGAACTGTTTTCCGGTTTTGTGGAATCTTCCGGCTTGATGGAACGGTTTTCACTGAATGATACGAAAGACGGATTGAATCCTGTTGAAAATCAGTTGCCGGGTGAATTTCTGAAAACATTCGCAGACAAATATCACTTCAAAAAAGCGAGCGTTCCGGGCAATGCTCCAGCCGGAAATACGCCGATGAACACCGGAGCAAATGCCGCATTTGAGACGGCGAAGAAAAACGGGGATGTGGGTGGATTGATCAACAATGCACCTGAAATCAAAGACTAAAAAAATGAAAGGGTTATAATATGCCTGCTTTTTCCTACAATTTCCAGAATCAGAGACGGGATCTTTCCACAGCATTGAATACTATCAATGAGGGGCAGATCGGATTTATCAAACTTTTCAAAGAGGGCGAACGCGCCAAGAATCCGAAAGTTGAATGGTTCAACGACAAACTTGCAGCCAGAACGCTCAATGTTACCGCGAACAGTTCCGGGACACTGACCATTGCCAGTTCTTCCGTTCCTGTTGTCGGCATGGTCATTCAGCCGGACGGAAAACCGGATGTGTTCTACGTTACCACCGTTACGAATGCAACGACAATCGTTGTTGCTCTTGCCGGGAACAACGGCGGGTCTCTGACCGCAGCGACCGCTCCGACCGGGAAATACAAGGTCATTTCCGCTCCTATCGTTGAAGGAAGCACACACGGTGAAGATAATATTCATCTTGCCGGAACTGATTACAACTACACTCAGATCTGGCGAAAAGAAGCGGAACTGACCCGTACAGCGATTCAGACCGCAACTTTCGGACTGGAAAACTCCCTGAACAAACAGGTGGAAGTCCAGCTCAATATTCTTTCCCGCGAATTGAACTATGCCGCTCTCTATGGTCAGCGTGTTCAGGGTACGGGAGCAACCTACAATCAGCGCGGACAGGCTGGCGGGCTTTATTACTTCGCGGCAAACAACAACGGTCTTTCTGTCAATGCTTCCGGAAATGTGATCGATGACTTTATCCTGAACGATGGTGCTCAGCTCGTGCAGGAAAAGGGCGGTACTGCTGATATCATTCTCTGTCATCCCGGACAGGCTCGGATCATTGGCGGAAGTTCTGCGGATAAAGTCCGCTATGACCGCCAGGATGCAGTCCGCGGTACTTTCGTTGGAGCTGTGACAAACTCTGTTACCGGACGTGCAATGGAAATCATCGCTGATGATGCTGTTATGCCAGGTGATGTGTGGATCCTTGACCGAGCCGCTTTTGCTCTCCGCTGGATGCAGCCGATTTATGACTGGGATCCGAAGGACGGAGAGTTTGACGGCGTTCGCCGTTCCATTCTCGGTGAAGGTACCTTTGAGTTCAAGAACATTTTGAGCCGTGCTTGCCGTATTCACGGACTGGCTGACTCTGCTGCTGCTCTTGAATCCATCAAGCAGGGTTCTAAAGTCTTTGTGACAAATTACGAAAAAGCCTGATAATGGCTTTCGCTACCGTTCCTCTCCGGTGTAACAGCCGGAGGGGATTTTTTACAAAACAATATGGAAGAAGGACGGATAAAGTATGAAAATTTTGAAAATTATGCGGGAATACGATTCTGTTTCCGCGATTATTTCCGATGATGGAAGAATCGAACGGCGGATATTTCCGTCAAAAATGACTGATGAGGAAATCAAATGCGCTGTCATGGGCATTGAATATACCGGAGTAAAAAAAGAAAAAGCTCCGAAAGATGAAGTTAAGGATGAATCGGAACCAGTAAATGTTGCTCCTAAAAAATTGCATGAAGAAATTTCCGATAAACGAACCGCAAAAGCTCAAATGCTGAAAGTTCTGAAAGAGCATGGGATTGATACCGCAGGATTGCTGACTTTTACGGCGGTGGAAGAGGTTTATCATAAGCATTTCAAGGATGGTGTGAAATGAAATATTGCACGGTTGAATTTGCGGATCAATATCTTGCCGGCAGGGCGTTTTCTTCCGGTTGGGCGGATGGTGTGGAGAAAGAACAGTTCATCACGCTGGCGAGCGAACTGATCGAGCAGTATTGCACCTTCTTTGACGATAATGGAGATGCGTTCAGTTATGCTGATGATCTGGACGTTCCGGAGTGGCTGAAAAAGGCAACGGCGGAAGAAGCGTTGTATCTGGTTAATCTGGGCAAAGATCCGACTCAGGCGGATAAGAAGACGACTCTCGGTATCGCAAGCGCAGACGGGGCTGTTTTCGACAAGAATTTTGCCGCTGATATCCTTTGTATCAACTGCCGGAGGATCATTGAGAAAAACGGCGGTCAGATTGATTCAATCGCGATTGCCGGTGATGGCAGAACAGTTCAGCAGGGATGGATCAGAAAATGAGTACGTGGAAACAGGAAATTGCCGATGCTGTAACTCCGATTGAAGGTGTAAATGCTGTAAAGGCGGTGTTGAGCTGGAATATTGCCGTGATTGATGATCCTTATTCTGAATTTCCTATCACCGGGGGAACTGTTCGTATTTCCCGAACTGTTCAGGTCAAAGGGCTGAAAGAAGTCGATGCCCGTTTGGTGGACGGAAAGAACTTTATGGCGGAAGATTTTCTGACAGAGATTTCTTTCAATAATTACCTGAAAGCCAGAGAACCGAAAGCGGATGATCCGATCATTGTCAATAACGGGATTGTAAAAACGCTGGAAGAGATGCGACCGATGACGGAGAATTACGGTATTTCTGCGGTGGTGGACACTTTGACCATTGCCGGAAAAGAGTGGAGAATTGCGGATGTGGCAGCGTTCGGGATCATGAACGATGATACGACCGGAGAGCCGGTTCCGGCAAAGCTCCGGTTTACTTTGCGGGGGTGATGAGATATGAAGAAGATGCCTGATCCGATCGAGACGATAAGAGCGCAAGCGATGAAGCGCATTGTTGATGCCGGGATCTTTCCTCTGGAACAGATTCAGAGAGAGAACGGCAGAGCACCGGAAGAGTTGCCGTATTGCCGTTTGACCATTCCGCAAGCTGCGGAGTTTGATGCGTTTTCTCAAGAGTCTATGGAAAAAACAATCATCATTGAGTTCGATGTTATGACCCGGGCATTTGGTTTGACTCAGAGCGCAGGAATGATTGCGACGTCAATCGAGAACGCTTTTGGTATGTTTGACCGTGGCGGGACGTTGCGGCAGATCCCGATGCCTGGATGGAATGGAATTGATGTCACTGTTTCGAAATTCGGCAGGGGGACCGCTCAGGTTGAGACCGAAGAAAATATTTATTATTTGTCAGTATTGATCTATGCACGGATCACGGTTCAAGATGGGGCAAGTTACGGGGCGGAATAAATGAAGTTCGAACTTGGGAAAAATGACCCGAAAGTTAAGAAATATCTCAATATGAACAAAGAGCGCATTCCAAAAACGATGCGGATGTTCACCATTGAAGCTTATCGTCAGCTGACCATTACAACACCTGTTGATACAGGGCGTGCAAGATGGGGATGGAACTGTTCGTTCGAGAGACCTGATTTTTCGGTTCCAATGGAAGCACCGGAAGGACAGAAGAATTACTATGGGCTGGATGCCGGAAGGGCAGAAGCGAAGTTCAAAATAAATGCATTGTCGAACGATACGACTCTTTATATCTCCAATGCCGTCCCATACATCGTGAAGCTGAATGAGGGATGGAGCAGACAAGCTCCAGCACGTTTTTTTGAATTATGCTTCGAAAGTGCTTGTCAGAAAGTGTTCCGATATCTTGCCGGGATGAAGTAAAAAAATGGAAAATTTGACATTTTTTGTTTTGATGATGCAATCTTTCCAACCAATAAGGAGAACAAAAAATGGCTGAAGAAATTACAAGAAAAGAGTACAATTCAGATGTCGTAGAAGTGGAAGTTTCTGACGGAGAAAACACCATTGTTCTTGACATTGCCGCCGCCGCAAATCCGATTCCGGCAAATGCGGATTATTCCATTGAAGATTTCGAATCTCAGAAAATCAAACAGAAAGTCGTAAAAAACACGAACGGAAAAGATTCCGTAGAAATGACGATCACTTATGATGAAGAAGAGTTTGATCAGTTCCAGGCATGGAATGACAACACGACCAAATTGACATACAAAGTGACCGGACTTTCAACCGCTCCGAAAAGTTTTGAAAATGTGATTGTCCGGATTTCAGCGACACCTGAAGTCGCACCCGGTGTGATCGGTGTAAAAACATACGGAGTCACTTTCAGTTTCGTTGGAAACTACAAACCGGCAGCACAAGCCGGAGCATGAAAGTAAACGACAGTTGATGGAGCTGTCTCTTTTTTCCTGCATTTGATCCGCTTCCGGGTCCGGATTCCATCCTTCTTGCCGGATCCGGGAGCGGTGTTTTTAAGAAGGAGCTGAAAAAATGGCTATCATCGATTTTGACAAAATCAAAGCAAAAGAAACACCGGCAAAGAAAACGAAAGTAAATATTTCCGGAACTATCGTTGAGATTGATATTTATCCTCTTACCGGGATGGCACGAATGGAATATTGGTCTCTTGACCATCAGGATCAAGCGGATGAACGAGTCCGCAAGCGTGTCCTTCTTGCGTTGATGAATGGGGCAAAACTTTCTGAATATGAAGCAATGCAACTAATTTCTCTTGATTGGTCTGCTGCGCTTGATCTTTCCGGAGCGATTTATCAATTCACAATTGATTTTGAGCTTGAACTCGAAAAAGTGAAAGCAGAAGCGGAAAAAAACTTACAGAAGGCTTCCGGGACGGATACACAAGTCTGATCTGGGAAGCCGTTGAAAGCGGAGATCACTCTTTTTTGTCACCGATGACATGGCAGGATATCATATATCTTGAGCAGGCGCGAAAAATTAAACGCAAAGAAGATTTTGAAGAAAAAAAAGTTTTCTTTGAAAATGATCAGGAAAATTTCAAAAGAATCATGTTTTTCCTGATGGATATCAGGCAGATTGTGTTTGATAATCTCTGTTTCGACAATTCGTCAGCCAGAGAGAGATATTACAGAAATCTTCCATCGGTGGTTGAATATACCAAGCCTGAAGATCGGATGAAATACGTTGCCAAAGGTCACGGAGTCAAGAGAGCGAAAAAGAAAACAGAGAAAGGTCCGGAGTGATCCGGATCTTTTTTTTGACAAAATTTGATATATAAAAAGATAACCAAAGAATGGAGAATGAAATATGCCGTCAACGGAAGCTCAATTGATCCTGTCATGCAAAGGAACCGGAACTGCGGAGGTGAACAGATTTAATGATGCTGTGATCAGAACAGATAGATCTTCCGCGAATCTGAAAAATACTGTTGCCGGGATTTTTTCATCTGCTGCGTTTTATCGTCTCGGGAAAGAATCTATCACGCTGTTTATGCGGCAGCAAGCGGCTGTTGAGGGGCTCAATATAGCTCTGAAGGTGAAAGGAGATGCATACCGTACTCTTACTCCGGAGCTAATGCGCTTCAATTCTGCAATGCAACAGCAAACAATATACGGCGATGAACAGATCGCAATGATTCAGGCGCAAGGTTTGAATATGGGGATCACATCTGACCGGATCAAAGAAGCGACAGAAGCAGCTATTGGATTGGCTGCAGCTTACGATATGCAGCTGGGATCTGCGATGATGCTGATCGCAAGAGCTTCTCAGGGACAAACGCAGATGCTTTCCAGATACGGGATTGTTCTGGGTGAGAATTTATCTCCGCAAGAAAAATATGCAAAGCTTCTGGAACTTGGCGCAAGCAAGATGGATATTGCCCGCGCCAAAACAAAGACTCTTGAAGGTTCTCTTGCACAGATGAACAATGCGATTGGGGA
The DNA here is from genome assembly GCA_017456805.1 of Lentisphaeria bacterium. Next base: position 19,962 of record JAFTIQ010000059.1, read on the forward strand.
TGCGAAAGAATCGATTGGTCAGGTATTTGCGCCGACTGTTTCAAGATTGGCAGGGATGCTTCAAGGTGCAGCAGAAGGGTTTAATGCACTTCCGGAACCTGTCCGGAATGTCATTGTAATGACCGGAACGATGACTGCCGCAATGATGGCTCTGAAAACAGTATTGCATTTGAAAACAATTGCGGAAAATATAGCCACAGGTTCCACATTGACACATGCCGGAGCAATGACAAAAGCGAGTGTGGCAGCGAAAGAACAAGAACGTTCAATGGCATCAATGGCGGAATTCAGCTCCAGGTTGAAATCTTTGGAAATTGAACGCAAAGCGTTGGTGGAGAATTTAACAAGAGCTGAATCTGACCGTAAAAAAGGATTGGAAGATCTTGCGAAAGCAGATGAGAAAGTGATCGCTCTTCAGGGAAAAGTGGACGAAGCTCAAAGAGCTTATCGTGAAACAAAAGCGGATTGGCTGAGAAATCCTGACAATAAAGACGACTATGAAGAAGTTAAATATCGGGTTGAAGAACTAAACAAACTGAATGCAAAGTTATCTGTTGCAAAAAGAAATGTTCAAAATCTTGAAGCTGTATATGGAGATCTGAACGATGCTGTGAAACAGCAGAAAAATAATCTTGAGGTTTTCGATGCTGCACGAATAAAAGAACGACGTTATACAATTGGATTGACGGAAAATGTTGCAGCGCAAAGAGCACGCACTGCGGCACTTGCACAAGGGAAAAGTGTTTTAGAAGCAGATGCGGCAGCTGTCGCTGCCAGAAATGCAGTTATCGCGAAAAGTACAGCACAAGCAGAACTTAACGCTCAGGTTGAATTCATGAGGGCGCGAGCTTTGTCTATGGGCGCAACTCAAGCAGAAGCTAATGCTGTCGCGGAAGCGTTCCGCACCAAACAGTTAAACAAGAGTGCTGTTGCCTCAAATTTTATGGTTATAGGATTAAATAAAATGAAAATAGGATTCAGATCTGCGGCTATTGCAGCAAAAAGTCTGATGACATCAATGCTTCCGATGTTGGCTCTTTCGATGGCTATCGAAGCTATAACCCAGCTTGCTTCCCGCGGTGACAGAGTTAGAGAAGCGAGGTATGATTACGCTCAAAAAGAGTTCGAAGCTGCAAAACAGAGATATGAACTTGCACAGAAAGATGCGAATTTTGACCGGGAAAAAATGAAACGATATGAAGAACTTGCACGAATTCAAGATCGGACAAAAGATGAACAAAATGAATTAGTCCAGATAACAAATGAATTGAATAAAGAGTATCGAGGTCTCAATCTGGCAATTCTTGAACAGGGAGAAATTTTGAACGATGTTTCCGGGAAATGGGACGTGCTCTCTGGAAAACAAAAGGAGGTGTTGCAGCAAAGATTGCTTGAAATGGTTGAAAAACAAAGAGAAACATTGGAATTTCAGAAAAAACTTCTCGTTGCTACAATGGATGATTCTTTTATTATAGAAAGAACGAGAGGAGAGACTTTTAGAGATGATATTTCAAAACTTCCATACGAAAAACAGATTGAATTTTTAAAAAAAATGGCTATTGAAGCAACGAAAGCTGGAGCGAAAGATCAGGTTGAAGGTATTTTGGCGTACATTCAGAATATTGAAAAACTTTTAGAACTTCGAAAGAAATATCAAAGATTGTTCTTTGGTGGAGATCCAGAAGAAGAGGGAGCATCTGAAGAAGAGAAACAAAGAAAAGCGAGAAATGAAGCTTTGCGAGATGCAAGAGCGCAATGGAGGGAAGAAACATGGGCAATCGCTTTCAGGCGCGCTGATCGTGAGCAGCAATTAAATATGCTTGCTGCTAAAAAAGCAGATTACCAAAGGGAGCTTTTCGTGTTGAGCCGTAGTGCTATGACAGTGGAAAACATAAAAAAGAGACTTGAAATCGGAAAACAAATTCTTGGAATTGAACAGCAGATCTATGATATTGAACAACAGAAAAAAGATGAAGAAAATCAGCGAAGAGAATCTGTTGCTCAAGCAAAGAAATCTTTTTATGAAGCTGACTGGCAATATCGTTTTCAGAGAGCGTCTCAAAAAGAGCAGATCGCGATGTTAAAACTGAAATATAAAGAATTGGAATCAGAAGCGAAAAAAACTCAGAATATGGAGGAACAGTATAAAATTTCACAAAAAATGCTGGAAATCAGGGGACAAATAGAAGATCAGCAAAGAGATATTTCCGAAAAGGTTTTCGAAGAATTGACCCGGCAAGGAGAAGCTCAACATGCTTTTATTCAGGAATTGTATCAAGCTGCGAGCGGATATCGGGAAACGGCTCAGAGTTATATTTCTGCGAATTCGGAACAAGCGGCGCGTATGCAATCAAGAATGTTGATGAGCCCGGAATTCAAGATGGAACCACAAAAAAAGATGGCATTCACAGCGGAAGCCATCAAAGCTCTTCTTGAACGCTGGCAACAGCAAGAGAAAGAAACGCGCGATGCCGTGACAGAGATTCAGAAGAAGTTGGAATTTTCGGGATATTGATGTTAATCCAGGAAAATTTTCAAAAAGACACATATCAAAAAAAGAACTCCAATTGAAAGAAAAACCAATGGAACCCATTGATGTTTCTCCGGTTCGATCTTTTTTTTTGTTTGATTTACGCCAAGAATGCTGGATAAAACAAATTGAATCATCCAGATTAAGGCTAACGCTGGTATACTTTTCGCATAAATACTCATTGCAGAAAAGAAAAGATATGTAACACCAAACTTCCATCGGTTTGCGTAAAATTCAGCGATTCCGAAATGACCGAACAGAAAAGAAAGTAAAAGATAAATCATGTTGCTTTTTGGCGGATTTCCTGAAATCCATTCTCCGCAGTGAGCGCATTTTTTTGCTCCAGATGGGACTTCGCTTAGACAGAACGGACATGTTTGCGGACCTGTTTGCTGAGGTTTCTGCGTAATCTTCACTTCATCTTTTTTGGGCTGAAAATAAAAAGATTTATGACAAGAAATACATTCGTATGATCCTGCCGTTTTTAAGTTATAGGATGCTTTGCAGTGGGGACATTGAAATTTCATTTTTTATTCTCCTTTTACAGCTTTTCTGATTCTTTCAACCTTCTCCCATACGAGCTGGGGGACGGGGGTTTGTCCGTTACAGTACCGGCTGAATGTGACGGCGTTTTTCCCGCAAAGTTTTGCGAGATCCTTCTTTTTCATGCCGGAGCTTTTGCAGAGTTCCGTGAACATGTCAGCCAACTTTGAAGCCCGGATATAATTAATTCCTGTTTCCGGGTCCGTGTAATCCGAAGGTTCCCAGGTGATATTCTCAATGAGCTCAATTGTATCAAGCCCCGGAACTTCTTCCGGAGACTTATATGCGGCGTAAATATCGCCGCTTTTGTCTTCGATTCCGTAAAGTTTCATTCGTTTATTCTCCAGTGTTAAACTTGTCAAGTATTTCCCGAGTTTGCTTCACGGTTGCGAATGTTCTGTGATTCGGTCTACCGGGTCTTGCGTTTCTCAACCGATGCAGCAATTCCTTGCACCGTTCCGGTGTGGGGTTGTTGACCGCGCCATAGCACGCGAATACCCCCGGGTCGCTTGGGGCGTTCTTTCTTCGCCACAGATTGCCTTCGGTTGTGATAACGAACATTGTTTCAGTGTAGCCGCCCTGGCTTACTATGAAATCCGTAATTTCCATTTTTCAAATTCCTTATCTATTGAATTTTCTGAATTTTCCGTTGAAATTAAAGAATTTATCATCTTCATCGGCAAAGTCAGGATGAAGATTTTTGCATTCCGGGTTGCAGAAGTAAATTTCTTCGCCAAGTTCTTCTCTTTTCAAATCTGCTGATGTCCTGTGATACTCGACCTCTACGGGTTTCCCGCAAGTAAAACATGTTGAATAAAATTTTCCGTTGAACTCGTAGTACACGTTCCCAGTTCGAATTTCTTCCAAGCTATTGACTTTGACAATTTCCATTTTTCAATCTCCAATCTCTTTTTCATTTTTTCTGATCCCGGCTCTTCCGGTCTCTGAGTCTTACTATACACCATATTTCTAATTTGTCAAGTAAAAAATAATAAAAATGTTAATTTTTTTATATTTTTGTTTGTTTTTGCTTATTTTAGCAAATTACAGTCAAGTTAAATTTTACTTTTTGTGTTTAAAAAAGAAAGGGTTAAAAAATATGATCAAACGGCTTATTGCAGATGACACTAATTATGAAGGGGTAGACAGCTCCGGCAAGAAATCCGCAACACGATACCTTATATATGAATGCGATCCAGGCGACAGCACTATGATCCTTGCTGAGAGCAATTATATCCCTCAGAGGGGAGATGCGCATCCGGATTATCCTGCATGGACGGTGCAATCTATTGATCCTCCAGTATACGACAGTTCTGAGCCGCGGTTCATGATCCGGGTAAAGTACGGTTACGGGGGCAGTTCCGGCGGCGGGGCTGGATCGGGAAACAATAATGCGAAACCGTGGGAGCTGGGACCTCAGAATATAACTTTCGGCGTGGGGGAAATGGAATACCAGATCCAAAAGTTGTGGAATCCACAACAAAAAGATTGGATCCCGCTGGTTAATGGTGCCGGCAACCGAATCATAAAGATGGGTCGATCGAAATATCTAAAGCTGAGTTTCGAAATGAACTACAAGCACAGAATCGGCGAATGGGTGGATGTGAGCAATACAGGAGTTTCCATCAATTCTGAAAAGCAGAGGATCTGTAATATTGTTGTCGGAGCTTATTGCGGAAAAATGCAGCCTGTGATTCCAATATTTCACCGGGTTTTTGAAAATGACGGAAAGACGGTCAAATGGGAATACGAAACGGTGAAATTCGAAATCGATATTGTTTCCGGCGGAAATACATGGATGGAAAAGTGTCTGAACGTTGGGCGGCTTGCCCGGTTCCTGCGGAATGGGGAATTATCCGAGCCGGAGGTAATCTTCTCCTATACGCCGTGGAAATATAAAGACGACAGTGACAACCTGAAGAAGGTAAAAGCTACATATGGCGGAATGGAAGAAGTTCTTGCTGCAAATAGTGTGTACCAAAATGCAGTCGGTGACAAAACAAAAAAAATTCCGTACTCTCAGGTTGATGAAGAATTGCCGCTGAAAACGGATGGAACGGTATATCTTGCGGCTATGCGGAATCCTGCTGATAATCCGTATCTGACGATTGACGGGCTTGAGGTTGTTCCTGAAAGCTGGGCGAAATACTCTTTACCGGAAAGGATCTGACGCAATGGCATATAAAGCGGGAACTATCGTAATTGCCAGTGAAGAGCTGAATCTGGTCATGGATCGCGGTCTCCGGGACGTTGACAGGACTCCCAGAGATAACCGAACGCGGATCCAGAGAAATTCAATGACGGATACCAGCGATGGAGGAAGCGGGGGTGGAGAGGTTGGGTATCGCGGTCCATTCATGGCTCAGAAGATTGACAACTTTATCCGGATTGCAAGCCCTGCTGAGTTCATGGGTGGAAATACGGGATATGCCGGGAGCATTTGTGCGCCGGATATGCAGATCCTGAAGCATGTGGAATCGATTGATGTGTCGTTTACGGAAGGACAGGAAAATACACTATTCTGTCTTGCGGTAACATGGCGCGAAGATGGTTTGATCGATGTAAATTCCGGTTTTTATCCTGACCCGTGGAAAACATGTTCTGATACAGATCGATTGATCACAGCAGATGCGGTGAATCCGAAAACGGAAGAAAACCCGGCGCGGGATCCTTTTCTTTCCATTTATCCGATTTTCCGGATGGAAGGAAGCAAGATCGTGCAGATCCAACAGGGGCATATCGTTGAATATAACAGATGGTGGCGGTCATGATGGATTACAGATCACGGATCAACAGTTTGCCGGAAGATCTGATCTTCAAGGCGTATTTGCAGCGTGCGATCGATCATCTTTCACTGGTATATGATCCGGCTTACAGTTTGCATATATCGAAGCTTTATGGTGGAGGGGCAGAGTCATCTATACCAGAACGTTTTCGTAACGGAGAAAATGTTTTAGAATACGCAAAGAATCTTTTACCGCAGATCGGCGGACGGAAAAATGTTGAACATTTACCATTTCTGATTTACTTTTCCGCCTATTCACATGATACCATTTTTGACTTTTCTATTCCGGAAGGAGGTGAAACGGTCACACCTGAAAATATGGGTGAAGTTGCTTATGATCGGTTTCCTGCTATTCACGGAAAAAGTTTCGGCGATATAGGTGATAAAGATCGTTTCAATAACTACAACTGGCACATTTATCCGCTGACAAACTATCGTCCTCCGAAGCTTGACGGTGATGTTTGCCGGACAGCTTCAAAAAGTCAAATGGCATATATTTTTGACAGAATTCTTGATGGATGTACAGCCATTCTGCTTAAAGACGTTCCCTTTTATCGAGTTGATGAACCTGATTACTGGAAGAAAACGGATATCTATTGCAGATTTTGTGTAGAAAAATATGCAAATGACAATCTCTATTCTATTACTGATACGGGGACAACCTATCCACCGGATATTTTTTTATCTGATTTTTTTACACAAGGATGGATCGGATGGAGTGACTATGACGGTTATGAAATTTATAAACGGAGCTGTAAGATGAAGGTTGAGATCACTTCCAAATCGCCCTTCCGTTATAAATTTATTGTATTTACCCGTACCTCTGAATATTTCGATGACTCATATAAGCAGTGTAAATATAAGTTCGCTGACACAAACAATGTTTCAATGCCTATTTCAGTGCTTTACGAATCTCCGGACTGGATTACCGGAGATGCTTCATGGGAATATAAATTTGATCCTGGACCGAAACCAGATTGGGATACTGAAAAATCCTGGCAGATAACATTATATGGAACTTACGTTATCATTTATCCGGAATACCCGGACAGATTGAAAGAACTTATGGAGAAAGAGAAAATTTGACATATTCTGTTTAGTTGAAAGTCTAACAGAAAGGACCTTTTGATGAATAGAATTGTTATTCGGACGAATACGGTCACGAACAGAAACTTTGACGAATTCGGTAATTTCTTTTCGCTCGGGAACCCGAGGATCTCTGTCAATTCCACGTTCCAGGTTGAATGGTATCTGTACACGGCTACCCCGGATGCGAACGAAGAAAGCCTTGACGTTTCGAGCTGGACAACGGACGCGAGTTTTTCCGGATATTCCGCAGTTCTGACTTGCGATTCAGATTGGGTGCACCGGGTTTCCGGAACGTTGGTCAGCGGAAGTATTTCAGCGGGCGGGACATTCCCGGAACAGCTCACGGTCAATATTGCAAACGCAAAGAGTCAGAATATCTCTCCATCCGGAAAATTCAGCATTTACAATTCAAACGGGATGTTTCAGACGGTCATATATACCGGAATGGAGATTCTGAGCGATGGAAAAAGCGTTCTTCTTACATTGGGATCTGGGGTGAAAGCGGATTATGCGTTCAATGACGGAGATTCCGTCACGGTGTCGCAAGAGGTTTATTTTGAATCGGTGAATTCTGCGGAACTCTCTGATCCGGCGAACGGGAAATTTGTGTTCAATGTGACAGCCAGATCCCGGAAGTTGCAAGCTGTTGTTGATACGGCCGGAAGCGGAAGTATCGCGATACAGGGAATTGAGCTTTTGCCGTTTTTGATTGATGAAGAGAACAATTACACGCAAGCCCCGGCATATTTGCTGGATTCTGCGGTTCTTGTTTCAACGATCGGGGATCCGATTGGAGATGCGGATGTTTCTGATCCGCTGAAAAGTGAAATCGGCGCGATCGTTGACGAAAAGCTCAAGGACTATTCCGGGGGCGGTGGAGGCGGTTCCGGAAATGGAACTGCTTCAAATACAACGATTACAGATTCAGGCAACTACTACGAATCGACAACTGTTGAAGGTGCGCTTCAGGAAATCGGTACGAAGTTGAACGGCGTTGAAGCAGCATTGGCGGAGATTTGAGTATGAGTATTCAGAGTGAAATTGAACGTTTACAGCAGGCGAAAACCAACCTTAAAACTGCCATCAACGGAAAAGGCGGAAACATTACTGACGATAAACTTGACAGCTACTATATGTATGTCAACGAAATCAATACAGGAAGCGATGTTTCAGGGGTCACGGCTACACCCGCTGACGTGCGGAAAACAGTTAAGTATGTCACGGCTTCCGGTGAGTTGGTTTCCGGTACAATGCCGGATTCTACGGCAAGTGTGGCAGATGGGAAAGTGACCGTCACAGCCGGGTATCTCAGTGCGGATTATGTCTATACCCTTCCAGCAGTAGAAGGAACCGATTTATCATTTATTACGGCTGGAGCTGGACAGATTCTGTCAGGGTATGTTGGTGCGGATAAAGATGGAAATCCTGTAAGTGGAACTATCACAACAAAAACTTCCAATGATGTGACATTTGTTGGTGGAACTGTTGAGTTGCCTTCCGGTTATTATGCCGGAGTAAGCAAATCCATTCCAACAGGAACAACCACTCAGAACGGAAATACCGTCAATATCTCCGAAGGTTGGCATTATGATCAATCTATTGATGTTGGTGCAGCTTATCCGGGAGGAACAATCACACCGGGAACGGAAGATCAGATTATCAATGCTGACTCCTATATTACGTCTACTCTTACCATCAAAGGTGACAGCAATCTCCAAGCGGAAAATATCGTCGAAGGAAAGACCATTTTCGGAATCCCCGGATCTCATAAATGTGCCACAACGGAAGTCGTTGCTGGAGTTATCGTGGACGATGGCGGAACGATGAAAGTTCAGAAACTTACATTCGATGGTACGACACCCAGCGACGATGGCGATCCCGTGACAGTTGACTCATTCTATACGTTCAATACAGGCAGAGATGAGCCTGTATATGATAGCGGAATCTCTGGCGGATCTACAATGGAGATTTATAAATGTGTAGATGCTGAAGGTCTGACATGGTGGATTGTCTCCGGGTGCGGAAGCACTGAAGCGAATGGGCGGTATTACAGAGGTGATGACATAGTTTCTGAATACGGTGGAAGTTATGCATCTTACTACCAGCAGAACGGTGCTTGCTCTATTACGTATGATAGTTATAATGGTTACTGGGCGTTGAAAGCTGGATCAACAAATCTTTATAAAGACGAATCATATAACTACCATGACGGAGACCCGTCACAGTGTACGAGTTGGACAACTGATTCAGGTGTTGCACCTACACCTACAATTAACACAGAAACTACTACCGGTAATGGATGGAGAGGATTGAAGTATAATACGGAAGATTATACTGTTGCAGATACTGTTACGGAGCTGACATATAAGAATAGAATGCCTAAACTTGGGAAATTTTATACATCGGATGCTTACTATATGGTAGATCCGATAAAAATTTTTATGTTATACGCAAACTTTTCTGCCATAAATCATGAGATTTCGTACAGTTTTAATCCTTACCGCGTTTATTTGGAAAATATATCTTCTTCCGATTTTCAGACAGTTAATGGTGTTAAGTGTTTGACCGGTTCTGGAAGTCAAAAAGGTTATATTGACTTTAACGCAAGTACTATGGAAGATTGGACTGCATCTTGCATGTTCACGGCATCAACGCTTGATCAAGAAAGCTATGTTTGCCCAGTAAGTATAGGCGATGCTATTGACAGCAGTAAACAGAATAATCATACCAAGCTTATCGTTTACTATAAACCGAATACAGTATATCAGGGAGATTCTTTCGCGTCTAACGACTCCATTGTTTACACAGAAATTGAAAAAAATAAATGGTATCATGCAACTATTTCAGCTAAGTCAGATGGAACATTTACCTTCTACATTAATGGAAATAGTACGCAGACGGGAAAAACAGAATATTCAACAAGAACAATGAATACTATATCGCTATTTAAATTAATTCAAGCTTATACTAATAGTAATACTGCATATAAAGGCTCAATTTCAGAAATAAAAGTGTGGAAAGGTTGTCTTTCAGATGAAGAAATTAAAGCCGAAGCAGACCGTTGTTTGGCGATGGTAGAAGCTACTCAAGCAGGAACAGAGTTGACCGTAACAAGCTCTAATCTAAGTTCTTTTGCAGGGACATATACACTCAATGATTCCACAGTAACAGGAACAAGCAGGGTGTGGACTAATAATAGCAATTCAACAATGACAATTGCATATCAATCTGATGGTTGGTATCTCTGTAATTCAGGCATTAAAGCTATTATGATAGCATCAGGGGATAATCCGTGGGATAGCGTGGTTTCTCCGTGGACTGTAACAGTAAATGAGTAATAAGGAGCACAACATGACAACTGAACAATTGAGAAAATACGCTGAAAAGTACGCAAAAACAGGATTTGGAAGCTGGATGTCTGAAATCGACTGGAAGAAATATCCGGTGAAATGGATTGATGGTCCCGGAATGGGGTCACGATGGTTCACAAACTCCATCTGGATTGATCCTGAATCTGCTACTATGACCGAAAACATGATATTCAACACCTATATCCATGAACTCCGCCACATCTGGCAGAGGAAACGTCAGGGAGCGATTATTTACGCATTGAAGAATATCACGCAGATCAATGAACCCGATGCTGTTAAGGCAGGGCTTGATGCCGCAAATTGGTTCGGAGATGAAAAGGTTCGCAAAATGAGAGAAGTTCTCGCTAACAGAAGGAAAACAACCGTATGAGCAACATCACAGCAAACAACATGGTAGAATACAGCGGAACACTTGCCGCAGGACAGAGAGTCATTCTTCATGATGGAAAGTGGCTTGTTGTGGGGACTGGCTCTGCTGAAAGTTACGGGATGATCATTACAGATGTTTCCAGTACAGCGATCACTGTAAAACCGAATTCCGTAGTGAAACATACGCTGTCAGCGAATGAGACAATTACGTTTGATGTATCAAAACTGACAGCGAATCAATGCGTTACGATGGAACTCTGGCTTACAATGCCGGAAACAACCGTCAGTTTCACGCTCAGCGAAGTAACATGGATTGATGAACCTGATTTCAGCGCGGGAAATACGCTTTATGCAGTTGTAATCCGTTGGGATGGTCAGAAACTCATTGGCAACGTTGCATACACTTTGGAGGTTTCCTGACATGCGAATTCCGCACAAAGTAAATCCTATGGGAGTTGGTGCAACTCCGTGTTTTGAACTTGAAGTATCGCCTACTGCTTCAAGCCTTACATATGGTTTTACACCGTATTGGAATACAGACGGCTATTGCCGGGTTTTGGATTGGGGCGATGGAACATCTGAAACGGCGGTCACAAGCGGAACCGCATTGACTCATACTTATCCTTCAGCCGGAACGTATACTATCAAAATCAAAGCCGATTGTTACAGAGTTGTATTCGGTTATTCTGATATTTATGCTCCTCTGGTAAGTTATTGCGGCGGAAAGAACTGGAACGCTCTCGGAGCATTGAACAGCGGTAATAATATGTTCCGTGGATGCTTGAACATGACAGACGATATTAACGAATTACCGGAAAGTATCGTCTCTGGTGATTTTATGTTTTACAACTGTCAAAAAGCTACTCTGAGTCTGAACCGACTTCCTACTACTGTATCTTCAGCGGCATATATGTTTGGAGGGTGTTCAGGTGCTACGCTCCCCCTAAGTAGATTACCGGAAAATCTGTCAACGGTAACTTACATGTTTGACGGCTGTTCTAATGCGTATCTTCCTCTCACTTCTCTGCCTGACGGGATTACGAACGGAAAAGCCATGTTCCAAAATTGCAGTAAGGCAGAGTTGACTATCGGAAGCCTGCCCTCGGGTTTGCAGGATGGGTCAGCCATGTTTTATATGTGCGAAAAAGCCAATATCTTATTGACTGTTCTCCCTGAAAATATACGCTACGGAAATCAGATGTTCCGTAAGTGTTCAAAAGCTATGTTGAAAATCAGCAAACTGCCCGACAATATAGAGACAGCTCAAAGTATGTTCCGTGAGTGCGATTTGGCGGAAATCAACGTTTCAACATTGGCTGAAAATGCCCCGGCTAATGGATGGGAATCTCTTACGGACATTGGAACAATGTTCTACAATTCTCCGAAAGTGACCGGATCAAGAGCCGCTTTCTTTGCGAAATGTCCTAATGCAACAGATAATTATACATTCGATGGAACGTCTACAACGGATGACGTAGTAAGTTCCGCTACAATCACTTTTGACGGTATTTATAATTCAAGTGGAAATAAAGTTGATTTTGTGACGTTGAAATATGGAATATCTGCGACTTATACACTGAGGGCAACGGCTTCTAATGGAGCTACATGCACGATTGCGATAGATGACATGGATTATGTAGCACCTCCTGGAATCACTATTAACGGTGGTACTATCAGCGGAGAGATGGGAATATCTTATGACGGAATTGCTGAGTGCACGTTTAATATCTCTGCTGATGGTTGTGAAGATTTATCGGTAACAATTGTGATTGAATATCAAAGCTGTGTTCACCCCGAGTCACTTGTCATGATGGCTGACGGTACAGAAAAAGCAATCAAGGATATTGAAGTCGGGGAATCAGTAATGTCAATCAATCAGGAAACAGGAAAGTTCGAGCCTGATATTGTACTGAAGAATGAATACGCAGAACAATGTATTTATCCCGTTCAGGATAAGTGGACATTCTCTGACGGAACGGAGCTTATCACGTTGGCAAGACACCGTGTTTTCAACGTTGAAAGAAAAGCGTTTGTTTACATGCATAACTGGCATATCGGGGAACATGCACGCAAGGCGGACGGTTCAACGGTTGCTCTTGTATCGCATGAAGTTATCAACGAACCTGAAATCATGTGTACAATCCGCTTGAGGAATAACACTTACGTCGTCAACGGATTGCTCACAGGCACAAGAAAAGCAAAACATACGACACCTTACGAACAGGAGGTATGAATTATGGAAATCTGGGCGAAAATCGAAAATGAAACAGTTATCTATCCCCCGAGAAATGATAAATCGAAGGGGATGTTCAACGTGGATAAAAACGAAAAATGGCTGACTGAGAATGGGTTCCAGCTGTATGATACTGCTGAATTGCAGAAATACCAGCCTACAATCGAAGAAGAACCGAAAAAGTACAGCACGCTGAAGATCATTCGGAATCTCGGTGATGAATGGGAAGGCTACCGGGAACAACTTTCGGAAGCTGGCGTTTTGGATCAGTTCTTTGCTGCAAACTATCTTGCAGAGGATGATCCGGTGTTTCTTGCATTTCTGGAAACAGTTCCGGAAGAAGTGAAAGCAAAACTAATTCTGTGCGAGTGGGAGGATTAAATGTATACAACGAATGACATTATCGCATTGCGTAATTCAGCGAGGCATTATAATCTGTCAGCCGGACGGGAATTCTGGTTCTCTACGGCGATAGCCTTGACAAAGATTTGCAATGGTATCGGTGCTGAATCATGGAGTATCGAAAAACGGAAAGCTCTCACAAATGCGCTGTCAAGATATGAGGTTGCAGCAGCTATCCATGACTGCCGTTATGAATTCCATAGCTGTTCGAAAGAGTATGCGGATAAAGAATTTCTTGACAACATGTATAAAATCTGGAAGAAGGATTTTGGTTGGCGTAGATATTTGACAATTTCCGGTTTAATGGAAAGACGGATTATCAGAACATGCTACTATGCCGTTGTGTTAGGCGGTCAGGAAGCGTGGGAGAATGGAGGGAGGAATACATGAACGTAACACCGGAACAAACAGCAACTCTTATTCAGGGGATGACACCTGTACAGGCGATTATCATGATCCTTCTCGGGGTGATAGCGATCTGGGGGATCATCAGCATTGTACGCTGGATTATAAAGATAAAAATCGGAACATTGCCGGAAGATATCAGGGAAATCAAGAAGAAACTTGAGCAAAATGCAGAAACAATGATTTCGATGGAAGGAAAACTCTGGTCGGAGAATAAGGTGAAAAGTGAGTTCGAAAGTGCATTGGAACATCACAAACTGGAATGCCCGGCATGGCGAAAATATTGTTCGACATACGGAATGAAAGATAACAACGATTGCAACATGTAAACAGGGAGAAAATTACATGAAAAAACAAATGCTTTTGGTCGGGGCGGTGCTTGCCGCCGTAATTCTCAGTGGATGCGGTCACAACGTTATCAACTACGGGGATGGTGTCGGGTTCGATGCCGGGATCAATCCGGAAAACGGAACTTTTTCTTTTAACCTCCGGTATGGAAAGATCCTCTCAGCCGTGACACGTGATAACGTGGAAATTGAGATGTCAGGACAGGCAGATGCAAGCGGAAATGTCACTCCTTCTATTGCAGGAGCTTCATCTGGCCAGCCAGCCGGGAAAGGTAATACAGGTGTGAATACCTCCGGAGCATTGCGTGTTAAGATCGGCAGACAGATCAACGGATATACCGTCGATGCCATCAAAGCTGGTGCGGATAGTAAACAGATTATGGATATGAAATAATTAAGTGAAATTTTTCCGTTATTTGTGGATTCAAAACTTTCAGTTATTAAATTAGAATTAACAACTGAAAACGGAAAGGAGAATCCGCAAAAATGGTGAATTTCAGCACAATGGTCAAACGGTTCTATCCGGATGCGATACCGGATATCGATTTCAAAACGGAAACCGCAGAAGATGGAACCGTTTCAATCAAAGATTGGAACGCAAAAAAGCTGGGACCGGAACCAAATCTTTCTTTGCTCCATGCAAATTATATGAAGCTGGCAAGAGAGATCAAGGAGCGGTCCCCGAAGTTCGATGATTCCGATCCGGCTCCCTGGCTGAATGCCAAAGAGAAAAAAGAGCCGGAACAGGTCAGATACCAGCAGACAATTCATCAGCACCACAACAGATTTCACATTCCGGTGGTGAATTTTGATCCGCAAACCGGAATCGTAACGGAACGGGGGAACAGCGAAGAATGAGCAGAGAGAAAAACATGGAAAAGTGCTGTGACGGATGTTTTATCGACATCTGCCGCTGTGCCTGTCTGCTGGATGTTTCAGTCGTTACCGCAAGAAAGATTTTGGGAAAACCGGATTTCATCCGGAAAAATAAATATAATTTGCCGCAGCATTTTTACGCAATTTCCAGAATTGAAAAATCCGTTTCCGAACGGAAAGAAAAATCAGAAAAGCCAGTTTGCGAAAGTTGCCGGCGATGTCATACCCAATGCAAGAAATGTGATCTTGTTGGCGGACGGTGTATGCAATGCCGAGCGGATTTGTGCGTTTTCAATTTCTGTTCCTGCGGAAAATTGCCGTTCGGAGAACAAAATCCACGGATGATCGAGTGTTTGAAAAATGCGCTTGCGAAAGCAGAAAGCGGTGTGGATCATGTCTGATACAGAATCGCCAAAATATTATAATGTGAAAACTGCTGCCGGGATCATGGGGATCCAGAACGAACGGTATGCAATGAAAGTGCTTGGAAAGCCGGATGCCGTAGAAAGTTGCAAAACAGGATTTCGGAATCTTTATACACTGGAACACATCGAAAGCGCAAAGCAGGAAATACTGCGGAAACGGTCGGAACGGCTGAAATCAAAAGGGTTGCGGTGCTGTTATTTGTGCCGGATCAAGTTCAAGCCGGAAGAATTGAAAAGCAGTATTTGTACCGCTTGCCGGGCAAAAAAGACGGTCCTGAATTTCTCTTGCTGCGGAGATTGCACGAAATGTGAACCGAGCCGTCAGCGGTTGCAGATGTTACGCTGTGCCGTGGATGAACTTGATGAAAAAATCATCAATCAGAATCAGAATCAGAAAAAGAATCCGAAATAAACGGGATCCCGAACCGGAACACAGTTTTTCCGTTTTCATTGAAAAGATAAAGCTCTCCCTTTGAAAGAATATCCATTCCGATCAAGAGATCAAAGCTGGCATCTCCATTTGCTCCGGAAACGGGCATATCGCGCAAGATACAGCGATTCCCGAAGATAACATCAACCTCGTACATATTGGCGTTTTCCGTTCCGTGAACACCGGAAACTGTGATATTGCCGGATGGGATCAAATCAAGGTCCCGGGCGATAGTTTCTGTCAGCATGGAAGAAGTTGCTCCGGTGTCGATGATCCCGATACAGTTTTTGACTGCCAGAGGATATTTCCGGCATCTGGATGAGCGGATTTCAACCGGAATCGCAAGTTCCCTGGCAAGATCCCGAAAAGTCAATTCGCAGGAAAAATGTTGCATTTTTTTATTCCTTATATTATACAGAAAGAAAAACCCCGGTTTTTTACGCCGGGGAAACGGAAAAACGGAAAGATCTTTTTATGCTCCGGCAGCGGCGGGAGCAGTTGCGTTCAGAATGTTCAGAGTAAGATCACCGGCGACACAAATAATAGTGCAGAGGTAAACTCTCTGTCCAATCAGAACAGAAGCATCTGCCGGATCAGCGGAACTGGAGTAAACGATATCCAGAACAGTCCCATCACAAAGTTGAACTTTCGGAGGGAGAGTTGAATCCGTTGCTACCGGAACCGTCAGGAAAAAGAGATCCTGAGCGAGCAGACGGCGTTTCGTTGACCGCATGGAGAAGATCACATTTGTGGTCCCGACCACCGGCGCACCGAGCGCATAACGGCGAAAAAAATTTCTTTTGCACATATTTTCACCTCAATCGGTTAAGTTTTTTCAGTTATTCGGAATTACCGAACTGCTCAGCAGCATCCGCCACATGCAGGGACAGCATCACATCCGCAATTTCCCTTATTCACAAACTGACCGAAGTTTTTCAGGACAAAAATCTGCTGATTTGCTTCTGCGAGCTTGCGTTCAATGTTTGCGGTGTACTGGCTGTTGATCAACGCTCTGGTTGCTTCACCTTCCGCATGGATTGCGTTCTTGATGTCGCAGCAGCACATAGCGTTATTGTAGTTCAACTGACCGAACTGCTGGGAAATGTTGTTGTTGACAGCGGCAATGCTCTGCTGTGTCTGGCAGCAGCAGTTTGCAAGCTGTGCCTGAAGATCACGCTGTCCGAGCTGGGTCTGATAGCCGATCTGGGCAATGTTGGAGTTTGTGGTTGCGAACTGGGTACAGAGAGTTCCGGAGAGATCGCAGAGAGTGTTTCGGATCCCGTTGACATTCTGAGCGATGAAATCGAGACCGGCTTCATTCCGTGCGGTTGCTGTGGCATTGCTTACAGCAAGATCAGCACCGAGGACGCCGATTCCGGAATTACATCCGCATCCGCCGCATCCGTTTCCGAATCCGCCGAAACCACCGAACCCACGACCGCCGAAACCGCCCCAGCCGAAGAGGACAAGAAGAATGATCCATGCGAACCATCCGCCTTCCATGCCATAGCCGTAACCGCCGTTTCTGTTGTTCATGAGTGCAAGAGCTTCCCAGCCGTTGAAAGAATTCCCGTTGGGATTAACGTTATAAATTGGCAGGGCTTCCATGATTTTGCCTTCCTTTCCATGTAAAAAATTGTTGTTTTTTTTGGGTGAGTGAACAGTTCCGGAAAGTTCAGCAAAAATATAAAAGTGTGTTCAAAAAGATGGAAATTTTTTATTTTGAGTAAAAAGATTCACCTTGTTTTTTTTATTTCTAAAAATCAGGGCGGGCTTGTAAGTTACAGCAGAAACAGAGGAGAACGATACATGGAAGAAGAGACCAAACAGGAAATCGAATCCGAAGCAGTTGTAAAGGAAAACTTGACAACTGAACCGGATGTAATTGTTCCCGAAATGGAAACAGTTGTACCGGAGCCGGACCAAAGCGAACGGATCAGACTTGAGAATGAAGCGTACCAGCGGCATGTTTCCGCATTGATGGCAGAATTACAGGAAATCCGTGAACGATTTCATGTACCGGAGCCGACACCTCCGGATCCTGTTTCCGTGCTGACGGGCGAAGTAAACAGCCTGAAGAATGGTTTTGATGAATTGAAGCAGCTTATAGCGGAACAGCAAAGAGTTGGAAATCAGCAGAATAACCAGCCGCAGGGACAGCCGCAATTCAACCAACCTCAACAGGCTTTTCCATATTTTCCCCAGCAGGGATTTCAATTCTTTCCGCAGCAGCCGATGTTCCAAACATCAACGATCATGCCAGCACCGGCATTGCCTTACATTGCAACATCAACACCGATGCCGACAAACTTTCAGGTCCCGCAGTTCAACATGAATAATCAAAACGGAAATATGAATTAAGGAGAGTCGACCATGAGCAACGAAAACGGAAACAGTCAGCCTATCGGACAAATGAAACCGAATCAGGTACAGGCAAAGTTCTATACAACAATCAGGATTTATTCCGGGGATGACGGTGAAACTTACGGGTTACAGCTCGTTGAACCGGATGCAAAAAACGGAAATCGGATAGATCAAAGAATCGCAAGACAGATTATCAATCTGGATAAACAGCTCCGGGAACCGCAGTTCGTCAATATGTTGCAGCAGTCACGGCAAAACCCGCAAGGATTTATGCAAGGGCTTATGCAGCGGATGTTTGGCGGCGGTATGCCAATGGGCGGAGGTAGATTCCCCCCGATGGGCGGTTTCATGGGGTAACAACAAAAAAGAAAATAGGTGTCGAAATGGAAGACAAACATAAAAAACACGATATGGGAATGTCCGATTTGCCGGAAAAGTTCCGCAGCAAAGAAGCATTTCTCGAAGAATTGAGAAAGTCAGAAGATCCGGAACAGATGAGCTGGATGATGGTTAATTTTCTGGCTGAAAAAGTCAAAAAAAGCATGTCGGAGAACATGCCGGAAGATGATCAGCGTTATGGTCATACATGGGACTCCCGGTACGCTGGCGGCGGTCGTTCAATGCCGATGCGGAGCGGTGCAAGATATTCTGACAACTCTATGCGTTACGGTCATGGTGGCACAGAATATGCCCACACCGGGATCGGAATGCCGTCACGGAGAAGTTATGACCGATCCGGCGAACGCATGGAACAATACAAAGAGCATCTCGCCGACATGATGGGACAGTCTTTGACGGAAGACGACATTAAATGTCTGATCGTGAAAGAAGCTGCCAGCATGATCAAGCGGATCTGTAAAGATGAACCGTTTGAAGCAATGAAAGAGTTTACCGAGCTTTGTATTGGCATGAAAGCGTATGCCGGAACAATGCCGGAAGATCTGGAAGAACAGGCGAAGGAAGAAGCGATCGGAAAATATGTTGAAATGTTTTCCCGTTATGGCGGGGAACATCATTACCGTATGCGTTCCCGTCTGATGCAGGATGATGAAGGTTATCCGATGCGCCGTGTCCGTCTGGACGATATGGAGCGGAGCCGTCACCGTCTTCCGATGGTTGAAGTTGACGAGTTCAATTTCCGTGGTCGTGCCCGTGATTCCATGGGTCGGTTCAAATAAAACGATTTCTCCCCGTTTTCAGGAGTGCCGTATTTTTCGGTACTCCTGTTTTTTTGTTCTGAAAGCTTACATACATTTTTACATACAAAAAATGTGTTTATTTTTCAAAGAGCACACTGTTTTGAGTTCAAAAATGGTAACCCCGTCGGGATTCGAACCCAAACTAACTGGACCAAAACCAGTTGTGCTACCATTACACAACGGGGTTACTCAGATATGCGTAATATACAGCAATGTCCGTAATTTACAAATCAGAAATCACGTTTTTTTGAAATTATCTGTTTTTCAATCACACAAACAAAGCATTCTTACATCAGGCTTTTCCCATTCCAAGTCGCTGAAATATATTCTTCCGGTGCCCACGGACGGAATACAGGGGTCAATGACTCCGGTCCGGTACATTCCAGAACTAATCCGGAATCCGTCCGGCTGATCCGCAGGAAAATGGTTCCGGCAGGAGTCGGAACTTCACCAAACGCTTCCATACCAGTAAATTCCACGGGGGCGATCTCAAAGGTTTTCCAGCCGGCAGAAAGCGGTTTCAACCCCAGTTTCATTGCGTAGAAATACCAGACAGGCAATGCGCTCCAGCCGTGACAGAGACTGCCGGCTTTCAGGAAGTCCTCTTCCCCGAGATCTGTTTCCCACATGGTCGTGGACGCCCCTTGCACCATCATACCAAAGTCGTTCCAGATTTTTTCCGACAGGAACTTCCGGAGTTCGTTTCCTTCCCGGAGCAGTGCCGCATAGTAATACCGGATGGAACTGGAAGAGATTTTGATATGCTCTTTCTTCAGCAGCCCATTGATGATTTTCTGTTTTTCCGGTTCCGGAACGCAATTGTTATAAAGCGCAAGAACCTGTGTGATTTCATGGGTCAGCGGATTATTCTCATAAGTCATCATACAGCCGCGATCCGGATTATAATAGGCTTTGAACACAGCTTTCCGCAAAGCATCCGCTTTTTCCTTGAGACCCTGATCTTTCGTAATGAAGGAAAATCCATCAAGCGCTTCAAGGAAATAGAGATTATAAAGAGCATCCGGTTTTCCGGGAGTTGCGCCGTTGCCCCCCAAATCTTCCCGCCATTCATAAAAATGCCATAATCCCTTTTCCGGCGGTGTTGCATATAATCCGCTTTCTGCATCAAAACGGGTCAGAACGCGGTCAATGATCACCCGGCAAACGGATTCCATCCGATCCAGCAGAGAGCGGTCGCCGGAATAGAGAACATATTCGCAGATCTCCATGATCCAGGCAAAACTGAAAATACAGATCGGCGGTCCGACTTTCGCAGGTGCACAAAGGCTGACAACCCCTTCTTCCCGCAAACCTTTTCCGAGAAGTTCCAGAGAGGCAGCGGCAAAACGGTAATTATCCCAGATATAGTTTCCATAGAGAATCTGATTTCTGGAGTCGTACGCATACAAAGCCTGTTCCCGCCAGGGGCAATCTTCATAATGTTCATGCATACAAAGTTCGAGGGTCCGCACGGAATTCCTGCACATTGCCATCAGTTGATCATCATCGCAGGAGAATGCTGAAGGCGGAGGCAGAACAGCGCGGCGCGGACGCAGGTCAGCCGCATAAACAACTGCCTCTCCTGCCGTTGGAATAATGTGCAGTTCCATGTAGCGCAATCCCACCCGGCGCGGCATGATGTAATGCTGTCTGCCGCCTTTGGCAATATAACGGTCAGCAAAGAACCGCTCGCAGATTTCACAGCGGACACGGCAGTCTGTCAGATGTTCGCCGAAGGCAATATCAACAATTGTTCCGACAGGCAGATCCCAGTCGAACTGTTCCAGCCCGACGATTTCCTGTCCGAGATCAATGGTCAGGAAATAGCCGTCGAATCCGGAAGACAGGGGTTTGAATTTCCAGGGAGCCTCCGGTCCGGGCGCAGCGAAAGAAGTGGAAAAATTACCCTCCAGCACCTGATGCGGCTGCATGGCGAACAGAGAATCAGTTGCACAGCTTAATGCATAAGCACAATCATGGTTATTCCGGCGGAAATATCCCTGATTCACCAATTTTCCGTGAACAATTGCACCATTTTCCAACAGAGGAACAGGGCGCGCTGAGGGCTGCGGACGCTGTTCTGCCGGGACAGCATTTTCCCATGGTTCGGGGGAATCTTCCAACCGGGCATCGTAACCGACAGCGAATCCCATTTGCGGGGTAACTTTATCGATCCGATCCCGGAGATAAGCGGTTTCTCTTCTGCAAAGCCACTGTTCATCGGAAACGATGGAGCCGGATTTCAGCTTGATTTCCGCCCAGAATCCGGGATTACCTGCGATATAGGTCAGGAAATCGATTCCGCTATAATAAACAGAAACTTCCAGAGTATGTTCGCCCTCATTCACATCGAGAATAACGGAAGAGAACGTTTTTTCCTCTGGATAATCGCTGAACTGTCCGCGCATGATCTCTTTTCCGTCAAGAAACGCGGTAAAATCGGTATCTGCGGAAAGTTTGACTTCCACGGATTCAGTATTGCTTGTAAAAATCCGTTTGAAGCGGACAAATTCATGAGGCAGAGTTTCCCCTGCCCGCCATATCCAAATAGGGTCGTTCATATTTTCTCCAGTTTGTGAAAAGATTTAATTTTCCTATTTAAATATAGCACTGTTGCTTCAAAAAGCAAGCAGTGCTATAAGCCCCGGAAAATTACGGAATCAAGATAATGTGTTTCCAAGGTTCAAGGGGCGGGACACCATAGACATAAGTTTTTCCGCTACTGAACACACAGGAAGCATCTGAAAGGATCGTCTGAATTCCTGAAGGAGTTTTGATTTCGCCTTCAAAAACGACTCCGCCAAAAGAGTTATAGTTAACGACTTTGATTTTCAGCTCGTTTTCCCCTTGTTTAAGATAAGGTTTCAGATCAATGGGAGAGACATTTCCCCATCCATAGATCCGTTCGACCTCTTTCCCATTGAGATACACGACAGCTTCGTTATCAGCCCCCACGCAAAGCCAGGCAGATTCAGGAGTGCCGCTGACCGTAAACTTTTTGGTCATGAAGGGAGCAGAATATCCCTGTTCATTCGCTTTGATGTGATTCCAGATCCAGTTTCCGCGCCATACCGTGCGGCATGATTTTTTCTGAGCCACAGCATCACGGAGAGAAATCGGTTTGGAATCATCCGGAAGCATCGGTGCATAGCGTTTGGGATAAGTCCAGGAGACAGGTTCCGTTGTCAGGATCAGAACAGAGAGTTTCTTCATTTTGAAGGATACTTCCGCAGAAGCGCCGAGATTCTGTTTTTTCAAAGTATCAAAGAACTTTACAGGGGCATTATTATTGAATGTGACCACTGCATCTTTATCGTTTTCATTCGTGATGATAAGGAGACGTTCTCCATTCAGAGAGCGTTCCAGGATCCGGATTCCTTCCGACTTTCCGGTGAGTTCGCAAGTATTGCTTTTCGTACCGTTCAGAATGAACTTTTCAATTGCATGAAACTCATGATTAATGTTTCCGAGATGAACCATCACCGGGTTCATGGGATCAAGATGATGGTTATCGAACCATGCGATCCCGGTTGCACCGTGGGAAATGGAGTTATAGAACATGAAACGGAGTTCATCATAAGTCGGGAACGGTTTATCAGGAGACCCCTTCTTTCCGCCCCAGCTCCATGCCTGCAGGATCATCCAAACGGGTTTGCTGAAATCTCCGGCTTCCATAAAATCATCTGTATAATCGCCAAGGCAGGCAATATTTTCGCGGGGCTTCTCGCTGTGTTTGGTTTTTGCAGGGATCGGATAAACATCTGCACCGGTAACATCACTGTAACGGACGTAGCGTCTCAAATAATCCACCGTTCCGCGGGGAGCCTGATTCACCCAATTGATATATCCGGGAGAATTTACATAAAATGCTTCATAGGCCTTTTTGGAATACGCAACAGAAATTCCGCGCCATGCATCTTCATCATTCATCCAGCCGAGAAAGTTCGGCAGATTTTTTGCATTTCTCATTGTCCGGAGAACATGTTCGTTCAAATCAGCTTCACTTCTTCCGGCAGTATCAGCGAAATTACACCATTCGACAATACTCAGGTTATATTTTGCAGCTCTTGCATAAAAGCTCTTCGCGAGAGACCGGGAAACGGACGCATTTGTCTGAGCGGTCAAACCGTTGAACCCTGCCTGCTGATATGCCAGATAAGCCTCATCATTATTAAATGGAGGACAAACCATGATCGGGAAATAAGGCTTGCCATGGTAAAGCATGATGCCATCTTCCCGAAAGTGAACGGGATAATTTTTTACCGTTTCTTCCGAAGCAATCCGGAACAGAAAACTTTCTTCCTGTGCTGTTCCGCGAATCTTTGCTTTGCATTTCAAACGATAGACACCGTTTTTAAGAGTTTCAGGCAAAATGATCTTCCCCTGAACCCGGTTTCCATAAGATTCATACCGTTTGCTCCAAACGACTTTCTTCGTTTTTTCACAAATGATCTCTGTCCGCACTTCGGTAAATTTATCTTCTTTCATCGGAGCAAAGAAACCAAATTCCATGGGAGTTTTGCCCGGAATAAAAGTGTTCATAAACGGAAGATCTGAAAAACGGACATCCAATTCGGGAGGCTTGACAGTTTTCAAGACTTCTGCGGCAGGAGTTGCAGCCATCGGCGGAGGATTCGTTTCCAGACAAACATTGTCAAAGCAGACACTTCCTGTTGTCATCAGCTGAAGAACAACATACATTCGGGTCGGCTTGATTTCCGGCAGTTTGAAACGGAGCTGGTAGGTTCCCCATCCCACATAACGGCTTCTTGTAGGACCGATGGAATTGAAGCTTTTTCCCATAACCGTTCCTTCTACATAGGCACGGATTACAGTTCCCGGTGCATCAGGATTGAAATCAAATGAAAGCATGACTTCTTTTCCAGCAGGGTACGGATCCAGTTTGGAAAGATCAATGTTCTGGATATAAGCCAGAAAATGATTGACCTTTGTGCCCGGATTCCGGGATTCGATCATAGCTGAATATTTCCCGCTGCGGACATTGTTTTCTGTTAATTTGAACTCAACATCCGGAAAATTCTTCGGCTTATTAGCAACCCATTTTACGGGCTTCCCGTTGGAGATAACCTCAAAAGAGGAGTTCTCCAGCAAATTTTTTGCCTGAACAGAAAACATTGAAGCAGCGGCAAGCAAAAACAGATAGAGTTTCGGTTTCATGCGGGAGCCTCCTTAATTACGATTTCCAATTTGCATCATCAAGAGCATTGACTTCATCAATGGTCATATTGCCTTTTTTCCTCTGTTCGGCATGACCATCCATCCAAAGATAGTTTGCACCGCCAGTATGAATCGTGGACATGCGGTCGATCGTTGTACTCGCGGGGCCGATCTCTCCGGTAGTACCTTCACTCCAAGTATAATAGATGTAAGTCCGACCAGGTGCAAGATAACCATCACCTGTCAGCATACGACCGGAAGGCCCTTTGATTTTATTAATCTTGGAATAGGTGGGCCAGCCGCGCAGGTTACTCACATGAGTATTATAGCTGTAATTACTTCCGGGCCAGCTGAGGCCCATCAGAAGAGCATCATGATATTTTTGAGAAGGACAACGCATAACAGGGGAATCATATTTGGCATTCAAGGACTGAGGACTCGGCTTTTTGCTGAGATAATATTCAACATGAATCCACCATACATAAATACCATCATGTCCGGGAATATTATAATTATCATTGTCATCATGATAAAATGCAACATTCAAGCCGATCTGTTTCAGGTTGTTAATACAGTTGGAACTTCGACCTTTTTCTCTTGCACTGTTCAATGCCGGCAGCAGCATTCCTGCGAGGATTGCAATAATGGCGATCACCACAAGAAGCTCGATGAGAGTAAAACAACTCCGTTTCATTTTGAAACTCCTTTCGTTTTTTTACATTTGCAAAAATACAGAACATGCAGAGTACATGCCTGAACCTTTGCTTTACTTTTTTTACTTTCTTCCTAATTCCGTGAAGCTTTTTTCCTGAAGACTTCACATTTTCTTTTTTTGGCAATTTTTTGCCATTTATGACTCAATTTTTGATATCAAAAATGTTTCGCGGCAGGATTTTTCTTTTATTGTTGTTTTCCGCGTTAAC
>JAFTIQ010000060.1 GCA_017456805.1 Lentisphaeria bacterium
ATAATTCAAACCATTCTCTAGCTTATCTAATATAGCACAAAGTTTGAATTCTACACTGTACTGACGCTGTTTTTTTTGTTTTTTTTCCATAAAAAAGTACACCTCAAAAGTTGTGTCCAACTTTTGGGGTGCACTTCATTTCGCAACAGCCCTTTGACTGTTTCAAAATTGAAATCAGAACGTAAAGGTGTAAACCCCTGCGTTTTTCAATTCCATCTTGCAAAGTCCGCCCTTGACAGAAGCTTTCACCGCTTTTCCGTTGAAGGTCACGCTGCGAACCTTGGAGGAGAAGAGGAATTCCGCTTCCGGATAGGCATAAGCACAATCCACGGAAAGAGTCTTGCCATCTTTGGAGACTGTGTTGACCTTGACCGTTGCATCCTGGAGGACAAGATCCTTTTCGCAAACGGCAAGCATCATGCTGCCATGAGGTTCAAGAGTGAAGTTGAGACTCTTGCCCGCTGCAAGGTCATATTCCTTATGGGTCCAGACATCCACAACTGTATAGCTCTTCTTGCGGTCCAATCCGAGCTTTGCCGCGTTGAAGCTGACTTTGAGATTCTTGTCAAAGATGTTGAAGAGCCCGACGTTGCGCAAAGGCATATTCGGATTTTCTTCTTCACTGGTGAAGAATCCGGATTTGAAGTAAACACCCTTGGGAATGTTGATTCCAGGCTTGCGGTAATCATAATCAAGCAGCCAGAGTTCCTGACCGTTGTTGACGTTGCAGGCAGCCTTTCTGAGGAGCGGAAGCCGGGGATGATTCTGATTTTCACTGAGTTTACCTGCAATTTCCACCATGGAACGGGTGGCAATGCAATAGTTCAAAGCAAACATGGCATCCACATCATTGAGTCCGGGGAAGAGACCGATGGAGTCGGAGTTCGGAACAAACAGGTCAGAGGTATGCAAAGCAAAGCAGGCTGCTCCCCACAGGAAGTTGGTCTTCACATAATCCCAGTTTCCGCCGCCGATATCAATGCCGTAACGGTAGTTTGTGAAATACTGTCCGAGGAACGGGTTCCCCATCACAATATCGCATCCGGTCTGGAAATATCCATCGTCGGAGAGCCGTTTGCGGACAGCGTTCAGCCACCACTTGCGGTAGAAATAGCCGGATTCCGTCTTGTTCTTATAAAGGGAATGAGATTCTTCAAATGCATAACTCCAGAAGTCATGCTTGACTCCATCAAAGCCGTATTCCGTGATCAGCACATCCAGCGCATGCTCCATAAATTCCCGGACAACAGGAATACTGACGTCGAGAGGCTGCGTGTGTTTCACACGGAACGTGTAATCGCTGAACCATTCCGGATGATCCTTGTAAATCTGAGTTTCCACAGGACAGAAACCGCCGATCCAGATCGCGGGACGCAATCCGATCTTCCGCAGTTCATCGGTGTAATGACGGAGTCCTTTCGGGAATTTCTTAGTGTCAATGCCATCGACATCGCTGTAAGGAACGCCGAGCCCGAACGCGACTTTATTGAATTTGGAATATCCGTCATCCAGCTGGATCCAGCGGACAGTCGGGAAATTCTTTTTCAGATAAGCGGCTTCTTTCAGCAGCATTTTTTCGGAAACATCGCGGAAAATTCCATCGTTCCAGGATCCCCAGACGAGATTATCGCGGTTGAGATCCGTTGCACCATAGTTCACCGGAAGTTTTTTGCGGAGAACAGCGGTATATTCCTGGAACAGTTTATCCAGATCATCCGCATGATCAGTCGCTCCGATATACCATTCATCTCTCAGGATCTTACCGGCAGGGACTTCCAGATAGTCAACAGCCTTGAAAGAGGAATAAATATCCAGAGAAACTTTTCCGCCTTCATGATAGGCAAGATAGTTATGATAGAAATAATCCTGAGACAGCGTTCCATGAACGATTCCGTGTTTGGAAGCATAGTTTCCAAGATGGATCGCCGGGAACGGCTGATAGGGAGAGCGGCCGATCCGTTGGCAAACCACACCGGGGTCCGCCCAGCGGTTGCCTGCCTGTTCATCAAATTCTGAGTCCGGAGCATCGCCGGAGGTACGGTCAAAATCAACCTTGAAGGTCATCCGTTCATAGATGCGGGGGTTTTCGTTGTGATAAAAATAGTCATCAGCAACTTTTCCGCCGAAAGAGATTCCGGAAAGGGTCAGACCAAGCTCGTTGATCTTCTGCATCTTCTTGCAGTTCTGAAACTTGCGGACACAGGTGTTGCCGGTATAGTAAAAATCATCAATCATTCCGTTTTTATATTCAAAATGGAACTGAATACAGGCGTCACCGGCACTTTTCTTTCCGGTTTCGGGATAAACTTTCTTTCCATTGACCACCACAAAAGGAAGGTGGGAAATCTTTCCGGCATTAAGAAAATCCAGAAAATCAGCACGCATGCTCTTCATAATAAAATCTCCTTTGTTTTATATGATTTACTTTAAATACGGCTGGCTTTTTTGATAACAACAGGTTCAACTGGAACATCATCATGGAAACCATGGGAGGTTGTCCGGACTCCCTTGATCTGATCAACAACATCCATTCCCTCAACCACATGGCCGAAAACGCAATAGCCGAACATCCGGGGATTTCTTCCCTGGAAATCGAGGAACGGATTATCAACCACATTGATGAAGAACTGGCTGGTCGCGCTGTCAACCACCTGAGTACGCGCCATCGCAATCGTTCCGCGGGCATTGGTTCCGGCTTTATCTGCTTCATTCACAATGGGTTCGCGGGTTGCTTTCTCCTTCATATCAGCGGTCATTCCGCCGCCCTGGATCATGAAATTACCGATCACACGATGAAAAATCGTTCCATCATAATGCCCGGATTCAACATAATCCAGAAAATTTTTGACTGTTACCGGGGTATCTTTTTCGAAAAGTTCCAAAACGATATCCCCGAATGAGGTTTCCAATTTTACTCTGGGAGCATTGCTCAGTGCCATATTTCTACCCTTTCAAAGTTAATTATTGTTTAAATCTGAAACATCCGGAGCAATCTTACGCAGGAATTTCTGAGCTGACTCCAGAACTTCCTCCTGAGAAGAACAACCCAGCGAATATTTTGCAATTGCTTCAGCTTCAATATATTTCATGTTTCTGATCACCCGTTTCGCAGGTGCAAGCGATACAGGGCTCATACTCAATTCACGAATCCCAAGCCCCATCAGCAGCGGAATATACATGGGGTCCGATGCCATTTCCCCACAGACACTCACCCAGACTCCGGCTTCTTCCACAGCCTTCACAACATTACGGATCAATCGCAAAATCACTGGGTGATATGGACGGTAAAGCGATGCAACTCTTTCATTTCCACGGTCTACCGCCATGGTATACTGCACCAGGTCATTGGTCCCGATCGAGAGAAAATCACAATGTGATGCAAATAAATCTGCCGAAAGAGCTGCCGCCGGAGTCTCAATCATCACCCCGACTTTCAGATCCTCAGCAAAACGGATCCGCTCCTTCCGCAGATCTGCTTTGACCTGATCCAGAATCTTGTAGAGATCTTCCAGCTCGTCCAGACACGTCAGCATGGGGAACATCATGCAAATATTTCCATGGACACCTGCCCGGAGAATTGCCCGGAGCTGCGGGATCAGCAAATGCGGATACGCAAGACACAACCGGACCGAGCGCAAGCCAAGAAACGGGTTCGGCTCACTGGTAAAATTGATCAGGGAAGAAAGCTTATCGCCCCCCAAATCAAGGGTCCGGATCACAACCAGAGCAGCTCCGCATTTTTCCGCTAACGCCGCATATACTTTATATTGTTCCTCTTCCGAAGGAATATGATTCTTCAAAAAAAGGTATTCCGTCCGGAACAAACCGATCCCGAATGCCCCATATTTATCCAGTTCATCAATATTCGCAGGGTCATCAAGATTTGCAGCAAGAGCCACCCGATATCCATCCAAAGTCTCGGAACGCAATCCGGCTTCCAGAAGAATATCGTTATAGATCTTTTCATTCTCGATCTCTTTTTCCGCATAATTTTCCAAAGTCTGAGGCTCAGGGTTCAAAATCACAAGTCCCTGATAACCATCAACGATTATCATATCGCCATTATGTACTTTGGCAAGAATTCCGGAAATTCCGACGACTGCGGGGATCTTCATGGAACGGGCAAGGATCGCAGAATGGGAGGTTCTTGCACCGGTTTCTGTTACAAACGCCTGAATATTTTCCTTGTCCAGCATGACCGTATCGGAAGGAGTCAGCTCCCTGGCAACAATGATCCGCTGTCCGGGCAGATGATCCAGCAAAGTTCGTTTCCAGCCAAGGAGATGCCCAAGAATTCTTCCGGCAACATCCACCACGTCAATGGCCCGATCTTTGAGATAAGAATCTGAAATTGAGGTGATCGCCGTAATATACCGCTGCATCACCCTGGAAAAAACGGATTCTGCCGTCTGAAGAGATTCCCGGATTCCGTCACAGACTTCTTTTTTGAGTTTTCTATCCTCAACGATCATCAGGTGCGCATCAAAAATCCGCGCATCCTGTTCATTGAGAGAATTCCGCACCTGTTTCCGGATTTCATCCAGCTCGGCGCGGGTGGTTTCCAAAGCATTTTCAAATCTTGCAAGTTCAACGGGCACATCGTGTTCGGAAATGGAAACCGGAGCAGTTTCATAAAAGGAAGTGGGTTGATCCTGAGTATTTCCAGCGACAAGCGCAATGCCGATCTCGATCCCTGAGGAGGCTGAAATACCATGAAGGACCGTTTCGTTTTTCCGGGAGACAGTGTCAGCAGCAATCCTGTTTTCAGTCTTCATCGAATCCCCGTTCGACAAGTTCTGCCAAAGCCTGTACCGCTTCTTCAGAGTCCTTGCCTTCTCCTTTGATCACCAGAACAGTCCCGCAAGTTGCGGTCAAAATCAGCATACTCATCAGACTTTTTCCATCTGCAGGTTCCGGAGCCCCTTCCCGGGTGACGGTAATTTCGCTGTCAAAGCCGGAAGCCATCTGCACAAACAGAGAAGCCGGCCTTGCATGAAGTCCAAGCTTATTTTTGATCGTCACTTCTCTGACACATTTTGTTCCAGCCATTTTTCTCTCCGAACCTGTGGTACTGAATCTCTTTCCGGAAACCATTCCCGGAAAAAATTGAATATTCAGAAATCATTGTAATATAGCACTTCAGAGCCAAAATTTCAACCTGTAAAATGATTTATTTTCAAGAAAATAAGGAATTTGCACAGATTTATCTGCAACTCGTTATCCGGCAAACAATTGCATCTATTCCAGCCGAACTCTCGGATCAGCCCAGGCATAAAGAATATCTGTGATCAAATTAATGAAAACGAACAGAAGCGACCCCAGGATCACAAGGGCTTTCAACAGCTGAAGATCGGAACTGTTCAATGCATCCACCCCCTTGAAACCAAGCCCGGGGATCCCGAAAAAACTCTCCAGAAGAAGACTGCCCGTAAACAGAAACGGCAAAATCGCTGAGGCTCTGGTCATAATCGGAATCGCCGCATTTCTCAGCAAATGACGGAAATAGACAACTGTCGGACCGCACCCTTTGGAGATCGCAGTCCGGAGATACTCCTTGTTCATTTCATTCAGAAAAACGGTCCGGTAAAAACGGACTCCGCCGCCGGTACCGCTGATAATTCCCACAAGAACCGGCAGGAACAGATGCCGGGGCTCGCCCCAGCCCCACACCGGAAACCAATTCAGCCAATATCCGAAAAACCATTGACAGGCAATGATCAGCGCAAGATAACTGATGCTCATTCCTGCCACAGAGAGAAACATCAGGGAGCGGTCAACCCACGTCCCGCGGAATACCGCAGAAAGCATTGCCAGAATGATTCCCACGATCAATTCTCCGAAAAAAATCGGGATCATGAGGCAAAGTGATGCTCCCATTCCCCGGAACAGCACTTCATTGATTGGCTCGCGGGTCAGAAGCGTTTCTCCAAAATTGAACACTTTTATATAAGGAAAGGTTTTCTGGAATGAGATCAGCTCCCGGAACGCATCGAAGAACTGCGTATCAAAATATCCATCCGTCGGAACCGTGAATCTGATCTTCTGCACTTCCACCGGAAGGGAAGACTGGTTCTCAACATGTGCAACTCCCTTATCATCAACATAACAAACAACTTTCGAACTGCCGTTTCTCTCTACCTGAATTGTAACAGGTTCGGGGGCGGAAAAGGATTGAGGGAGTTTGAGAACAGCTCCGGGAGAAAAAATGAGTCCATTTTCGCTGCATTTGATTATCCCGCAAACAGTTGCGCCTTTTGGAAGCGGCTTTTCATTGGTAAAATCGCCGCCCGGATAACGCAAGGTTTCCCGGGCATTTCCAAAAAGCAGCGGTTTGGAAGAGCCGAGACGGATCCGCATCAATTCCAGTTCCTCAGCCGAGGGATTTTTCCCCAGTACGGCGGCAGCAGGATCTCCTGCCGCAACCCGGAACAGTAAAAATGTAAGAAGCAGCACCCCCAGCACGATCAGGATGGAGTATGCGCTCCTTCTCAGGATATATCTCAGCATGGGAAAGACCTGTTTTATTCAGCCAGCCAGCGTTCTGCATCAATTGCGGCGCGGCAGCCCATTGCGGCTGCGGTGATCGCCTGACGGTAGGTTCTGTCGGCACAATCACCGGCGGCAAACACCCCATCCATAGAGGTGTAGGAAGATCCGCCCTTCAACTGAATGAATCCGGCATCATCCATATCGATCTGTCCGGCATAAGGCTGAGTGCTGGGCACATGTCCGAGGGCAACGAAACAGCCTTTGCAGGGAATCAAAGATTCTTCACCGGTCTGAGTATTTTTGATTTTCACGCCGTCCACGCCGGTGCTGCCGACGACTTCTGTCACCACAGAGTTCCAGGCAAAGGAGATCTTGGGATTGTTCAGAGCCCGGTCTGCCATGATTTTGGAAGCGCGCAAAGTATCGCGGCGATGGATGACAGTCACATGGGAAGCGAAGCGGGTCAGGAAGTTTGCTTCTTCCATTGCGCTGTCGCCGCCGCCGATCACAACGACTTCTTCGCCGCGGTAGAAAGCTCCGTCGCAGGTAGCGCAAGCGGAAACACCGAGATTTTTGAATTTTTCTTCGGATTCCAAACCGAGCCAGCGGGGTTCCGCACCTGTCGCAATGATAAGCGCCTTGCACTGGATTTCATCACCGGAAGAGAGTTTCAATTTATGAGGTCCGCCGGGAACAAGCTCTGCGCTTTCAATGGAATCATAAACCATTTCAATATTGAATTTTTCTGCCTGACTCTGCAGTTTCATCATCAGTTCAAAGCCGTTGATGGCTTCCGGAAAACCGGGGAAGTTTTCCACATCGCTTGTTCTGGTCAGCAGCCCGCCCGGCAGGGGACCGGCAAGGACCATGGGATTCAAGTTCGCGCGTCCGGCATAGATCGCCGCGGTCAAACCGGCAGGACCGGCACCGACGATCACCAAATTTCTGGTATTTTCCATAAAAATCTCCTCTTCTGTATTATATTACTGATACTCTTGTAATATGCCACTGTTTGCCGTTTCCGCAAATCGTTTCAGCAGTTTTTTTTCATTTTTTTTATTTTCCTTTTGAAAATAATGGAAAATTATGATATATTTCCTGCATATTGAGGAATTTTTCAGATGGAACAGAATATAGAAGCGCAAAAATTATCTTTTTTCAGAAAGACGAACGGAAAGATTTTTCTTGCCGGATCGCTCCTGCTGATTCTGCTGATCCTGCTCTGTTTCAGCTGGACATTCCAATTGGAGATTCCATCCATGCGGGAACTGTTTTTTCCGGAGGCAGGAGATATGGATGATTCCTTGCGGCAGATTCTTTTTGAGATCCGCCTGCCCCGGATTTTGCTTGGTGTTTTAACGGGGGCATGTCTTGCGGTATCAGGCGCGATTCTTCAGGGAGTCATGCGGAACCCGCTTGCATCACCGGGGATCATCGGAGTTTCTTCCGGCGGCGGCTTGTGCGGATTGCTTGTACTGCTGATATTTCCGCAATATATCCAGCTTCAGCTTCCGGCATCTTTCGCGGGGGCAATGGCTGCGGCACTTCTGATTTACGCTCTGGCATGGAAACGGGGCACGGATCCGGTACGTCTTGTCCTTGCCGGAGTCGCAGTATCTTCCATGCTGGGGGCGATCTCCGGAATGATCCTGATGCTCCACGCAGAAGAGACGGGAAGAATCCTTGATTTCACGTTCGGCTCTCTTGCTTCAGCGGGCAATGAGGAGTTATGCAGGTCCCTGCCCTATATGCTTGCCGGATTGCTGCTGGCGTTTCTCTCCGCAAAAAAAATCAACGTTCTCGCGCTTGGGGATGATACAGCGACCTCCCTTGGACTGCATGTGGAACGGACCCGCTTTCTGCTGATCATTACAGCGGCTCTTCTTGCCGCCGCAGCGGTCAGTGCTGCCGGATTGATTGGCTTTGTGGGATTGATTGCACCCCATGTTATCCGTATGATATCAGGTCCGGACAACCGGTATCTTCTGCCGGTCTCTGCGATTTTCGGAGCTGTTCTTGTGGCTGGCTGTGATTTTGCCGGACGGGTGATTGCTTCCCCGGGAGAGTTCCCCGCCGGATTGCTTCTTGCTTTACTTGGACCGCCCTTCTTCCTGTGGCTGCTGCGGAGGACCCGTTATGAAATTTGAAATGAAAAATATTTCCGGCGGCTACGGAAAGAAAGTCATTCTGGAAGAGATCTCCCTGCAAGTCGAACCGGGGGAGATCCTTACAGTGCTCGGTCCCAACGGATGCGGGAAATCAACCCTTCTGAAAATCGCGGGAAGGCTGCAGAAGCCGTTCTCCGGAACTGTTCTCATTGATGATCAGGAAATCACCGGAATTCCGTCCGGAGAATTGGCAAAACGAATGGCTGTTTTTTCTCAATCAGCGGTAATTCCGGAAGGGATGACCGTAGAAGAGCTGGTTTCCCTCGGACGCTATCCTTACCGGGAATCGGTTTCGGTCACCAGAGAAAAAACGGAAGCAGCTCTGGAAGCAATGAATATTTCACACTTGCGGCAGCGGTTTGTCGGGGCTCTTTCCGGCGGGGAACGTCAGCGGGCAAGACTCGCCATGACTCTGGCTCAAGATCCGGAACTGCTCCTGCTGGACGAACCCACAACGTTTCTGGATATCAAACATCAATTTGAAATTCTGGAGCTGATCCGGAAACTCAATAAAGAATGGAACATCTCTGTTCTCATGGTCCTTCATGATCTTTCACTGGCTTCGGTTTATTCAGACCGGATGATTTTTCTGCAGGACAAAAAAATCCGTTGTGCAGGAACACCTGAGGAAATCATGAAACCGGAACTCATTCAGGATGTATTCGGGATCAAAACTCAAATCATAAAAAAAGATGGCAAGATGTTGTGTCTTACCATCGGAAAATAACGTTCAGAAAATCTTTTCTGCCAACGGAATTGAATTGGCTGTAAACGCTTTTTATACGGATTCCTGCCGCATCAGTTCCCCATGAGCATGGTCATGATCGCTTTCTGAACATGCAGACGGTTTTCGGCTTCGTCAAAGACGATGGACTGGTCGCAATCCATGACTTCATCGGTGATTTCGTCACCGCGGTGAGCCGGCAGACAGTGCATGACTTTGCAATCCGGTTTGGCAGCTTTCAGCTTCGCCATATCCAGCTGATAGGGCTTGAGAACTTTGATGCGTTCCTTCGCTTCTTCTTCAAAACCCATGCTGACCCAGACATCTGTATAGATGAAATCAGCATCTTTGACTGCTTCATAGGGATCGGTTGTCCAGGAGCATTTTCCTGCACCCAGATTCCGTTTCATGATTTCTTCATTGGGACGGTATTCTTCGGGAGCCGCAATTGCAATATCCACCCCTGCGAGCTGACATGCAAGCATCAGAGAGTTCGCCATATTGCTTGCGCCGTCGCCAAGATATGCCATTTTCAAACCTTCCAGTTTGCCTTTATATTCCAGCATTGTGAACATATCGGTCAACACCTGGCAGGGATGGTAATCATCGGTAAGTGCATTGATGACAGGATATTTTGAGTTTGCGGCAAGACCTTCCACATCAGCCTGTGCGAAGGTACGGATCACGATTCCGTGGAGGTAGCGTTCCAGAACCTTTGCGGTATCGGGAATGGTTTCGCCTCTTCCCATCTGAGTTTTTCCGCTTTCCAGATAAATGGGATATCCGCCAAGTTCCTGCACGCCGATCTCAAAAGAAACACGGGTACGGGTGGATGCTTTGGCAAAAATCAAACCAATGCTTTTTCCAGCAAGGGGCTTTGCCGCTTGGGGAGTTCCTCTTTCACGCTTGATCTTCGCGGAAAGCTCCATCAGTTTGACAAAATCATCATGGGTAAGATCCGCACATGAGAGTAAATCTTTATTCATGGTGTTTTCTCCTTGTTCTTATTATGCTTTGATCTCTGCAAAAACAGAGTCGATGATCTGAACTGCTTTTTCACATTCTTCTTCTGTAACGGTCAACGCAGGAACCAAACGCAGAACAGTTTCTCCCGCAGGAAGCGCAATCAATCCTTTTTCACGCAATGCAGGCAAAACTTCCGCTGACGGAGCAAAGGTCAGATCGATCCCGATCATCAGTCCCTTTCCCCGAACTTCTTTCACAAAAGGATATTTTCCGACAAAAGAGGAAAGACGTTTCATCAGATATTCGCCCTGCTTGCGGCAATTTTCCAGAACTCCGCCTTCGCAAAGCATATCCACCACACAGCAGCCGACAGCAGAGGCAAGTGCAGTTCCGCCAAAGGTGCTCGCATGAGTTCCGGGCGTCAGAACATCGGAATATTTCCGCTGAGCGATCATACATGCAAGGGGGAATCCGTTTCCGATTGCCTTCGCCATGGAAAGAGCATCAGGTTCAATTCCATAGTTCTGCCATGCAAAAAGAGTTCCGGTACGACCGGTTCCGCACTGAACTTCATCAAAGAGAAGCAGTACATTCTTTTCGTTACAGAGCGCGCGGACAGCTTTCAGATATTCCGGATCGGCAGGAATGATTCCGCCTTCGCCCTGAACAGGTTCCATCAGAACAGCCGCAGTCTTATCGGTAATCGCATTTTTCAATGCTTCAAAATCATTGAAGGGAACCTGACTGAAGCCCTGCACATCAGGACCGAATCCTTTGCGATACTTGGCTCGTCCGGTTGCCGCGAGAGTTGCAAGAGTTCTTCCATGGAAAGAATCAACCATGGTAATGATTTCATTTTTGCCCCGTTCATTTCCCCATTTACGGGCGAGTTTGATGAGAGCTTCATTCGCTTCGGCACCGCTGTTACAGAAGAAACAGGTCCCATCAAACCCGTGAGTGATCAGTTTTTCTGCAAGTGCACACTGCTTTTCATTCATGAAAAGATTGGAAACATGCACGAGAGTACGGGCCTGTTCTGCCACGACTTCCGCGATTTTCTCATTCGCGTGACCAAGACTGCAAACAGCGATCCCGGAACTGAAATCAAGATATTCCCGTCCTTCGCCATCCCAGAGTTTGCATCCATCCCCTTTTACAAACAGGATATCAGCCTTCGGATATGTCTTCATAACATACTTATCGTATGCCTCAACAGCTTTTTCTGTACGTGTCATTTTTCACACTTCCTTTCTTTCGGACAAATCAGTCGCAAACCAATACAATATCATCTTTTTCTGAAAAATCAAATTTTTTCCG
The DNA here is from genome assembly GCA_017456805.1 of Lentisphaeria bacterium. The sequence goes on from JAFTIQ010000060.1 coordinate 11,665, forward strand.
TCAATATTTTTGAAAATATCTGCAATTGATCAACAAAAAGGCTGCTGCAAGCATATTCATCGGTTCTTCCCCCAACGGATTCTTGATGAAAGCACCCTTCTCCCGGCACCGCCGGAAAAAACGGAAGGGAACAGGAATCAACGGTGGAAAACGGAAATCAACGGAGAGCCATTCCCCGCGCACCCCGGCGCAAACTCCGTACCCTCCGTTCTCTCAGTACACTCCGTTCTCCCCAGCCAATCCTTTGCGAGTGTGCCCATCCCTTCGGCTCTGCCGCTAACAAAAAAAAAACACCGACACCTCCGCACTCGCGACAGCGAGCACTTCACTGAGCCGTCAGGCTCAACTTCACACCTTCACGCACCTGCGGTGCTCTTCACATCATCCCGGCTCTGCCGGGAACGCTTTGCAGCCCGAGTTCTGGGAGTACTGAGAGAGCGCGGGCAAAGAAAGGGCTGTTCGCAAGGGCTTTTCCCCGGGCACCCCGGCGCAAAAAACTCCCAGAGCTCCCAGTAATCCCAGAACGCCCAGTATTCCC
>JAFTIQ010000061.1 GCA_017456805.1 Lentisphaeria bacterium
ATCAGGCTCTGGATCTGGATTGGGTTCTGGATCTGGCTCCGGATCGGGGTCTGGATCGGGTTCTGGATCGGGTTCTGGATCGGGTTCTGGATCGGGTTCTGGATCTGGTTCCGGATCGGGCTCTGGATCTGGTTCTGGATCAACAGGGGAAGAACCGGAAGGAGCTTCAATCAGCCCGATGTAAACTCCATCAGAACCTTTTTGGGAGGTTGAATACCACAAACCGTCAACCTGGACAAAAGTTTGACCAGAGTATTGTGAACTTGAATCTGCTAAAATCTTGTTCGAGGACGTGCAAGATGCTGCATGTTCAACACGCGTGTTTATATATTCCTTCCGCCATCGCTCCTCGGCGTCAGCTCCAGATACGTCAGATGTTACAGAGACGGTAAAACTGCCACCGCAACAAGCATGGCGGGAAGTGCTGCAACGGTGATGTTGACTCGAAAAATACTGTGAACCGCAAAACTCGCAAGTTTTTTTTACGCAATTCTTTTCATGATCTTGTGAAAAATTTTGCATTGCGGTGATAACAGCAGCTTGATCTTCGCTGTTATCGCCTGTCATAGTGGAGAGAAGATCACTGCTGTAAAACATTTTTTCCAATCCGCATTGGGGACACTTATATTTTTGGCAAAAATGCGAAATTTTATAAGATTGAAGACAGGTTCCACATATCATCGGCTCAGTTGAATGAGAGTGTCCTGTATCACAAACAAAACAAAGTTCTTTGCCACAGTCAGCACAATTATAACTGCCGACACTATTGCAAGGAGATTCGTAGTAGAAGAGGAAGCAAGAACTGCAGCTCCAAAATTTTGTAACATGAATATTTTCGTTGAAGGCAAGATCCTTTGAGTCAGGATCCCAAACAAAACGAGACATTGTTTGAGAGCAACCAGGACAGGATTTCACTTCAATTGATGTTGAAGAAATCCAACCAGCATATGAAAAAAACATTAAAAAAAGGAAAAAAAGTGAAAGAGAATTTTTCATTATATGATTGTCCTTTGGTTTTTAACGTGAATAAGAAACTGCACAAAAGTAACTCCGACAAGAAAACCCACGGAGACACATAAACTTTGGCATAGAAAAACAAGTTGTTTCGTCAATTGCACAAGCTCAATCACATCAGAAGAGTTCATATGTATCTCCGTGGGAAAAGAATAATTTCTTAATTAGATTTTGCGGATCCAGCTGAGACCTTTACGGACAAGCAGGAAGGCAACGTATCCGCCAATCGCAACAGCTGCGACAGCGCCAAGGGAAGAAATCGCCGTGGTAGCGTAGCCCGCAACATTGATTCCGGTTTCAGGCAGAGTGACCGCAGCTTCTTCAGCGTGAACTGCTGCAGTTGCGAGGACTCCAAGAGCTGTGATTGCGCCAGCCTTGGAACAAACGAGAGATTTCACAGAGTCAAACATGTTTAGATTCCTTTCGTTTTGACTTTGTTATATTACCGGCCGGAAGAATATCCGACTACAACGGTCAGGGTCATAGCTTCTCAAGATACTTTAACCCCCTGACCAAACTGTAAAAAAAGAAATATATCAAAAGGGAAAATATAAATCCCTTCCAAGAACATTCGACAAAATAAGAAAAAGGGGTCATTGTGCAGCTCCTGGAATCATGGAAAAATATTTTCCGAAATTGAAAAAATCCAACTTAACTTTTCTTTGTTCATCTTCAAAATGTTTGAAATCAGAATCAGAAAGAAAATGCTTTTTCTTGGAATATAAAAGAACTTCATCAACATGGACAGATTGATATAATGATCCCGGAAATAGCTTAGAAGCAAATTTGAAAACCAGATCGTAACAGCGGTTAAAATCAGAGTTCTGCTGAGCATTAATAATATCAAGTTTCCATGAAAAAGAAGAATTCCAATACATATATTTGAAGAGACCGGGAAAAGTGGAGTTAAGACTATTACAAGACTCTCTCCAACGCTTAGCTGCGCCATTTACCCAAGAAAAAGGAAGGATAACAGCCCTGATCCAATTTCGGGAGTAACAGACAAGCCTAACCCCCTTTTCTCGCTCTTGTTTTTGCATATACTTAGTCATGTAGGCAGCAACCCCCTTATAACTTTTTCCATAAGTCCAGATACATTTACAAAAACCAAAAGGCTTGGATGATACTGAAAAGAATCCACGGACATACTTCAAAAACACATTGAGCGAAGGCAATGAAGATATATTCCCCAAAACATGAAAATGCCACGCACCGCGCTTTTGTCGTTCTGCAACTAGAATATATTTGAAGTCATTCCACATTTTCTTGATCGCCGTGTTCAACAAATTCCAATGTTCGCCAGCTATCTTTCGATCAGTGACATTATCAGAAAAAGTCAAGGTAAAAAAGAATGTTTTTCCCTGACCAACTCCGAAAGTTTTCACAAATTGAAAAATATTCTCCCTATCGCGATAAATCGCTTTTTTCTCGTATGATGTGTTCATGCAAAACCCCGCAATTTTGCTTTTTATTTGAATTGGAACCTTTTACTCTGGTTACCCTGAGAAAAGTACTGAAAAGAAGGGGTTCCCTTGAGAAGCTTATGCCAGGGGGAATTCTAGAAACCTGAGCACCCGTTTACTTGCAAGGCTCGGATGCCAAAAACCTTTGCGGGCGAAAACTTTCGAGTGATCTTCCATTTTGAAGAACGGAAAAATCAAAAGAAGCCTCAAAAACAGCAATGACACGCTGATTCGGCGTATAATTCTGAGGTGCTTTCAACATTACCTTGCCACCTTCGAATATAAAGTAGCAATAGAGATTTTTGGGATCTTTTCCGAAGGACTCGGAGAATCTGCCACGGATTGACAGTGTACAAATTGACTGAATTGTTTGGAGTTCCATGCGTAAACCTTTCTCTTTTACCCAACTTCGCATAATATTCGTTATATTAAATCGCAGATTTAACATAACTATGTTATATTATGCGACGTTGGAAGTTGTGGTGTTCAGCCCCCCCTCTCTGAGGGGGATGCTGTGAAATTTTGTGAAAAATAATTAGAATATCCCAGACAAAGTAATTTTGTAAAGATGTGGAATACTTGACAGATTAAGATTTATACAGTGAATAAGACGGCTCTAAAAGGTCGGAAGAAGCAGGAACAGATTTATAAAAATGAATTTGCTGATTCATTCATTACAAAGCAATTTTTTCCGGAGATCAGGCTTTGAGAAAATGAAAAACCGTATGAATCTGAATTTTGGGCAGGGTATTTGGCGGAACGTTTCACTCCCGGAATCCAAATAATTTCTCCAGTGTAATCACATAAAACCGGATAATAATCACGCAATGGAGCAGGGATCGAGGCATCAGATAATAATTTTCGGACCAAAACAGGGGTATGCTTTCCAAAAGGAATCATTTGATCCCCAGGTTCTGTATTTCTGAGCAAAAGAGGCTGTTTCACTGCTTCGGGGGCAAAAACCGCATCAATAATACCATCGCCCTTCCCTATGAAATTCCGGGAAAAATAAATCGTCATATTGGATAAATTGATTTCTGATTGTTCTAAGGGATTCCATTGAATGGACTTGATTTTTTCTTTTTTCAGCAGAAAAAGATCTTCATTCCCAATGAATAATGAATAATCAGGGTATCCTGTGATATTTAGTTCAGAGTACCCCTGCCCTGATTTTTTTGTCCTTAATTCCGATTTAAAACGATCGATTAAAATGTGTCCGGGGATCACATCTGAACCGATTGTTTCAGATAAAAAACGACGGAAAACCCGGTAGAGAATTGCATCCGGAAGGCTTCTCCAGCTTCGGCATTGGGTAAAATTCCTTGCTGCATAAGTCTTTTCGGTATAAGATTCAATAAATGATGCATCGGCTTGCAAATTCAAAAGAGCTCTGGATAAGCCATCTTCCGCGTAGGGGAATTTTTGATAGATCAAGGGCAAGATCTTGTTTCTCAAGAAGTTGCGTCCATAATCCACTTCCAGATTGGTGGCATCTGTTCTCCATTGAAGTCCCCTGCCCTGTAAAAAATCAGTGATTTGTTTCCGGGTGTAAGAAAGTAAGGGTCTGATAATCGTAATTCCTTGATTATGATTGAATTCTGAAAAAGAAGTCAATGCGCTTGTGTTAGATCCGCGCATCAATCGCAGAAATAGATTTTCAATTTTGTCATTGGCATTATGTCCGAGGGCGATAATGGATTCCGGAGGGAGCTGTTTCCAGTGGGCAATCCGCAATCGCCGGGCGGCGGCTTCCACGCCTTCTCCCGGGGCGAGATGTTCAGGAACATTGAGCGTGATGCAGGTGAATGGAATTTTCAGATCCGAGCAGATTTTTTGACAGAACCTGGCATCTTCCTCCCCTGCCCTACCCCGCAAACCGTGTTCAAAATGGATCGCGTTCAGAGTAAAATGAAACGCTTCCTGTGCCTCATATAGAAGCAGAAGAAGCGTTAAACTGTCTGCGCCTCCGCTGAATCCGCAATAAACGGTTTTATGATCAAGAAGTTGTGCGTAATCAGCGGAGAGTGACTGGATCATTTTCAGAGATCAAGAGCCTTGAGCAGAGCTGCTTTGTTCTGAACGCCGGGAAGATTCTTGACGATTTCGCCGTTGTTCATCACGTAGAGAGACGGCAGGTTGCGAACTGCAAAACGCTGTGCAAGTGCCTGACATTCTTCAACATTGACCTTGACGACTTTTGCTTTGTCGCCAACTTCTGCAGCGATTTCATCGAGAATTGGGGAGAGCATTTTGCAGGGGCCGCACCATTCTGCCCAAAAGTCCACAAGGACCAGACCTTCGGCTGTTTCTGCATCAAATGTTTCATCATTCAGGTGTTTTACCTCACTCATTTTTTCTCTCCTGTTCATCATTTTTTATTGTAATATAGCGTTTTGGGGTGCGAAAGGGGCTTTGCTGCCATTTTTTGGAAACAAAGCCCTTTTACCGAATTCTCAGAAAACCAAACTGTTTCAATGACCAGAGGTTCCCTTTAAGACAATAATAGTCTGCTTTTCGGAATTTTCAAGTCCTGTTGCAGAAAAAAGTCCGGAAAAATTTATCCGATCTTGGCACCGCTGGGGAAATCCGGGATGTCAACCGTAATCAAACGGACGGTGTCACCGGCAGAAGCAGCAAGGAGCATTCCGCAGGATTCGATTCCGCGCAACTTTGCGGGCATAAGATTTGCCACAATGACCACCAGCTTTCCGACCAGTTCTTCGGGTTTGTAGTGCAATGCCAATCCGGCAACGATCTGACGCTGTTCGGTTCCGACTTCCACCTGGAGTTTCAGCAGCTTTTCAGTGCCTGCAACAGGTTCTGCAGCCAAAACTTTAGCTGTACGCAATTCTGTTTTGAAGAAATCGGTAATCGTAATACAGCCTTCGGGGACGATCGGTTCCGGCTTCTTTTCCTTGATCGCAGGGGCTTTTTCCTGTTTCTTTTTGGCGGGAGCTTCCTGTTTTCCCTCTTTTTCCACCATAATACGGGGGAAGAGTCCATCGATATCAGAAATCGGGTTTCCGGGGGTGGAGTTCCCTGCGGATTCGAGATCGTCGAATGTGACATCGCCTGATGCTCCGATGCAGCTCAGAAGAACTTTCATTTTTTCCGGCATGACAGGAGAAAGGATTCCGCCGACGATCCGGAGAACTTCGATTGCTGTGTAAAGGACAGTGGCAAGACGTTCCAGATTACCTTCTTTTGCAAGGGTCCAGGGGGCAGTCTGTTCCATGTAGCGGTTTGTCGCGCGGATCACATTCATGACTTCGGCGATTCCTTTATCCGGCTGCAGGGATCGGATTGTGCTTTCCATTGTTTTGATTGCAAGATGAGCTTTGTTCATCAGAACGATATCAATTTCTTCGAACTTTCCGGGCTGAGGAATCTTGCTGTCGAAGTTGCGAACCGTCATTTTGATAGCCCGGTTTGCGAGATTGCCCAGGTCATTTGCAAGATCAGAATTGTACCGGTTGATGAAAGATTCTTCCGTAAAGCCGGAGTCCTGACCGAGAGTCATTTCTGCGAGGAGGTAGTAACGGAAGGCATCCACGCCGTACCGTTCAGCCATATCCATGGGATTGACCACGTTTCCGGCAGATTTACTCATTTTATCGCGTCCGCTGAGCCACCAGCCGTGAGCCAGAATGGTTTTGGGCGGTTCGATGCCGATTGCTTTCAGCATTGTGGGCCAGTAGACAGTGTGCGTTGTCAGAATATCTTTTCCGATCAGATGATGACATTCGGGCCACCATTTCCGGAAATTTTCATCATTTACGCCGTATCCGATAGCGGAAATATAGTTGATCAGCGCATCGAACCAGACGTAGCAGACGTAATCCTTATCGAAGGGGAGTTCGATTCCCCAGGAGAGTCTTGCTTTGGGTCTGGAAATACAAAGATCTTCCAGCGGTTTTTTGAGGAAACCGAGGGTTTCATTTGCGCGGAATGCGGGTTTAATGAAATCGGGATGAGTCTGGATGTGTTCGATCAGCCAATCCTGATATTTGCTCATCCGGAAAAAGTAGTTGGATTCCACGATATCATTTGTCGGGCGTTTGCAGTCGGGACAAAGATTGCCGTCGATCAGGTCTTTATCTGTGAAAAATCGTTCGCAGGGGACACAGTAGTGACCGTTGTATTCCGCTTTGTAGATCAGATCTCTGTCGTAGAGATCCTGCAGGATCTTCTGAACGATCTTTGTATGCCGTTCCTGGGTTGTACGGATGAAGTCATCGTTTCCGATTCCGAGTTTTTTCCAGAGTTCCTGATAACGGATCACGGTTTCGTCGCACTGCTGAATGGGGGAGATTCCCTTTTCATCGGCAGCTTTCTGAACCTTCTGACCGTGTTCATCGGTACCTGTCAGGAACCAGACGGGTTCGCCCATCATTTTATGATAGCGGGAAATCACATCTCCGAGGATCGTTGTATAAGAGTGGCCGATGTGAGGTTTGTCATTCACATAATAAATAGGAGTAGTAATGTAAAATGGATTCATAGTTTCCCTCCTTTCCACTTTAAACAGACTACATTTTTGGTTAATATACACTCATTCTTTCATTTTTCAATTCAAAACCCTTGATCTCTCTTTATTTTTACGGATTTATTTTCTTGTTTTTTTGAAAAGTATGCTTGCATTTTGAAAAAAGAGAGATATATGTATATACAAACTTTTAATTATAATATACAAAAGGAGTAGGATTTATGGAACTGAAACAGTCACTCCAGAAGACAAAAGAACTTGGAATGAAAGCGGAAAAAATCGCGGCAGAGATCAGAAAACTGGAGAAAAACGGAAAGCCGGTTCCCCAAAAGAAAAGAGAGGCTTTGCAGCGGGCGCATGATCAGCTCATGCGGTCAATCTCAGCAAGTTTCCGGACAATGGACCGGAAAGGTCCTTCTCATTTTTCAAAGGACAACACATGGATCTGGGGTGGTCCGACACCTTTCTGGGGAGGTTCGATGGATCCGGATTGCGCCTTGCGCGGCGCGGAATATTTTGATCTCGACAACATCGTTTATATGTATGGTCCCACCGATGAAGAAACGATCAAGCTGCACCAGCCGGCGAAAAAACTGATTTGTCAGCTCTCTGAAATCAACCGTTCGCCCGGGGTTGTCTGCGGTTCCGATGCGGAAAATGCAGAACTGTTGAGCAAACTTTCTTTGAAATATCCCAATATCAAGGGAGGGATGATTGATGACCTCATCGGTAATTACGGAAGAAATCTTTCATTGAAAGAAGTCAAAGTAATTTATGAGAACCTGAAAAAGCATAATAAGGATTTACAGCTTTACAATGTGGTTTACACCCATGAGCTGAATTCTCCTTTCATTCCGCTGATCGAACCCTATACGGATGCAGTGAATCTCTGGGTCGGACTGAATTATCAATTGACGACGCTGGATCTGGATATTGAAAAGTGCCGTGCGGCGTTTCCCGGAAAAAAGATCATGCTTGGAATTTTTATTTATGACTATTTCGCATCTGCCAATCCAAACAGTCTGGAATTCCTTGAAATCGAACTGAAACGGGCAAAAAAATATCTGGCGGAAGGCAAGATTCATGACCTGATCCTCATGGGAGATCGGGAAGTGAAAAAATGTCCGGCAGAATGTCAATTTGTGAAAGATTTTCTGCAAAGCGAATTCCGCAAAGGCCGCTGATATGGAAAAACCATTTCTCTTTCAAAAAGACGGGACAGAGGTAACGTTTGACGGTGCAGCTTTGATTCTGCAACATGCTGGATTTATTCGGAAATGGATCCTGAAGAACGGATGGTGCACTGTTCTTACCGGTTCAAAGGAGTCCGGAGCCGGACAGATAAAAAATCCTGCTCCGGATTGGAAGATCACAGCCTGCGAGGGAGCAGCGGAACTCGTATCCGTTGAATGTCAGGAACATGCAGAACGGAAATCAGTGCTGATTACTTCGCTTTTCCATTATCCGGAATCACAACTTTATCTGAAACATGAGATTACCTGTTTTCCGGGCGTTCCCGGAATGAGAATCCAAGTCAGCTTGAAATCAGAAGTGGAGATTCCGGCTTTTGAACGCAGTCCTGAACGCGGAGCCCTGCCCCAATTTGTGGATGGCTATTCTGAATCATTGCCTCTGGGAGATTCCTTTGCCGGATATCATGGGTTCGGATTCAATAATGATTCCCAGCACCGGTATTCACTGGAAACTCCGATTCTGACCGAATGCAGCGGATATGTGAATGAGTCTGACGGGCTGGTAAGCGTTGGAAACTGCAATGGGATTTTCCTGTATCGGGCGGATGGCAGCGGCTTTGTACTGGTGAAAGAGTCTCATAAATGTGCTAACAGTTCCGGGGTTTCAACGGGTGAATTTATTTTCCGGAAGAATCAGATTCATTCCACCGGACTCGGTTTTTCTGACGGGTCTCCCCACTGGCTTTCCGGGGAAGGTTTTCACTCTGCCTGGGCCAACTGGTGTGTTCCGTTCCGATCCGGGATGAATGAGGCTGTCCGGAATCTGAAACAGTTTGACCGGGCGAGATATCCCTTTGAAAAAGAACGGGATATGTTTATTGCTATGAACACATGGGGCTCCCGGGGAGATGCTTATTTTTCCCGGATGGCTGCAACAGAAGAAAATGTGCTTGCTGAATTGGAAAGCTGCGCAGATCTGGGGATCGATCTTTTGCAAATTGATGACGGATGGCAATTCAAACCCGGGACGGCTGACTTTCAAAACTGTGCCTGGGTCCCCTCCCCTGAAGGGTTTCCGCATGGATGGAGTGCTGTCAAACAGCGGGCAAAAGAGCTGGGAATGAAGCTCGGATTATGGGCTCCGCCTGATTTTATCACAGCAGAACAATTGATCGAAAATATCCGGGAAGGCGGATTCCGGAGAATCAAACTGGATTTTCTGAATCTGACCAAACGGAACCTGCTGGATCAATTGCTGGAATTCGCTCAAAAGATCATCTCGTCAAGCCCGGAACCCGTTGGGATCAATTGGGATATTACAGAAAAAAGCCCCCGCATGGGATTCTATTTCGGACGGGAATATGGAAATATCTTTTTGCAGAATTGCGAAAACTCGCCGCCGGGAATGACAAGCAAACGGTTTATTGCTTATGATCCGGAAGTTACGCTGAATCAGACTTGGCTTCTGGCAAAATATTTTAACTTGAATCAAGTCCAGATCACAATCCAGAGAATCGCGGAATCTCCTCATGGAAAGGGATATCCGCAGGATTATGCTTGCGGGATCGCTCTCATGGGGAATCCTCTGTTCTTTCTGGAAAGCAGACGGTTTTCGGAAGAGGAACGCGCTCTTGTCAAGAACGTGCTTACGGTTTATAAAAAATACCGGGAAAAGATTCTGAACGGATATGTCTCTCCCATCGGACGGCAGCCGGATGGAACAGTTTGGACCGGTTTCCAGTGCACTTGTTCTCACGACTGTGGTTTTCTGACGCTGTTCCGGGAAAAAGATTCAGAAGAACCCTCCGCAAGGATCCGGTTGGATGTTCCTGCCGGAAGCACAATCCGTCTGCAAGGACTTTATCAGGGAAAAGATCAGATCCTGAAACCGGAACCGGATGGAACATATTTGTTCAGCGATCTTGAACGTGCTGCATGGGCCTTTTACCGTTATGAGGTGACGGAATGACCTATCACTCCAAAATCAGACAGGAACTTCTGGACCAGATCTCACGGATGCAGCCGGGAGAACGGATCCCGAATGAATTGCATCTGGCAGAGTTTTTCGGTGTTTCCAGAATGACCGTCAACAAGGTGATCTCTGAACTCGCCCGGGAGGGTTTTCTGGTCAGAGGCAGAGGAAGAGGTTCTTTCGTTGCAAGAAAAAAAACGTCCCGGAAGATTGTCAGCATCCTGCTTCCGAGTGCAACTCTGATCCCGCAGGATCTGCAATATATCATTTCAGGCGCAACAGAAGCCGCCCGGAAAATGGGAGTCGGAATCGAATTGATCACTGTATCTCCGGATAATAATAAAGATCATATTGATTTTTCTGCGCTGGATCATTTGACGGAAGACAGTTATGTTTTTGTGGTAAGCAACTGGTTTCACCGGGTGTTTCCGTTCCTCTGGCAAAAAAAATGCAAGACGCTTCTTCTTGACCGGCAGCTTCTCCAGTTTGCGCCTCAGAATGAGTTTATCAAAGCGTTTCAGATTCTTGATTGCGACATTCAAAGCATGGTCCGCTCTGCATTTCAGCGGCTTTATGATGCAGGCTGCCGCAGAATTGCATTCCGCGGAACCAAACCTGTTCTGGAATCGATCACCTGTCACTACTATGAATTGGAGTTGGAACGCAAAAAGATGAAAGGCTTGGTGCTTCCTCAGGATAATTTCAGTATCAGACTTTCTGCTGCGGAGTTGGATATGATCGAAAAATTTCAGCCGGACGGTTTGATTTTTGATGCTCACTATATCAGATCTCTTGTGGGGCAGGATTTATGGAAGGTTGCCAACATTCCGGAAACCATTGCGTTGGAGATGATCCGTTTCACGCCTGAATTGAATTTCCTGGATCATTGTCCCTCAGCCTTTGAAATCAATGGAGCAGCCGTCGGAGAAGCCGCCATTGAAATGCTGATGAATCATGGAGATGAAAAATACCGCAAAATCAAACCGCTCCATCATCCGGAATCGAAAAAACAGCATGTGCAAAACATATCATTTTTTGAAGTAATATAAACTCAACCAAAGGAGAAAATATGAAAAAGAGAATTGTTTCATCTGCACTCCTGATCCTTTCGGCGATCGCAGTTGCCGGGGATTATGTTGTGCCGGTAACATCGGAATGGAAAGCCTATGATGTCGTTTACGAAAATGTCACAGGCGGAGTCCGGACCAGAGTAAAAAACAGAGGTTCCAAATTCTGGGGGCATATTGCAGTTTCATTCCCGAAGGGAAACGCCAATCAATATTTGCAGGTGGTTGTCGGAGATATGGAATCTGCAACAGCTGATCCGCAATGCGGGAATGCCAGTAAAAACGGTGGGGCATTCGGTCGGCTCTATACCGGATATAATACGTTTAAAATGCCGGATCATGCAATCCGGAACAGCTTTGTGCTGACTTTGGCAATCAAAGGGATCCGCGACACAGAAGTCGGCCCCTGGTGTGATTTCAAGGAAGTCCGGGCGACAGAAGCTCCGCTCAATGCTCCGGTGGTCACGCTTCTGGAAGGCGACACCATCAGGATCGGAAGCAAATTGAAGATCCGCCTTCAGCTTGAAAAAGATCTGGATATCTCTCCGGCTGTCCGTTTTTCTCTGAATCCGAAATTTCTGCCCTACCGTTTCAACAAAGAAAATGAGATCATTCTGAAAAGAACAGCTCCGGCAGTTTATGAAGCAACGTTCACAGTTGATGAAAATGCGATCTCTTTTGATTCTTCCAAAACAAAGAAGTATGAAATCTATGCAATGGCAAAAATCAATCAGACGAGCTGCTATTTCAAAATCCCCTACCCTGTCTCAATCGCAACAAAGCAGCCAATGAATGAAATGGTTCTTGATGCTGCAAATAATCAGGTGCGTGATGATCGCCGGCTCTGGCTGAAACGTTCCAAAGGGATCAATCTCATCCTCAACCGACCGCTTCTCTACGCCCCGAAACCGGATTATGTCCACACAAGAAATGGGAATACAGATCCCACCGATTTGACCAATGGAAAACTTTCCCCCAGAACAGATGACAGAATCTGGTTCGAAAAGAGTTCTGTCGGCTGGTACAACACTGGAAACGATATTTACATCCGTATGGATCTGGGAAAAGTTCAGTCCGTCAGCAAAATCGTGATGCGTATTCTGGGCGGAACCAATGGTAATTTCAAATTCCCGAAACAGTTCAAAGTCTTCGTTTCCAAAGATGGTGTGAAATATCATCAGGCTTTTTCCATGGAAAAACTTGCCCCCAATGAACAGGGACAATGCGATTGGAAAAACTATTACTATCTGCCGGAGGATGCAGCTCATCCCAACACCAGATGCTATCCCTTTGAACTCGGAGTCAATGCGGAAGCCCGGTATGTGATCCTCAATATTGCCGGAACGACCGGCGCTGTTTTCTCCGATGAAATGGTCTGTCTGAAAGCTGAGAAAAAAGACTCCGGCTTCAACCAGGCATATTCCAATCCCGGACAGGAAATTCCCATGTCCGGTCTGATCATCCGTCCCAGAGTAACCGAAATTGCTCTTCTGAACGGAATCGCCGCTGCCCAGTGGTTCAGAGTCACAGACATGAGAACTGCTGAAAATTTCCATAAAGATATCGATTATGTCATCGAAGTCCCCGAAGGAGTCACCGTCTACGACCAGAAAGGAAATCCCTATCCAAAAAGCAAAAAATATGTTCTTCCTCTGAACAGAATTACCAAGCCCGGGCAGAAAATTCACAATCCCTTTGTGTTCCTGAAAGCGGATGGCAATGTAACCGGAAATCTGGTGGTGTATGCCCGTTCCGGTGGAGTGGATCAGTTCAAAACCGTTCTTCCGCTCCGGACCGTTACGATTCCGGAAATCAAGCCTTTCAAACGGCTGGAACTCAGCTTGTCATGGCTTTCCGACGGAGTCATTCCCATGTGGCCCGATTATCTCAAAATCTGGCGGAAACTCGGGTTCAATATCGTTACCATGTTCCCCCGCAACTGGACGAACAGCGGAACCATCGCTCATCGTAAAAAACTGATGGATCAGGTCAGAGCTGCCGGGTATCCTATCATCATGAACGATTCTCCCTATCATGAAATGCATCGGCACATGAAAAAACATCCGGAAATCTGCTGTACGATCCCCGGACAGAAAACGATCACCCTCTGTCCCTCTTACCGCGGCCCGCTCTTCGATCAGGAAATGGAACGGATCAAGAAAAATGTGATCCTGACAAAGCCGGATTATGTTTACTGGGATATCGAAACCTGGACCAGTGCTCATCAGACGGCACCCCATTGTACCCGGTGTCAGGAAGGCATGAAACGGACAGGGAAAAATGTCAATGAATATCTTCTGATGATGGGTGATGAGACCAATGCCGCACTGAAAAAAGCTGTTGCCGCTGGTGCTGCTGAAGCCGGAATTCCCATGCCGAAAATCGGTTCTTACGCCCGGGAAGCCTCCAAGCCCTTCTACTATATCGAAGATTGGAAAACGTCTTACCCGGCATTTATGGATATGGCTCAGCCCAGCCTCTATGTCGTCGGCAGAGCCGTTGATGTTCACGATCGTGTCCTTGCAAACTACAAGCTGATGAAAAATAAACGGATCATTCCCTACTTGACCGCAGGAACTTACGGTGAATTTGAGCCGTACAAAGTGGAACAGATGGTTTTGGAATCCCTGGTCAACGGCGCTGGCGGGATCACCTACTTTGACTTCAACAGCTTTGATACTCCGCTTGATTTTTATTATCACGCAAAAGCCCTGGCGGCATTGCAGGATCATGAAGATCTGATCGTTGACGGCGTCCCGCAAGATATTACCGGTTCCAACAAAAAACTGGTGTATTCGATTACGGTCAAAGGAGATGAAGCGATTCTGCTGGTTGGCAATTATGACCGGGCGAATCCGGAAACGACGATCACCCTGCCCTTTGTTCCCACCGTGATCAAAGATCTGCGGGAGAACAAATCTCTTGCTCCGTCAGGCAAGACTTTGAATCTCAATGTTCCCCGGAGTGATGTGAGATTGATTTACCTGAAGAAGTAACTTCTTCTTTCTGATGAAAAAAGGGCTGCTGCGAACCCGAAACGGTAAGCAGCGGCCCTTTTGTTTTATGAAATAGAAGTACAAGAAATCAATCTACAACTGCGATATTTCCGTCGATGTATTCATTACCGTTGATAAAATAACGCAATGTGACACTTTTTTCAGTACCATCTTTAAAAACTGCTATGCAGTTGTACAAGGGAGATTCCGCATCCCCTCCCCGTGCGCTGTTGATCTTTTTGATTCTCTTACAAGTTGCACCGAACTTTTTGGAAATAAAAGAAAAATTGAGTCTGAATGACTTAACATAATGCAAATTATGCGATGTTGGCAATTCAAAAAATAAGACCTATAAGACCTATAAGGCCTATAAAAATCTATTTACTCTTCCTGAATGGATTCGCCGGATTCTTTGGCTTTGATTTTCGCAGAGAGAACTGCAAGACCGCCGGCAATCACTTCCCGTTGAACAATCACATCGTCCGGGACCTGGAGACAAATATTCGCAAAGTTCCAAAGATATCTTACACCTAACGCCACAAGTGCATCCGCGGTTCTCTGCGCGGCAACACTGGAAACACAAATGATCCCGATCTTCGGCGGATGATTCTTCAAACGGCGTTCCAGCGTTTCCATGTCAAAGACTTCATGTCCATGGATTTCTCTGCCGACTTTGTGGGGATCAGAATCAAAAACAGATTCGATCCGCAAGTTATAATCAATAAAATCAGAATATCCGAGCAGAGCGGAACCCAAAGCCCCTGCCCCGATCAATGTGGCAGACATCTTTTTATCCCATCCGATATAGGCAAGAATCGCATCGATCAGTTCGTTGATCAGATACCCATATCCACGATGTCCTTTCAATCCGGTCGCCGCAATATCTTTTCTTGTCACAATGGGTTCGATTCCCATATATTGTGCCAGATCTGTACAGGAAACAGAGGTTGCTCCGTCCATACGCATTTGAAAAAGCTTATGCAGATAGCTCGGCATTCTGCGCATGGTTGGTGTATTCTGAATTTTCATCTCAGTTTATCCTTCATATTGATTAAATATATCCCGGTGCTGTTCTGAAGTCTGCAAAACGCGGATTCTCAAAAAAACAAAAAACATCCGCAAGAATTAACAGGCGCCGGAACGTCGGATTTTTCACATACCATACTTTACTCCCATTTTGATAAAAAGTCAAACGTTTTTTTGAAAAAAAACAGTTTCAAGAATTGAAAAAATAAAAAAAAGAATTACATTATGCACTCTGTAAAATAATAAAACTCTTTGAAATAAAAAACAAGGTTTGCAACGTATGATCATGAAGATTCTTCGGGGATGGTTGGGGAAAGAGGCTTTCAGGGGAGAATGCGGCTACGGCGAAATCTGGCATATCGCATGGCCTTTCATCATTTTGAACGCGGCAAACACCGTCATGATGGTTACAAACCGGGTGTTTCTTTCCAAACATTCTCCGGAAGAAATGGCGGCCGCAATGCCTGCCGGACAACTCTTCTTCACTTTTATGATCCTGTTTCTGATCACAACCGGGTTCACTGCGACGATTGTTGCCCAGTATCATGGTGCCGGAGATAAAATCAACTGCATCCGTGCCGCGTGGAACGGCTTCTACTTCAGCGCGGGGATCTCCTTCCTCTTATGTTTCGCGTTCCCTCTTGCCGGACCTTTTATTTTTGCAAGAAATGGGCATGATCCGATCATTGCAGCACTTGAATCTGAATATTTCTCGGCGATGGCTCCCTGCGCTGTGCTGGCTTGTCTGGAAACACCTCTATTCTCCTTCTTTACCGGCAGAGGTAAAACAAAGGTGCTCGCTGTGATCAAAGGAACAAGCTGTATATTGTCGATCCCCCTGAATTATCTGCTGGTTTACGGTAAATTTGGCTGCCCGGAACTTGGGATCCTGGGCGCAGGATTGGCAAATACGATTGCGAACTTCTATTCTTTTCTCGCGATTCTCTTCTGTTTTCTGCTGGTGGATCAATCGGAATATCCCACCAGAAGCAGAAAAGAATTCCGCTGGGAATTTGTCAAAAAACTGCTTCTTTTCGGAACTCCAGCCGGTTTTCAGGGATTCCTGCGGAATGTGGGATTCGCTATAACAGTCATGATGATCGGCAGATTGGGAAATGAAGCTTTGACCGCCACAAGCATTGCCCTTTGCATTAACATGGTGGGAAATATGCCCATCTTCGGAATGTCCGATGCAACCGGGATCCTGACCGGTCAATTCATTGGCAAAAAAGATTTGAAAACAGCCGGTTCGATTTTCTGGAAAGCATTCCGGATGCTGCTCCCCTGGCTGAGTATTACAGCTGTCCTCTATCTTCTGGAACCGGAATTCCTGATCGATTTGTTCGGTTCTGACAACTCATCCGGTGAGATCAATATGGTAAAAACCGTGGAATATGTCAAGTTCATCCTTCTGATGGCAGCCTTTTTCAACTTTTTTGATGCGATCCGTTTTCTCCTGATGGGTGCATTACGCGGCGCTGGCGATACGAAAATCCCGCTTCTGATCGGGATCGGAACCTCCTGGGGAATTCAAATGCCCGGAACGATCCTTCTTGTTATGGTGTTCGGATCCACCATTGAACAGGTCTGGATCCTGCTGACCTGCTATATCGCAATTGATGCGCTTCTGATGCTCTGGCGGCGCGGAACCGGCGCGTGGAAAAAGATTAAAATCATCGAAGATTAAACTTCTCCGGACAAAAAAACTGTTGCAGAACAAGGTCTGCAACAGTCGGATCAGTTAAGATTCCAGATTACCGCAGCGGGAAATAAGCTGTGTTCTTGATGTACTGATCAATGTTCTTGCTGGTGATCATGACATAACGCATACTGAATGCTTCATCAAGATTTTCCGGAGCCGGTTTTTCATAGTCAGCTTCTTTGAGACCGGTTTTGCCGACAATCGCAGCAACGATGACTTCTTCGCCGGGTTTAGCACCTTTGAAGAAGAAACCGAGAGAAGAGACTTCTCCGCTGAGCAGAGCAATTTTCTGCTTTCCTTTTGCTTTCCAAATGGAAAGTTTAGCGAGTTCACGGGGTTCAAAGGGAAGATCTTCGAGAAGAACAAACAGAGCTTCACCGTTTGCCTTGAAGAAATCATTGAATTCTTTTGCAGTTGCTCCGGGCATTGCTGCCATTTCATCTTCACTGCGGACATAATTCAGAGCTTTAACTTCTGCATTGGGAAGATATTTTTTGAGACAATCAACGCGTTTCCTGTTATATTCGTTCTGTTCCCAGTTGGTTCCTCCGGGAGCGACGATGATGATTTTCTGAGAAGCATAGTTCTGTTTGATGAACTCAGAGATAGT
Source organism: Lentisphaeria bacterium (assembly GCA_017456805.1). The sequence goes on from JAFTIQ010000061.1 coordinate 17,530, forward strand.
TTTCAATCTGGATTCTTCAAATCTTTCCATACTTGTCATCATATCACGTTCTTCTTTGCTGGCACGGAAAACACCTTCGTTGTCCAAGTATATGAAGGCACCAGCCAACAGAACCAGAAGAGCAATAAATGCGGCAGCAGCGATAGCAATGACTATTTTCATGCTGTTTTTTTTAGGCTGCTGATTCAAAACAAAGCTGTTTCTGCAAAATGGACATATCACTTGTATTCCCGGAACTGCAGCTTGAAGATTGATCTGATTCTGACAATAGGCACAACGAATAATCATTTTTTTACCTTTCTTTATTGGTTATTTATAAAAAAAAATCTTAAACTTCTTCTAATATAGCATTATTTACATTAAAAACAAGCACAAAAAGAAAAAATTATTTTTTCATCTTCCGGCAGATGATTTTTCGCCATTCGCTCAGTTTCTGCCAATACGATTCCGGCAGTCGTTCCGGAATATCATGCCCGGCAGCGGTTGCGGATAGAAGCTGATCCAGAAAATCCCCTGCCCTGCCCTCCTGCGGCGGCAGTTCCCCGCCCTCACGAAGCAGCATCAGATAGACAAGCGAAAGATAAGGTTCCGGGGCTTTTCCCGATTGAATGGATTTCAGAAACAGATTCAACACCTGATAGGTTTCCGGAATCGGGATCATCGGCGCAGTGTTGGCAAGCAGCATTGTGGAAAGTTCACATGCCGCCAGATACCCGGGGATATTCTCGGCAATGGAATCGTTGTTTGTCTTCAATTCCATTTTTCCGGCAGTCAACAGTCCGCTCAAGTCATCGCTTTTGGATTTGAATTCGATATGCAGTTCCCGGAACAAACCTGCAACGGGGAATTTTCCGGCTTTTCCGGAAGCATGACCCCGCATTACAAAATCCAGTTTGCCCAGTTCCGGAGAAATTCCGGAAACGATCAGACTGGATTCTCTGTACGGAATTTTTTTCAGGATGATATAATCCGTTTCGATCATTCTTTTTCCGGGGATTTCGCAAGATCCAGAATTCTGCGGATTTCCCTTGCCATATCGCCGATCCGATGGGGCTTCGGCAAAAATCCTGCTGCCCCATTCTGCAAAAGATCATCCACTTCATCCAGAGAAACAAACCCGCTGGAAAGAAGCACCTTTACATTGGGATCAATCTCTTTCAGCTTGTGGAACGTTGCATGACCGCCCTGCTTCGGCATGATCATATCCAACAGAACCAAATCGATTTGACCGGGGTTGCTTTCATAAATTTCCACAGCATCCAATCCGTTTTCAGCAAGAAGGACCGAATAGCCGAGTTTCTGCAAAGCCTCAATCAGAAAATCCCATACAGTTTCCTGATCATCAACGATTAAAATCGTTTCATCTCCGCCAGTCAGCTGCATCCGCCTGTTGTTCTGTTCTTCCATTTTCAACCCCTGTTTTATCTATCATTAAAGAATAAAAAGCATTTCCCGATACTTCGGCAGCGGCCAGTAATCATCATCGACCTGTTTTTCCAGGGAATCGACATTTTTCCGCATTTCACTCATGATGCTGAGAATCTGCTTGGAACTGTTTTCTGTGAGAGCCTCTTCCAAACGGTTAGCACAATCTTCAACGGCATCCGCAAGCGTGCCGATCCGTTCCGCCATTGCTGTCTTTGCAGAAATTCCTGCGTTCAAACCAGCCTGTTTCATGTTGCAGATTCCGCTTGCCAGCTCAGCTATCTGTCTGGTGGCTGCCGGCAAAAACAGCGTTCTGGCAAGGCTCAGAGAAAGTTCCCCTTCAATCTTCACTTTCCGGCTGTATTCTTCACAGAAAACATCATGCCGTGAACGAAGTTCCTGTTTGGTGAAGACTCCGTATTTTTCCATGAGGATCTCATTCTTTTCATCAAGGAACGCTGCCAGTGCCGCCGGTGTGGATGCCGCATTGGGCAAACCGCGTTTGGCAGCTTCCTTCCGCCAGGATTCCGTATAATTGTCCCCGTTGAAAATCACTCGTTTATGTTTCTTGATCACTGACTGCAGGACTTTCTGCAGTTTTTCATTGAAATTATCCCGGCCTGCCTTTTCAAGCTGGGCTGAAATATCATCCATTGCCTCTGCGACGATCGTGTTCAGGATCACGTTTGCCCCGGCGCACGCCTGACTTGAGCCGGGTGCACGGAATTCAAATTTGTTTCCGGTGAATGCAAACGGACTCGTTCTGTTCCGGTCAGTCGCATCTCGGGGAAGCGGCGGAAGCGTATCAACACCGATCTTCATCAATCCGGCATGTTTGGAAGACTTCAGATTCCCTTTTTCAATCTGTTCGATCACATCCGTGAGCTGTTCCCCGAGGAAAATGGAAATGATCGCAGGAGGAGCTTCCGCAGCTCCAAGACGATGATCATTCCCCGCAGAAGCAGTCGTCGCACGCAGCAGATCTGCATGTTTATCAACAGCCTGAATCACAGCACAGAGTGTCGTGAGGAAAATCGCATTCTGGTGGGGGTCTGATCCGGGATTCAGCAAATTCAAATTACCGTAATTGACAGACCAGTTCACATGTTTTCCGGAACCATTGACGCCTGAAAACGGTTTTTCATGGAGCAGACAGACGAATCCGTGTTCTGCGGCTTTCTGCTTCAGCACATCCATAACAAGCATGTTATGGTCACATGCAAGGTTCAAATCTTCAAACAGCGGTGCAAGTTCATACTGCGCCGGTGCCGCTTCATTGTGCCGGGTCTTCGCCGGAATCCCAAGCCGCCAGAGCGAATGTTCCACATCCCCCATAAACGCAAGAATCCGGGGCTGAATCGTTCCAAAATAATGATCATCCAACTGCTGATGCTTCGGGGGCGCCGCGCCAAACAAAGTTCTGCCGGCCTGAACAAGATCGGGCCTTGCCAAATAAAAATGACGGTCGATCAGGAAGTATTCCTGTTCCGCCCCAAGGGTAACAGTCACGATTTCCTTGCCGTCCTCGCCGAAACAGCGCATCAGCCGGGAAACCGCATTCTTGATCGCGTTGATCGATTTCAAAAGCGGAGTCTTCCGGTCAAGAGCCTCTCCGGTGTAAGAGCAGAAAACCGTTGGAATACAAAGGGTTGCGCCATTTGGATGTTGCTTGATGAATGCCGGACTTGTGGGATCCCACGCCGTATAGCCGCGTGCTTCAAAGGTCGCGCGAAGTCCGCCGGAGGGAAAACTGGATGCATCCGGTTCGCTGATGATCAGATTTTTCCCGGAGAAAACAGTGATTGCCTTCCCATCGGAATCCGGTTCGACGAAGGAGTCATGTTTTTCAGCGGTGGAACCTGTCAACGGCTGAAACCAATGAGTAAAATGAGTTGCGCCTTTTTCGATCGCCCACCGTTTCATTGCATTTGCCACATCGTCGGCGATGGTCGGATCCAGCGGCGATTTTTCGGTGATTGTCTTATAAAGTTTTTGAAAGACCCCTTTCGGAAGACGTTCGCGCATACAATCAATTCCGAAAACATCGGAAGCATAGGTTTCGAGATCAAAAGGAACAGCATCCCCGGACTTCAAAGCGGGTCGAGCCGCGACAGCCGCAATAGCGTCTTTGCGAGTTTCAAACATAGTGGGTCTCCTGTAAATGACTCCGTTTTTCTAAAAATCAACATAATATAGCACGGATTTATCAAATTTCAAAAGGTGGAACAAACGCTATTAAAAAATAATTGAAATAAAAACGTCTATTTCTTTACTCTTTCACTTTTCTCAGTTAATTTTTGCTGTTACAAGTTCCACTTCAAAATAAAATGTGGGCAAGCAAAATTCAGATCACAATCTTTTTTTCGCAAAAAAACACCCCGTCTGCCGAAGCGTCCGGGGTGTTGAATGTCGAAAAATTAACGAATATTTATTGCGAAACATTTAATTTTTTCAATGCTTCCTGTGCCTCAATATCCCCTTGTTCTGCAGCCTTGCGAAACCAGAATACTGCTTGCTTCAGATCCTTTTGAACTCCATCGCCGTCTCTATAGCACTCACCTAAATTATATTGCGCTTGTGCATATCCTTGTTCTGCAGCTTTACGATACCAGAACACCGCCTGTGTCAAATTCTTTTGAACTCCATCGCCGTTTTCATAGCAAAAGCCTAAATTACATTGCGCTTGTGCATCCCCTTGTTCTGCAGCTTTGCGATACCAGAACACTGCCTGTGCCATATCCTTTTGAACTCCATAGCCGTTTCTATAGCAAACACCTAAATTATATTGCGCTTGTGCATATCCTTGTTCAGCGGCTTTTCTCCACCAGAACACCGCCTGTGTCAAATCCTTTTGAACTCCATAGCCGTTTTTATAGCAAACGCCTAAATTAAATTGCGCTTGTGCATATCCTTGTTCAGCGGCTTTGCGATACCAGAACACTGCCTGTGCCAAATCCTTTTGAACTCCATCGCCATTTCTATAGCAATCACCTAAATTAAATTGCGCTTG
>JAFTIQ010000062.1 GCA_017456805.1 Lentisphaeria bacterium
CAACAGCCTCAGCAAGGACAACAGCCTCAGCAAGGACAACAGCCTCAGCAAGGACAACAGCCTCAGCAGGGTCAACAGCCTCAGCAAGGTCAACAGCCTCAGCAGGGTCAACAGCCTCAGCAAGGTCAACAGCCTCAGCAAGGTCAACAGCCTCAGCAGGGTCAACAGCCTCAGCAAGGACAACAGCCTCAGCAGGGTCAACAGCCTCAGCAAGGACAACAGCCTCAGCAGGGGCAACAGCCTCAGCAGGGACAGCAAGGTCCACAGCCTCAGCAGGGTCAACAGCCTCAGCAGGGGCAACAGCCTCAGCAGGGACAACAGCCTCAGCAGGGTCAACAGCCTCAGCAAGGACAGCAATCTGCCGCTGATTTGACCAGACAGGCACGCCAAACAGTCGAACAGCTGGAACAAATGGCACTGGATCTTGGTCAGGCGAAACAGGTCGAGCAGGCAGTAGCCGCGAAAAATGAACTTCAGTTGGCAGAACAGGCGCAACAGGAACAGGATGGCAAAAAAGCAGAATCTCATTTGCAAAGAGCTGCCCGGATCCTTGGTGCTCCGGAACAGCCGGAACAGCCGCAAGGGAAATCCGGTGAACAGCCGAAATCTCCTCAGCAGGATCAGCAGGATCAGCAGGGTCAGCAGCCCAAGCAGGAACAGCCGCAGACCGGAGCTCAACAGCCGGAACAGCCGAAACCGCCTCAACAGCAGCCGAAACAACCCGTTGCTCTCCCCGTTCAGGAAGGGGATATCGATCCCAAACAGGCAGGTATGATTCTGGATCAGATGGCCCGGGATGAACAGGATCTCCGTGATGCCCTGAAAGAACAGTTCCGAAAGAAAAACTCCCGGATTCCTCCGGTATCCAAGGATTGGTAAAATATGAAATATCTTCTCTCGCTTTTCACCTTATTTGCAGCACTTTTCCTGTTCGCAGGCGAAGTGCAGATCTCGCTGTACCCCAAAACGGTTATTGCCGGGGAACCGGCGGAACTGATCCTGCGGGTAAATTCCAGAACGCCTCCGGAATTTATCCGGATGCCGGATCTTACCGGAGTGGAATGGCTCGGCTCAGCAACCTCTCAGAGATACCAGTATATCAATGGGAGATCCACAAGAACCGCAGAACGGAGATACTCTTTTGTTGTGGAACGTCCCGGAACCTACACGATTCCTGAAACAGAGGTCCGCTCCGGCAGCAGAAGATTTCTGACAGAAGAATTTACATTCCGGGTGCAACAGGCAAAATTCAGCAGCAGATCCGTCGGGAAAAACAGTTATAATGAAAAAGAATCCTATTCCCGCAAGAATGAACACATGCGCAGCGGCGAACGGGAACCGCGCCCATCAAGAGAAGAGCTGACTGTCGATGATGCAGCATTTTCCAAAATCGTTTTTCCAAGCTCAAAGACGGAGTTTTATGTAGGGGAGGATATTCCCGCTGAGATTATCGTTTATTGTCTGGCTGGAATCAAAGCAAATTTGACTTATCCGGAACTGACTTCTGACAAGGAAAATCTCGTTTACCGGAGCTATAAAGACGAAAATCCTCAGAATCAGAGGTTTGCGACGCCTACGACCCGCAATGAAGTGGTCAATGGCAGAGATTATATCTGCTATGTTTTCCGGACAGAATTCCGGGCAATTTCCCCGGGAAAGATCACCTTGAGCGCAAAGACAAAGACGGAATTACGCCTGCCCGGCCATGGAACCAGCAGATCCTCTGACGATCCATTTTTTGACAGCTTTTTCAACAGCGGATTTTTCGGAAAAATCGTTCAGCATACGCTCCGTTCAAAATCTCCGGAACTTACGATTCGCCCCCTGCCCCCGCCGCCCGCCGGCAGTCAGGATCTCGGACTCGTCGGGAATTGGAAAATAGAATCCACTCTCTCCGCGCTGGAAACAAATGTGGGCAATACTGTGACTCTGACCGTTAAGCTGGAAGGAAACGGCGGGTTGGAAAATCTCAAAGCTCCGGAACTGAAAATCGATGGATTCCGGATTTACACGCCTGAAATCACACGGAATCCCGATGGGAAATCTGCAGAAATCCGTTATATCATGATCCCGACGAAACCCGGAACTTTTGATATCAAACAGGAATTCAGCATCTTTGACACAAAAACCGGATCCTATAAAAGCACGATGCTTCATAAACCGCTGACTGTCAAATCCGCAAGCGGAGTGATTCCCGTCAAAAACAGTCCGAATGTTGTAGATGCCGCGCTCCCGGAACAGGAACCATTGGAAGAACCGGAACATGAACTGGCTGGAATCATGTATTTGAAACGCCTGCCGGATTCCGGAACAGGAAGTTCCTTCTCCTTTGGAACGAGTCTCTTTTTCCTGCTGCTGGGACTTCTCACATTTGCCGGATGCGAGATCCGGCATTTCAAACAGAAAGGAACGGATACGGCTTCCACCCGGAAATCCGAAGCAAAACGAATCAGGAAAAAGCTTATGAATCAATTGAAAACTGCTCAATCCGAAGAAGTTTACAACCTTGTCCCGGAAATTTCCGATTATCTCAATAAAGCACTGAATCTTCCGCCCGGAACCTCTATGAATGAAGTTGCAGAAACACTTGAAAAGAAACAGCCGGATCTTGCCGGAGAACTGAAACAGCTCTCCGCCGGAGCATGGGCTCCCGGGGCAGCAGTTTTCTCGGAAGACCGGATCAGAAAGTTGATCAAAATGCTTTCCAAAGTTGTAGTTCTGGCACTTTGCTTCATCTCTTTTGCCGCAGCTGCGGAGTTCTCCCAAGTCGATGCAATGAGAGCCTATGACAAAGGCGAATTCAAAACCGCAAGAGAATGGTACACCGCTCAATTGAAAAAGGTCGGGATCACACCCGCCCTGCTCTATAACATCGGCAACTGTTATTATCAGGAAAAAGAGTATGCAAAAGCACAGGCTTGCTATGAACGTGCCCGGATTCTTGCGCCGAGAGACCCGGAGATTCTCCGGAACCTTGAACTGGCAGAGCGGGAAACCGGCATCGTTATCCTGAAAAAAATGGAAAAACCCGGGGATATTCCCTCCTGTCTTATGGATCAGATGACTCCGGAAGGATGGTGGAATCTGGCATTTTTCGGGATTGCCCTGCTCCTGGCTGCGCTTGGACTGCGGAGATTTTTCAGTATGAAAGTCACGTTGCCGATCGTCTGCTGCGGGCTGATCCTTCTTGTGCTGGGCGCCGGCATGATGATTGCTCAGGATCAGACGACCTGTTCAAAAACGCGGGCAATGATCATCGAAAAAGAGATTCCGCTCCGGGCATTGCCTTCCATGACGGCAAAAACTGTCAGTGATGAAAAATTGCAGGCAGCCGAAGTTGTTCAGATCCGGGAATCCCGGAATGACTGGGTCCGTATTCAGGCAGGAAATGCTGTCGGCTGGGTTCCGGCTTCCGCAGTTGCACGGCTGAATGGTGAAAAGTTCAGCGTTTTTTGAACCCGCCCGGCGGAACAAATTGAATTGATTCACAGGTGATCCCGAGTTGTGATAAACGCTCCATGATCGCCTGTTTGATTTTCGGATTATCCAGCGCAAGTTTGAATGCGGGGTGATTGATCTCAACTTTCAGAAGACCATCCCGGAAAAACACCGGACTGCAGAGTTTTGCATTGGCAGGCCCGATGATCTCTTTCCATTCCGCGGAGATCTGTTCCAGCGAAACAGCACCTTCCGAGACGATCCCTTTCATGAATTTATCAAGGGAATCTGAAAAAGGATGCAGTTGAGGATTCCGTGAGATCCGTTCATCCAAAGCACGGTCAGGACCATACCAGGAACGCAGCAAACTGTCTTCACTTTTTTTTGATAAAGGCACAATACACCCCTGAACGTCAGGCTCGCTACCTTGTTATTTTAAACGCAGCGAATGGAATGCAGAAGACGTGCCACGCCAATTTGAAGGGGGCTATGAAACCGTGAAAAAGATAGGTGCATCCGCGCACGAATGTACCGAAAGGCGCACCGATCGTTATCATCAGCAATCCCAAAGGAAGTTTCAGCAGGTTGAAGAAATCCGGAATGGTTTTGGAAGCAGCGATCGCCATATTCCGTAAGCCGCGCAGGACATAAGGAGCTGCGATCTGTGCCGCCTTGATCGCAATCGGTGTAAGAATTGCAATCGTAACAGGATCAATGGCTTTTGCTTCCGGTGCAGGAGTCAGAAAACAACCGAAAATCACACTGAAAATCAAACCGAAAATTATTACTTGCCGTTTCATTTTTCGTTCTTTCTGTACATTAGCAAAGCATATTCTACGGAATCAACGATTGCTTCGTAAGAAGCATCAATGATATTTTCGCTGACCCCGACCGTGACCCAGGATTTTTTTCCGGGGATCCCGGATTCGATCAAAACCCGGGTTTTGGCTGCCGTTCCGTTGTCGCCGCTCAAGATACGGACCTTGTAATCCAGCAGACTCATTCCCTTCAATTCAGGATAGAACGGAACAAGAGCTTTCCGCAAAGCGGTATCCAGGGCGTTGACGGGACCGGAAGAACTTTCAGCTGCCACAAGACTTTCTTCTTCTCCGACCTTCAGTTTAACCGTTGCCTCAGAGATCCGCGCCATTCCGCCGCGTTTTTCCACAGAGACCCGGAATCCGAGATGTTCAAAGAACGGACTGTATTCTCCGGTTTCTTTTTCCAGCAACAGAGCAAATGAGGCTTCTGCAAGCTCATACTCATATCCGAGATTTTCCCGGCGCTTGATTTCGGAAAGGGCTGAGATCAGTTTTTCCGGATCTGCTTCCAAACCGAGTTCTTTGGCTTTCATGCCAAGATTGCTCTTTCCGGAAAGATCGGAAATCAGGACCCGCCGTTTGTTCCCAACAGATTCCGGAGCAACATGCTCAAACGTCGTGGGATTTTTCTCAACAGCATTCACATGCATTCCGCCTTTGTGAGCGAATGCACTGTCCCCGACATAAGGAAGGCGGGGATCGTGATGCAGGTTGGCAATTTCATCCACACAGCGGCTGCAGTCGCGCAAAGTGGAAAGATTTCCTTCCGGCAGGCACTGTATTTTCATTTTCAGTTCCAGATTCGCAATAATGGAACAGAGGTTTGCATTTCCGCTCCGTTCGCCGAATCCGTTGATCGTTCCCTGAATATGTCCTGCTCCGGCACGGACAGCTGCAAGAGAGTTTGCCGTTGCCAGTTCTGAATCGTTATGACAATGGATTCCGATCGTTACATTTTCCGGCAGAGTTTTCCGGACGATTGAAGTGATTTCATAAATTTCTTCCGGCAGGCAGCCGCCGTTGGTATCGCAAAGAGTCACAGTGGAAGCTCCGCCGGCAGCGGCACTTTTCAACACTTCCAGAGCATATTCCGGGGCATTTTTATATCCGTCGAAGAAATGTTCGGCATCGAAAACCGTTTCCCGTCCGGCAGCGGAAAGATAAGCGCAGCTGTCCTGAATCATTTCCAGATTCTGTTCCGGAGAGACCCGGAGGACATCTGTCACATGCAGGAGCCAGGATTTTCCGAAGATGGTCACAACGGGGGCTTCGGACTCCAGCAGCAAACGGAGATTCTCATCTTCTTCCGGTCTGTTTTTCGCGCGGCGGGTGCTTCCGAACGCAGCAATTTTTGCATGTTGAAGGTTTAATTTCCGGACTTCCTGAAAGAACTCCACATCCTTCGGATTGGATCCGGGCCAGCCGCCTTCGATATAAGCCACTCCAAGACGGTCCAGACGTTCTGCGATCCGCAGTTTATCACTTTTGGAAAGGGAAATCCCTTCTGCCTGAGAGCCATCTCTCAGTGTTGTATCATAAATCAAAACTTTTCTGCTCATCGCATGATCCCGGTATTGTAACGTTTTTCTGTAATTAAAAAGCTGTTCATAGAATTATACCATATTTTTTCCCTTTTTCAAGTTCTTTTTTTCTTTTTTTTCCAAAAAAGTCCTTGAAATCCCTGCACGAATGAGTATATTTTCAAAAAACAGATTCGGCTGTCTGATCTCAATAAAAGTGTTCTGCCGGTTCAGCAGCTCCGGAACGGAAAGGAAAAAGCATGGAACTCCCGGAAAAAGTCAGATTCAACGAAGATGAAGCACTCGTCAAGAAAATTCAAAATGCCCTGATCAAAACCGGAGGCTATTGTCCATGCAGATTGCTTCATACGCCGGAAAATATCTGTATCTGCAAAGAATTTCAGGAACAAATTTCTGATCCTGATTTCCAAGGATATTGTTACTGCAAACTTTATTATAAGGAGAAATAATCATGGAAGTTCTTCATCTGAACAAAGCATCCTTTGAAAAACTTACGGCTCAAACGGAAAAACCGGTTCTGATCGACTTTTGGGCAACCTGGTGCGGACCATGTGTCAAGCTGGCTCCGGAATTGGAAAAACTGGCAGCGGCACACCCGGAAATCATCGTCGGAAAAGTGGAAGTTTCCAGCGATCAGGAAAATATTTCCATTGCGGCATCCCTCGGAGTCAATAACATCCCTGCAATGTTTTTCTATAAAAACGGAAAACTGGAACAGCGGCTGATCGGTTACATGACTGCGGAAGAACTGGAAGCCAAACTCGGTCTTTGATAAGAAAATACAGGGGAGCAATCTTCCGGAAGAGGCCGGATGAAACGCTCCCCTTCATCAGCGGTCAAGACTTTTCCAGATCGGTTCAAGATCTATGAGCCGCTGTTCTCTGGCAGATCGATCAAATGCCAATGCAAACACAGCACTTTCAAGCCCTGTATTTCCGCTGCACTTCGGAGCAGTTCCATTGCTCATGGTATCATACAGTTCTTTCATGATATACTGGTCTCCGCCGCCATGCAGATCGTTCATAAATTTGAGTGTGCACGCAGTATTCTCTCCAATCGTCTTATAGGTGACTGTTGAAGCGTAAAGATCCACAATGATCGTTCCTTCGGAGCAGTTGAACCGCATCCGTCGTTCAGGAAGCGCATTGCACATTGTTGCACAGAAAGAGACTTGAACACCATTCCGGAAAATTGCAGTTCCCATGCTGGTATCCATCATATCGGAATCGTCATTGAACGCAGTTTCAATCTGATCGAGTCCGCCCCAGCTGTTGAAGGTATTTGCTCCGTATTTTTCTTCAAGATAGCGGTTTTCGGGCTTGAAAACATTGGTTGTTCCGCAGAAGAACACTTTGCTCGGCAAGGAGTTGCAGAACCAGATGATCAAATCAAGATCATGACAGCATTTTTCAAGGATATGAGGTCCGGCAAATTCAGTTTTCCGCCGCCAGTTCCGCATAATATAACCGCCATGAGCAGGATTGATATTTTCATTTGCTTCGATGCTCAGGAGTTTCCCGAAATCCCCGGATTCCAGCAGAGATTTTACTTTCTGATAGAACGGAGAATAACGCAGGACAAATCCGGTGGCAAAGAGTAAGTTGTTTGCGGAATGAGCATCGTAAATTTCCTTGCAATCTTCCAGTGTTGATGCCAGAGGTTTTTCAGAAAATACATGTTTTCCGGCAGAAAACGCTTCAAGAATATGCTGTTTGTGAAACACATTCGGAGAGTTGACCAGCACCCAATCCACTCCCGGAGCGGTGATCGCTTCGAGACTGCCGGCGCATTTACGGCAGGTGTTTTTTTCAACGTTCCATGCCGTCAACACATCGTCAACAGCCTTATCAAGAGGATCATAAACGGAAACGATTTCCACATTCCCGCCGGAAGCCTGCAAAAGATTGCCAACTGTATATTTTGATCTCATACCGCAGCCAATAACGGCCACGCCGATTTTCTTTCTTTCCATAAGTTCAAACCCTCTTATTTCTTTATGACAACGTCAATGATGACCAGATCCCCGGCAGGGATCGTGACCGTCAGAGAACTCTGTCCATTCTCCGTGCTGACTGCAAGTTTCTTACCGGTGATCCGTTCTGTTGCAGATTCGATCTTCCCCGGAAAGAATAAAGTCTGCTCTGTTTTTTCTGATTGGACAAGGACCGGAGCGGTCAGGGGTTGTTTATAAACTCCGCGGTTGTTCAGCAAAGATATACGCCATCCGTTTTTCTGTCGGCTGACGACCATTTCCGCAGGGCTGTCCCCGACCACCCGGAAAGGCAGCAGTTCGTGCCGCAGCATGGAGAGAAGATAGTGAATTGCCGGCACCCCGTTCTTTTGTCCGGCAGTTGCAGGATCTTCCACAAGATACTTCTGCAAGGTCAGAATGACTGTTCCTTTTCCACAGCTGAATATTGTTGCCAAAGGGGCTCCTTCGGCAGTCTTGAGCAGGACTTTTGCACCTTTGAGAGTAATGAGCTGATACTCATAAGGCTGTTTGGTATCTGCCAGTTTCCTTCCGTCAAAGGTCACAGTTGTCGTTCCCCGGGCAGTTTTTCCGGAAAATTTGACACCTGTAAAAGACTCTGTCGAAAGAGCTTCCGGGAGTTGTTCACTGTTGACCACAAGGATCCCGCCCTGTTCAACGTAGTCCCGGAGGGCATTGATTGCATCATGGTTCCACTTGATTTTTCCGGCAAGGATCGCTGCGGGATAATCTTTCAGATTTCCGGCAGGCCCTTTCGGCGGGTTCAAGGTCAGGATATCCACAAGTCCGCTGAATCCGGTCTGGCTCATATTGCAGCCGTACCCTTCCTGTGCCAGCTCAGAATTTCCGAAGATCCCCTTCATCCAAACATCAATATTCCGATCCGCCACGGTGGGCTGGAACATGCCGTACCAGATTTTTCGCCCTTCATGACTGTCCCAGCCATGCCCGAAATCAAGCAGCAATGCGATCGGTGTATAAACATCTCCGCGCTCCTGATCTCTGCGGGCGAATTCAGCCGTTTCCAAAACAGCTTTCCCATGCGGGGAAAATACAGGATCTTTTCCTTTTACCGGTTTTTCCTTCAGGAATGCGATATCCGGATGTTCAAAGTCAACGTAAGTTGCGCCCATCAGATAAACAAAATAGTTCTGCCTGCGGTAAAGAGAAGCAGATTTTCCGCAATTTGGCCCGAAAACACTTCCGCTTTTATGGTAATTGAGATAAGTATGTCCGAGATAGGTGGCAAAATAGCAACCCCATGGTTTATTTCCGTATTGACGGGATGCTCCGCGTGCGGCAGCGATCTGCATGGAAAACACCGGGCATCCTCCGCCGAAGCACTCCATCACCGTCGAAGGAGCGCCCCATTCCATCGCCTGATGATGCCACATGGTAATGGAACTGAAGTTTGCGCAATCATTGAACATCATACGGTTATAGAACTTATAAAGAGTTTCGTATTGTTCCAGAGCTTCCTCGCGGGTATCGGGCAATTTTACCAGAGGGCGCTGCACCACAAAGGTTTTGCTGGCATACTTGTAACTGCCGAGAGCTCCGCTTTGATCCCGGTAAGAGCCCCAGCCGAGATGATGCGCCAAATCATTATCAAATTCAACCACCTGAAATCCCATGAAGTTCGGGTGGTTTGCCCGCCATTTTTTATATTCTTCCTGTCCGGCAGGAGTATAATCCTCTTTCGGCAAAGCAAAATAAATGGAGGAATCATGCCCCAGATACCAATAATGGAACGTGACATCATCGGGAACATTCGCGGTTTTCCCTGCGATATCCAGATAAGGATTGCGGAAAGACCAGTCAAATTTGCTGAAATCAACCAGAGTATTGTTCCGGGAAATGGTCAGACGAAGCGCGGATGTTTCCAAACCTCCGAGATCATGCTCCGTCCTTTCTGCTGTATTTCCTTTGATGTCAGCACCTTTCACTGGAATCCACACACTGTCTTTCTGATATTCCAGAAAGAAATCTTTTGCGATATATCCGGCGAGGCAGCCATTCCGCATCCCGTGATAGAGAACCGCTTTGGAAAGTTTGACAGGGACTTTGAAACGTAAGGTGATTCTGCCCGCCTGCGTCTGATTGATCAATGCTTCCGAGGCTTTGGCGCCGTTGTCAAGAGAAAAATCGCCATCGGTGATTTTTGCAAGATCCAACCAGGTTGCTTTGGAGGTTCCGGGAGCAAAAACGGGAGCTGTCCCGCTGCTTTTACCGGTTAATTCTCCGGAAATTTCTGCTTGAGATGCGATGTTTTTCCCATCGTTGTCAAAGATCTGGAATTCCCGCAAGGCAGTTCTGGAAGAGATTGCACACAACTGTTCAACTTGAGCAGGAGAGGGCTTTTTATTATGTCCTGCGAAAGGCAGGAACCAGCCGAGGCTCCAGATCCTGCGATGAGATTTTCCCTTCATCAGAAAACCTTCTTTCAGGAACTCTTGATCGCTGAGCAGAGTATAAAAACTCCGGCATCCGATTTGCGGCTGTTTCCAGCCTGCCGGAACAAAGGAAGATTCGGAACCGGTCAGGATATTTTTCTGAAAAGTCAGCGGAACGGGCGGACGGATGATCTCTTCTTTTTCCGTTTTCCATCGATCCACGGTTCCATCGGAATAAAATACTTCACAAAGATATTGCGCGCCCTCGACATAAGAATTTTCAAAGACCATGTCGATACAGCTCAAATTGGAATGTAATGTTCCATTGAAATTGTTTCTCGGATTTTTCCTGGCGGGAAAATCTGCTGAGTCATAATACTGGATCATCCAGAAATTTTTCTTGACATCATCCCCGGAAACCCAACGTCCGGCGGTGGTAGTCACAACAATCTCCCTGATCTTTTTGTTGGGATCCACGCCGGTGATCTGGATATGAAAATCCGGTTTTCCGGATGGCCCGCTCTTTAAGGGGCCGACGAGATCGGGTGTGTTTTTGTAATTGACTGTGATCGTACGTTTCACTTTTTCAAGTTTGAGCAGGAGATTGCGGAATATCAATGATCCTTTCTGATTGGCACGATAGAGATAAATCTCATATTTCTGACCGGCTTTGAAGGTTCCCGGTGCAAATTTGAAAGACATTTTACCGAAATTTTCGCGGGGGACATGCTTCAGCCATGCCAGTGTGGAAATGCGGATCAGTTTTCCGTTTTCGTTCCGGTAAAGGATCGCCCCCAGAGTCGCCGGAGGTTGACCGGTCGTCATGAGATCCAGTTCCAAAACGCCGGAAGAGTTATCTTCCCCGTTAAACCGCAGAACTGCTGCAACATAATTCTGATTGTTGACCTTAACGGTTTCTCCATTGATTTTCTGAACCGTTCCGGCAACAGAAACGCCCCGGGGCAGTTCCCTGTCAAAGTTACAATTCAGTTCCAGAGCGTTCAGAATCCAAAGACAGCAGAACAGCCCCGCAGAAAAAAATGCCTTATTCATAAATCTTCACCGGTTCGATGCTGATTATTTTGCTGCGGCAGGAGTTGTTTTGAACTGGAGACGTTTGATCTTCAAAGAGCCTTTCTGGTTGGAACGGTAAAAGTAAATGTCATACTTCTGACCGGCTTTGAAGGTTCCGGGAGCAATGTTGATCGTCACAGTTTCATACTTGTCCTGAGCAACTTTTCTCTGCCATGCAAGGTGTTTCATAAGTTTCAATTTTCCATTTGCCTGTTTTTCATAAAGAATAACGCCGAGCAAACTTGCAGGATTTCCTTCTGCGGAAAGGTCAAGCGTCAGCGTTCCGCCGGCACCTTCTTCTCCGGTGAAGGTAAGGATTCCGATATAATAGTTTTTGTTGTTAATCAGAACAGATGCCCCATTTTCCTGCTGGACAGTTCCGGAGAGATTCAATCCGGCAGGCTGTTTTTTGTCAAAGGTACAATCCAGTTCAAATGCGTTAACTCCGGCAAAGCAGAGAGCGGCGGCAAGAGACATTAAAACTTTTTTCATAGTAAGATCCTTTCTTTCCGGGCATTGAAATGCCCTTTTTTTATGTTAAGTTGTAATTACCACCAGGGGAATTTCCATGCGTTGGAATAGTCAACAGTTTTTTCAGATTCACCAAGCAGCGTAACAGTGCTTGGTCTGTGATTCTCAACATGACCATCCCACATCAGATAGTTGCATGTCATGTTATGACGGAACGCAGAAAGGTGAGTGATATTCCATGCGATAGAATAACTCTCCAGCGGAGCATCCGACATTTGTGCAATGACGGTTGGACGGTTGAGGGTATTGAGTTTCATGAATCCGCGATCCATGCTCCATGGTTTCTTATTGGCGCCTTTGGAAGCCTGGGAACCATAAGCATTAACATAAGAACCTCCGGCACGGTGATCGTGCATCATCCAGTTCATACCATAATGAGTGGAAGGGTAGTTGGTAGAAATTTCCTTTCCGGAAGGACAGGAATAGAGAGATCTTCTGTCAGGAGTTCCTGCACCTCTCCAGCCTTCGGGAATATGACCGGAATCGGAAAGCATCTGAAACCATGTTTTACTGGAGCTGTAATTGAATTGACGGTAACTGTCGGCGACAACCCAGCCGTCATTTTCATCGGAGTAGTTGATCTGCACCAGACCGATCTGCCTGAGATTGCTGGAACAGCTTGCTTTTCTCCCGTTTTCTCTGGCGGTATTCAATGCCGGAAGAAGCATTCCCGCAAGGATTGCAATGATTGCAATCACAACCAGAAGTTCAATCAAGGTGAACTCTCTTTGTTTGCTGATTTGTTTTTTCATTTTTTCCCTTCAATCGTTATTTGTTTCTTTGATATTTATCTGATCGGAGCCGGACCGATGGAATTTGTAAAGATCATTTTCGGCATCACCAGCAGTTTTTTATTTCTCACCAGAGGATTATTGATTTTTTCCAGCAGGAAATCAAGAGCCATCCCCACCAGTTCTTCCGGCATGTCGCAAGTCGTCAACGGCGGATCCAGTGCAACCACCCGCCGGAGCGGCGGAAGATTCTGATCCATAAACTCTTTGTATCTCCTGATATTCCCATAACCGGTAATGGAAACATCCTGGGGGATCCTGATCCCAAGCTGACGGAACCGCTGATAAAACGCTTCACAGTAAACATCGCCCGGCGTTACAATTGCTGTCGGGCGGTCAGGCATGGATAGAAAATACCGGATCACATCCCCCATCACAGAATCGTGGGTTTCTTCGGAAATCTTCCGGAAACACAAAAGCTCTTCATGAAATTCCAGCCCGTTCAGCACATAGCATCGTTTGATACGGTCAGGAATAAACCGATCCTGAAACATCTGGTCATCATCATAAAGATCCGGTGAAAAATAAAAAATTCTCCGGTGTCCAAGCCGTTTCAATTCAGCAAAAATCGCTGAGATTCCGCCCACATCATCTTCTCCGACAGAGGTGCACATGGCTGAATTGTATCCGGCATGAATGATCACAGAGGGAAGTTTTTCGTAAAAAGACTCCGGGCAGACATTGTAAATCAATCCGCTTGGTTTTACGGAACGGATCGTTTTTTCCAAATTGGCATGTTCGCACAAAACAAGGTTGATCTGACGATCCAGGCAGACTTTTTGCAGCAGAAAATGAAAACTGGATTGGTGCAGATGGTGTCCGCTGGTAATCACATTGACGATCGTCGTGGAATCATCCGAATGAAATTCCGGCAGATAGCCGCTCTGGATCAGATATGCCCGGACTTGTTTCCGCAAGGGATTATTGGCGCGGGCAGGATCCCGCAAAATCCTGTATACGGTAGAAAGAGAAACTCCGCACTCAGCAGAAATCTCGTTCATCGTCAATACTTTTTTCTGTTCCCGAAGTCCCATTTTTCAATCCGGTTTGATGTTGTTCTCCGGTTCTAAAAATAGCACATTTTCAAGATTTTGTCAATACTTTTTTCAATCCGGAATCACGTTTTTGACCAAATTGACAAGCTTTGACAAATTTCAAAAAAAAGCTGCTGCAATTTGATTCTGCAGCAGCTTCTGAAAGACTTTCCGGGAAATCAGAAGGGAATGAACAGGAAATACCCGCCGATCTTTCCCTTTTCTTCTTTCAGCTGGAAAAACCGCCAAAGGAAGGAGACTTTGCTGTCAGCTCCATCTTTCTGAATGGAAATAAAGGGGAAGAACAACGTCTCAGACCGATCGCCGTCGCGACGGTAGCGGTACAGCAAATGCATGACATTTGTACTTTCCTTCGTTCCGACTTTTTCTCCGTTGGCAAGGATCCAAAGCAAACGCCAGTTGTAATCTCCGTTATAGAATTTTTCTTTCCGGAAGAAAATTCCGTTTCCGATATCCTCTTTCCAGCGGAGTTCGGTATAATCTTTCAACAGCCGATTGACGGCATTGACCGCTGCGGAATGATTGGCAATATCCTTTTCGCTGATCTGGAATTTGATTCTCTTTGCAGTGGTCTGCACCAAACTCCATTCAGCCTGATATTCCCGTTCCCGCTTCCGGATTTTTTCCGCCAGAATCTTCATTTCCTCCTGCCGGATACATTTTCTGTAATACTCAATTTTATTTTTTGTTTTCCAGGCAGCGATTCTTGCCAGCTCTTTCTTATGATTCTCCCACTGATCCTGAATTCTCTTTTGTTCCTGCTGAAGCCACAGGATCCTGGATCTCAAAAATTCCAGATCTTTTCCGTTATATTCCGGTTTTGCCACATGGAAGGCAATTTTTCCGCGGTAAAACAGCCCGCATGCAGCATAAAGATCATTTTCTTCCACGACATTCCATTTTGAAGGAGTTTTCACTGTGGAGGAATGGATCTGTTTTAAGTAAGGTCCGGAATTCAGTTTCGAAGAATTCATATAAACAAGCGGGGGAAAAACACCGGTGAATTCAGAATAGTCATTTTTATTGACAAACGTCAGGATCGGCAAACTCCAGAACTTTTTCTTGTGAGGATGCGTCTCGTAACCGGTCAGAAGCGCTGGGAAAATATAAGACCGGCTGTTACTGTCGATATCATACAGGAAGAAAGGCAGACATCCGCCGGAATAGGATTCCGTAACAGGGAAGGTTTTTCCTTTTCGCCAATCCTGAAGGAACAGATCAAGCGTTTGATGATCGACAACCGTTTTCGGTAATTCCAACTGAGGATCGAGCTCCTTCAACAGCTCTTTGATCAGCGGCAGATCCTGATTGAACGAAGAACCGCCAAGATTATCAAGTTTCCGGAGGATCGCCATTTTCCCCGTATTGGCAAACCGCTTTTCCGTTACGATCTTCGTCATTAAAGGCAGAGAAAAAAATTCCTCTTCCGTACTGTCATGAAGCCACCGGGGATTCAAATCCCTATTCTTATATTTTGCGATCGGACCGAAGAAATTCCAGGAGAAGCTTCCATTTCCGCGCTCGATAGAATTCAGAAGGAGCCAGGTGAATTCCGTTCTTCCGTCAGGCTGTTTTCCATAACTGAACAGGGGGAAGAATCCATATTTATACCCGGTTCTCTGCGGAAGGGTCTTGAGAATACGATCCTGGAACTGGTACAGCTCTTCTGCTGTTTTCGGCACCGGTTTCCCGATTTTCCCGAAATGATATGCCAATGCTTTGTTGCCGGGGATGTGATCTTTGTTCCAATACCTGAAAAGCCAATCGTAATCAGAAACAGCAACATCCGTATTTTTAGACCAGAAGGCGAGCATAAATTCCGTGAAATAATCTTTTCTGCTGAGCTTATCACGTCTCAACGGAACTCTGTCATAATCATGAATCAGCAACGGCGTGTAATAAAACCATCCGGAATCCTCCTGATGAGTATCCTGAAACGTAAAGGGAATAAAACCGAAACGGTGATTTTTCCAGACAAAATTCCCGATCCATCCCTCATTGCTTACCGGGTTCCAGGAGCTGAGGGGGAAAAGAATGGAATATTCATCCCCATCCTGAACATAGAACGGCCGGATTGCAAAACCGTATTTGTCATAATCAATAAAGGGCCACAGCATGGACCAGTAGGAGCTGTTGCGGAAGAAGAAAGGCCAGATGTTAATAAGCGTATCATCCAAACCGCCGATTTGAGTTGCATTGCTCCTGCGGATAGAATCTGCATACGGAGTCTTCTGCTGAAAACGTGCAGAACGCAACTGATAAGAAGGCGGCGCAGAATATTCATCAAATACGCCTCCGGACATTCGCGCCATCCGCTTGGAAGAAACGCAGCCGCTCAGAACAAGAACAATTGCTGCGAAGAAAAATAAAATCATCTTTTTCATCATAAAAGCCTCCGGTTTTGACAGTTTCATCTCAAACTTTCACAGGGGAATATAGCATTAAAAAGACAGTATGTCAAGCCTTTACAGAGAAATCATCACTTTTATATATCTTTGATTTGGATCATTGCCTCTTTTCTTTGTTATAACGCGTCAGGCATTTTTTGAGATTTTTTAAGGTGCTGTTGCAAAACCTGCATACAGAAAACGCATTCTAATTGAGTCTTTTGAACAGAGTGAACGGAGTTTACAGAGATTACGGAGGTGGTTTGGTAATTATTAAAACAACCGTTACCCAAGAGAAAAATTTTTATTTCTTTTGAGAAATCGGTCGGTAATAACCAAAAATGCCTCCGTACACTCAGTACACTCCGTTTTCTCCGTACGAAAATGTGCTTTCAAATTTCAGGTTTTGCAACAGC
>JAFTIQ010000063.1 GCA_017456805.1 Lentisphaeria bacterium
GAATCAGGATTTACTCTTTTTTGCAGCAAAGACACTTGGGGAAAATGGAAAAGCTCAAGCTGCGCTGAAAAAATATTCAACATTTCCGGAAAATTCCCGTTATCGAATTGTTGTTCTGTTGAATATGGCGGAACTTCTTACTGAAACAGGAGATCTTGACCGGGCATTGATCCTATCAAACCGGGCATATACGCTGTCGCCGCAAATACCGGAAACCCAATTATGTTATGCGGACAAATTATATAAGAAAGGGCGATTGGGAGACATTCCGGACATTATCAGGAATTTTGCAGCAAGTCCATACCGGAAAAAGATGGAAACCTTGTGGATTGCCGGGATGCAGCAGAGGATCAAAGATTGCAATATCAGTACCCAACGGGAAAAAACCCGGGAACTATGCAGGCAATTACTTGTGGTTTCCCCTGATAATACGATTGCACAGGAATACTTGAAGAAACTTCGTCAGATGCCGCAATGACTATGAGAACCTTCTATTTCAGACTGTTGAAACATCCCCTCGGGGCGTTATATGGAACGCTTCTGGGGGGTATTGCTTTTTGGGCGGCGGTTCCGATGTTTGTTTCCGGCATGTGGGATGCGGCATTGGTTGACTTGGTAATGGCTGGGATATTGATCGCATTGATGCTGAAGAATTTTATTTTCACCTTCCGCCGTCCGGCTGTTTTTCCGGAAAAATGTACGGCTTGGGGGATGCTTCTTTGTGCCAATCTTCTTGCCCTGATCCCTGCCCATGATTTCCCCGGGAGTTTGAGTACCGCCTTTGCATTTACGCTTTTGATCTGTGCCTTTGTGTTGTATTTCAGCGGGCGATCAATGGCAGCATACAGTGCGATCCCCGCTGTATGGTGTTGTGTTTTTATGCCTTATCATGAAGAATTTATGTTGTTGCTGAGTTTTCCGCTGCGGTTAAGTGCCACGGTATTGAGTGCCGGAATATTGAAAATATGCGGGATCGGGGTCGTATATTCCGGGACGTCGCTGAGTCTTCCGGGGGTCGAGATTGCCATTACAGATGCTTGCAGCGGGATCAATCAGCTGGATGCGTTTTTATTGATTGCGTTTATTGCGATACAGCTGCTCCACAAAAAAATATTATGGAAAATTCTGCACTTCCCATTTATCATCCCTGCGATCATCATTGGGAACAGTCTCCGGATCGTGCTGACAGTTTTTTTGTATCATCTTTGGGGAGAAAAGGTTCTGCAGGGGAGTTGGCATATTGCATTAGGATACGTTCAGATTATTTTTGCATTTGCAATTTTTCTTGTGATCGGGAAGATTTTTTCCGAGTCTGACAGAAAACTGGCGGAGGAACGACAATGATCAAATACCTTTTTATTCTTGTCTCATTTTTTCCGCTGTTTTTCCATTTTCCCTACCTTTTTCAAGCGTGGTCCGGCTCCAGACTTGATCATTGGGATTGGATATTTTATCTGGCAAGTATTCCCGCTGCAGTTTGGGCGGCACGCAAAGAATCATTGGGGAAATGTGATTTTTATGCATTGATTCTGCTCATACCGGCATTGGTTCTGACCCTTCTGCCGTCGCTGCATCATATCAATGCACTCTCTGTTGTTTCCGGGATCGGAGTGATATTTTCTGCAGTCTGGCTGTTGGGATCATGGCAGTTTTCATACAGGATCTTGCCTGCGGTATTTCTGCTTCTTCTGGGCACACCAAGTTCAAGTTATCAGCTTTCTCTTTTGCTGATGTGTCCGGTTTTCGCTGCATGGGGTATCAAATTTCTCTTTGCCATATTGTGTTTTGGATGGGTATGGTACACGAAACGTACGGGATATGTGATGAAACGCGGCACCCTTTGTTTTTCTGCAGCGGCAATATTGACGGGGTTGCTTTTGCTGCATACCGGAGAATTATATTTTGAAGGGACGGGTTTTATTCCGGATTTTCCGTCACACAGCGGCGATTATTGGGGACGGGACATTCAAGCGGATGAAAACACCAAACGTTTTTTTGCGACCGGCAAGGTAAAGCAATACCGTTACACGAAGAACGATAAAGACATTTCCGTTCTGGCGGTACAATGCGGGAAGAATATTCACGAGATCCACCCTGCGAGTCATTGTCTGCGTACGAGCTTGTGGACTGTTCATTCTGAGACGATTTTACATTTACAGGAGCGGTTTGCTGTTACAGAAATTGATGCACAAAAGGGCAGCAGCCGGATCCTTGTGTGGGTCTGGTACAGCAGTGAAACACTTTCCACACCTGGTTTTCTCGGGTTCCGGCGACACTTTGATCCGGATGGGAATTACCACACCTTTCAGATTTCCATTCCGCACAATGGAGATATTGAAGATGGCAGAGAGGCGTTGAAAGAGTTTGTGCAGTCGTTGAGGAGCCGAAAAAAATGATGGAAAGATATGAGGAAATCATCAGATTACGTCAGGAGCTGAAACGTCCGGGGATATTCCGTCACCACAATATTCAGCTGCGTATGGTGCTTTGGCATTTAACGATCAGAGGATCGGTTTGTTTCAAACGGCTGATGGATGTCATTCTGTCGCTTCTTGCCATCATGATCGGCTCACCGTTATTCCTGATTACAGCGGTTCTGGTGAAAGTCACCAGTCCCGGTCCGATTATTTTCAGCCAAATCCGGGTCGGAAAATTCGGCAGACATTTCAAATTTTACAAATTCCGCAGTATGTATATCGATGCAGAAGCCCGCAAGGCAGAACTTATGAAACACAATGAATCCGGCGATGGTGTCATTTTCAAGATGAAACGTGATCCCCGGATCACCCCTGTCGGGCGTTTTATCCGGAAATTCAGTATTGACGAATTGCCGCAGCTGTTCAATGTGCTTCTTGGGGATATGAGTCTGGTTGGACCGCGGCCGCCGCTGCCGTCAGAAGTCCGGACCTACACTCTGGAAGAACGCAAGAAACTGAATATTACGCCGGGAATCACTTGTCTCTGGCAGGTTTCCGGACGCAGCGAGCTGCCCTTTTCCCGGCAAATCGCTTTGGATAAAGAGTACATTGCGAGTCAGAGTGCATGGAAAGATTTTCTGATTTTATTGAAAACGATTCCTGCGATTCTGACAGGGAAAGGAGCATGGTAACATGAAACATCTCCTGATCAATCCATATTCACAGGCACAGGAATGGTGTAAGGATTATTTCCCTGACCGCAGTTTGGGAATGATGCCGGTCGCCGGCCGATGTGCGGCAGAATACTTTATTGATCTTGCATTGCGCTGCGAGGCAGGATCTTTGCTGCTTCTCGGGCCTACCTATAATGAACATCTGGCAGAACACCTTTATGAATATCAGCATGGGGCATTAGTTCTTGATTACCGCAGAGGCGGAGGGCATGATACTGTCCGTCATTTGCTGGAGATTTATACGGAAAAATGCGGCAATGACTGTCTGATCCTGCACGGGATGGTGATGCCGAAAGCTCATACGCTGGCAGAATTACAGGCTTCTTTTGTACCATGCACGGATGAAGGTTCTGAAGACGGGATCTATTATTGGAAAGATGGAGTACTGCTGAAGAGCAATATAGAATTTTATCTGATTGATTCCCTTGCAAGTTACTTTGAGGTGAATTTTCAGATCCTGAATGATGATTTCTATAATCTTCCCGGATATTCTTCCAACAGCAATATTCATACCGGAACAAACGTGGTGATCAAAAACAATTGTGATCTTACCGGACCGCTGGTGTTGAATGATAATACATTTATAGAAAGCGACAGTCGTATTTCCACAGCAATCATCGGGGAGCGTTCTCTGATCGACAAGGGGTGCTCAGTGGAACATTCCATTATTTTTGACCGGACCTATACAGCCGGGAATCTGGAGATCAAAAATAAAATCGTCACGCCGGGTCGGATCATTGACCCGTATACCGGCGGGGTATTGGAACGCAACAGTTTCAGCTATGCGTTTTCCCCTATTCAAAACCGCTCATCCTGGCTGCTGCGGCTTTGGGAACATTTTATTGCATTGATTCTTGCGGTAACTGGTTTGATCCCTTATCTTCTGATCCTTCCATATTACCTGACACATAAAAATTCTCATTGGTGCTGGAAACTTTCCATGGATCGCTATCCGGGCTACTGGAGTGTTTTATTCTTCCGGAAAGAACTTGTCAAAAGCCATCCGGCAAATGAACATTATGTGTTTCAGATGGGGGAAATTTACGGACTTCAAAATACACCGGAACAACGGCGTATTTATGATTATTATTATCACTATCACTGCTCATGTTTTCTGGTGCTGCAAGTAGTTTTACGCAGTTTGGGCAAAAGAGGATTTGCAACTTATGTTGAACGGAAACGTTCCTGAACAATTTACAGCTTCCGGCGATAAAGAAGCTGAAATGCTGCTGAAAAATGTGCTTTCTGAAATCGGAGAAACGCTTTCCGGTTCCGGACTTTGCGTTTGTTTAGGCGGCAGTTACGGCAGAGGCGACGGCGGAGTCAGGCAGGACAGGGAGAATGGAATTCTCTACAATGACCTTGATTTCTTTGTTTTTGCCCGGAAACGATCTGCAGGAGCCGATCTTCAGCTGAAAATGATTGCCGGAAAATATGAAAAAGAATTGAAGGTGGATGTCGATTTCAGCCGGATCATGAGTGTTGCTGATATGAAAAAAAATGCTGCCCGCCTGATGATGCAGGAATTGAAACGGGGATATCGACTGGTCTGTGGGGAAGATCTTCTTGCGGAATATCTCCCGGAATTTCCTGCAGAAGAAATTCCCTTTTCCGAAGCATGCCGTCTTTTGCTCAACCGTGGGATGGGACTGCTTCTGGCGGGAGAAAAAATGAGCAGGAACCCGGGTGATACGGATTTTATTCTGCGGAATATCAACAAAGCAATACTCGGGATGTGTGATGCACTCCTGATTGCTCAAAAAAATTATAAATGGAAGATGGGAGAACGTCTGACAGCCATCCGTTCGATGAACCTTCCGGAAGAGCTCAAACAATTATATTCGATGGCAGTAGAGTTTAAGAGATCTCCGCACCGGGAACCGGATCAGGATATGGATCTCTTGTGGTCAGATGTGCGGGAGATGTTCAGAAAATGTATGAGAGAGATTTGCGGGGAATCTTATACGGAACTGTATTTGTGTTGTAAAGGATCCGGGGAAACTTCTCTGAAAAATCTTATAAAATATTGCATCAGACTCCGGAGAATTCCGGCAGCTGATTGGAGAAAATTCACCATGCCGGCGGTTGCGGCACTGCTGCCGGAACTGGATGGGGCATTAAAAAAAATGCCGGAAGAACAGATTTGTGACACTAAACTATATCAGCAATGGCTGATTTTTAATTAAGAGGGAAGATATGGACAGTTTGGATAATGAATTTAATGTTCAGGCGGAAACCAAACAGATGCAGAAATTGCAGTTGTATCAGAAGCTGGTTCTTTTTACTATTTTGAAATTCAAATGGAGTATCATTGCAGTTTTTCTGGCAACGGTTTTCTTTGGGATCTGCTGCCGTTATGTGCAGTTCAAGCGTTCCCATCACAAGTACGAGGGTGGCGTCACACTTTTCTATACGCCCCGTGCAAGTGAAGAGGTGAAACCGTTGAGTATTAATCATGTTCTCGGAGTGTTTTCCCGCCAGCAGATTTTTCATCAGCTGATTGAAGAAATGCATTTGACAGAAAAACAGAGAAGCGTTCTCAAGCGGTGTATTGAAGTAAAATTGCTGAAAGATCAGAATGACATGTTTGTTATTACCGGGATCGGGGATAGCGAAGAATATGTGAAACAGCTTGTGAATACCTTTGTAAATCTCGGGATCCGGAATTATGAAGAGTACCGGACTGCAGAGTTACGGAACTTCCTGGAATCCCGCGAACGGCGTTTTGGGGAATTGCAGGTATTTCAGAAATCTTTGATCGAACGTCTCCATGGATTACACCGGAAATATGGCATTATCCACCCCCAGGAAGAGATGAATAATGTAAAGAAAATTCAAGGAGAACAAAATGCTGCAATGGCGGAATTGAATGTAAAACTTGCAGATGCCCGCCACCGGTTCGCTGTTGCAGAAAAAGATTACAAATCCACCCCGGGAACGGTCATAAAACACCGGAACAGCCTGCGGGAATTTGTCCGGGATTTACGGAAAGCCTCTAAAGAATATGAGAAAGCGAAACTGATGTTTGCGGAACGGAACCCCCGTTTCGTGGAAGCACAAGCTGCATACAAAGTGACCATAAATAAGTTTAACTCATTTATGAAAAAAAATAAAATCACAGGTTTTGATGAAAATATGCTGCTGGGAATAGAAGGGATCATCAACCGGTTCAGAGAAGCTGAAGTCACGCTCAATCAACTGGAATTGAGCATGAAATCACTTCAGGCAGAGATCTCGCTTATTAAAGAAAAAGAGGTAAAACTTCAGCACATGATTCCGGAGCATGAATCAATCGAACGGCTGATGGCAACTGCGAATAAAAGTATCTCGCTTCTTGTGGAAGAACTTTTCAGAGTACGGAGCAACATTGCCCATGTCCCCAATGACATTATTGTCAATGAACGGGTAGTCAACACAAAAGCGTTTCCGATGTTTCCTGTAAAGATCCTGGCACTCATCTTTATCGGCGGGGTGTTTGTCAGCGGTCTTTACACGACAGTTGTCGTAACGTATGATATTGTACACGGGAAATTCAGCGGGATCGAAGAAGCCGGATTTCACAAAGAGTTCTTTGACACGGTCGGTGTGATTCCCCATGAAAAAGCGGACTTTACCCCGGGACAGCGGAAAATTCTCAACAACGAAATGTTCTACCGCTTTATTTTACGTTTGAAAAATACACGGACTTTGTTTTCCTGTTCCCTCGATGGATCATTTCTGAGTTCCGTACTGTTTGACGAACAATTCACCAAAGCAAAACGGAATACGATTCTTGTGCGATTGATTCCGGAAAGCGATATTGAAAAGATTTGCAAAGGGATGCAGAAAATCGGAGCTTTCTACTATTCCGACAATGGAAATATCGGGGTAAATTTTACGGAAAAATCCGTTCAGCATCATATTGAATACCTGCATGGATTTTCCTCCGGCGACGGAAAAGGATACGGATTCGGCTATGGCTTTGCCTTCTTCCCTGTACGGAACCTTTCCGTATTGGAACCTGATGAGATCAGTTCGCTCTATAATGTTGTCAATGAATTGAAAAAACACTATCAGCTGATCCGTATTTCCCGGGAAAAGCCTTTTGATGCCTCCTGTATTCTTGTGCGTCAGCTGCATGATATTTGTGATGCGACCATGCTTTATATCGGCAAAAGACAGACCCCCCGCAGCGTTTTGCGGCGAGTGCTGAAACTGCATGATGAAGAACATAAAGTCTATGCAGTTTTGACCGGGATCACCGACGTTAACAAAATCATTTCCGGAGATTACATCTGATGAAAAAACCATTTTATTTCCTTCTTTTATTATCTGCTGCGACACTGTTTTGCGGCTGCTACAACCGTTTTACCGGTAATTTTGACCAGTATCCGGACATCAACAATCTGCCGAGCGGGGTTGTAGATCAAGCGGGGTTGACTGAGGAAGACAAACGCCGCCAATTGGAATTTCTGAAAAAACTGGATGAGCAGCAGGAACCGGTCTACCGGATCAATGCCGGAGATAAGATCAGTATCAGAGTCTACAATCATCCGGACTTGATCATGGAATCTCTGGTTACGCCTGACGGGGCGATCGGAGTGATGTTTGCAGGTCAGGTTCAGGTTGCGGGATTGACTCTGGAAGAAGCCAGTGAAAAAATTAAAAAAATCTATGCTCAATACATCAAGAATCCGGAACTGGGCGTATTTGCCATTGATGTAAGGAGTCAGACGGCAACGATATCCGGAGCGGTGAACAATCCCGGAATGTTTGTGATTTCCAACGGGATGCGGCTGGCGGACCTCTTTGCAAAAGCTGGCGGTTCTGCAGTCCGGGACTTTGATGACCAGATGCTGGATGCCGCTGATTATCAGAACAGTATCATTGTCAGAAACGGAAAAATCCTGCCGGTAAATTTTTCTCTTGCGATTGAAAAAGGAGACCGTTGGCACAATGTAAAACTCAAAAAAGGGGATTACATTTACATTGCGGTCCGTTCTGAAGCCATGTGCAGCATTATCGGAAGCATCAATCGTCCGCACAAGAGATTGTGGGATATGAATCTCGGGATCCTGGAACTTATCTCCTCCGGGCTTGGGTTGAAAGAACAGTATTGGCAGTATGGGGTGATCATTCGCGGCGGGATAGATAATCCCCGGTTCTATCGTTTTGACATTGACGGCATCATGCAGGGGCGTTGTGCCAATGTCCGTCTGCAGCCGGGAGATGTCGTTTACATACCGCATGACAATATTTCCGAATATAACGTATTTGTCCGTAAGATCATTCCGACAGCACAATTCCTGAGTACGTTCACGTTCCCTGCATTGAATTTTGTTAACTGAGACTGAGATGAAATACCTGATTTTTCTTATTGCCTTTATGGGGGTCCTGCCCCTGGGGTATATCCTTACGCTGAACCGTAAGTATATGCGTTATGCTTTTTGGGCAGTCCTTCTGCCCGTAATGGCGTTCAATCAGGTATCGATCAACTTTTTTTCTCATGAAACATACCGGGGAACATCACGCGGGATGGAAGTGTCGCTGGTTTATCTGATTGCCATGGCGATGCTGATCGGTATGGTGATTCTGTATCGGATGAAACCGGTTTTTCCGGATACGGGCAGCAAGATCTATCTGGTATATTTTCTCCTTTGCATTCCGTCGCTTATCAATGCAGACAATACGCTTTACAGCTGGTTTGAATTATGGAAAATGATAATGATGTATCTGGTTTTTCTCTGCACCTATTATTACTTATACTACACCCGTGACTTCAATACTGTCATGACCGGCTTCGGGATCGTGGCAGCGGTCACTTTTCTAACTGTGGTATTCCAGCACGTCAAAGGTATTCATCAGGCAAACGGGCTTTTCCCGCACCAGAACAGTATGGGTATGTATATGTGTCTGATTGCCCCGGTCTTTTTTGC
>JAFTIQ010000064.1 GCA_017456805.1 Lentisphaeria bacterium
CCCCGCCGGAAGGGAAAGACGTCCCCGGAAAAACATTAAATTACATGCTCAGTCAGGCAAATGGCGCTATTATTGTTTTCAACAACAGTGATGCGATTCCCCAAAGCCGGGAGTATTTGAAAAATCTGATTTCCCCGCTGAAAGGAAAAGATACGGATTGTGTTTTCGGGAATCAGATTGCCCGGAAAGATGCGTATTTTGTCGTTCGCAAAGATTATGAACGTGCGTTCGGTGATGGTTCCATCTCTGCCGGATGGGGTAATTTTTTCTCGCTGGTGTCATCCGGATTCCGCAAAAAAGATTTGCTTGAAAAACCGTTTTATGAACAAATCCAATATTCGGAAGATGCTGATTGGGTCAGACGTTACTCCGCAAAAATCGTCTATGCGGCAAACGCAGTTGTGGAACATTCCCACAATTACACCTTGCAGGAAGTAAAAAAACGTTTCTTCAATGAAGGGGTCGCTGATCGTCAGATGGGGAAAACTCCCATGAGTTTTTTCCATTGTATCCGGTCAGTCATCGCCGAAACTCTGAGAGATTGGATCTATCTTGCCAAGCATGGAGCATTCAAAGAAATTTTCTATGCCCCAGTTTACCGTTATGTGCAGAAAGTGAATTACTGCAGGGGGACAAAACAATGAAAATCGCTCATATTGTCCGCCGGTTTACCTTTTCCGAATGGGGCGGAACGGAAAGTGTTGTATGGAATATCGCATTGCAGCAGAAATCTCAAGGGTTGACGCCGGAAATTCTCTGTACGGCAGCACTGGACAGGATCGGCTGTGAAATTGTCAACGGCATAACGATCCGGCGTTTCCCTTATGTTTATCCCTATTTTCCCATGCCGGAAAAAGATAGAACTGCCCTGGATAAAAAAGGCGGGAACCCCTTTTCGCCGGAACTCCTGCGATACTTGAAACATGGAAATTTTGATATATTCCACCTTCACGCCGGGGGAAGAATCGCCAATTATTCCATCAGACTCGGGAAAAAATCAAACATCCCCTGTATTATGAGTCTGCACGGCGGATCCTGTGCCATCCCCAAAAAGGAAATGGAATTGATGCTGAAGCCGTTGAAACACAAATTCTCATACGGCGGAATCATTGACCGGCTTTTCCAGGCACATCATGTTCCGGAAAGTCAAGCGGATCTGCTTCTTGCATTAAGCAGAGAAGAAGCCCAAAAACTCCGGGAACGTTATCCGGAGAAAAGAATTGAACTTTTTCCGAATGGGATTCTGCACCGGGAACTGCCGGAAGAGGGAGATTTCAGAAAACAGTACAAAATTCCGGAAGATCAAAAAGTCATTCTCTGTATTTCCCGCATTGATTACCAGAAGAATCAGAAAATCCTGCTGGAAATTCTGCCGGGATCCCCTGATACTCACCTGCTTTTGATCGGTCCGGTAACTGCCGGTTGGTATCATAATGAAATCCTTGAAACTGCAGAAAAACTGGGAGTAAACGACCGATTGACCATCATTCCCGGTTTGCCGCCCGACAGTATAACTCTTTTACAGGCATTGAAAACAGCCTCCTGTTTTATCCTTCCCAGCCGTCATGAACCATTCGGGATCGCCGCATTGGAAGCTTTGGATGCAGAACTCCCGCTGATTGCTTCAAATGTGGGCGGCTTGAGGGATTTTCTGATCGACGGGAAAAATGCTCTTCTGTTTGAAGACAATGATACAGCAGACCTGCTTGAAGCATATCAAAAAGCGGAAGTTCAGCGGGAATCCCTGATTGCCGGAGGAAAAATGACTGCTCAGGAATACAACTGGAAGAGGATTTCTGAAAAACTTACAGATATTTACCGGGAGCTGGTCGGATGAAACAGATTCTTTACATCGGAAAATATAACGGAATCATCGGCGGGATCGAACGATACATGCAGAACAGTGCGGACCTTTTGCAGAAAAACGGCTTTGCTGTGCACTATCGTTATATTGAAGATGGCGGCAAAGATCAGGAAAGATTCACCGGAACGTTTGAAAGCGTAAAAATTTTTTCACCGGATGACGGAATCCTGCAGAGTGCTGATCTTGTGATCCTGCATAATATTATAGATGTAGAGTATTTGCAGCATCTTCCGGCAAACAGGAGCTTCTTTTTCGCTCACGATCATAATATATACTGCCAGCGGCATCACTATTATATGCCCGTGGGAAGGATCAATTGTCACCGGAAACGCAGCAAAATCTTTTGCAGACTCTGTTCTCTTGGAAGAAATCCTGCACCGCCATTGGAGGAATACCGCAAAATTCCGGCATTGGTACTTTCAGACTTTATGGCGGAAAACCTGCGGAAAAACGGTTTTGAAAAAGTATTCAAACTCCCGGCATTTATAAAAACTGAAAAACAGAAACACACCTTTATGCCGGATGGAGTTTTGCGGATTCTCTTTCTCGGACAGCTCATCCGGGGAAAAGGGGCAGATCTGATGCTGAAAGCCCTTGCAAAACTGGAAGTTCCCTTTACCTGTATCATTGCCGGAGATGGAAAAGACCGGAAAATGCTGGAAATGATGGTTGAAAAATTCAAATTATGCGGTAAAGTTCACTTCGCAGGCTTTGTCAGCAAGCCGGAAGAATTATGGAAACTTTGCGATCTCTTTTTCTTTCCGATCCGCTGGCAGGAACCATTCGGACTCGTCGGGCTGGAAGCAATGGCTCACGGAATCCCGGTGGCGGCATTTGATCTGGGCGGAATCGGGGAATATCTCACGAGAGAATGCGGTACACTTATCCCGGAAAGGGATCTGAAGTTTGCAGCAAAGATCCTGACGGATTATTATCATCATCCTGAATTGCTGCAAAAACAAAGAGAATGCGGCTTATGGCTGGCAGAACATCACTTTTCGGAGGAAAATTTTGTGAATAGATTCAAAGAACTTACGGAGGGATTGAAATGAAGATCCTGCTTTCTGCGATCCCGTTTGACAACGGGAAATCGGGAATTTCAGTTTATATCCGTGAAGTCGTCAAAGCATTGGAACAGGCAGGGCATGAACTCACGCTGATCGTGGAAGATGACGGAGCAAAAGAGTTTGAGCGTTTTGAGCTGATCCGGATCAAAAAACAGAGAGCTTTATTTTCAATGCTTTACAGTTTGTTCCTTCTTCCCTGGCGTGTCAAATGGAACAAATTTGATTTCTGTATTATGCTTGCCGCAAACCGGCGGGTGTTTTGCCGTTATCCCATCTTTACCATTGCGGTCGTTCACGATTTATCCCAATACCATGTTCCGGTGAAATACGATAAATTCCGGATGTTCTATATCAAAAAGATCTTGCCGTATTTTGTCCGGAAATCCCAGAGTATTGTTGCCATCAGTCAGTCAACAAAAAATGATTTGATCAAATATTGGCATATTCCGGAAGAAAAAATCAGTGTGGTTTATAACGGATTTACTCCACAGGCAGGTGCAGAAGTCAACAGAAAAAATCAGATCCTTTATATTTCCCGCATTGAACATCCGGGCAAAAATCATTTGAATCTGCTGAAAGCGTTTGAATGTTTACCCGAAGAATTGCGGAAACAATATACCCTTGTCATGCCCGGTGCCGCCTGGAATGGGGCTGAAACCGTTTTTGAATATGCAAAAAATTCTCCATGTGCAGATCAGTTCAAATTTACCGGATTCGTTGACTTTGCAAAATTGCCGGAACTTTATGCGGAAAGTGCAATGTATATCTTTCCGTCACACTTTGAAGGATTCGGGTTATCCTTGCTCGAAGCAATGCATGCGGGAGTCCCATGTGCCTGTTCCAACAATTCCTCTCTGGGGGAATTGGGAGAGGATGCCGCCGAACTTTTTGATCCGGCATCGGTTCAGGAAATTGCAGCGGCAATGCAAAAAATTCTTACAGATGAAAATGTAAAGCAGGATTTGATCATCAAAGGGAAGGCAAAATCCGCCCGATTCTGCTGGAAAAATACAGCAAAAGGTTTGACAGATCTTTATCTCAGCCGGAAAGCTGTGGTGTTCGGTGTTCCGTTTTTTACCGGTACAATGCAGGAGGCTTTACAGAAAATCGATACACTGGTCAACAGCAGAAAGTCCTGCCATGTCGCATTCATCAATGCTCACTGCCTGAACATTGCATACAGTGATGAAGCTTACAAACAAGTTCTTCTTTCGTGCCCGGCAGTATTTTCCGATGGGATCGGGGCAAAAATCGGGGCAAAGATCCTCGGGTATCGAGTGGAAGAAAATGTCAATGGAACAGATATGTTTCCGCTGCTTGCCCGGAAAACATACCGTATTTATCTTCTGGGGGGAGCCCCCGGCGTGGCAGCGGCGGCATTGCAAAACGCAAAAGCCCTGAATGGAAAAGCTGAATTTATCGGCTGTGCCGATGGCTTTTTCCGGGAAAAAAGTCAGGAAGCTGTATTTACGGAACTCCGGGAACTTCAGCCGGATATCATTCTGGTGGCGATGGGCGTTCCGAAACAGGAAATGTGGATCCATGAGCATTTGCAGGATCTTCCGGGGTGCGTGGCGATCGGAGTCGGCGGACTGCTTGATTTTGTATCTGAACGGATCCCCCGTGCCCCGTTGTGGATGCGGGAAAGCGGCATGGAATGGTGTTACCGGCTTTACAATGAGCCGATCAGATTATTTAAACGGTATATCATTGGAAATCCTTTGTTTATCGCAAGGGTTTTCCTAAGCAAATTATGGAGAGGAAAATGAAAAAACTTTTACCCCTTTTAACGGCGGCTTTGGTATTGATTTTTGCAGGCTGTTCCACAACATCCCCTTATGATTACGGTACAAATTGGCTGATACGGGAAAATGATATTCCACAGTATTACTCGAAATTTGATCTGTTTTATATCGGCAAGGCCCCGGCAGGATACGGAGATACCCACGATATTCAATTTAATTGGACCAAAACTCACACCAATGATATTTTTGGACGCGGAATAAGAGTTTTTGCCCCGGCGATCCGGCAGCCGGATGTCAGAAAAGTCGCAGAAGCTCTGGAATATTATCTTGAAAATTTCCATGAACCATGCCATCCATTCGTCCTTCTTGCAGAAGGGAAAGCTGCTGATATGCTTTATGAAGCAATGCAGAAGGTTGATGGAGTAACGGTTAAAAACGGATTTATTGCCGCGTATCTTCCTGATATGCAGCCGAAAACAGCAGAACAAATCGCCGATGATTTTTATTGGGATGATTTGAAAGCAGCCGCAGGAGCCGATGATTTCGGTGTGATCATTACATGGATCAGCTGCATCAATAATGAAAAAATGGATGATCCCGCCTTGAAAAAAGGAATCTACTGTATCAATCCGCTGAACTGGAAATTGGATGCCACACCCGGAACCGCCAAAGAAAATATTCAGGCAGTATTTTATATGCCGGAACATAAAAATATGTTCTGGAGAAAAGTGGAAGTCAAAAATTTCTGCGGGGCTGTGATCGACCCTGAAAAAGGTATACTCAATATAACTTGTCCTTTGCCGCTGCTGCATGTGAGCAATGGAAAATTCACAAACAACTGTATTTCCATTTTCGCCGGAAATATTGCAGAAAATGCCAGAACGCGAACGAATGCCCTGTTGAAGTTCCGGGAATGGAAGGGAAGCAATTAAAATGAGTTTTTTTGATTTTCTGCCATGTTTTATTCTGAATCATACGCCAAAAATCATTGCGGCGTTTGAAATGGATTTTCTGCGGAATCTTTCTGATTTTCAGAAAGCGATCCCACGGGGAGAAAAATTCACTCTTATATTACAGCTGGGCTGGTCCGCAGAACTGCCGGAAGTCACTGAAGAATTGAAAATTCGCCTCACAGAAGCAAAAAATGCATTCCCGGAAGCACGGTTCATCATCCTTGCCAACGCCCCCGCAGAGGTGGAAATCATCAAGGAATTCTGCGAAGTTTATCTTGCCAGTCACAATGCATTCCTTGATCCGGCACGGTATCCTTTAGCCAAAATGGGGAAACAGAAATTCGATGCCCTTTATATCGCACGCATTACCCCGTTCAAACGGCATTACCTTGCAGAACAAATCAGAAAACTTCACTTGATCGGCAGTTATTCTGAAAAGGAAAAAGAATATTTTACACAAACGATCTCCAAATTCCCGAACGCTGTCTGGACACAGAAAGTCCCCTCATTTTTTATCGGACAGGAGATTTGCAAAGCCGCCTGCGGGCTGGCGTTGTCCGCCGTTGAAGGGGCGATGTTTTCCTGCGGGGAATATTCCCTTTGCGGGGTGCCTGTGGTAAATACCGGAAATCTGGGCGGACGGGATACTCTTCTGCCGGAGTTCGCTGTACGTTATGCAGAAGATACCCCGGAAAGTGTGGCAGAACAGGTGGACTATTGGGGAAATAACCGGATTTCTCCGGGAGAGATCCGGGAAGGGTTTCTGAAATTGGCAAATCCGCAAAAAGAATTGGTGCAGGATCTGATCAATTCAATCGCAGGAAAAGAAGTTTATTTACCCCATAAACTCAATATCAGATGCCGTTTGCTGCCGCATACAAAATTACTGCATGGAATCAGGAGAATCAAAAAATGAATATTGCAAAAGAGAAAGTTTTTGCCGTCATTATGGCTGGCGGAAAAGGGGAAAGATTGTGGCCGCTGAGTACAGACGAACGCCCGAAACCGCTGATCTCTCTGAATGGACAACAGACTCTGCTGGAAGATACCGTTCAACGGCTGTTTCCTCTGCTGAATGCTGAAAATGTGTTTGTGATCACCGATGAAGTTTCTGCAAATCAGGCACGGGAGATCCTGATGCTCCCGGCAGGAAATATCATTGCCGAACCTTGCAGAAGAAATACTGCACCATGTATCGCTCTGGCTGCAGCGTTGATCAAACGGAAATGCGAAGATGCGACAATGATCATTCTCCCGGCTGATCACCGCATCGCTCCGGTAAAACGCTTTCAGGAAGATTTGATCGATTGCATCAACCAGGCTCAGAAAGGAAGTTTGACCATTCTCGGTGTCACACCCGATAAACCGGCAACAGGATACGGGTATATCTGTGCCGGAGAAAAAATTGCCCCCGGAATTTATAACGTCAACGCATTCAAGGAAAAACCGGATTTTGAAACAGCCCAGCATTACATGATGGACGGAAATTACTGGTGGAACTGCGGAATCTTTGTCTGGCAGGTGAAAACAATCGCCGAAGCATTCAAACAATATTGTCCGGCTTTGTATGAAAAATTTGAATCATGGGCAAGTGGAAACGATTATCTTTCCGATTTTGAAACATGCGAAAAAATTTCCATTGATTATGCCATTATGGAAAAAGCCGGTCATGTGGCTGTCAAACAGGCATCTTTCCTGTGGAATGATTTGGGCACACTCGGGGCATTATATGAAATCACGATGAAAGATTTCCATGAGAACGCCATCAGCACAAAAGGAAAACTTCAGCTTGACAATGCTGATCAGAATTTGATATTCTGTGATGATGATACAGAGATCCGCGTGGAAAATGTCAAAAAATGTGCCGTCATAAAATCCGGGAAAGCTCTGCTGATTACAACAGAATGGTAAATCGCAATCCCCACTCCTCGATTTTTTCGAAGTTTATGAGGTAATTTCAAAAGTCATTCAAAAAATGGCAAAGATGTCATTCGCAAAGAGCTGTAAAGGGTAGTTTGCACTTGCTACCTGCAAGCCGACCGTTTACCCATCCAGACCGTCAATCGCCACAACACGCCCCACAAAATGCAAAAAAGGCGGTATTCTCTGGAAAAATCAAAGGAATTGTTCAAACCGTTTCAAATCTTATTTTATGGATCTATGAAATCCAATGCTAAAAAAATCAACAGAGATGTAAAATTTTTGACCACAACTTCCGGTGCAATCTTCGACCATGACCTCAAACATTATCTTGGCATGGTATTTGCTGTTAAAAGCGTGGAACTTTATTTTTTGATTTGAAAATCAAGGTTTGATGTGATAGATTATTTCTTAAACAGGAAATAGTCAATATTTGAAAGGATGTATTGTGGACATATTGATTTTAACCGGATGGGGTTGGAATGATTATGCGGTGGCGGCGGCTCTTGCTTTACGGCATTTTCAGAAAGCTGACATTCTGGGGATAAGCACAAGGCGGCTGCCGGAGTTTTTGAACGAAGTTTCAGGTTATAAAGAGATTGTAATTATCGGCA
>JAFTIQ010000007.1 GCA_017456805.1 Lentisphaeria bacterium
AATGATTTGACATCAAAATCTTTGAGCTGATAGCGGAGCAAAACAGCGGAGCTGTCAGAAAGCGAAGTGACTGGAGCTCTCCCACGCCGGGCGGAGAGCGGAGCGACCCGGCGAAAGAGAGCGGAAGAGAACGGAGCGAAACGATACCGCCGTCAGGCGGTTGATTTTGTTGGACGGATCGGACTTGTCGGACAGGTCTGATTCGTCCGATTTTGTTTTCAGCCCCGGATGAACATGGGCGCACTCACAAATGATCGGCTGGGGAGAACGGACGAAAACGGACAGAAACGGTTCAGAACGGTGAATACGCCGGGGTATCCGGGGAAAATCCCTTGCGAACAGCCCTTTCTTTGCCCGCGCTCTCTCAGTACTCTTAGTATTCCCAGTACTCCCAGAACTCGGGCTGCAAAGCGTTCCCGGCAGAGCCGAAGGGATGGGCTCACTCGCTAAGGATTGGCTGGGGAACTGGGAATACTGGGAGTTCTGGGAATACTGGGAGTTCTGGGAGTTTTTTGCGCCGGGGTATCCGGGGAAAAGCCTATAGAACCTATAAGACTTATAAGACCTATCCGGCAGAGCCGGAGGGATGGGCGCACTCGTCAAGGATTGGCTGGGGAGAACGGACGAAAACGGACAGAAACGGACAGAAACGGTAATAGCGCTTGGGTGCGCGAAGAATGGCTCTCCGTTGATTTCCGTTTTTCACCGTTGATTCCTGTTCCCTTCCGTTTTTCCCGGCAGAGCCGAAGGGATGGGCGCACACGCAAAGGATTGGCTGGGGAACTGGGAATACTGGGAGTCCTGGGAATACTGGGAGTTCTGGGAGTTTTTTTGCGCCGGGGTGCCCGGGGAAAAGCCCTTGCGAACAGCCCTTTCTTTGCCCGAGCTCTCTCAGTACTCTTAGTATTCCCAGTACTCCCAGAACTCGGGCTGAAAAGCGTTCCCGGCAGAGCCGGAAGGATGAGCGCACATACCAAGGATTGACTGGAAAGGTACAGAGTGTACGGAGTGAACTGAGGGTACGGTGTTTGCGCCGGGGTGCGCGAAGAATGGCACTCCGTTGATTTCCGTTTTCCACTGTTGATTCCTGTTCCCTTCCTCTCCCAAAAAATAACTATGGCATTTATATTTTTGTCTGAACAAAAATATGAATGCCGCAAAAAGGTTTGAAAAAGGAAGATGGGGGTTGGGGAAGAGGGAAAAAACTTTCCTCAAAAGTTTTTGCTCTCTTCCCCAATCTCTTCCCCAATCTCTTCCCCAATCTCTTCCCCAATCTCTTCCCCAATCTTTCTTACTTCAATAATGCCAGAAGAACAACTCCGGCAAGAATCAGTAATAAGGGAATGGCTTTCTGTTTGAGATTTTTGTCATGGAACCAAAGTCCGCCGACGGCGAAGGTGACAAGACAATTGCTGCGGCGAACCAATGACAGGATCGCAATCTGGGCATCCGGGACACTTACCGCGTAGAAATACAGCCAGTCGGCAACGATCAGAAGAATCCCTGTAATGGGAATACACCAGCGCCATTCAAAGGGATGTTTATGTCCGAACGCAGTCCGGATCAGCCAGGCGAGCCCGAGCACGATCACCAAGTCAGCCGAAAACCAGAACTGAAGCATTTCCCGATCCAGTTTCAGAACACCAAGCAGATATTTGTCATAAAGTGCAGACCCTGAACCGATCAGCGTTCCAAGCATGATCAGGTAAATTCCTTTGGATTTTGTAAAATGAATTCCCTCCATTTTCCCGATGATGGAGAAAATATAATATCCTCCGAAGATCAGCAGCATTGCCACGCCCTGCCAGAGCGTTGGGATCTCATGAAAAAGAATCAAAGCTCCGATCAGTGTCCAGAGCGGAGAACTTGCCCGGATCGGGGAGGAAATGGAGACCGGCAATTCCCGCATGGCATAATAAATGCAAATCCAGCTTGAGCCTACAATCAATGCTTTGATCAGCACATGAAGATAAAAAGAGAGCTCCAACTGGAAACAATCGGGCAGGGTCCCACGGAAAATCGTTGCTCCGAGCATGACAAGAAATCCTGCCGCCGTTGCAAAAAACAGAGCGGGCATAACGGAATTCTTATCAACAGACATTTTTTTGCCGATGTCGTAGAAGCCAAGAGCAAGGGCTGAACCCAGGATCGGGAGAAACCAGACTGGAAAACAGGAAAGCATTTCGCTGATCATAATAAACGGACCTTTCTTTAAGGGGTGAATTCTGATAATATACATGAAATCCGGGAAAAAGCAATTGAAAGACGTTTTTTTGCCTTGACATTTTCATCAATCAGGATAAATTACACCCCGTAAGGAGTTTGATATGAGCAGACGTTCATCGCAAAAGAAAAAACAAAAGCACAGACAGCGTTTTCAGGAACAATATACAGGAACCTTTTCTGCATCCCGTAACGGATTCGGATTCGTGGAAACGGAAGCTGGCGAGATCTTCATCCCTGCAAAATTCGTGAATGGCGCAATCAATGGCGACACGGTCACGGTTACAATCACCTCCAGAGACAATCCCCTGGGAGCCGAGGGAAAAATAGAGGGAATCTCTGACCGGAGCCGGAAGTTCTTTGTCGGGATGGTCATCGATACTTACACGGTAAAACCTCTTGACAGCACGCTTCCGGTGATCAAAATCAGCGGCGGATTGAAGGGGGCAAAGAAAAATGATTGGGTCCGGGTGCGTCTGCTTGATACCGGTTCCAAGTTTACGGAAAAACTGCGGGGCTCTGTTGAGGAACGGCTTGGACGGAGTGCCACGCTTCAGGGGGATCTGCTTTCTGTCGCAAAAGAATTCAATCTGCCGGAACCCTATTCGGAAGAGATGGAGCGTTTCGCGGCAAAAGTCCTTCCGCTTGAAGTGGATAGAACTGACTTGACAAAAGAATTCACCCTTACGATTGATCCGGACGATGCCAAGGATTTTGATGATGCGATCTCGATCCGGGAAGATAAATCATATTGGTATCTGGGGGTTCACATTTCTGATGTGGCAACGTGGGTCCGTCCCGGAACGAAACTGGATCAATGCGCGTTCGACCGCGGATTTTCCTCTTATATCCCCACAATGTTCCGTCCGATGCTGCCTGGACCTTTGACAAGAAAAATCAGTTTGCGTCAAGGCGCAGAATCTCCGGCGCATACGGTATTGCTGAAAATTCAGAAAGAAAGCGGGAAAATCGTTGGTTATGAGCGTTTTCATTCTCTGATAAAAGTTGATTCCCGATTGGATTATGACGGGGTTCAGCTATATCTGGAAAAGGGAAAAACTCCGGAAAAATGGAGTGCCCGTTTGAAAAAAAGTTTGAATATGCTTGCGGAAGCCGTTGGGAAAATGCGGAATTTTCGGGAGGAAACAGAACTCTTTCTATCCATCGAAACCATTGAAACCAAAGCGATTTGTGATGAGGCATCCGGGCGCGTAACCGGTTTGGAACAGCGGGTTCAGCGGGAATCAGAAGCAATGGTGGAAGAGTGTATGCTTGCTGCCAACAGTGCAGTTGCTTTGGAAATGATAGAAAAAGGGATTCCCGGTTTGTACCGGGTGCATGGTGAGCCGGATCCGGCAAAATTGAATGAGTTCGCAATTTTTGCGGAAGGGATCCTGAAACGGCGCACCGGGGATATTTCCAGCAGAAAAGTCCTGTGCAATTTCCTGAAAAATTTGCCGGATGATCATACAAAATATGTGATCACAACTTCCTTTTTGCGGGCGATGCAGCGGGCTTGTTATGCGGAAGATCCCGCACTTCATTTCGGGCTCGGGAAAACCAGATATTCCCATTTCACAAGCCCCATCCGCCGCTATTCGGATCTGTTTACCCATCAGCAGCTTCTGATGTTCGACCTGAAGAAAAAAATGCTTTCTAAAAAGAAAGCCTCCGGAATCGCTGAGGTTTTGCTGAAATTGGAACGCCGGAACGATGATGCTTATTTTGCAGCAACGGACCGTCTGAAACTGCACTTTCTGAAACAGTTTTTACAGGAGAAAACCGGGGAACTCTTTGAAGGCGTTGTAATCAAAATCAATGCTCATGGGATGATTTGCGACGTTCCGCAATATGGACTCCGCGGGTTTGTTCCGACGCACAGATTTACAACCATTATGCACAGACGTCCGCCCAAACCCGGAAATTTGATTTATCTTTATCTGGATTCTCTGGACTTCAACGCGGGAACTGCCTTTTTCCGTCCGGTCTGATCAGGTGCTTGATTTTACCAGAAGCTCCGGCTCCAGATTGATTTTGAGGGGATTCTGACGGCTCTTTCCGGAAATGATATGTTTGATTGCTGCGGATGCAAGCTCTTGATAATCAAGATGAATGGTTGTGAGTTCCGGAAAAAGCTGTTCTCCGACCGGCAGATTATCGCAGCCGCAAATCGCAATTTGTTCCGGGATCTTCAACCCATGTTCCTGCAATGCCCGGTAAACCCCGGTTGCCATTTCATCATTGGTTGCCGCTCCATCAAAATGAATGTTGTTTCTGAGCGCGGAGCGGATCCCTTCCGCTGCACCTGAAGCGAGAAAATCCGTATGAATGACAAGGGCGGGATCAAAGGGAAGCCCGGCTTTTTTCAATGCATCATGATAGCCAGCCATCATCTCTTTTGTAAAGAAATGATCTTCCGGTCCGGTGACCAGCACGATCCGTTTCCGTCCGCGTGAAATGAGATGTCCCACAGCCAGTGCGGCAGCTTTCCTGTTGTTGAAAGAAAAGGAACTGTAAATTCCCTGAAAGTTTTCCGGGACATGATTATCCAGCAGGAGAGCTCCGGGCAGGGTGGTCAGGAGCGTCTGAAGCTGTTCCTGTTCAAAACTTCCGAAAAGGATTGTTCCTGCATAACGGCTCCGTTTGATCCGTTCAATGAGGCGCAAAAAGATATTATAGCTTCCGTTTGTAGTGCGGATGATACATTCGAATCCTTCTTCTGCAAGTTTCTGTTCCAGCGCGGTGAGCAGACGCATGTGGAAATAATACATGCTTCCGTTGGAGTTGCCCAGGATCAGCTGAACTTGTCTCGGGGGCGTGGTGAAGGATGGTCTTCCCTGCCGGGCAATATTCGTATATCCCTGCCGTTCGGCTTCTTCCAGGATCCGTTTCCGGGTTTCGGGTTTGACCAGTGAATTTTCCCTGAGCGCTCTGCTGACGGTCATCAAACTGACTCCGCAGGCAGAAGCAATATCTTTAATTGTTGCCATAGACACCTCCAATGTTAAAATTATAATTTAACATTTAAAAAAATCAAGTGAGAAACTGATAAAAAAATGATTTTTTGCTTAAAATCACCTTGAAAATTCAAAATGATAGAGTATATTCAGTTGAAAAAAAGAATGTTAAATTATCATTCTGTAAAGAAACAATCATTATGAAAGGGAAAAAAATGGGATATCTTCCTCTCTCTGAAAGCCTGGCACGTCAGGCAAAAGTCAAGGAAATTCTTGCAAAACACAATCTTGACATCGCGTTGGTTTACTATGATGAATTCGGAATCGGCAACGGCTGGTATCTGACCGGCTGGTGTCCGCAGTTTGAATCCGGTTCTGTGCTGATTCCCCGGGACGGCGACTGTATGCTTCTCGGCGGACCCGAAAGCGAACCTTTTGCAAAACAGGACAGCGCCATCACCGAAACCAGAAACTTCCCCGCATTCATGGTTCCCGATGAAGAATATCCCGCTTCTACGATTATTGACTTCCCGAAACTTTTTGCGGAACTTCAGCAGACGATCGGCAAAGTGAAACGTGTCGGGCTCGTCGGTGCAGACCGTATGCCCATGGGCTGCTATAAAGCAATTGCCGCCGGATTTACCGGATGCGAAATGGTGGATATCACCGAAGAATATCTTCAGCTCCGCTATTACAAATCCCCCTGGGAAATCGATCAGATCCGCGCCGCATTCAAGCTGGCTGATTACTCCTATGATGCAATGAAAGCGATGATCAAACCCGGTGCTTCTGAAATCGAAGTCGCCGCAGCCGGGGAATATGCTGCCCGTCAGCGCGGTGCAAGCGGTTTCGGATTTACGGCGATCGTCGGTTCCGGAACCCGTGCAAATGCTGTCGTTCCGACCGCAAGCGCAAAGAAACTTGTCGCCGGCGAAACCGTGATGATCGGTCTTTCTCCCAAAGTCAGCGGTTATGCTTCTGCGATGGGTGACTACCTTCCTGTTTCCGGCGAATATACTCCCAGCCAGCTGGAATGTCTCAAAGTCCTCCGTGAAGCGTTCCGTTTGACGAAAGCAATGCTGAAACCCGGCAATATCGGACGCGATATCGATGCTCCTGCCCGCCGTTTCTGCGAAAAGCATGGTCTTGACGGCTATCTGATTTGCCCCTTCGCACACACCATCGGTATCCACGAAGCAGAATCTCCCTTCTTCGGTCCCAACAGCAATGACGTGCTGAAACCCGGCATGACTGTTTGCGTTGACGTCAGCTTCTTCGGGCATCCCGAATGGCACGGTTCCCGTATTGAAACCGGCTATGTGATCACAGAAGACGGAGCAGAACCCCTCAGCGCTAAGATGGATGCTCTGCATACTTCTGAAGTTTGATTTCGTTTCTCTTGAAGTCAGAAAAAATGCAAGGCGGAGATATCTGAAATGATGTCTCCGCCTTTTTCTTACCGGTTATGAGCGTTTTCAGGA
Source organism: Lentisphaeria bacterium (assembly GCA_017456805.1). The sequence goes on from JAFTIQ010000007.1 coordinate 6,662, forward strand.
ATCAAGCAGAAAATTGATCCGGAGCTCATCAGCCGGACGGCTCTGAAGGAGTTCTTTGTATTTCTTTACTGCCTTGCTTTTCTCTTCATAGATCCATTCCCGGCATTGGGGATTTTCGATTCCCATCAAATCATAGATCTGAAACAAACCGGCTTTCCGGTAAACACCGCCCGTCCAGCCCGGACAATGCAGACAATATTTTTCACAGACTCCGGCATCATTATCAATCGCTTTGGAAAGACTTGGGCATTTTGTCATTCCGAGATACAATTCCCCATCATTAAGGAGAATATCCATTTCGCAGTTTTCCTCTTTCCGGATCTTCTGGTAATATTCATAAACGCCCTGCAATTTTCTCTCCCGGAACAGTTCCAGACAATGAAATTCCTGATGCCGGCTGATCTCTTCATAATATTCTTCCAGCCCGTTGTTCTGGTCAAGATATTTGAAAACTTCATTGTAGAACCGGACAAAATGATCACTTGGAATCATGAGTTTCTCCCTTTTTGAAGCGCTGGATGCAATGTCCCGGAGCGATGATTGAAACTTCTGATTTCCATTGGGTTCCATCACAAATTCCTGCATTGACCTCCGAGGTTTGCAGGCAGGAATACGGGGAAATGTTCAAACCGAGTTTTTTCAGATGCCGGTGTGCCGGACACTCAAAGACTTCCAGAATGATCTCATTCTCAGAAACATTTAACTGATATTTTCCTTTTTCCCGATAGAAAAACCAGTTCAGATGTTCAATCAGTTCAGATGCATCTCCGGAAGAAAGTTTTTCCCGGATGGAGCGGTAAACTTCTCTTCCGGTTTTTCTGAGAATCATTTTCAGGGTTTCCACACCATATTTTTCTGCAATATAATTCAGCGTGGCGTTGGTCGTACCATGAAAATCCAGATGCAATTCATTATTTTCCTGATAACGCAGCATGATTCAATCCAGATCATCTTTGAATGTTGCAATGCAGGCTTCGATCCGCTTTTTTGCCGCATCTGAGAGGGAATCCATCTCCTGCGCATAGGTGAACGGAGAAGAGATGATGCCCATTTTGTACAAGGCATACTTCTGTCCGGTCCAGACACAATCGATATTTTCCCCGTAGATCCCATGATAAAGTCTGATCAGTTTTTTCTGGGTTTCTTTCGCCGTTGCGATATCGCCCCGATTGAAGGCGGCTATCAGCGTGACCAGCATTTTTGATGCCAGCCCTCCGATTCCGCAGACAGCTCCATCCAGATCGATCAGTGCAGCTTCATCAATGGACCATTCCTGTCCTTCCAGGAAACGGACCTGATAACCATTTTCTTCCCGCATGAGAAGGAGTTCTTTCCGGAGCCACATATTGCAGGAGGAATTTTTGATCCCTTTCAGATTCGGATGTTTCAGAATCTCAGCAAACTCTTTCAATGAAAGAGATGCGGAACTCAGGTGCGGACTGTAATAGAAATATACCGGGCGGTCGGAATGATCCAGAATTTCAAGAACCGATTTCAGCGGATCCTGCGCTGACGGCTTTTGAGGCAGCATATAAACGAAAGCTCCGAAATCATATTTTTTGTAGGATTCCATCAGTTTCAGGGAAAGAGCTCTGCTTGTGCTGGTGATTCCAACCATCAGTTCCGTTCTGTTTTTTACATGATCGGCTGCAAAAGCGACTGCTTCTTCCTTGAACTGTTCGTCAAAACTGTACCACTCACCCATGGTTCCGAAAATAAAAATTCCGTCAAGACCATGTCTTATATTCCGGTCCAGAAGATTTCTGAACCCGGCTTTATCAAGGGAACCATCCTCCATCAGCGGAGTGATGCTTGCACTGATTACAATTTTATTCATGAAAAACTTGCTCCATTTCATGGTTAAAATGTTATCGTTTTTATTGCGACTGACGTGGAAAACCATGCGATAGCTTCCCGGTCAGAAGTCCAATCAAACCAAAGATAAGAATCGGAAATATATACTTTGTCAGGCAGATTGGTTACGTTGAAATTCCCCAGAAGCCCGGGGCGTTCCCGATAATCAATCCGCAGCATAATGATCTGTTCCCGTGTCCGGTCCAACCACATGATTTCTTCATCGAATGGCGCAGCAAACATGGGTGTTCTCCATCGGAAACAATCTTCATTGGTGGAATCATGCCGGGTATAAACCAGCCATAATTCATCTTTGAATTTCATCCAGTGCTGCTGCGTCGGACCAGTCTCCAGAAGCGTTCCATCGGAAAATTGCCATTTGACAGGCTCGCTCCAATGCAAACCATCCGGACTCCGGGCAAGGAATGCGCAATTTTCATCACATCGCAAAGTCAGATAAAAAAGATTATTCTTCCGGATCACAGATGGTTCATACCAGCCGCGCCCGACTGGTCTTACGAGCGGAATCCCGCTTTCCAGATGAATCAGCCGTTGTGCTTGCAGACGGTATTTCCGTGTGACCGTCGAAAAATATCCGGGCTTTTCCATCCGGAAAAAGGCAATGATCAATGTTCCATCGGGAGCAACCGCTGCTTGGGTCCCAGCCGCCCGGTCATCTTCATGTGTCAAACCTGGAATTTCAATTGGTTCGGACCATTGACCGTCATAGATCAGATAAACAGTTTTGTAGCCTTTCCCGTTTTTGACCAGTCCGATGATTCCTGCTGTTTGTTCATCCGGCAGGGGCAGGGGACGGAAATCTGCGCATTTTTCACATTTTTGCAAAGAGGGAATGACCGCCGGTTCATCCCAATGTTCCCCTTCATCATCAGAGAAGGTAAACACGGGCTGCTCATAAAGATCCATTGCCAATTGTTTCTGCATGACCATCATGAGCTTACCACGGTACGGGATCACCGATGGATGGAAATAATTCTGATGTTCAAAGACGAATTTCATGGTCAAGGTCTTTCAGAAGCAGGCATCCTGAGTTCGAACTGAGAAGCTCGATGTGTTTCTGTATGACCGTCAACATAAACGAGATTTCCCTTTAATCCTGCGTGCCGGACTGCAAAGCTACCTGCAATCTGATCATTGGTGAAACGAAGCCGGTAATCATTGATAACTTCTCCCCAAAGAACTGCAGATGAGGCACTTTTGATTCTTGTGGATTTCCAGTAGCCGCGTTCTGTTGTTATATCTGAGGAAGAAAAAGGCGTTCCGGCATATTCCTTCAGATGTACATTCAAGGCATAATCAACAACATAGGTTTTCGGAGTCGTAACTGCCGGGCATCCCATGACACCGACGTGAGATCTGTAAACACTATAGGTGTTGGTCCATGTTGCGGCTGTTCCGGCACTGAAACTCCCCCCATTGATGAACGCGTTGATGTAAGGCGGTTTTTTTCCGGAAAGTCCTGTCAGCATTGTAAAGGAGTAAGCGGTTCCTGTGTGTGCAGTCGGATGCCAGTCATCGTGATCATCCAGATAAAGCAGAGATCCGGTGCCGCATTGTTTCAGATTGTTCATACAGTTTGCAGATTGTGCTGTGGATCGTGCATTGTTCAAAGCCGGAAGAAGCATTCCCGCCAGAATTGCAATGATTGCTATCACGACAAGCAGCTCGATCAGGGTAAAGTGTTTAGAGCCCACAAATTTCCAGGTTGTCTGTTTCGAATGATTCATGTGTCTGATTCCTTATTTTATAATGATCTTTGTTGCGTTGTTTTTCCCGGATGCAAGTTCCACGACAACAATTTCCCATGTTCCGGCAGATTCGTTTTCGGGAACAGTTATCGTGTATGAGGCTTTGCCGTCTTTGAAAATCACATTTCCGCCGTAGTTCCAAAGTTCTTTGCCGTTTTTCATCACTTTAAGCTGAGCCGGAACCATTCCGCTGATCGGTTTTTTCCCGGCTCCTTCAAGCGTCAGATCAAAAGTAACTTTGCTGCCCCTGGAGACTGCTGCATTTCCGGCTGTAACAGAGACTGTCTGGATCCGGTCTTTCAGAAGCAGCAGCGGAACAGCATCCAGAAGACGGAGTTTGACCGTTGCGATTCCATTGAGGACAGGGATTTCTTTGTGATGGAACAAATCGTAAACGATCACATTGTCGCGGATTTTCAGCTTATGCTCTCTCAGCCCGGTTTTTGCTGCAGTTTCGGACAAAAACTGATATGCTCCGCCATTCCAATTCTTGCTCATCGCGGTCTGACAAGCTCTGGCTTCGGCGTTTGTTTCACAATCAATCACCCATGCAACAGGCGTTTTATCCGGCATTTCGTTGTTATAAACGATCCCGTTGATTCCCATGGAGGTGACGGCTTCCTGCGGCAGATATTTTTTGATCGGCTGTGAAAAATTCATGATACAATACGCAGCACCGATATGTCCCAGTCCGGCACCGAAAAGATTCGGATTCTTTTCCATGCCGGGAATATCGATCGTAACAGATTTATCGCCAATGACTTTTCCTCCTTTTTTGATGTAATCGATAAGAATGTCTCTGACTTTATCGGTCATCCACTGGCAATCATGAAGTATGACCAGATCATAATTTTTCAGGATCCCGGCGACGACTTCCTCAGAGCTGATCACGTCCGCTGCTCCCCCGGCGCGGCGGAAGTTTTCCAATGCCGTATAACGGGAATAAGGATATGCATTTGTATGGTCGATCTGAAAACAGATCTGGGCGATATCGTAGAGCAGGGCGGCTTTCCGGGCAACCGGCTTCTGGAGTCTGTAAAATTCTCCCGCCCGGGCAAGGTGTGCTGTGATTTCCGCTGTCCCTTCCCATGTGCTTTGGATTTCCGGCAAACCAAAATCTGTCTTATTATCCAAATGCCAGAGTCCGATGAATTGAGGCGCATTGGCGATCATCCGGTAAAGGATCCCCCGCTGAAATTCTTTGCCCCAGGGCGTGTAATGTGCTGAAACAACGGCTCCCCACGGCTTTTCTCTTCCGCCGGTCTTGGCAAACTCAATATTGAACGCAATCGCACAATACCAGAATGTATAATTATAGAAGGTATTCGTCGGATAATTTGAATGGGAGAGGGGCGGATAAAAGCCTCTTCCCGGATAAAGCGGTCCAGCCATCAGACCGATATCTCCGACAAGTACCCCGTGCGATGCCTTGACGGTTTCCTCTGCAATTTTATTGTAATTCGAGGTGTGATATCTGAAATAGGTCAGAAACGGATGATCCCAGGGGATGATCCCTTTTTCCACCACCGGAAGATAAACATGATACCCATGTTTCTGTTTGACAAACGGGGGAAGCTGAGAACGTTTTACCCCGGTCTTTGCCTCAAAATCTGCAATTGTCTTCGGATGAAAGTCAAAGTTCCCGAGCATTGATCCGTCATCATTGCAAACCGTATATTTGAAAAAGTTCGGCGCCTGGGTGGTAAAGATCTGTCTGATCTGGCTTGATTGACGTGCTGCAAATGCCTGACTGTCAGCAGCCGCCGCGCGGGAACTCAGGGAGTTGTGATTGACACCATGGGTATGGACTTTCCCCGTGTAAAGGATCAGTTGATCATCTTTTTGATCCGTAAACATCCGAATAGTACTTGTTCGCACGGTGAAAAGCTGATGATATCTCAACGTGTTATCGATCACATTCCCGAGACGGTCAAGATTGCTGCCGGTCATTTCATGAATATCATCAATAACTGTATTTAAGTTCCGTTTGGCAATAAATTCTGCCGCAACGTGTTCCCGTTTGAAGTGACGCCGCGCGCTTTTCCAGATAAAAATCGGGTATTCCTGAACTCTCCGTTTTGCCGCAACAAAAATTTTCTTTTCCGCCGCCTTTTTTCCGCCAACCATGCAGCGGATGGTGTATTCTCCTTCTTTCCAAAGAGTTGTGTCAAAATTTCTAAATACGTTTCCTTCAGAATCAACAGCCTCAACCGTGTATGCTGTTTGTTTTTTCGCAATGACTTTGACCGGGATCGTTTCTCCACATTCAAACACGCTGCGGGGAACTCCGTTACATTCAATTTTCAATTCAAAATCTTTGACTGCTTCCGCCGCCTTTTTGTAATTCACTTTAGGCACGTTTCTAACAAGCGTTCCATCATAGAGACAGATTTTGTAAATCGCTTCCAGCATAGGGAGAAAATCTCTCATGTTGAAGCAGGCTCCGATCAATCCGGAATGAGGGTGATTTTTATTGATATTTTTCAGCCAGATCAAGGCGGCTGTTCCTTTTTTGGCAACAACAAAAGGGGTGACAGAATCCGCATACACAGCAAGATCAAGATAATTTCCCCAGCGAGGCCAGTTCTGATCCAGCCCCCATGCCTTTCCAGTGTCAGTCAGAACCCGGTCTTTCCCTCTTAATCCATACGCAAAATTTACTCCGAACGTGTTGAAAAGAAACGACTTTTTCGGATAATGGGAATCATCACTTTTAACAAACAGATCATCCTTTCCGATAAAGTCCAGCAATGTATTTCCGCAGGGATTGACAAAGCGACCTCCGCGGCTGCAATATTGATAAAGCGCACAAGTTTTATCAAACGGCTCAACCCAGCTCTTGGGATTGACATCTGTCAAACTCAGGATCACGGATCCCGGCGCATTCCCGTTTTTCATGAATTCCAGAATCTCCGGAGCTCTCATCGGCGTGAATCCCTGCGCCAGAAAATAACGCTCAGCAACCCCGATATCACCCGCATATTGTGAATAATAATCATCATCCACAAAAAGAATCTTTTTCGTTATTTCCCCGTGAACCGGAAAAAGAAATGCGGAAACTATAACAAAAATCGAACATAATTTTATTATAAATCCCGAATGGTTGCTTTGTTGATGTTTCATTTTTTTTCTACCCTCCATTTTATTTTTTTTGTTTTTTCAGAAAAAATACACGATCAGTGCTGCACGGATTTCAGCGCAGTACAGACGACTCATCATCCATCTTCCGACGGAATGAATCATAAATATTCAGGAGCCTTCCAGTTCCGGAAAACAACCTTTTTTATTTTTTTTCTTTCAGCAAATCAATATTTTTCAGAAATCATTGACAAAATGCTGGCGCATGACCTGACGGAATTCTTCAATCGTTCCATGTTCCAGTGTGTTGCAGATTTCAAGGTGAGTAGAAGGCTTCAAAGCCGGATTCTTTACGGAATATTTATCCGCAAAAATCTTGACCAGCAGATCGCGCAATTGGCAAACCTGACGATTTCCGGCAAAACCGGCAAGACAGGAATGAAATTCCACTTCCTGCTGTCCGGTATAACGGAAATCTCCGATACAGTCAGTATATTTCCGGAGTTCATTGATCTTTTCCGGTGTCTTTCGCATATAAATGAAATCGCATAATCCGATTTCCATTGCCAGGCGGATCTCATTCAGTTCCCGGCGGTCTTCTGCTGTAAAAATATTCACATCCACAATCTTTTTCAAACCGGAAAACACATGCGGTGTCTTGACAACAAGACCTTTCCGTTTCCTCGATTCCACAAGATCAAGTGCTTTCAGGCGGCTGATCCCTTCCCGGACAATGTGTCGGCTGACATTCAAATGTGCTGCAAGTTCTTCTTCCCGCGGCAGAATATCCCCCGCTTTCAGCTGACGCTCACACATGAAATTCAAAAGACGGTTTTCCACGCAATCTGCAAGTGTCATAGGGGTCAATTCTGATGAAAACATAATGCCAATTCCTATCCGGTTCGTTTTATTCTTTTATGTTGAATAAGTTTAATATGTTCAACAATAAATATTATAACACACAAAGGTGTATTTGTCAAGAGGTTTATTAAAAAAATGTGAATTTTTTCGCTGAAATAATACAAAAAAAAACTGCTGTCTGACTTTTCACCAGACAGCAGTCTCAAATTTTGTTGTTTCTGAGAAGAGGTCCTCAGACGATCCGTCCTGTACGGATGACTTCTTTCATCCATTCGGCACTGAGTTTCGGAGTCCGTTCCAGTGTCGCATAGTTGACATAGAGGAATCCGAATCTGGGGCGGAAGCCATGATGCCATTCCAGATTGTCCATAAGACTCCAATGGAAATATCCCTTGACAGGAATGCCCTCCCGGACAGCTTTTGCCATATAAAGCAGCTGAAGTCTCAAGTGTCTGATCCGTTCATCGTCATAAACGTGTCCATCTTCTTCCAGCTTGTCTGTTTCGGAACGTTTTCCATTTTCAGTAATATAGATGGGTAATCCCCACAATTCGTAGGCGATTCTGCTGCCCCAGTACATCGCAGCCGGTTCAAAGTAGAAATCAGCGATCCCGGTCTGGCGTTTCAGATCACTTTCTTCGAAAATGTGGTATCCCTCTTTGGTTTCCGGGGCAGGGCGGAGACGTTTTCCGAAATAGATATTCAATCCCAGCCAATCAAGTTTCCGGCTGATGATCTTCATATCTTCATCGGTAAAGACAGGTGCATCAGCTCCCTCTTTTTCCAGATAGCTGTCAAGATATTTTCCTTCCATGACAGCGGTCAGGAAGTGCGCATTGACTTCCCGGAACGCCTTTTTGGCTGCCTCGACATATTCCGGTGTATCGATCAGCGGAACCATGAAAGAGGAGTTTTCTGCCAGAGAGATCTTGGCTCCGGAATCAGCCGCACGCAGCGCACCGACTGCCGTACCGTGTGCAAGGAGCAGATGGTGCCGGATCTGATTGACCCGTTTTTTCTCCAGTTTCAATCCCGGAGCGATCAGTCCCATGCTGTATGCCACATCGGAAGCAGCAAGAAATTCATTGGTTGTACAGTAATACTTGATCAAACCTTTGAACTCTTCCCCGATTTTGGAAGCGTATTCTCCGAAATATTTGACAGTTTCTCTGGATTCCCATCCGCCGAATTCTTTCTGAAGCGCGAGGGGGAGATCCCAATGATAAAGGGTCACATAAGGTTCCACACCGTTTTTCAGAAGGGTTTCACAAACCCGTTTATAATGGTCGATTCCCTTCTGATTCACCTTCCCGTAGCCATCCGGGAAGATCCGGCTCCATGCCAGAGAAAAACGGTATCCGTTCAGCCCGATATTTTTCATGTGGGCAATATCTTCCGGATAACGGTGATAGTGATCGCAGGCAATATTTCCGTTTACGTCATCGCGCATAACACCGGGACGTTTTTCAAATTCATTCCAAACGGAAGCTCCTTTGCCATCTTCAAAGGGAGCACCTTCCACCTGGTAACTTGCTGTGGCTGACCCCCAGACAAAATCTTCAGGAAAATCCCGATACATATTCATTTCTTACCTCCTGCGGGAATTAAATCTACCGCATCGACATAAATTGCTTCCAGATTCTGCGGATTGTTTGCCGCTTTTACAGCAATCAGCTGATACCGGACCCCATCCTGATACTTGAGAACGTGAGGATAATCGATCCAGACCCATTCGTTATCGGGCAGGGAGGCAAGACTGACTTTCAGATCCGGGGCGCAATTCCCGCCGCTCCAGTTTTTCTTGTTGTAATAACAGAAGCTGATGATCGCCGCATCGCCGGTATTTCCTTTTTTCTTGACTTTGATCCGGATTCGGGCACGGTAAGTCTTCATCTTTTCCACATCATCGAAGAATTCACTGATGCGGAAATTCATGCTCTGTCCCAATGTCCAGCGTTTTGTCGGGAGCTGAACAGCGCAACGCTGAGAGAGACTTGTCACATCATCTGCAAAACCAAAGGTCTTGTGAACGGGATCGAGCCCGCTTCCCAGAAGGCGGATCCCTTCATTTGGGTTGACAGGGCGCAGTTCGATAGCATCAAACCGCACATATTCCAGATTCTGCGGATTGTTTGCCGCCTTGACCGCCAGGATCTGATACCGGATATCAGATTTATAACGGAGGATATGAGGATATTCGATCCAAATCCATTCGTTATCAGGCAGATTTTTCAGGGGAATCGTCAATGCAGGAGCACAATTTCCGCCGCTCCAGCCTTTCTTGTTATAGTAGCAGAAGCTGATGATTGCTGCATCGCCGGCATTGCCTTTTTTCTTGACTTTGATCCGGATCCGGGCGCGGAACTGTTTCGTGTGATCTTTTTCCAGTTCCGAGATCCGGTAATTCATGGACTGTCCGAGGGTCCATTTTTTATTCGGCATCTGCTGGGCACAGCGTTTGGTCAAGGCAGTTTCATCCTGAACGACAGTAAAGGTTTTATGTCCATTGGGAAGGGTATGAGCCATTCTTGTGGTCGCACCGTCCGTAAGGGTCGTGACAGGAGCCTTCTGATCTTCCAGCAATGTTTTGATCCGTTCAAACGTTGTCTGACGGAATTTCTTTTTTCTGCGGTTGGGCAGGAATTTGAGATCCGTTGCCATATAACGTTCGCCAGCCATGCGGGTTTCCGGCGCGAGATCCTGAGCAAGATTCAGCAATGCAACAGGTTTCCAGATCCCGGCAGCAGAACGGTCTTTGAAGATCTTGACTTTCAATTCATGTCTGCCCGGTTTAAGCCGTTCCGGCAGATGCATGTAGAATCCTTTGTTCCATTCATTATCAGTCTTCTTGCCCATGAGCTTGCCATCAATATAAAGCTCTACGGTTCCGTCGACGCTGGAGAAATAGAAACTCAGATCATCATTGCGGAGTTTTTCATCCACGGTAAAGTCAACAGCATACCAGGCAGTTCCGCGATATTCTGTGTAGGGCTCCTGTTTGGTCCAGAAATCATCGATCCGGATCTTGCCCCAGGAAGAGGTGTCTTCGTCAGGCTTGATGGTCTTATTCGGGTCAATTTTGAACCGCCATTCCACAGGGAATGCTGCAACACGGCGTTCTGTATTCATTGCATTGGTCAGGCGCAGATACCACATGGGCATGTGCATGACTGCAACGTGAAGTTTGAAAAGATCATTTTCTGCAAGTTTTTCTGCATCATAAAGGATCTTATCCATTTCTGCAATGAATTCCGGTGTGTAGGCATGACGGTATGCTGGCGCCCCGCGGAGTGTCAGCGGAGTATCCCGTTTTGCATCTACCACATTATAGTGGTAATCATGGATCCGCTTGATGTACTCCAGAACCTTTGCGCCGCCCTTGCCATAGTAGAGATGACAGAATTCTTCAACACATTTCTTGATATCCGTCGTTTCCGGACGCCACAGATATTTGGAGATGATATAGCTGCGGAGCTCTTTCATTTCGATCCCTGCAGACTGGGGAGATTCACAGAACATCCCTCTCATGCCGTATTTCGTCAGGACGGGGAAGTTCATTGCGATGCCTGCAAGGTCAGGATGCGGAGTGATCGCATCATTGAAGTTTCCAGCGTAATACCAGACGTAGAACGGGGAACCGTGATCGATCCATCCCTGAAGACATTCCAGCTGATAGGTGTTGACTTTGCTCTGCTTATCTTCAAGGGAGCGGGCATTGTCCATCCGGATCGGTGCATAACGGATCACAATGTTTTTCCGCAACGCTGTTTTCCCGGGTTTGAGAGTTGGACCGTATGCCAGGGTGGAAAGAATGATATTCGGATATTCTTTGGAAATTTCATCGGAGACTGCATTGAGGAAGCGGTACATGGTTCCGCCGGGGGTGCCTTCTTCCTTGTTGATCGCCTCGCACTTGTCGCACTGGCAAACCTGATCGTGGTCATGATAATCAACGGGGAAGAAAATCTGATCATCGGGATCGGCATTTTTGCTTGCAAAATAATTTTTGAGGATCCGGCGCATTTCTGCAACAATGATATTTTTCACTTCCGGATTGCTCAGGCAGGGCAGGGATTCAAATCTTCCGTGGGGATGCTGTTTTGCCCGTCTTGCACCGTCACGAAACGCAAAATATTCCGGATGATCCTTGAAATATTTCTTGTGGGGCATGAGTTTGTGCAAGTTGTGAACAAATCCGCCAAGGTGTTTCAACCCGCCGACTTTGCTGCCGAGAGGAACATATCCCCAGACGGAGTTGAGGCGCTGGCGCACCTGCCAGATTCCTTCCAGCTGTTCTCCGTTGCTGTTGCCGTCGCCGCAGCTGATAATGTTGCGGTAATCAAACGGCGGTTCATATTTGTAGGATTCAACATCAACGGTCAGAGTCGTTTTTCTGGGAACGTGGGTATAATCGAACGCAAGGAAACGGACTCCCAGTTTTTCATCAAGAAAGTCATAGACCCCGTACAATGTGCCCCGTGGAATCTTGCCGCGGAACTGAATGGATTCGCCGTCACGGAGAACTGCAAAACCTTCATGAACTTTGACGGTCAGATTTTGGGGAATCGCGATATTACGGTTGGTTTCTCCAAGAACAATTTCATATTTCCCCTTTGCTGTCGTATCAGAGACAATCTGAAATTCAGCGCCGGTCATCTGTTTCAGGAATTGAGACAATTCCTCAGCAGCATACTTGATCTGTTTTGCCGGTTTTGCTGCAATCACGATCCGGTAATCGGTCTTGCCGTCTTTTGCGAGCGTAAGCTCTTTTGCTTGTGTACTGAGCATTGCTGTTACTCCCAGTGCAACGGTTAAAAGTTTCTTGATTTTCATAAGGTATAAATCTCCTTGCGTTTTATATCTTAATAACTGAAAGTGTTCTGCTGGAAATATCTTGCTTTGTAGATCTTTCCGTTTGGAATATAACACCGCTTTGAACTTTCCGGATCATCCGGAAAATAGAGGGATTCTGCCCACCAGCGTTCCTGGGGCTTCTGCATCATGATCTTGCCATTGAAACTGTCAACACTCTTGATCGCTTTGAGATCACTGTAATGGGTGAACTGACAGCTTTCCGGATCAAAAATGCTGATCCCGCGGTTGTAGGTAATGAAAAGCTTGCCGTCGTGAGTCGGGTAAAGATCATGACAGTTCAGAACTTCATAGGCATCGCGGAAAATCGTGTCTTTGCGTGTGATCCCATAGATCGCGACCCGTTCCAGTCTGGGATTTTCGGAATCTGAAATGTATTTCCATTTTGTGATTCCAAACATGCCGCTTGACCAGAGACACTGACGTTTTTTATCCCAGACGACCCCGTGAGCTTCCGGTTCAAGAGCCTGGAAAAACGGAGTCAATCCCGGTTTGGCAGGATCAAATTTTTTGATGTTGTAAAGTTTCAGATAATGCCCTTCACTGGAAGCTGTTACGACATTTCCATCCGGGAGAAGTTCGGCAGAATGGGGATTGGATCTGGGATAAACATGCCAGATGATCTTTTTATCTTCGATCCGGACAAGCAGCACTCCGCCCAGAGAATCCACACAGAGCAGATGAGTTTTGTTCAAAACCACTTTGACATCGCTGGGCGCAAGCCAGAGTTCATGGCACATCCGGTTTTCAGGATCGTTCAGGCAGGGCTGCTGCATGATGGGATCCAGCTTCGGATTGAAACTCCAAACCTTTGCTTCCGGTGTCCGCCAGTCTTTGTTGAAATCGTAAATTGCCCATTCAGAGGTTCGTTGATTTCCGACAACGATCTTGCAATCTCCGGCTGTTGCTGAGACTGCTGCAGAGAACGCAACGGCTGCCGCCATGCCGGCAGAGAGAATATCATGCTTCATTATCTTCCGTATCCTTTCTATCTGTTTTATTTATCGTTGCTGTATACTTTCTTTGCCCATCCCGGATAATTCCAGACATCCGCCAATCCGCTCTTTGGCTGATACCAGATGTAGTTTTCTGCATATACAGCACCATCAGCACTCAACCAGTTCAAACCGTAGGAATGAGCATTGTACGGCTTCAGATTGAAATATGCCCCAATAATGGTCCGGCGGTAATAGCTTGTCGTAAGATTTTTTATTTTGCTGTACATCCAGGTATCTGCAACTAAGGGCGTCGTGGATGTATATTTTGTTAATGCTGAAAGTTTTATGGCGTTCTCTGAATTATCTGCCGGATTTCCAATTCTTCCGTTGTAACCGTAGGATACGGGGAGATAAAATTTATTCACAGCATCATAATCCGAATAATTTGTTGTGTCAGAAGGACATCTGAAGGTGTTCAATGCTCCGGGATTTGCAAAGGTCGTATAACCTTTTGTCGCTTTCACTTTGGCAATATATCCGTTGATCGATAAATTATGCCCCCATAAATTAGCGTTAGTTCCCATAGTTGCCGGAACCAGGTGATCATCGAAATCTACAGTATATGCGCTGATTGCCAGACCAAGCTGTCTTTGATTTCCGACACAGTTGACAGCCTGGGCTTTTTCTCTTGAGCTGTTCAATGCCGGTAGAAGCATTCCTGCAAGAATTGCAATGATGGCAATCACTACCAGCAGCTCAATCAATGTAAATCCGCATCGTCCTGCCTGTTGATTCGTTACACACTTCTTCATACTCATCCTCCCTGAATTTGCATTTCTTTATCGTAATTGAAATTCTGAAATCCGTTTTTCCATTTCTTCACAGTTTTCCAGAAAGAAACAGCCATCGGCAACCTGCTTCAAATGCCATGCCGGATCTGTCTGTCGCGGCCCGAGACCAAGCTGGTATACCGTTTCAAAAATCAAAAGCGGATCATTTTTCATCGCTTTGATCGCTTTCATGACTTTGCTCCAGCAGATGATCCCCTGTCCGGGAAACCAGTGCTTTTCATCAATGCCGTCATAATCGCTCAAATGGAACACCCGAATGTATGGAGACAACCGATCGATGATCTCCGGAAGCTCTTCATACCGGTTCATCGCATGATTGACATCCATACAGATCCCCACATGGTGATGATCGAATCTGGAAACGACTGCCAACAGTTCTTCCGGGCAATTTCCCACGCATCTTCTGGGAAGATATTCCACATTGATGGAAAAATTCAATTCTTCTGCAAGGGGCATCAATTCTTCCAGCGTTCTGCAAACCTGATCCACACGGGCCGGATGTTCTTCCAAAGGCGGTTCCATACTGCAATGAAGGGTCACTTCCGGAGCCATCAAATCCGCATTTTTTTTGATCATTTCCGAAAAACGCCGGGAGACATCTTTCCGCAGATCTTCATCCACTGCTGAGGGATCCCAGGATTTTTCACCGCCCATAAAGGGAAGATGGATACTTGCAATTTCTGCCGTGCCTGCCGCCAGAAATTCCCGGGAAACAACACCGTGTATTTCGCTTAATTCATTATCTTCTACAAAAGGGAAAAAGGAAAGTTCTACTCGTCTTACTTTGGAATTGGAAAAAGCTGCAACATATTCCCGTGCCCGTTCATAGGTCTCTCCAAAATTATTGATCGATACAGCATATCTGTTCATAATCGGCTTCCTCTTTTATTTTTTGTTAATGTCCCAAATTTTGTGATGGGACGGGTTGTTTGTCAAAATTATACCACAGCTATCTTTTTTTTACAAGTGACAAAAAATAATATTTGTTCTCATTCTGTTTATGAAAAAACAACTTTTATGTATTGTTTTCAGCCGTATTTCTCAATATACTCATTCTATCTATCATAAATAAGACTGAGATCGTTTCTGCGTGATATGTTCCAAAAAGTGTTAAAAAATAATATTTTTATTGGATTATAATTGAATTTTAACAAAATGGTGTTATATTACTGCAAAATACAAAAAAATATATTTTATAAGGAATATAAAAAATGCTGGATTTGCCCGGATCAGTTGAATTAATCGGGGTTTGTTATTATTCTCCCAGGGAAAATATGCAGACGATCCCTAATATCGTGCCGCCGGATGTCTTTTATATTGAAATCGTTTTGGGCGGAGAAATCAAATATGGCGAATTAAATGATCTCCGCACTTGCCGCAGGGGAATGATCCTGTGGCATCAGGGCGGAGAAGAAACAATCTGGCGCTCCGAAGGAAAAAGCTTTACCAGTTTTGCCATGCGGTTCCGCCTGCTGGAACAATGGCAGCGTCCGGGACATTTCGGTGAATGGAAAGATCTGGATAATCTCGATGATTTTGTGGTTGATACCATGCAGCGTTTTTTTGATCCGAACGTGGATAAGAGAATTTTTGGTAATTATCTCATCAACAGGCTTTTCTGGGAGTTTTATGCGTCAACGATCGTAAGCAGCAGACCGGATCTGCCATTGCCCCTGGCAAAAGCTATGACCTTGCTGCAGAATGAAGATGTCGCGACGATCACAGTCGCTCAAATCGCCCGAAGTGTTCAAGTCAGTGCCCCGCACCTGAATCTGTTGTTCCGCAAACATCTGGATACAACGCCGCACAGTTATCTGCTTCAGCTGCGCCTGAAACGGGCAAGAGTTCTGCTCTCCAATACGGATCAGCCGATCAAAAATATCGCGGAAGTCTGCGGATTCAATTGCAAAGAATCCTTTTACAGAGTTTTTCGTGCCGAACAGGGGATCACCCCCGCCGCTTACCGGAAAAGAAACCGGATCCTTCAGCATACCTGATCCGGGCTTATGGACGGAAGGAAACTTTTGCCGGTTTCAGTGAAAATGGGATACTTTCCCGTTTCCGGAATGACTTCTGAGAGAACCAGTTTTCATGGCGGATTACTTTGACCGGAGCGAATCTTCCCATCACCACTTCCACAAAGTCGCAGCGAATGGGAAAATCTCCAACGTGGTATTTCTTCCGGAATTCGGAAACCGCATTGAGCAATCGATCTTTCTGTGCCGGATGCAGCTGAAGTTCGGGCCGGACTTCCACATCACTCCTTGCCCGCAGCGTTTTTACTTCCACGATTACAAATGTTTTACCGTCGCGGGCAACCAGATCAATCTGAGCAGATTCCAGCTTCAGATCCCGGAAATAGATTTCCATTCCTTCGCTGATCAGGAATCTTGCTGCGATTTTCTCTCCCAGCCTTCCGAGCCGGAGGTGTTCCGCTTTACTTTTTCTGCGGAAAACGGGCATACAACCCCCAGAGTGTTCGTTCATCCGGACGGAATGTTCCGATCAGGGAAAGTCCATGCACATGACGGATCTGTAATTCTGCGGAAATTCCTTCAAAACTGCAGTCGGGCAGGGGCGCAAAACGGTAAGTTTGAGGGACAATTTCACTGTCCCCGGCAAGTTCCAGAGGCAGGACGACTGTTCCATCTCCGCTGTCACAAACCCCTGTTACTTTCCGGATGACCCCGTTTCTGAAACAGGCGTTTGTGAGCATACGGGACTCTTCATCAGGATCAAAGAGGATCTCTTCTGCTTCGATCCTGACGATTTTCAGCGGGTGATTTTTCATCGTCCGTAAGCTGTCGGTACAAGGTTTTTGAAGAAGTTTGCGGCATCTTCATCATCGAAAACATCTCTGGGAGAGAGTTCGACGACAGCACCTTCGGGAACTTGGATTCCGGCAAGACGTAATCTGCGTGCATCTCTTGCAGCAAGCATTTCCCGGCAGGATTCCACGGAATCAACCCCGGTTTTGTTCTTGGTGGGCGCAAAACATTCTTTCCTGTCAGCTTCCAGAATCATGGTGCGTCCCGCAAGAGGAAGCGCATCGAAAATAAAGGCTTCCAGTTTAACAGCATTCGGAGCTTCCGGGGTGATGATTTCGCCGTTTTCGAGGTATGCCACTTTCTTATCTGCCCGGTGCCAGGGAAGTTCCAGCCGTCCGGCAGCGGTGAGCCGTTCCACGAATGCAAGCGTGATCACATGGATTGCGGGGCTTCCGGCAAGGAAGGAGAGAGTTCCATCCGGATTGGTGCGTTCTGCCAGTTCATTGGGCATATCGCTGTATTCAATGATCTGCAGTTTTCCGTTGGTGATACAGAAATTGCCCAGCTTTTCATAGGCATTCGTTTTAGCCAGCATGATGCTGCTCATTTCTGACTGTTCCAGTGCATGAAGTCCGATAAAGAAGGGATTTACCACCGGAACCAGGGGATTATCCACCTGAAAATAGGAGAAATATTCCACCCCGGCCTGTTTCATGGCATCCAGCAATCCGGATTTCCGGAGAGCAAGCAGAGTCCCGCCGTGTCCATCCGGAGCAAGTGCCAGAGACCCGGGTTCAGAGGGGAAACATTTTCCATCATAACGGATCGCGGGCATGGTGCCCTGGGTAAAGAAATGAACGCTTTCTTCCGGCAGTCCGAAGAATTCATTTTTCCGGAAAAACGCCTTGGTATCGGCATCGTTCAGCTCGCTTGTCATGATCAGCCAGGGAATCTGACGTCCATATTTTTCAGAAACTCTTGCCAGGCTTTCAGCGAAATACTGGAACAGAGTTTTCTTTCTGACCGGAGTAATGGGGAAGGTTCCTTTCGGTGCATTGTAACCCAGCCGGGTTCCCTGTCCGCCGGCAACAGTTAATGCTGCGACTTTTCCTGCTGCGATCAGTTCTTTTCCAACTTCTTTTGCCTTTGCATAGAGAGCTTTCTGATCATCTGTTTTGGGGACCAGCGGAAAGAACGGAGCGGGGGAGAGATCATCGGGAATCGTTGTGACCGGTTTCTGAAGAACATATTCTTTTGTCAGAGCTGTAATATAATCCCAATCAACGGCTTCCAGCTGTTTTCTGAAATATTCCAGCTTTTCACCGGAGAGGTTTTTCAGGTGATCCAGCAGAATTGTCTGCTGATTCCGTTCCAATATTGTTTCAAGTGTTTCCATGATCTTATATTCCTTATTTTTTGCCGGTGCTGCCGAATCCGCCGGCACCGCGCTGCGTGTCAGAAAGCTTGTCTACCAGTGTCATTGTGACCTCCGGAAGAGCTGCAATGACCATCTGGGAAATCCGGTCTCCCCGATGGATTTCAAAGGGAGTTTCTCCTGCATTGAAAAGAATGGAGCCGACTTCTCCGCGGTAACCTGCATCCACAGTTCCGGGGCTGTTCAGAACCGTGATATAGTGCTTTGCAGCCAGTCCGCTGCGGGGTCTGACCTGTGCCTCATATCCTACCGGGAGTTCCAGAAAGAGACCGGTAGGGACGATTGCCGCTTTCCCGGGTTCCAATATAAGATCGACTCTTGAACGGAGATCAAATGCCGCATCATCGGGGTGTGCTTTTGCCGGGATCAAATCCTCGCAGCCGGGTGCCATGGTAAATTTTACTTCAATCGTCATAGTTTATTCCTTTTCGTGATTGCTGATCTTAGGTTCAAAAAGCAGGAATGTTTCCAGACCGGCAGTGCCGGGGAACATATCCACTGGACGGATCTGTTTCAACTGATAACCGTGTTTTTTCCATTCTGCGACTTCCCGGGGAATCTCATCTGTGCCGCATACGATATGAAGAACCCGCTCCGGAGCACGTTTTGCCAATTCCCGGACGACGCCTCCGGCAGTTCCCATACGGGGCGGATCCAGCACGATCAATTCATTCCGGTTCAAATCTCTGGCAGGCAGTTTGTTCCGCAGCAGGGCAGGGGAAATTTCCCCTTTGACAAAACGCATCACCTTCTGCTTGAACAGAAAGGAAGCGTTAGCAGACGCCGCTTTCACCGCCGGACCGTCAATTTCCACTCCGATGACACTTTTCACCGTATCTGCCATGGAAAGTCCGAGCAAGCCGTAGCCGCAATAAAGATCCAGAAGAATATCCTCTTTTTCCGGTTTCAGCATTTCTCTGGCAATCCGTGCAAACATGGGGAGCATTGCTTCATTTACCTGAGAAAAAACAACCGGCGGATACATCAGCTTCAGATTATCCAGTTTCACCGAAAGATTTTCCGGCCCGAACATTTTCTTGATTCCCATTCTTCCTTCCGGACGCTTCGATTCCAGATAATAATTGGAGTCCGTTTCGTCAAGATAAAGGAAAAATGCTCCGGTTTTCGGCGATTCTTTTTTCAGAACATTTGCAAAATTCTTTGCCGCATGAATCACTTTTCCGTCAAACCGATCCACATTCAGCACCAATGCCTGATATGCTCCGGCACCGCGAATGATACAGAAATTCACATGGCCGGCAAGAACGTGATAAGGTTTTGCCGCAAACGTTTTTACGATGAGATCATAGAGCGCCTTATGGGAATCCGGTTCCAATGCAGAAACTCCGGCAAGAGAAGAATCCATGTTCAAAAGCCGGAATTTCCCACGGTTGAACTCCGCTTTCCGCTTGGAATTCGCCCGATAGTTGCGCGGTTGAATCGCCGGGACCGGCGCGGCAGGATGGACTTCCTTCATGAGATTGCTCCGGCAGAACATCTCAAACGCCCTGCGTTTCAAATCCAATTCTTCGGAATAATCCATTCCTGCAAGAGGTTCTGCATTTTTCGGCAGATCGCTTCCGGCACAGACAGAAAGTGCATCAATAAATGATAACTGCATGATTGTTTTCTCTGTTATTTCAGACCGAGCACGTCGCGCATATCATAGAATCCGGGCTTTGCTGTTTCCAGAAATGCAACTGCTCTGACAGCTCCCTTTGCAAAGGTGTTGCGGCTGGATGCCTTATGAGTCAACTCAAACCGTTCCCCATTGCCGCAGAACATCAAAGTGTGATCTCCCACAATGTCTCCGCCGCGGACTGCATGCATCCCGATTTCATGATCGGTTCTTGCTCCGGTGATTCCTTCTCTGCCGTGACGGATCACTTCATCATAGTTCCAACCCTTTGCATCGCAAACTGTTTTTGCCAGTGTGACAGCTGTTCCGCTGGGTGCATCTTTCTTCTGATTGTGATGTCCTTCCACGATTTCAATGTCGAACCCATCCAGCACCTTTGCCGCGATTTCGGAAAGATAGAAAAGAAGATTGACCCCGATACTGTAATTGGAGGCAAGGATGATCCGTGCTCCGTTGTCGGCAAGATCATGGATCTTCTGAACAGCTTCCGCGGGGAGGGCAGTTGTTCCGATCACGACAGCACAGCCTTTTGCAGCTGCAGCAGTTGCGATGGCGACAGTATCGCCTCCGACAGAGAAATCAATGATTGCATCTGCATCTTTCAGAGCTTCTTCAAGAGAAGCAGTGATCAGAACTCCGGATGCCGGATAGCCTGCCACTTCTGCGGCATCTTTTCCGACAAAAGGACATGCCGGATGTTCGAGAGCACCGGCAAGAGTCATTCCGGGATGTTCGATTACGTTAGAAACGAGAAGTCTGCCCATTCTTCCGGCAGCACCGATAATTGCAACTTTAGCCATAGTAGTCTTCCTTAATATTATATGTTGCGGTAATTTACCATAACAAGCCGGATTTGTCAAGGCAAATCAAAGGAAAAAACTCATATCCTGAAAACAATTTGCGTTACAGGAATACAACAGGAAATAACGGAGCATAACAGGAAACAACGGAAAAATAACGGAAAAAATGATTTTTTTTAACGAGGTTTTACAAATAAAATGTTGCCAGTAATTGATGCAGGAATTACTGGCAACATTGTAATATAATCCGGGAAAGAGAAAAAGTCAAGCGAAAAATCCGGGGAAGAGAAAAAATCAAGCGAAAAAATCCGGGGAAGAGAAAAAGTCAAGCAAAAAAATCTGAAGAAAAGAAGAAGTTAAGGGGTAAATCCTGGATCGTGAGATCTCTGCAAGAATTTTCAGACATTTTTGAAGACTTTTGAAATTACCTCAGAAAATATTCCTTTTAGTATGAATAAAAGACAACCGGTATAAAAGAAAACAATGGACCATCTGATTCCGGAATAATTTTTTCAAATCCCGGGAATCAATGGGGCGTTATCTGCGGATTTCTTTGGAATATTTCCACCTTTTTCAAATTTTTAACTGGAAATTTCACCATCTGTGATGTAAATTACAGAAAATCCCCGGAGAAGACAAAAATGACGAATGACGCACAAATGATTGCAGATGGCGCAGAGATGTCTGCCATGATCGAACGTATGGCAGCAGAAATTGCGGAAGAATTCGGCGGCAGAGCGGATGATCTCCGGATCATCGGACTGCAGAAACGCGGTATCCCACTGGCAGAACGGCTTTCCGCTGCATTGGAAAAGTATTTCAATGTAAAAATACCCGTCGGAAAACTTGATATTACGATGTATCGGGATGATTTCGGGCGCAGAAAAACACTACCCATGATCCGGGAAACAGCAATTAATTTTGATATAGATGACAGAATAGTGATTCTTGCAGATGACGTGATGCAGGCCGGCAGAAGTGTCCGTGCCGCACTGGATGCAATCACTGATTTCGGGCGTCCTGCTGTTACACGTCTGGCAATTCTGATCGATCGCGGCAAGCATGAGTTTCCCATTGCCGCTGATTATACCGGGAAAGCTTTCCACTATGATGAATCGTTCAAGATCAAGGTTCGCTGGGATGAAATCGATTCTTATGACCGTGTGGAAATTCAGAAGTACAGAGAATATTTATAATCATAACATACAAACGGAGCGCAAACATGAGCGATTTTACATGGACAAGAAAGGATCTCCTGAGTATCTATGATCTCTCTGCAGAGGAAATTATTCACATCCTCGATACTGCGGAAGAGTTCAAAAAGGTATCTCAGCGCAGCGTGAAAAAAGTCCCTGCCTTGCGGGGAAAAACGGTTGTGAACTTTTTTGTGGAACCGAGTACAAGAACCAGAATTTCATTTGAATTGGCGGAGCAGCGGCTTTCCGCTGATATTATCAATATTGCGGCAGATGGCAGCAGTTTGAAAAAAGGGGAAACTCTGCTTGATACTGTGAAAAATATTGAAGCCCTTCAGGTGGATTTGATCGTGATGCGTCACTCTGCAACCGGGGCTCCGAATTTTCTGGCAGAACGCTTGAATTGCGGAATCGTCAACGCCGGCGATGGAGCTCACAGTCATCCGACACAGGCATTGCTGGACTTGTTTACGATCCGGGAAAAGAAAGGCTCCTTCAAGGGGTTGAACGTTTCCATCATCGGCGATATCCGTCACAGCCGTGTTGCCCGGAGTGATATGTGGGGGCTGCTGAAACTGGGAGCCAATGTTACCTTTGCCGGGCCTGCGACACTTGTTCCGGAAGAGTTCCGGGAGCTTGGGGTTCGGGTATGTCATAATCTTCCGGAAGCTCTGGAAGGGGCTGATGTGGTGAACCTGCTCCGGATTCAGCATGAACGTCAGCGCACCGGATTCTTCCCCAGCATCGGGGAATATTCCGGAATTTTCGGCTTGAATGAATCCGTTCTGAAGTATATGAAACCGGATGCGATGATCATGCATCCCGGTCCGATCAATCGTGGTGTGGAACTTGCCTCCGCTCTTGCAGATGGCGAACGTTCTGTAATTCTTGAACAGGTAACCAATGGGCTCGCTGTCCGTATGGCGGTCCTTTTTCTTGTTGCGGGGTGCTTGAAATGAACTATATTCTCAAAAATGCCAGAGTTATCGATCCTTCCACCGGCTTTGACGGCGTGAAAGATATTTATGTAACCGATGGAAAATTTGCTGCGGAAGCTGCTGCCGATGCCGAAATCATTGATCTTAACGGGTATGTTCTTGCTCCCGGATTTATTGATATTCATGTTCATTTGCGGCATCCGGGAAAGACCGCTGCGGAAACGATTCATACAGGAACGATGGCTGCCGCTGCCGGCGGTTTTACCACTGTTGTCGCAATGCCCAATACCAGCCCCTGTGCGGATAATCCCGGAACGATTCAGTATGTCCTTACCAATGCCGAAAAAGAGGGCGTGGTAAATGTTCTTCCCTGCGGTGCTATGACCAAAGGGATTGCCGGAGAAGAAATGGCACCGCTCGGGGGATTGAAGAAAGCTGGAGTCGTTGCCTTTTCTGATGACGGAAAATGTGTTCAGAATCATGAACTTATGCGTCATATTATGGAGTATTCCAAGAGCTTTGATCTTCCGATCCTCGACCATGCGGAAGATCTTCAGCTTCTTGCCGGAGGCGTGATGCATGAAGGCTACTGGTCCGTCCTGCTCGGGATGAAGGGAATGCCAGCGGAAGCGGAAGAACTGATGATCAGCCGCGATGCTTTGCTTGCCGGAAAAACCGGCTGCCGGATTCATATCCAGCATGTCAGCACCGCCGGATCTGTTGATATTATCCGCCATGCTCAATCCAAGGGAATCAAGATCACCGGAGAAGCAACGCCCCATCATATTTCTCTGACCGATGTTGAGATCAAGAAATTCAATACAAACTATAAAATGAATCCTCCGCTGCGTTCAGAAGCTGACCGTATGGCGCTGATTGAAGGGTTGCGGGATAACACGATCACCGTGATCGCTACCGATCATGCACCTCATACAGAAACCGAAAAACTGGTGGAATTCGACTATGCTCCCTTCGGGATCATCGGACTGGAAACTGCGATTCCGGTGACATTGACGGAGCTGTATCACAAAGGGTATCTCACTCTGCCTCAGCTGATCTCCAAATTCACCAAAGGCCCCGCCGATGTCCTCGGTCTGCCTCTCGGAACATTGGAAGTCGGCCGTCCGGCTGATATCACGATTATTGATACCGAGACGGAATTTACCGTGGATCCCTCCACTTTTAAATCCAAGTCCCGGAATACTCCCTACGGCGGTTACAAGGCAAAAGGAAGAGCCGCCGGAACAATGGTCGGAGGAAAATTTGTGCACCGTCTTTTCTGAAATAAAGGAAGAAAGGTGCAGAAATGGAGGAAATCTTTTCGATTTTCGCTTGATTTCCTCCTCTTTGTGTGATACATTACCTGTGCAAAAACGAACGAATTAAAACAGGAGCAAAATAGAATGACTGCCGATAACGTAAAGGCACTTGTGATCACCGGTTTCGGTTTGAACTGTGAAAAAGAAACCTCTGCCGCATTTGAAATGTGCGGAGCAAAAGCATACCAGGTGCATCTGAATGACCTGCTTGCAGGAAAAGACAATATCAACAACTATCATATCCTTGCATTTATCGGCGGATTTTCTTTCGGGGACCACATCGGTTCCGGAACTGTGTTCGCAAATAAAGTCAAGTTCAAACTGAAAGAAGATCTTGCAAAATTCATCGATTCCGGAAAACTTGTGATCGGGATCTGCAACGGTTTTCAGACTTTGACCCGTCTGGGCCTTGCTCCGGCGCTCTTCGGAAAACAGTTTGAACAGCAGGTGGCTCTTGCTCACAACGACAGCGGTGTGTTCCGTGATGACTGGATCAATATGGCAGCAAATGCTGCTTCCAAATGTGTTTTCACAAAAGGAATCAAAACGATCCGTATGCCCATCCGTCATGGCGAAGGAAAATTTGTGGCTGATCCGGAAATCATTGAAGAAATCGAAAAGAACAATCAGGTCGTGCTCCGTTATGCTGCGGCAGATGGTTCCAAGGCAAACGGTTTCCCTGAAAACCCAAATGGTTCCATCAATGATATCGCAGGAATCTGTGACACCACCGGACGCGTATTCGGTTTGATGCCTCACCCGGAAGCATTTCTCTCGCCCTTCAATGCTCCCGATTGGCAGAAACAGCAGATGGAAGGGAAACTCCCTGAATTCGGCGAAGGAAAAGCAATCTTTGAAAATGCAGTCCGATACATCACGGAAAATTTCTGACGACAGCTCAGAAACAATAAAAGAAAAGAGCCCTGCAAAGAAAAAAAGCGGAAAACTTCTCTGGTTTTTCTGCGGAATCCTGTGGGGCATCGTTTTTTCCTTTATTGCCGGAGTGCTTTTCCTGCGGCATTTTCTGATTCAGGAAATACCGGTTCAAGGCGATTTTTCTGAAATTGTCGGAAAAATCCCTCCCGCAGCAGAACAGATGGGGTGGATGGTTTCCTATAATCAATGCGGACTTCCCCGGCAAATCAATGGCGATCCCATAGAAGTTTACCGGTTCTGCAAACAGGATTATGCTTCCGAACTTCTTCTGAATGAGGATGATAGAAAAATTTCCTGTATTCTTCCCTGCGCGGTTGCCATTTACAGAAAAGCCGATGGAATAACGTATATTTCAAGGTTGAACATGCCGCTGGTAACACAATTGCTGGGCGGATCACCGGTAAAAATATTCAGTGAACGGATCATTCCCGAACAGCAGGTTATTTTTTCCGGAGTCCCTCCTGCAGACAACTGAATTGGATCTGACTGCTGAAACAGTCAGATTTTTTAATTTTAAGGATCAAAAAATGGAATATCCTCACTGGAAAATGAATCTTGCAATGTTATGGATTTCCCAGCTGATCATTTTAGCCGGGTTTCAGGCATTGGGACCATTCGTTCCGCTTTTTATGAAACAGGATCTCGGAATCACGGATCCCAATGATTTGACATCCTATGTTGCAATGTTTCAATTTTTCGGGACCCTGGCGTATGCGATTTTTAACCCGATCTGGGGCCGACTCTCTGACCGTTTCGGAACGAAACTGAACTTGCTGAGGGGGACTTTTGTAACAGCATTTCTGTTCCCCCTTATGGGCTATGTCAAAAGCCCGGAAATGTTTATTGTTCTTCGTTTTCTGACGGCAGCCTGTGCCGGAACGACGGCTATTTCCAATATGATGATTGTCAGGAATACTCCGAATGACCGGCAGGGGTTTGCGCTGGGGTTTCTTTCAACCGCAATTTGGGGCGGTTCCATGCTGGGGAGCGCATTCAGCGGATTTGTGATCCATTATTTCGGATATCAGGTGAGTTTCTGGATTTGCGGTGCAATGTATTTCCTTGCCGGAATCGCTGTGCTTTTTACAAAAGATACTGCAACCCGTTACATTCCCCCTGTTACGGAAGAAAAGGAAAAATGGAACTGGAAAACGATCATGCCGCAGCTTTCAAAGCAGGTCTGGATCGTTCTCGGCCTCTTTATTATTGTCGGATTGATCCGTTATTATGAGGTTCCGTATATTGCGATCAAGGTGGAACAGATCACCGGAACGGAAACTGCCGCAAAATGGACCGGTGTCATCAGTGCATTTGTCTGTCTTGGTGCTGTTGTATCCGGGGCAGGGGTAGGATATCTTTCTGATAAATATCCGGCAAAAAAATTGATTGTTCCGATTTTTATTCTTTCCATCATCGGGCTGCTCATGCAGGGGGCTGCAAAAGATCTCTGGATTTTCGGGATCGGACGAACCTTGCTTTATACGGCAGCGGGGGGGCTTCCCTCAGTGATCCAGAAGATCCTGGCAACAGTAACGCCTCCGCGAAAACGCGGTTCTGCCTTTGGTTTGGCTTCTACATTCAACGGAATCGGGATCATGATTGCCGCATGTCTCAGCAGCGTTTCTATTGTCTGGACAGGTTGTGACGGGGTGTTTTATACAACGGCTGCCCTGTTCTTCATCGCCTATCCGTTCTGTCTGATCAGCATTAATAACGCCTTGAAGCGTCCGGTGTTTCACCGTCCGCACAGAATAAATCACCACCATCATGCCCCAGGCGGCACAACTTAACGAATAACCAGGGAGAGGATTATGAAAAAATATTTTCTTTTATCCGGATTGATTGCTCTTACTGCATGGGCAGCAGATGAAGTAATTCCTGCAGATGCCTTGCAAAAATGGAAACATCACAGTGTAGTGTCTGAAATGATTAACGGCAGTTTGCGAGCCCGTGTTCAGACTCTGCCCCGTGGAGCATGGGGACAGATCGGGGAATACATCAATGGTTATTCCACCAAACATTTTATTCAGATCAGGCTTGGGGAAATGGAATCATCGATTGTTGCGCCGGGTGCATCGAATGCCAGCTCAAACGGCGGCAGAATCGGTCAGATCTATACCGGGGTGAATACGTTCCGGGTCCCGCCGCATGCTGCAAAAAGATTTTATCTTGCGTTGACAATGATTGGGGACCGCAACGAAAAAGTCGGGCCCTGGATTGATTTTGAGGAAGTCCGCACGACTCTTGACCCGCTGGATGCACCGATCGTTACCCTTCTGGAGGGAGATGTGATAAAAGTCGGCAGCAGATTGCGGATCACCCTGAAAACGAAAGAAACTTTGGCATTTGATCCGGTCGTCCGGTTCTGTCTTTCTCCCGGATTTGCGGATTATCAGTTCAATGGACAGGAGAAAATCACCCTGAAGAAAACTGGAAACGGTGTTTATTCTGCTGAGTTGACCGTTGATAAAAACGCCCTGGAGCTTCCTGATGTCCCCAAGAAAAAATACGATATTCTTGCCTTGACTGTGATCAATGGGAAAAATTGCTATTTTACGATTCCTTATAAAGCAGAAATAAAGACCGGCAGGGAAGTGGATGTGACCCTTGCAAATTCCGGAAGCCTGCAAGTTCGGGATGACCGGAAATTATGGCTTTCCAGAATCCGGGGAACCAATCTTATCCGGGGGAAAAAACTCCATCTCATGCCGGCGACAGATTACGGTCTGACAAAGGATGACCGCGACAGTTTTGATTTGACTGACGGCAGGTTGTCTCATCGCGGCGATGACCGGATCTGGTTCGGAAAAGATGCCTGCGGCTGGTATTTCGGAGATCCTCAGATCTATCTTAAAATGGATCTCGGCTCTGTTCAGCCGGTGGATAAACTGGTGATTCGCTGCATGGGCGGAACAACTGGAAATTTCAAATTTCCCGCCCGGTTCAATGTGTTTGTGTCTAAAGATGGAAAAACTTACTATCCGGCATCAGTACTTCAGAAACTTGCACCTTGTGAAGCAAACCAGAGCGATTGGAAGAACTATTATTATCTTCCCGAAGATGCAAAAATGCCCAATACAAGAATGTATCCCTTTGAGTTGGCTGTTCAGGCTGATGCCCGTTACATCATCCTGAATATCATCGGGGAAACCGGTTCTGTGTTTACTGATGAACTGGTCTGCCTGAAAGCCGAAAGCAAAGGCGCCGCTTACAATCAGGCATATCAGAAAGAGGGAAGAGAAATTCCCATGGAAGGGCTGGTTGTCCGTCCGCGGATCAACGAACTGGCAGTGATGCAGGGCTTACCGGCTCCTCAGAGATTCATCATCACCGACATGCGCTCCGGTGAAGATCGCAAGAAATCCGCAGAAATCGTTCTTGAACTGCCCAAAGGGATGAGTGTGATCGGAACCAAAGGGGAAGCTTTGGATAACGGTGTCACCCGCTATGTGTTCCCGATCAAACGGGCAAATGTCAATGCAACGTATTCGAGTCCGACACTTTACATCGCTGCGCCGGAAAAGGTTTCCGGAAATGCTGTGATCTATGCCCGTTCCGGCGGAGTCGATCAATTCAAAACGGTTCTGCCCGTAAAACAGGTGGTTCCGCCGATGCTGAAGCCCTTCAAGCGGCTCCACATCAGTCTCTCCTGGATGGGTGAACAGGATGGCAGAACCTGGCCCGGATTCTTTGAACTCTGGGGACGCTTCGGATTCAATACAGTCTCGCTGTTCCCCCGTTACTGGACAACTGCGCCTGCTGTAAAAAGAGGTCAGGAGTATGCCGAGGCAGCACGGAAAGCCGGATTCAAAACCATCATGAACGATTCCAGTTTTCATGAAATGGCGCGGGGCAAAAAAGCGGGACATGAAATCTATTGTCAAATCCCGGGCCGTCCCAATACCATGCATTGTCCGACTTACCGTGGCGAACATTATGCCAAGGAAATGGACCGTGTCCGCCACTGCGTAGTTAACAGTAAGCCGGATTATGTGTTCTATGACATTGAAACCTATCACTTTGTTCGCAGTTCTGCTCCGGTTTGCACCCGCTGCAAGGAAGCTCTTGCCCGGACAGGCAAAGATTTGGATACCCATCTTTTCACCCAGGGAAAAGGGATGATGGCTGACTTGAAAAAGGCGATTGCTCAGGGTGCCCGTGAGGCAGGAATCCCCATGCCTGTGATTGGATCCTACAACCGGCAGCCGCTGCATCCTGTTTATGGTGTGGAACTTTGGAACGATACCTATCCATCCTCCCTTGATATGGCACAGCCGAGCCTTTATGTTTCCGGACGGGCAGTGGATGTCCATAAGAATATTCGCGGAAATCATAAACTTCTTGGAAATAAGAAGCTGGTTCCCTGGCTGACGACTGGCTGTTACGGCGAGTTTGAATCCTATAAAGTGGAACAGATGGTGCTGGAAGCTTTGATGAACGGGGCTTGCGGAGTGACCTATTTCGGATTCTCTGAATTTACCGATTCCCCGCTGGATTTCTACTATCATGCCAAGGCTCTTGCCGCTGTGAAAGATTATGAAGATTTGATCTATGAAGGCGTGGTGACGGAAATCACCGGATCCAATAAGGACATGTTCTATTCCATGCTTGTCCGGGGCGATGAAGCTCTTCTTCTGGTTGGAAATTACAACAATTCCACTCCGGAAACGACCGTTGAACTTCCCTTCAAACCCGGAATCATCAAAGATCTGCGGGCAGAGAAAAATGATACCGGAGGAAAAATATTCCGCTTTGCGGTCCCCCGCAGTGACATCCGGTTGTTCTATTTGAAAAAATAATTCTGATATTTCAGGATCAATAAAAAAGCCGACATCGTTTTCCGATGCCGGCTTTTGCTTTTTCTGAAGCAGAGCGTCAGAGAGATTTGAGGATCTTCACTGTTTTTTCTGCCAGAGGAATATCGGGGAGAACCATATCGGGCAGCCGGGAGAAGGGGATCATCTCAGCGGTGAACGGTCCTTTGTAACCGATTTTGTCAAATTCTGCGAAGACAGCTTTGAAGTCAACGATACCGACGGAGAGATCATCTCCGAAGCCATGGAGGACACCGCCTGCATCTTCTTCTTCAAAGTTCTTGACATGGACTGCTTTGATCCGGTTGCCGAGCAGTTCCGGGAAATCCTGAGGACGTCCGGTCAGACAGCAGTTGCCGGTGTCGAAGTACATTCCGATATATTCAGAATCGAACTGGTCAAGGAAAAGTTTCCATTCCATGGGAGAAATAAGGAAGCGGTTCCAGACGTTTTCCAATGCAAGATTGACCTTGAGAGCTTCTGCGGTGGGAATCAGTTCTTTAACAGACTTTGTGACAGAATCCCAGACGGTTTTGTAGCTCCAGACCGCATGAGAGGGATCCCACGCGACACGGGTTGCGCCGGGAACCACCAGGACGGATTCTGCACCGATCCAGGAAGCAATTGTCAGATAACGCTTGACATTTTCAACTGCTGCGGTACGCTCTTTTTCGTCGCCTGTACCGAGACCGCATCCCCAGCCGGAACCGGTTGCAACTGAGCGCAATCCGATGTTCTTGGATTTTGCATAAGCTGCGATCTTTTCACATTCTTCTTTTGTGATATCATCCTTGAGACATTCGCCGATGGTCAGTTCGACGCCGTCGAGACCCTGTTCAGCAGCCCAATCGATGAATTCATAGGGAGTTTTCTGTCCATCGAAACCGCCGAACACCCAATAGTTCAATGCTTTATACATGATTCACCTCAATATTCAACTGTGACTTTCTGATTAGTCTTGCAGGATTTTTCTTCTGCCATAACGACTTTGAAAGCATCGAGCACAGACTGGAAGTTCTGGTAGCGATCCGGGTTGACATTCTTTTCGACACATTCAACGAAGTATGCCAGTTCCTGATGCCATCCGGTGGGAAGGTTTCCGACTTCGATAACCGGGGTTTCCACATGTTTATCGGTCCAGTAGATCTTGTATCCTTCGGACATGAAACGGATCGTTGCTTTTTCACAGATGATCTGGAAAGACATTTCAAAGGGAACGTCATAAGCACCGGTCCACCCGCCTGTTGCTGTGACCAGCGGTCCGTCGGCACCGTAATCGTAGGTGGTAACCAGATGGTCGATTGCACCGTCAGAAGAGTAAACAGATCTTCCGAAAGAAGAAACTGCCTGGGGGCGTCCCAGCAGATAGGTGATGAAGTCGGTATCATGAAGATGCATGTCAAGGAGAGCTCCTCCTGCACGTTTTCCATCCATGAACCAGTTTTCCCAAGCACCGGAGAAACTGACATCGCGGGAGAGACGGCGGAAATCAACGATCATTGCCTTGCCGAATTCGCCAGCATGGAATCTGCTGTAGAAATCATTATATTCGGGCCATGCACGGACGCACATACCGATATTGATGAATCCTTTGGCTTCTTTAACTGCTGCTTCGATTTCCTTTGCATCTTCCAGAGAACGGCAAAGGGGTTTTTCGGAAAACAGGTGCTTTCCGGCTTTGAGTGCCGCAACCATATAATCTTTATGATACGGCGTGGGAACACAAATATCAACGACATCCACATTGGGGTCATTGATCAGATCAAAACCGTTTTCATAAGTTGTGACACCTGTCAAATCCAGCGGAATTGTATTGTCATCATTTCCGATGTTTCCGTTAACAGCGGAAATATCGCCTTTCCGTTTTGCAGGATCAACGTCTGCCAAAGCAACGATTTCTGCGTTGGGGAGGCTTCTGTAAATCCGGAAGTGGGTGCTTCCCATGAAGCCCAGCCCGATAAGACCGATTCTGACTTTTGCCATGTTTCATTCTCCTTCTCTGATTAGGGTTGAATCGAAAACTTTGTTCTGTCGTAATTATACAACCATTTAACAGAAAATCCAATAGATTTTTACGCAAAATATTGGATTTTTCTGCAAAAGTTTATTGTTTTCTGCAATCCCTTGGCAGAAAAAGAGATTTTTTCCTCACTGGAAAAAGGTAATGATCCCGCTCAGCCAAATTGCAAAAATAATGAGCGGCAGAAAATATTTTGCGTAGGGAAGAACATATTTCGAGAAACGAAGCCCGCTGCCGGTATTGATTTCAGCCAGACATTTTTCTTCTCCCCATCCGGAAGAATACATACAGAAAATGGTCAGGTAAAGAGCTCCCAGCGGCAGAAGATTCTGGCTGACAATAAAATCTTCCAGATCCAGAATACTTTTCCCGTTCAACTGAATGTGTTTCCAGATGTTGAACCCGAAAACACAGGGCAGGGAGAGAATTGAAAGTACAATTCCGAAAATTGATGCCGATTTCTTTCTTGACCAGTGATATTCATCCATTCCAAAGGCAACCAGATTTTCAAACACAGCAATCAGAGTGGAAAGAGCCGCAACAAAAAGAAATGCAAAAAAGAGGGATCCCCAGAAAAAGGAAAGTGACATTTCCCGGAAAACATTCGGAAGCGTGATAAAGATCAGAGAGGGACCGGCATCCGGCTGGACTTTGAACGCATAGCAGGCAGGGAAAATGATAAATCCTGCACAAATTGCAACCAGAGTATCCAATCCGATGATCCAGCAGCCTTCCGCAGCAAGTGTTTTTTCTTTGCTGGTATAACTTCCGCAGATCGCAATACTGCCGATCCCGAGACTCAGCGTGAAAAATGCCTGCGTCATCGCATCATAAAGTGTCCCCCAGGGATTGTTGATAAAATTATTCAGATTCGGTTTCAGGAAAAAGCTGACACCTTCTCCTGCTCCGGGCAGGGTGTTGACTTTTACAATCAGAATGACAAGGAGCAGCAACAAGCCAAGCATCATGAATTTAATGCTTTTTTCAATACATTTCTGCACACCGCCAGCGCAAATCAGGATCGTTACGAGCAGAGAGATCGCAAGATACAGGATCTGTTCTCCGGGTGCAGCAAGAAGATCGCTGAAGAAAACTTTATCCATAACAGTTTCATTGCCGCACATGAAATTGCACATGTAAGCAAACAGCCAGCCGGTAACAACACTGTAAAACATCAGAAGAATCATATTTCCGGCGAAGAAGACAAATGCCGGAACTTCCCATTTGAATTTGCTGACTTTAGACTTCAAGTTCCTGAATGCTCCCGGGAAAGTGCTCCGTCCGGCACGTCCCAGCGACAGTTCAAAAAGAAGGATCGGGAACCCCATGAGGGCAAGACAAAGCAGATAGAGAATGACAAAAAAGCCCCCGCCGTTTTTGCCGACGATATATGGGAATCTCCAGATATTGCCCAAGCCGATCGCACAGCCGGCAGTTAATAAAATAAAACCAAGACGCGATGCCAATTGTTCCCGTTGTTGAGACATGGTGTATATCCTTTGTATTATATGTTAAGAAAGTTTCTGTACAATATATTGAGGGCGGTAAGACTCATCGAAGTCTTTGATATCCTCCTCTTTCGAGAGTCCGGTCAGGACAAGACAGGACGGGATCCCTGCAAGATTAGCTCCCCGGATATCACTGTTCAGCCAATCGCCGACAGCCAAAGCATTTTCCGGTTTTACCTGCACTTCAGCAAGGCGTTCCTTTACTTCTTCGTAAACTTCCGGATAGGGTTTGCCGAAATGGATCCGTTCTTTATCGATTCCGCGTTTTTTGAGCAGCGCGATGATCAGCTCCATTTGACCATTGGAACAGATTGTCACGCCTGAAGGCATGGGATTGAGCATATCGGGGTTTGTTACGATGAAAGGCTTTTCCGGGAATTTCAGAAAGAAATTCAGAATGGCGGTCATAACCACATGCCAATCATAAGGTCCGGCATTATGCAGGACACCATCACACTCCATGATTTTCTGCGGATCTTTTTCATATTCGATCACTCCCGGCACTTCCGGAGATCTTCCCACCAGAAAATAGCGGAGAGCCTTTCCGGTTTTATTGATTTTTTTGAAATACTTCGGAACGGGGTCTGCACTGGAGATCACTTCCTCCGGTTCTGCGGGGATTCCGGCATTGGTCAACCGTTCAGCGATTTCTTCATGAGTCTGAGCGCAGTTGTTTGTCAGGAAGAAATAGGGAACGTGATCTTTTTTAAGGGTTTTCAGGAATTCTGGAGCTCCCGGAATGGGCGTTTTTGCCAGAAGGACAGTCCCATCGATATCAAACAAAAATGCCCGGAACTTTTGCGGGGCATTTTTATAAAGCTCTGAAAGAGTTGGTTTCATCGTATAAAATCTCTTAGTTTTCAACGGGACATCTGCGCGAGGGTTTCCTCTTTTTCCATAAGGTCCATAACCAGCTTGAACTGGGTCCTGCAACGGTCGAGGTTATGTTCCGGACGGCTGATTTTGAAGTAATTATCGCCATCGATATAATCGGTAAGGAAACGCAATCCGGTTTCAAAAGTGATGAGCTGGGAAGCAAAGGGCATCAGCTCCACTTCTTTTTCTGTAAGGCAGCCTTTGCAACCATCGAGGAAGCCGCGGGTGAGGGATTCATAAATATCGAGTCTGCAGTAAACTCTTGCCAGATCCGGCTCATCTTCCGGGGCAGGGGAGACACTTGAGCGGACCAGGTCCCCGAAATCATAGAGTCCGGATCCGGGCATAACCGTATCAAGGTCGATCACGCAAATTGCTTCGCCGGTTTCATCATCCAGCATTACGTTGTTCAATTTTGTATCGTTGTGGCAGATTCGTTCAGGGATCCCGCCGTTTGCGAGCAGATCTGTAATGATGGAACATTTGCTGCGGAATGATTCGATGAACGCGATTTCTTCTTTGACTGCGGCTGCTCTGTTCCGGGGATCTTTTGTCAGGATTTCATCAAAAGTGACAAGACGGCTTGGGGTGTTATGGAAATTCGGGATCGTATCGAAGAGCCGTTCGCCTTTGATATCGGCGAGCTGCTGCTGAAAGGTCCCGAAGGCATGAGCTGCCTGATATGCGTGTTCGGTACATTCCATTA
This sequence comes from Lentisphaeria bacterium, assembly GCA_017456805.1. The sequence goes on from JAFTIQ010000007.1 coordinate 41,840, forward strand.
CGTCATAAGTTCTTGCCCGTTCGATGAAAAGGTAGCATCTCCAGTAGTTGCCATCTTCTGTTTTATGATAAAATTTTCCGTCAAGAGTCGGCACAAGAGTCATGACCCGCCGGGAGGCATCGTTCTGACCATGGAGTTTCTCTCTGATATGCCGGATCACCCGGGAGACATTGCTCATGAGTTCTTCGGGTTTCCGGAAAACGTGATGGTTGATTCTCTGAAAGATATAGCGCACCTGGATTCCTGCCTGATTGAACACTCCGAAACAGGTGTCGTTGATATGTCCGGTTTTTCTTGTTTCTGCCCACAGATAATTTCCGTAAATATCAAAATGAGATGCAATTTCTCTGAGTTTTGCCTGCATAATCTATCCTTTCATTGGGATTCGATTGATTTTTCCTGTTTTGCTTTTCTCTGAAAACAGATTTTAGAGCTTTAAATATATCAGATTAAAAGCAAAATATCATTCGGATAATATACACTTTTTTTCCGGATATGCAAACAGTTTTTATAATATTTTCTCGACAGGGGACTATTTTGTCTGTTTTGTCAAATAAAAAAGAGAAGGTTTTATGATGTAAAAGACTTGAAAGTGTTCATTACAGGCTGTAAATTACCGATTAATTATTAAGAAGGAGGAAAACAGTCCGCAGCATAGGATTGTTGAAAGAGATTATGGCAGAACTTGAAATCAACTGGCGGAAAAATCTTGCATTTGTCTGGGCTTCTCAATTTTTAGCAATGGCAGGCTTCGGCTGCTGTATGCCGTTTATTCCGATGCTCCTCAGAGATATGGGATATGTTGACGATAATGTCAGAGGTCTCTATGTTGCAATTTATCAATTTGTCGGAATGCTCAGCTTGTGTGTCGGAACAGCCACCTGGGGAATTCTTGCGGATAAATTCGGACGGAAAATCATGCTGCTGCGCGCCAGTTATTGCGCGGCTCTGTTCTATCCTCTGCTTGTGTTTGCACCGAATTTTATCACCCTGCTGCTGATCCGTTTTCTTGCGGCATTGTTTTCCGGAACCGTCAACCCGGCGCAAACTCTTCTGGTCAGCAACACTCCGGAAGATAAACCCGGTTTTGTGCTTGGAACTCTGAGCACCTCTCTCTGGAGCGGAAATATGACCGGATATCTGCTGGGGGGCGTTATTGCAGAATATTACGGGAACGAGGCAGCATTTCTCTGCTGCGGCGGAATGTATCTGGTCAGCGGGCTTCTGGTTCATTTATTTGTCAAAGAAAAGTTTGTCAAACCCTCCAAGACGGACAGCAAGGAGAAGAAACAGAAATACAAATGGAAGGAACTGGCGACGGTCGGGGTTGTTTGGATTTTTGCTCTTTTCCTGATCATGGGAGTGGCGAGACGGATTGATCAGCCGTTTATTGCGATGATTGTGGAAGCTGTGAACGGACTGGACAAAGCCAAGCTTTATACGGGGATTGTCAGCGCCGGTGCTGCGATCGGCGGCGTTGTGTCGGGCGTTCTTGTCGGCTGGCTCTGTGATAAATATTCTGTTTATAAGCTGCTGCTTCCTGTTTTGGGGTTGAGTTTTGCTGCGATGGCAGTACATGCTTTTTCGCCCAATATCTGGGTTTTGATCATCAGCCGTTTCTTTGTATTTTTCGCGGCGGGGGGGATTCAGCCGATCCTTCAGATTATTCTTTCCCGGATCACGGCTCCGGAATTGCGCGGCAGTTATTTTGGATTGACAGCCAGTATCAATCAGGTTGGCGGGCTGATTTGCTTTGCTCTCAGCGGGGTGGTTGCCTACTTCCTGAGCGTTCGCTGGATCTTTTTCACCTCTGCGATTTTCTACCTTTTGATGATTCCGATGGCAATTCCGATGATCAGGACTTGTCTGAAAGAAGAGGTCAAATATCATAAAAGGGAAGAGGAAAAAAATTGAAAAATATGAAAGATTTCTCCGGATAAGGCGTTGATTTATGCTTGAAAAATAAGAGATCGGGTGTAGATTACACCAAATGAGTATTCTCTCTAAAAAAAATCGGAGTCTCTGAGGAATTTGAACAATGAATGACACAAAAACAGTTTTTTTTGAACATTTGGTCATTGGCAGCGGCCTTGCGGGGTTGACATCTGCTTTGATGCTTGCAGAAAAATCCGAAGGCAGGATTGCAGTTATCACAAAAGGGAAAGTTGATGTTTGCAACTCCCGGCTGGCACAAGGCGGAATTGCCTGCGTGCTGGATGAAGGGGACTCCTTTGATGAACATTTGGCTGATACGTTAAATGCCGGGGATCATCTTTGCAATGCGGCGGCTGTCCGGGAAATCGTCGAAGCCGGACCGGAAAAGGTTCGCTGGCTCCGGGATCTCGGAACCCATTTCACGACCCGCGGAGAAGTTGGAGATGCAACGCCGGATCATCAGGATGAATTTCATCTCGGAAGAGAAGGCGGACATCACAAACGCCGTGTGATCCACGCCGGGGATATCACCGGTGAAAATGTTCATAACTCCCTGATCGAAGCCTGTCGGGCAAATAAAAAGATCACGATTTTGGAAGATCATGCTGCGATCGACCTGATCACCAGCCGCAGATTGGGCTGGATCGGGGAAGATCAGTGTCTCGGAGCCTATGTGCTGGATGCTGCCAGCGGGGATGTGAAAACCTTTGTTGCGTACAGTGTGATCGTTGCAACCGGAGGTGCCGGAAAAGTTTATCTTTACACAAGCAATTCTGATATTGCCTGCGGAAGCGGTGTCGCTATGTGCAGCCGTGCGTTTGTTCCTGTTGCGAATATGGAATTTTTCCAGTTCCATCCCACGGTTCTTTATCATCGCAATGCGAAATCATTTTTGATCAGTGAAGCATTGCGCGGGGAAGGGGGAATCCTGAAAGTTCCCGATGGAAAAGGAAATCTTGTCACCTTTATGGAAAATTATCATGAGATGGCAAGTTTGGCGCCCCGTGATGTGGTGGCTCGGGCAATTGATAATGAATTGAAACGCCGGGGAGTTCCCTGTGCGTATCTTGATATGACAGCGATTCCCAGAGATTTTCTGGTAAAGCGGTTCCCGAATATTTTTGAAAAGTGCATGGCGGTCGGCGTAGATATGTCCAAACAGCCGATTCCGGTCGTTCCTGCGGCGCACTATTGCTGCGGTGGAGTCAAGACAGATGTCAATGGCTTTACCGGGGTCAAGGGACTTTATGTTTGCGGGGAAGCCGGATGTACCGGGCTTCATGGAGCAAACCGTCTGGCAAGCAACAGTTTGCTGGAAGCTCTTGTTGTCCCTGATTTTGCCGCAAAACATATTATGGCTCATTATGAAGAGCTGAAAAATGAGCGTCCTGCGGGCGTTGTACCTGTCTGGCACAGCGGTCAGGCAAAAGATTCTGATGAACAGGTTGTGATTGAGCACAACTGGGAAGAGATCCGCCGTTTCATGTGGGACTATGTTGGAATTGTCCGGACCAATAAACGTCTGGAACGGGCAAAAGCAAGAGTTTCCATGATCCGTAACGAGATCGATAAATATTATTGGGATTTTCGTATTACCAGAGAGTTGATTGAGTTGAGAAACCTTGCGACTGTTGCAGAGCTGATCATTGATTCTGCCCTGGAACGCCGCGAAAGCAGAGGGCTTCATTACAACTCAGATTATCCGGAGCGGAACGCTGCACTCGACGGAGTAGACACTGTTATTACGAGAAGACCTTACAGACAATGAATTTTCAACCTCAGATAGCCCCCCACATTACAGAAATCATCGCAGGATTGCAGGAAGCCGGATATGAAGCATATCTGGTCGGCGGCGCTGTGCGGGATTTTCTGTTGCAGAGACAGCCGAAAGATTATGATATTTCCACTTCAGCCACCCCGGAGGAAGTCAAAAAAGTATTCAAAAAGAACAGAGTCATGATCATCGGCAGACGTTTCCGGCTGGTTCATTTTTACCATGGAAATGAGATCATTGAGATCAGCACCTTCCGGAAAAAACCGGAGCCCATTCTTGCCTCCGAGCGGCCGGCAAAGGTTCAGGATGCTCCCGAAAATATGATCTTTCGTGATAATGAATTCGGAACCGTTCATGAAGATGCCGAACGCCGGGATTTTACTGTCAATGCTTTGTTTTATGATCCGGTTCATGATGAACTTTGCGATTTTACCGGAATGGGGGTCGATGATATCAAAAATGGAGTTGTTCGCGCAATCGGAATTCCGAAAGTCCGTTTTGAAGAGGATCCGGTCCGGATCCTCCGTGCGTTGAAACTGGTTGGGCAATATGGATTTACCCTGGAGCCGGAAACGGAAAAAGCTCTCCGGGAGTCGCTGGAACTGATCACCCTTGCCTCTGATTCCAGAATGACCCTTGAGATGGAAAAGATTTTAAAGAATCCATACGGAGAAAAAATTCTCGAAGTATTTTATGAGTATGGATTTCTGAAATATTTTCTTCCGGAACTTTCCGCTCATTGGCAGAATAAGGATATGGCATACATCCGGGCACTTCTGGCAAAACGGAATGAACGGATCCGGAACGGCGAATACCGGGAAAGTATTTCTCTTGCATTGTCGATTTTCTCAGCTCCCGCCGCAGCAAGATGGATCGCTTCCGCAAAACGGAAAGAGATTCAGACAAAAGCCTTCCGTCTGGAAATGGAAGATCTGGTTGCCTCAATTCTTTTGCCCCGGCACCCAACCCGCAGAGCCATCGGTGCGGCTGTAAGAACACTGCTCCTCCAGCCTGATTTTACTTCCAATGATCCAAAAGTTCAGGAGGATTTGAAGCGGCATCCCGGATATGCTCATGCACGGGAACTTGCTTACATAAAGAATCAGGTTCAGCCCTTCCGGGAGGATTTTGAAGATATTTTTCCACCCTCTCATAAAGAGTACCGCAAACACAAAAAATTCCGGAAACGGAAGAAAGTGGAATAGGTGAAACAATGTCCGCCGATGCAACAGACTGGAGTTCCATTATTTATAAAGGCGCCGAATCCGATGAACTGGATTACAAGGCCGCTCAGAATTGGAATGAACTTTCAAGAGGCGGACGTGCGAAATTCGTCCGGCATTGCCTGGCGCTTGCCAACACAAAAGGCGGCTATATCGTTGTCGGGGTAGGTGAGGATTCCAACGGAAGACCAGTCGAATTCACCGGGTTGACTGAAGAGGAAAGCAAGTCTTTTGATCCGACAACTGTCGGTAATTTTATCACCCGTTTTTCAGATCCGCCCATTGATTTTACCCTGGAACGCCCGGTTGTTGATGGGAAATGTTATGCTGTTTTTGCGGTGAAACCCTTCCGGGAACTGCCTCATGTCTGCCCTTCCAATTGCGAAACGGAACTGTTGCGTGGAGTTTTTTACATCCGGACGAAAGATGCTTCCAGCCGTCCGGCATATCGGGCAACGGAACTTCATTCGATCATTCAGCGGGCTCTGAGAAATCAGCGGGAAATGCTGGGCAGAATGCTCCGGGGGATTCTTTATGAAAACAATTTAACAGGCAATGAAACAGCTTCAGACAGCTCCTTTTTTTCGGAAGATCTTCTTCACTCCCGGATGTTTTTTGAAAAGAGAGTTCCGAAAAATAAATCGGCGTACCTCTTTGAGTTTTTTATTGTTCCCCCGAAATATAATGCGGATCTGCTTCAGCTTTCCACTGTCAAAAAGGCGGTGGAAGATACCGTTTCCCTTTATCCCGGAGCTTCCAGTCTGGCAGCTTTTGATTTTCCGGACACTTATTTTACCAATACAAGTTTACGGGGATTCAATACTGCCGGAAATGTCATGATCCAGTTATGGAAAACCGGACTGCTTCATTTTGCCGGAGAGTTTCCTGTTGAGAATCAGGGGGATGTATCCTTTGCTGTGTTGGTTTCATTTCTTGCAAAATCGGTTTCATTTGCTGCACAGTACTATTCCTTCCTCGGTTTTTCAGAGGAGCTTCTCAGTTTGAACTTCAAGATCAGGAACGCGGAAGATCTGCAATTGATTCCGGGAAATGGGCTGCAGGGGCGCTGCCGGATCCCTGAAATAGAAATTCATTTTGAACGGTCGGCTTCTGATCTTGTCAGCGGTTGTGAATACCATACAGTCAGATTCCTGCGGTCCGTTTTTGAGCGGTTCAATATAGAAAATTTAAATGACGAATATTTTCTGTCGTTAGTGAAAGAATCTTTGCAAAGATGATCTTTGCCGTTTTTTTTCAAAAAAAAGCTATAATACTCCGGAAATAGTTCATATTTCATGTTGAAAAACTTCCTATCCGGGTGTATATTTCCACGTATTTGCAAAACATAAAAATCCAATTGGGAGATACGAATGGATTACAGAATTGAAATGATGGTCAAGCCCCAGTGGCATGATGCCCGCGGCGCAGCTGTGCTGGACAAAATCCGCAAGTTCTTCAAGAAGGAAGTCAAGGAACTCCGGACTCGTGATGTGTTTACCGTTTCCGCAGATATTACTGCAGAACAGGCAAACCGGATCGGTCATGAACTCTCTAATCCCGTTCTGCAGAACTATCTCGTTGGAGAAAGTGCTTTGCCTGAGGGCGTCAATTATGTCGTGGCTGTCGGCTTCCGTCCCGGCGTGACTGACAACGTGGCAAGAACCGCCCGGGAAGCAATCGGCGATATCATCGGCAGAAAACTTGTTTCCGGCGAAGATGCTTACAGCTCCGTGGAATATCTGTTCACAGCTCCCGCATTGTCCAAAGAAGATATCACAGAAATCGCTGATGGTCTCCTCGCAAACAAGCTGATCGAAACCGTTTGCGTTTTGGCAGCTGAAGATGTCAAGAAAAACGGCATGCCTCTGAACAAGCCTGTCGTCAATGGCATCGGCGGCGGGGAAGTCAGAACCATCAACCTCTCTGTTTCCGATGAAGAACTGGTCAACATCTCCAAGAAGGGAACCCTGGCTCTGACTCTGGAAGAAATGAAATCTATTCAGAATTACTTCCACAGCGCAGAAAACCGGGAAAAGTATGGTCTCACCAAAGAGCCCACCGATGTGGAACTTGAAGTTCTGGCTCAGACCTGGTCCGAACACTGTAAGCACAAAATCTTCAGTGCCGAAGTTGAATATACCGATGAAGAAGGCAAAAAGGAAACCTTTGTCTCTCTTTATAAAACCTTCATCAAGAACGGTACAAAAGAAGTTGCAAAGAAGATCGACTGGCTCGTCTCTGTCTTCACAGATAACGCCGGTGTGATCCGTTTCAATGATAAATTCGATCTTGCTTACAAAGTCGAAACACACAACAGTCCCTCCGCTCTCGACCCCTACGGCGGAGCTATGACCGGGATCGTCGGTGTGAACCGTGACCCTATGGGAACAGGGCAGGGGGCAAACCTTCTGCTGAACGTCTGGGGCTATTGCCTCGGATCCCCGTTCACTGATCCCGAAGATGTTCCGGAAGGACTGCTCCACCCCCGCCGTCTCCGTGACGGTGTCCACAAAGGTGTCATCGACGGCGGAAACCAGAGCGGGATTCCCTATGCTTCCGGTTGGGAACGTTTTGATAAACGCTATATCGGAAAACCCCTCGTTTACTGCGGAACTCTTGGAACCATCCCCCGGAAATGCGGTAAAGTCGATGGCTGGACAAAGACGATCAAGCCCGGTGATTTGATCGTTATGGCTGGCGGACGGATCGGAAAAGACGGGATCCACGGTGCAACCTTCTCCAGTGAAGAACTGCACAAAGACAGTCCTGTTCAGGCAGTTCAGATCGGAGACCCCATCACACAGAAGAAAATGTCTGATTTCATGTATGAGATCCGCGACAGAAACCTCTACCGGTTTGTGACCGATAACGGGGCAGGCGGCTTGTCCTCCTCCGTCGGTGAAATGGCAGAAGTCTGCAACGGCTGTGTGATGGATCTTGCAAAAGCTCCGTTGAAATATGCCGGTATGAATCCCTGGGAAATCCTGGTTTCCGAAGCTCAGGAACGTATGAGCTTTGCTGTTCCGCCGGAAAATATTGATGAATTCCTCGCAGCAGCAAAGGCTCGCGATGTGGAAGCAACTGTTCTCGGTGAATTCACCGATGACGGACTTTTCCGGATGCTTTACAATGACAAGACAGTCGCATGCATTGAAATCAAATTCATGCATGAAGGTCTGCCTCAGATGAAGCTGAAAGCAAAATGGCAGCCGCCGAAGTTCGAAGAACCCTGCCTGAAAGATAGAAATCTCAAGGATGATGTGGTCAAGATCCTCGGTGATCTGAACATCTGCTCCTGCGAATACAAAGCAAGACAGTACGACCACGAAGTCAAAGGTTTGAGCGTGATCAAACCTTACACTGGGGTCAATCGCGATGTCATGCAGGATGCAACCGTTTATATGGCAGAACCCCTCGGAAAAGAAGGAATCGTTCTCACTTCCGGTATGCTCCCCAGTTACAGCGATATCGATACCTATCACATGATGGCATCTTCTATGGATCTTGCTATCCGTCAGGCTGTTGCAGTCGGTGCAAGACCTGATCATATCGCAGGACTTGACAACTTCTGCTGGCCCGACCCGGTTCAGAGTGAAAAGACTCCGGACGGCGAATATAAGATGGCTCAGCTTGTCCGCGCCAACAAGGCTCTCTATGATTATGCGATCGCTTTCTCTGTTCCCTGCGTTTCCGGTAAGGACAGTATGAAGAATGACAGTACCCGCGGCGGTAAGAAAATCTCCATTCCGCCTTCCGTCCTCTTCTCCGTTATGGGTAAGATGGATGATGTTTCCAAGGCTCGCAGTTTGGATGCCAAGTTTGCCGGCGATGCAATTTGTGTGATCGGCGACACCAAGAAGGAACTCGGCGGAAGTGAATACTTCAACATGCTCGGTTATGTCGGAAACGATGTCCCGAAGGTCGATGCTGAACTTGCCAATAAGACTTACAAGGCATTCCATGAAGCGATCGAAAGCGGAATCCTCCACTCCTCCATGTCACCCGCACTGGGCGGACTTGCAGTTGCCTTCTCCAAGATGGCAATGGGTGGACGTCTCGGCGCAAAGATCGATCTCAATGCGATTCCGAAACAGGGCGAACTTTCTGATATCGAAACGCTCTTCTCTGAATCCAATACCCGTTTTGTTGTCACTTGTGCGAAAGAAGATGTTGCAAAACTTGCAAAGATCTTTGAAGGGCTTCCCTTCGCTCAGGTCGGTGAAACCACTGCAGATCAGAACCTCGTCCTCGGCGATGTTTCCATCCCGCTGGATGAAATGGTCAAGAGCTACAAGACCACATTGGATCACGTCTGATCCGTTCCGTAAAAACAGAAAAGCTGTGAGAGCAAAGGATCTCTCACAGCTTTTTTTTTGCAGTGCTTCAGGAATTCTGTCCGGTCAGATGTTGATAAACAGACAGGAACGCGGAGGCAGCACCTCCTGCAATTTTCCGGATTTTATTCTGACCGGCTCATCGGTCCAGAAATCAACAGCCGAACGTCCTGTAATTCCGTGAGCACTCAGATCAAATGTCAATTCACCCGGAACATCTTCCCAGTTGATCATCAGAATCCGATGATGATTTCCCACTTTCTGCAGCCAGTATTTTGGAACCTCCGATTCAAAAAGATCCAGCGGAATGGCAGTCTCTCCCCGCTCTGCCGCTACGGTCCGTCTTGCAAAATCCAAACCGGTTTCATTCAAACGGCTCATTCTGTCTGAGAAATTGATCTGTCCGGCAGATGCAATCACCAAACTGAGCAGGACTTTGATCTGCTCCGAAGAAACATCGACAATCGGTTTCATTCCACCGTGATCTGTTATGGTATCATCCGGCTGAATCACAATCATGAATGGAAGCAGGCGGTACATTTCAGGATCATTTGCGGTATCTGAACTTCGGCAAAGCGCAAAATCAGGATCGTTGATCCATAACTTTTTGTTTGCCCAGTAACGGGATGCAATAGAAAGAGCATTGTGTTTGATATTTGACCATCTGGCAAGAACATCCCCGCCGATTCTGGCACTGTCAACGAGATCGGCTCCGCCGTTGAACATATAATTGCATCCGAGAATTTCAGCTTTCCCCTGAACTGTATTGCGGATTCTTCCCACAAGCGAGTTCATCAAATGTCCTTTCGGCACACTTTTATCTGTGAATTGTCTTGCCCTCATGACCGCATTCAGAAAATCCAGCTTGAAATAACGGAACCCATAACTGAGCAGACGTTCAAATGTCTGATCAAGAAATTGTGCCGATTCTTTCGCCGTGGGATCAAGCACAAAGGCATATCTCCGCATACATTCCCAGCAAAGTGTCGGATTTCCGTTTACAGCTTTTGCCAGCATTTCCGGATGCTTTTGGGCAATGATCGAATGGGGTTCCGCAATCAGCGGAGCGACCCATAGCCCGGGTTCGAAGCCCCGCTTTTTGATCTGATCCGCAATATATTTCATCCCATGAGGGAAATGGCTGTTCGCCTCCCATTCGCCATAAGCATATTCCCAGCCGTCATCAATGATGATTTTCTTTACATGTTTTGAGAGAATCGGATCTGCGGCGATAAAGTCTGCATTTTCCAGAACATCGTCTTCCGTGATGGTCCAGCGGTAATAATCCCATGAGTTCCAACCGGATGTGACCGGCTCAGAGAAGTTTTTCTTCTCTGATTTGTTTTCATCCGCATACTGTTTCAGCATCGCAAAGCCCTGTCCGCTTTGCATCTGTAAAGGTTCCAGTTCGATTTCTTCTCCGGAATAAAATCTGACTTCTGCTCCGGCAGAAAAATTGGAAATTTCCCCCTTCTGAGCAGTCCCGGCAAAGGAAAGGAGGTGCTTGCATTTTAATGAAGTGGAAAACTGCGTCTGTATCCCGTCTTGGGAGATCGTACAGAGAAAATATCCCTGAAAATCGTTTTCCTGTTCAGAATCCAGTTTGTATGAGGAACAGCCGCTTCCGGAAAGACCTTGTGTGATCACATGCTCCGCAGAAATTGATATTTGATCAAAGTAGAACAGATCGATCTGTTGATCGTTGACTTGAGCCCGGGAGAATTTCAATTTCATCCGAAAGCCCCTGCCATATGACTGAACATGGAAAAGCAGTTTGCCTGATTCTGTTTCACATTCTGTCAGAAATTCATTCTCCGCAGCTTGCAGTAATTTCCAATTCGTACAGGAAATTTGCTTCTGCTCAATTTTCAAAACAGGCGATGCATTTTTCAGATGAAATGTATCTGTTTCAAGATTGTATTTCCCAGATGGAAGTCTGCAGGAGAAATAACAATCTCCATTTTTTAGTTGAATCACATTTTCCATTCTTTTTTCCATTTTTCTTGCAGCCTGCACGATATTCGTTTGCAGGGCAGGGGGGCTTTTTTACAGCCAATCCGGAATGGGAGACTTTCCGACCGGATGATCCGTTAATTTGAACTTTAACGTTCCGCCCTGTTCCAGTTCTTTCAATGAGATCCAGGGCTCTTTGAAAGAAACTCCATTGAACTCATATTCTGACGGATAGATGGAACTCTTGCTTTCGCGTTCCACTTCAATTTTCAATGTCCCTTGGGACAGCTCGATCTCAGCCCGCTCAACTGAGGGGGAGCCCAGCAGATAGTAAGCTGTTCCGGTGTAAGGATAAATCCCCAGAACACACCACACATACCAGGAACTCAATCCGCCCGAGTCATTATTGCCCGGACAACCGCCATCGCCTTCGCAGAACCGGCAGCGTCGAATCAGATCACACACTTCCGCCAATCTGTCGCTGCGGCCTGTCCACAAATAACAATAGGGGGTTTCCATATCGGATTCATTATTCATTCCTTCAAACCGGTTATCAATGGCGAGCCGTTCCTCCGGTTCTGTTTCCGGTGGACAATCCGCACCGAAAAAGCGATCCAGCAGAGCATTGAATTTTTCCACTCCGCCAGCCAGAGCGATCCGCTCTTTCATTTGAGTATGCGGACGGAACGAATAATTCCAATGAGTCCCTTCATAATAGACGGCATCTTCGATCATAAGACCGGTTTTCGGATCGTAAGCCGTTTTCCAAATTTCACTATCTTTGTACAATTGAGCGGAATATTCTTCATCGCCACAGCTTTTTGCAGCATCTGCGGCAGCCCGCAGCGCACCTGCCATATCCAAACGATGAGTCGGCGACTTGTCGGAAATATCCGCATGGCTGAATTCCGCAGACAAGGCTTTTTTGAACCGGGCATAATCTTTGATATACCCGCGATTGAATGCGTCGCAAAGAGTATAAACCACAAGCGAAGTTGCCTGATTATCAATGTAATGATAGTCTGTGATCATCATATAGTTGTTCGGGAAAAATCCGAGTTTTTCAATGGTGTTCATCATGGAATCCGCGATTTTTTCGCCCATATCCGGACAGACAGCCATCACAAGGGGCAGTTCTGAACGGTAAAGATCCCACATTGTCTGAAAATCGGTAATTTCACTGCCTGCATCAACGGGTTTGATCAGCGAGTGGTAAAGCGCACTGTAAAAGATCCTGGAATCTGAATCGTTGGAAAAATCAGCTCTGATTCTGCTCAACCGTTTTTCCCATTCAGCTTCAGCGAGAGCCCGGGCTTCATCGAATCCGAGTTCAACTGCTTCCTGAAGTCGTTTTTCCGCATCTTCAACACTTGTCAGAGAACATGCCAAAACCGTTTCAGCTTCTGTTCCTTCCAATTGAATTTCGAGCAAATGTTCCTCTTGTTTTTCAGAAACAATTCTGCCTGAGAATGTTACGGCATAAAAGAGTTTCACTCCGTTGCCGGTAACAGAACCTTTCCAAACACCATTCTGCGATTTTTCCAGAGAGAAATTTTCGATAAATTCCAGTTTGAGCTTCCCGAGAAGATCTTCCCCAAGCCCAAGCTGTTTGACATCCAGTCGGATTTTGGCATTTTCAGAGCTGAAATGATATCGGTGATACGCCGCAAATTTTCCTGTTGTCAATTCAAAATCAACGCCGTAATCGCGCATTGTTCCGGCATAATATCCGGGATGCGCCTGTTCCTTTACCAAAGCGGATTGCTGAGAAAGATCCGCTGCTCCGATCGCCGGAGTTATGAGAAAATAGTTGTAAAAATATCTGAGGAATCCGGTCCCGCTGGTGTGAAAATGCGTAATTCCTTTTGTATATTTTTTATCATACGCCAGCGGGGCAGGGCCGCAATAGGAAACCCCGTTATTGCCATAACCGCAGGAATATGCCCCGGAATAAGGGACTGCTGAGATCCATCCGAAGGGATGGAGGGCTCCCGGATGAGTATTTCCGGTTTGAGCTTTGAGCCAATTCCAGTTTCGAGCCATTCCTTCTGCCGCGGGAGAAGTTGTTGCCGCATTTCCCCAAAATGGATCGGCGAGTTTTAAAACATCATTTCTTTTCATACCAAGTTCCTGTTATTCAAAGTATTTCTTAACAGAGTCCGTCGCCCAGACATCGTACTGATTATATCTTCCATCCTGATTGACATATTGAAAAGAGTTGAGTTCCACATGACCGTCTGCCATAAGCTGATTCTGTCCATTGGAATGTGCTGCATACGTTCCAAGGTCAACTCCGTTTTCCGCAGATGCTGCCCATCCATCCGCTTCTTTCCATGCCATATTCGTGGAAGTTCTTTCTTTCCATCCGTCCCAGAAAACCATTGCATTAGAAACATTTTTCGTAATTCCATTGATTTTCTTAACGACTTTTCCCATTGTCGGCCACCAGGTGTTATCCGTGGAACCAAGCCATGAATTGTAAGTGTAATCTCGAATATATGCGACACCGTCAGAGACAGCAGAAAGTGTCATATGGAGATTTGCACTGGGACAGGTAGCCACGGGAGAATAGAAAACTTTACTGTTGGAGTTGTAGTTCAAGAACGGACCTTGAACTTCTCTGTAACCGATACCGAGTCCATCGCCGCGGACTGCAATGATACTTCCGATGCCGTAGCCCTCTTCGATCCCTTTCGGCAGAACATAGTCATCATTTTCCAGCGCATACTGAGCCCATCCCAAACCGATTTGTTTCAGATTGGACTGACAATTGCTGGCTCGTGCTTTTTCTCTTGCAGCGTTCAGAGCCGGCAGCAGCATTCCAGCAAGAATTGCAATGATCGCAATTACCACAAGCAATTCAATAAGAGTGAATTGTTTGATTGAATGATTGCTTTTTGAGTTCCATGCTGTGTTTTCTTTTTGAGTTTTCATTTTATATTCTCCTCTCAGGGTTATTTCTGTTTGACAAAGATGACGCGGTCAACATAAGCCGCATTTTCCTTTTTAGAACCTTTTACATAAGCGGGTCCGGTCAATTTGACTGATACATAAACATCATAGACAGAACCGACTTCGGATGGATGCCAAAGGTTGGAGATCAAACGTGTCAGTCCCATTCGCCAGGTGGCATGTCCCCACATTTGATAAGCGGGAGTAGTTTCCGGCATGGTATATTTCCCGATTTTGATCAGATGATATTTTTCATCCTGCGCGACTTCTTCCGGGGAAAGAACTTTTCTCATGATGATTTTTTTCTGATTCTGATCATACAGCCCGAATTCCATTGGAACTTTATCATGGTTTTTATTGTGTCCGGGAAGATTCCCCTGAAAAAGTGCGCGTCCGAGAACCGCATCCGTATCTTTGACAGAATCCATCGGAGCATGGATCGCGGCAAAGAACTGTATAAATTCTTTTCCGGAGAATTCTTCCGGTACAGCAATATCGTATCTGAGACTGTTGATGGCATCAAGTGTTGTCTGAAGTTTTTCAAGACCGACTTTGTTGTAATGCTTGCTGAATGGACGGGGCTGGTAACGTTCCCACGCGATCTTTACATTCTTTTCCAATCTGTCGCAAATCATTTTGCGCGATTGATAAAGTTTTGAACCGCAGCGGTCCCAGAGGTTGAGCAAAGCAAAATCCACGGGGATCCGTTCGATTGCGATCCGTTTCAGAATCGTTTCATTCCCGGCGGCAAGACGTTCTGCCTCAGAAAGATTTTTTTCAATTTGCCGGAAAAAGTCCGGTGTAATAAAACTGCGTGCGTAGATTGGATATTTGCAGATTCGCTCCGGATAAGAATCCAGTGTTTTTTTCAGAAAATCTGCATAAGCTGTCATCGCCGGAGCAGCGGGACCGTACTGATGAGCAAAAAATTCCCGGATCAGCTTTTTATCATCAAGTGATGGATCATCCATCATTTTGGCTGTGAGGTAGATATGAAGATCATGAAATGCCCGCGGACAATAATAACCTCTGCAGTATTCAGATTCCACAAAGATTCGTTCTGCTCCGATTTTCTGATAAAAACGGATATCCTCCGCAATATTCCAAAAGCGAGCCTGCGGCCAGGGGAAGGCTTCTGTCATGTGATACAATCTGTGATATGCCCAGATCGCTTTTCTTTTTGCAATATTGTTCCAGGATTCGTAGATTTTCCGCTGCATGTGACTTAGCGGGTGGGAAATTGGACGGAGTAGATCATACCAGTGATTCGTTCTTCCGATCAAAGCAAACTGGATGATCACATTTTCTCTCGGAACGATTCCTTTGGGAGGCTTTTCTGTTTTTACATAGGCGAATGTTTCAAACAGGACATCCGGATATGCCGATGCAATATCATTGACAAAATCAAGCAATGCTCCGGAAAGAGCTCCATATTTCTGTTCCAGTTTTTTACAGCCGGAACATTCACAAAATTGGGAATTGTCATTCTGAGAAAGATTGATCACCTGCGCCATACTTTTTTCAGAAATGCCTAATTTTCGCGCTAAAGCCCGCCGTTCTTCGATTTTACGTCCGACTTCTTTTTTCACAAGTTCACGGAATTCTCTGTTGGAAAAACAAATCTGTCCTGGTCCCATGCCGCTGGTCGCACGGATCCGGTTCCCGGCGGAATCAATGGGAAGCATATCCTTCCGGTTTTCCGGAACCAGTTTTGTGTAATGCCAGAACGTATGGCAACCGTCAATGATCGGTGAGGTGTGAAGATCATCCGGAAAATTGTGGTCTGCAGACGTAACACATTTCAGAAAAGAATGAAAAAAATCATTGTCTTTTCCATATTCCACATCGCTGTATATCCTTCTCTGAATGGAGAACGCCGGTTTTCTGCGGAACTCTTTTCCATCCGGAACAGAAATCTTTTTTGCCGCCGGGATAACAAAATCATTCTTTGTATAGTAACGGACTCCGGCAAATTTTTCCAGAAATTCACAACACCCATAGTAAAGCCCTCTGGGATTTCCCCCGGAAATAATAAGATCGTTCCCCTGTACTTTGATGATCCATTCTTCATCATCCAGAGTATTATCAGCAGAAAGAATAATATTTTTATCAGTGCTGCCGGAGATTAATTTCCTGCCGAAGATTTTTTCCAAATGCGTACTCAAAACCTGAACGGCATCATGATCGACTTTCCCGCGCAGACCTTTTGTTTGAATGGAATAGTCTGCAGTAATATCAAGCGCAGAAAGTGTCGAAACACACCCCAGTATTACTGTTGTAAGAAATAGTGTTGCTCTTTTCATTTTATTTATCCTCCTTCTTATAAAATTATTTTTTTCTATCTTTACATATATATCTATATTTTTTCTTTGCAATGGATTGAAAAACAAAAAATGTATGTTATATTATCAAAAATGTTAGGAAATAGATGATATGAAAAACAATATAAAAAGATTTAAAAAATATGTAAATTCTTCAAGCCAGGATAATCCAAATTCAACTCTGGACGGCTATAATTACAAAGAATACCCGAATCATGATTTTTGCTATATTTCTAATAATGAAAATGTTTTTCCAATTTTTGTAAATTTCTTCGGATATGATACATGGCATAAAGAATGTTTGCGGAGACGAACATTTTCTGATACTTTTTCGGTTGAATATGTCCAAAAAGGTGTTTTTCTATTTCAACAGAATAACATCAAAATGAGAGTGAATCCCGGAGAAATCTTTTTTGTTCATCTGGATCAGACAAATTCAATGCAATGCGAAACTCTTTATGCGACAAAAAAGGTTGTGAACATGAAAGGTCCGCTATTGCGGGTGCTTCTGGAAACGCTTGGATTGGATCGTATCAACATGATTGTCCCGAAAAATCGTGCCCGCATTGATGAAATCTTTGACAAACTTTTTACTCTTTGTGAAAAAACGCCAATTATCAGCCAGCAGGAAATCAGTATTCTTTGTTATACTCTTCTTGTTGAACTTGCAGATCAGGCTTCTGTTCAACAGTATCCGGAGGAATTGCTGCGAGCCTTGGAATACATCCAGAGTCGCGTGAAAGAGAGTCTTTCGTTGGAAGCCCTTGCGCAATATTCTGGAGTCAGCCGAGCCTCATTGCACCGTTATTTCCGGAAATATCTGAATACATCGCCCATAAACTATTATCTTAATCAAAAGCTTGCACGGGCAAAAATACTGTTGGAAAACCATTTATATTCCATCAAAGAAGTTGCAGTTATGTTAAATTATGCTTCTCCTCAATACTTTGCATCAGAATTCAAGAAGCGATATGGTTTTTCTCCCAAGAACTGCAAACGCGGCGGTGCGCAATATTAGGGCAGGGGGGCTGTCCTGTTCAAACAGCCCCCGTTTAATTTACTTCGCCAGATTTTTGAAGTATTCAATGGTGGCATCCATACCTTCATTGAAGTCGTACTTGTGAACAAATCCGGTGCTCTTCAGCTTGTCAATGGCAGCCATGGAGTGCTTGACATCGCCGGGACGTTCAGGCAGATAGACAACTTTGGAGGTGGAATTAACCTTTTCTTTGATCCGTTTCACCAGATCATTGATGGTGATCTTTCCGCCGTATGCAATATTGTAAACGCCTGTGAAATCGTGAGTTGCCATGAAAACGTTGGCTTCTACAATGTCTTTGACATAGATAAAATCACGGGTCTGTTCTCCATCGCCGAAGATCGTAATATCTTCACCGGCAACAGCTTTTGCTGTAAAAATCGGAATCGCCGCCGCGTACGCGCTCTTGGGATCCTGGCGGGGACCGAACACATTGAAGTAACGCAGACAGGCTGTCTGGAGACGTCCAGTCTGGGTGAACATATTACAATAATATTCGCCATCAAGCTTGGTGATCGCATAGGGACTCTTCGGTTCCGGGATCATAACTTCCCGCTTCGGCATTTCCGGATTGTCGCCATAGATCGCCGCGCTGGTGCTGAAGCAGAGCTTTTTCACTTTCGCTTCTGCAGCTTCTTCCAGAACATTGATCATGCCGGTGTTGTTGATTTTGATACATTCGGTAATGTTAAACATGGATTCCGGGACGCTGATCATTGCGGCAAGGTGAAAAACATAGTCCACGCCCTGCATTGCTTCTTTGACCGCTGCCCGGTCGCAAATATCGCCTTCGATGAATTTGACATCCAGTCCGTCGAGGTTTTTCTTGTAGCCGGAACGGAGGTTATCAAGGACGACAACTTCCGCTTTTCCCTGCCAATATTCTGCGATGTGACTGCCGATAAATCCGGCTCCGCCTGTGATCAAAACTCTCATGCTTTATACTCCTTTGCTGTTTCTTTGACTTTCATTTTCATTGCATCCATTTGTTCTTCAATGGATTCCACAAGTTTAAACTGGGTGTGACAACGGTCAATATTGTGATTGTTGCGATGTGTTTTGAAGTAAATATCCCCATCCAGATAATCTGTCAGGAAGCGGATCCCGATTTCCATGGTGATCAGTTTTCCGGCAAAGGGAAGGTATTCCAGTTCCACCTCGTTCAGGAAGCCGTTTCCGCCAGCCAGATAACCGCGGAGCAGGGCTTCAAACATGTTGAAACGCATAGTAACTTTGCTGAGATCCGGTTCATCTTCCAGGGCAGGGGAGGTGCCGGTCCGGATCATGTCGCCGAAGTCATAATGGGCAAGTCCTGGCATAACGGTGTCAAGGTCGATCACGCAAATGCCTTCTCCGGAGAAATCATCGATCAGAACGTTGTTGAGCTTCGTATCGTTGTGAGTGATCCGTTCCGGAATAAGTCCCTGATTATGAAGATCAAGCAAAATTCCGCAATCATCACGGCGGGCCATAACGAAGTCGATTTCTTTCTGGACATTCTTCACCCGGTCGAATTTATCAAGTTTGATGCTTTCTTCCAGATTTGCGAGGCGTTTCGGGGTATTGTGGAAATCCGGAATCGTCTCATTGAGTCGTCCGCCGGCAATATCAACCAGTTCGCCCTGGAATTTACCGAAAGCTCTGGCAGCTTCAAACGCCTGTTTTTCCGTTTCCAGAACGTCATAGGTACGGCAGTTTTCCACAAAAACATAACAGCGCCAGAAATTTCCATCCGGATCCTGATAGCAGTTTTTCCCATCGATAGAGCGGATTACGCGCAGAGTTTTTCTGCTTCCGCCGGCTTTCCCAAGGTTCTTTTTGGAAAGATGCGCAGTCACACGCTCTACATTGTCCATAAGGGCAGGGGGATTCTTGAAAACATTGTGGTTGATCCGCTGAACCGTGTAATGAACTACCGTTCCGCCCTGATCGAATGCCACCTGATAGGTATCGTTGATGTGCCCTGTTCCAAAGGGAACTCCGATGATGAAATCCCCGTACAATGGGAAATGAGAACAGATTTCTCTCAAATTATGTTTCATGTTTCCTCCTCTCAGGAAAACAGTTTTTCCGGATAGATATTGTTGGCGATCAAATTCTGCAAGCTCTTCTGAACAAACGGTTTATCTTCGGGGTAGGTGACTCCGAACCATTCGGAATCAGAAACCAGAACCTTTGTTGTGCAGCGTCCGGATTTTACAAGGGAATCCACCACGAACGGGATGTAAAACTCGCTTTTGAGTTCCGTTCCTTTTTCCTTGAGAAATTCCGTAAAAAGCTCTTCCAGATAATCAAAAAGAGAATCCTGGAATCCCCACATATTCATGGAAACCACAGCATCTGCATCAATTTCAACACTGCTTCCATCCTCAAGTTTGCTGATATACTTCCCATTTTCTGTGAAAATTTTTGTATGTTCCACAACATCAGAAAGATTCCCAAACTCATTAATCGTGCAGAGACCACGGGAAACTGAGCCGTTTTCGGATGCCGTATTTTTCATTTTGAAGCCGCACATGGCGAATTCATTTGATTTTCCGCTGCAAAGGAAATTTGCAAGCTTCTGATAGCCATCCTGACCATAAAAATCATCGGCGTTAATGACAACGAAAGGTCCTTTGACGACCTTTCTTGCGGCATAAATTGCATGTCCGGTTCCCCAGGGTTTTACTCTTCCTTCCGGAACAGAAAAACCGCAGGGCAGGTCATCCAACGCCTGAAAAGCGTATTCAACCGGGATAAATTTTTCATATTTGCTGCCGATCTGCTTTTTAAAGGCTTCTTCGATGTCTTTTCTGATGATAAAAACGACTTTTCCGAAATTTGCGCGAATTGCATCAAAAACGGAATAATCCATCAAAGTTTCACCATTGGGGCCCATCGGATCCAACTGTTTCAGTCCGCCATAACGGCTTCCCATACCTGCTGCAAGCAATACTAATGTCGGTTTCATTCTGATTCCTTTCTTTATTAAAATGTTAATATTACAGATAAGATATCACATTCCCGGAAAAAATCAAATTTTCGAGAGTGTATTTTTGATATGGGAAATAAACATGATTTCTTGAATAACCCTGCTCTTTTTCAAGAATCTTTCATGAAATAACAGTTTAATCAAGTTTTTTCCGGTTGACACGTCACCATTCATTAAAGGAACAAACATTTTGAACAATCGCTGTTGACATTTTATCAACAATGCAGTATATTATAACTTATAATTACTTATTATATATATAGTTACAACACAAAACACGAATCCCCTTCCCTATATCTGACTTAACATAATATATATTATGCGACGTTGGAAGTTGTGGTGTATTATACTCCCTATTGATGCATTTGTCAAGCAAAAAACAAAAAAAAAGATAAAAAAAAATAAAAAGAATAAAAATAATACACCTAATGAAGATGTATCATTTGAACAAATTGCAAAAAACTAAAGGGGGTTTTGACGTTCCGTTTGAATTATTTACTATATAATCAAGTATGAACTCTTCGAGTTCCGCGCTGGCGCGCGCTGCCTGACGGCAGAGCGGAAGGCACGTTTCACTTTATCGGATTCATTTTTTTATTTATTGTAGATTTTTTCGCATGAAAGCGAAGGGAACCGGCTGCACCCGGGAAGCCTCGCACCCGTTCCTTGAATTTCAAATTTTTTTAAGATTTTTTTTTGAAAAAAATAATAAAAAAATATTGAACCACGGCGAAAAAGACGCTGAAGCTCTGCTTTTTCTTGTTATTCTTCGTCACTTTTGCTTACGTTTCCCGGGACGGGCTTCGCCCTTTCCGCCTGCGAATTCAGTGAATTCGCTTCCAGCGAGAAAAAAAACAAGTTTAACTGAAAGGACGGAAAATGCGGGAAACGTCAAAGAAGCCAAATCTGGAAAATGAAATCACACTGTATAAATCGGAAGTAAGATCTGATCGACCGGCGATCAGGATCACCGCAGAAAGGTTTTCAATTGTGAAAAATAATCAGGTAATCAGCCACTACCGGATCTATTGTAACGAAAAATTGTTCAAGTTTACGAGTAACT
This sequence comes from Lentisphaeria bacterium, assembly GCA_017456805.1. The sequence goes on from JAFTIQ010000007.1 coordinate 63,408, forward strand.
TGGACGCCCTGCCCTTCCTGCTGAAGGAAGCAAGAAAATACGCAAAATTCGAAAGAAAATCTGACTCTGAAATTTACAACAGGATCAGATCGACCAGAAGAATCAAATATAGTGCTGCAGAAACCATTTAAGGAGAAAAAAAATGAAAAAGCACATTGACAAAATCAAAGAAATCTTGAAAAATTCAACCATTGATCAGCTTCGCGCGCACTGGCTCATATCTCAAACAGAGGATTTTTGGACCGGCGCCGTAATGCGTGATATGATCATGCTGGAACTCGAAAAGAGAGATCCGGAAAAATTCGAAATATGGCTACAAGATGAAAAATCAGATTTTTCAATCTTCAAAAAATAACTTGAAAAGAACAAAAAAAGATGGTATATTAGAAGGACCGATAAAAATCGGTCCTTAAATTTGGAGGGATAATAATGGAAGAAAGTCTTTTAAAAAGCATGGAAATAACTTTTACAATTATGACTACAATAGCAGCAGGTATATTTTTTATTATAGGAATGATATTTTACGGTATATATTGCCTAATTAAACATTTAACTACAAAAAACGTAATTAATTACTATTATCAGTATCCACCAAACCAATACCCACCAAACCAATACCCACAAAATCAGTATCCGCAGAATCTATATCCTCTGGCAAAACCGATTAATAGAAATAAAAAAGAGGATAAATAAAAAAGCATGGCGACTCAGAAAAAGAACTCCATAGGCAATATGGAGTTCTTTTCTCTGAGTCTAACACACCCAAACAACCAACCGCCTTATTTAAGCGGTAAAACTTTTCCCAAATAATCTTTGACCTGGTAAGCCCTACACCAAATCTGAACTTTTGTGAAAGAATCATCTTTACCAAACTGAAAGATATTAGTCAAAGAGTTATTTCTCTGATCGTTCATCAACTCTCCAACAAGGTAAATTCTACCTGAACGTAATTCTGTATTGAATTGCAAAGAACTTTTAGATAGATGCGGAATAGATTCCGTATAGCCTACAATGTTCGATGATTCATATTTACACTCAAGTACACATCCATATAAAGTCTCGCGGATCTGGCAACGCAATGAAAAACCCGCCTTATAATCTTTATATCCTGAAACAGTTCTCACTCCGTATTGAGAAATACTGTATTGCGGAACAGGGATTGTTATACCATCGTACCATTCAGAGAAAGAACCATCTCTAAGCAGCATAAGGGGAGCAGATACAAGTTTGATGTGTTCACTTTTCGTTTGCAGCACCATTTCGACATTTTGTGATATAGATTCTGAATCAGTAAAAGAAAACTTTTCCTCCCCCTGCCCTTTTGCCAGCGCATAAGATACCGCTCCGGATGTGTTCACCTTAGCGCCAACATCAAGATCTAACGTTTTCTTTTGAAGCGTTATGTAAAATTGCAGGATCCAGGTACCAGAAGAAACTGTTTCAACCTTATCGCAAATTTCGGAAACTCGGAGAAGAACAGCCGGAACATCAGAAACAACCGCTATACAATCTTGAGAAACTGCGCACTTTCCAGTCTCAGATAGTAAAGCAAGTAAGGACTGATGAAGGAAATCACGCGATACCGACTTGATTTTTCGGACAAAAACGCAGCGATCTTCCTTCCGGATATCACCAATGAAAAAGGTATTCCCGATTCGCAAGTAGTTGAGTTTCAAAGAACGCGAAACAGTATCAAAAATTTCTTCTATAGTTGCATTTTTTATTTCAATTGAAACGGTTTTAGATTCTATACCTTCCTGCGCGACAAAACCAAAACCAGAACGATCAGAAAGCCAACGCATAAACAAAGGGAAAGGCATACCATCAGCAGAAAAAGTATATTTCTGACCAGTAGGAGAATCAGTAGACACGACATCGGGTGACAAATTTAGATCACGTGTATATAAAAGCCGGAACGGATCAGACTCTAAATCTTTGTTTCTACATCCGCAAAATTGTATGATCAGAAAGGACGACAAAGCGGCGGAGTAAATTAATCGTGATAACTTCAAGCCCATGAAAAAGACCTCCCGGGTTTTCTATTTTTTCGTTAAGTTCCAAAATGATGCCATTTTTCAGATAAACTAAATCCTGCGTAAAAAAAACGATTTTGAATTCTGAAAATGTATTAAATTTATCTACTGGAAGTTCGCTTGGACTTTGTCCAGGCTGAACTTCTCCGGGAACTTCGCTTGGACTTTGTCCAGGCTGAACTTCTCCGGGAACTTCGCTTGGACTTTGTCCAGGCTGAACTTCTCCGGGAACTTCGCTTGGACTTTGTCCAGGCTGAACTTCCTCAGGAACCCCCTGCCCTTTTTGTGCAGAAGTGACAAGAGATGAAACAAAATAATTAATAATATGAGAAAATCCGCCAAAGAAAAACAGCCAGATAAAAAGACCGATCAAAATAAAACGAGAAAAGATGCTAAGAAAATTTTTCTGGATAAACCAAAAAAGAACCCCAAAACGGGATCTTTGCTGATACTGATACAACGGTGTCCGATCGTCGTCAACTTCACCAGCAGATTTTTCTTGCAAAGATGCATTAAAGGAGTTGTAATAAACAAAATATTCCGGAACGATTAAAAATCGCCTGGAATTATTTGTTTTCCAACCTTTATCTGTTTTCCTTTTTTCGACTTCGAAAACTGTTTTGTGGAAAGATCCGGTAAATGATGCTTTTAGCTCATACCAATCAATCATAGGGATCTTAAAATAAGGATCCCTTAAAACCTCGCAGGGAACGATCTCCAAGCGGACTGCGGCACGACCGGTGAATATTTTATCGACTTGATCTATATCTTGAGTCAAACCTTCGAAAGTGCAGCCTCGATGACGGATCTCGCCCAGAAATTCATCCCATTTTTGGAGATATTCTTTACTTTTTGAGGGAGAAACATAGTTTTGGATCTCATCGATCGCAATATGACAGTAACGGAGATCTCTGCCCTGGAAATATTCCCAGGGACCAGAGATCTCATTCCGCCAAGATTGAAGAACCCAGTCGGGAATGATTTCGATCCGTTTCTTTATATCTTCAACAGAAACTTTTTTTCTTAAAAAATTAAAAAAAGATCTCTTAGAAAGTTTCTTTGAAACATCAGTCGCGATGCGATCAACGTTCAAAGGAAAATTGGAAATATGGATTCCTTTCGTATTGACAAGATAATCATCTACGAGAAACCGAGAAGCACGGACATACGTTTTCCCGGCTCCAGGAACGCCCGTTGTAAGAAGTATAACAGATGCAGAAGACATATATCAACCTACCATTGGTATAAAAAGTTTAATTGTGAGTTTAATTGTAATCATCCCGATAATATATTCAATGTATGTAATTATACAAAGGCTTGCAACTTCCAAAGGAACCCACTGATACACAATCCCCATATAAGGACCAATCGTCGAATCAAGACTAACCAACTCTGAATTCACCACAGGTATCATATTAGATATGGAAGCATAAGTTTCCGGAGCAAATTCGCTAAATAAAATCTTAAAGACCCAATAAGCAAATTGCTTAAGAACCCACAAGAGGGGGCGAGCCAAAAAATCAACTATTTCCATGATATCCATAATCGCTCACCATTGCCTTAAGGATAGAATAATCGCAAAAATAAGACATAAAACGAAAATAAACGCCAAAAGAGTTCGAATTATACTACGAAAAGAAGCCAACTTTCCAGAAGGATCTTGCAAAGAATTTAAGTTAATCTCTACAAGATAAATATCGGGGTGCCCAAGCTTAAAATGTAAATTAAGATCACTGGAACTGGATCCTTTTAAAAAAGTCGGGTTAAAATAAAGATTTTGCTTAAGAATTGATAAAAAAAAGTCATATCTATCTTCATCTGGAAGATCTGAAAAATCTTTTTCTGTAAATGAACTTTTCTTCGTGATTTTCATGTCCTGATGAAATTTCTTCAACTCCTGATCAATCGAAGACAAAACAGCAGAGTAGTCTTTCCCACCATCTGGAAGACTGGGGATAGGTGGAGTCGGTTCAATTGGTGTATCTGGATCCGGATCTGGATCGGGATCAGGCTCTGGATCGGGATCAGGCTCTGGATCGGGATCAGGCTCTGGATCTGGATTGGGTTCTGGATCTGGCTCCGGATCGGGTTCTGGATCGGGTTCTGGATCGGGTTCTGGATCGGGTTCT
>JAFTIQ010000065.1 GCA_017456805.1 Lentisphaeria bacterium
AAGTTCAATCAGCGTGAACGCTGATTGAGTGAAGATGTGAAGGCGTGAAGAGTTTGCCTGCGGCAAACGTGAAGTGCGCCCTGACGGGCGTAAGGATGTGCAGTTTTTATGAATTTTTTTGAGGCAATACAACGGTAAAACACCTATTTGACAAGTAACACTCTCCAGAAGTTCAATCAGAGTGAATGACGGTTTGTGTGATAAGCTCATTTTTGTCTCCTCTCATTAATCCAGTTAAAGTTTGATAAAAAAGAAAATTTCCGGTAATATTATACAACCGTTATAAAAAAAAGTAAATGTCAGAAAATTGAAAAGAAATGTCAAAAAACACCATCATTAAAATATGTCGTTTATGATTTTTTTTCTTTTCTGATATTTGGAACAACTGACTGTTACTTTCCCTTTCTTTTGATCAATTTTACGATACTGCACAAGGGATCCGGTGCGGTTTCCGGAAATCCGCTCAACAGGCAGCCATTGTCTTTCCGGGTACAGGTAATCACTGCATCAGAATGAAGCAGAACAGCCTTTTCAATTTCAGTTTTCATGAATGGGATGAATGTTTCTTTTGCCGGATAATTCCTGAAATAACAGAAGACTGCCTCGTCGTTTTCTGCGATATCACAGAATTCATTTCCGGAACTTCCGTTGATATCTCTGGAAACATCTGTCCGATGCGCATGAAAAGCGGCTTCATTGTACCGTTTCAGCCATTTCCCGCGCTTGAGCAGCTGTTCTTTCTGCCACTCCGGAATGATTCCGTCTTTATCGGGTCCGACATTAACCAGAAGATTGTGATCATTGCAGATTGCGCTGACAGTCAACTTCATGAGTTCTGCATCAGATTTCTTCAGAGATTCATTCCGGAAAAATCCCCAATGGGAATTTTCATTGTCGCCCAGTGTGAAACAGGATTCCGCAAAGACGCCCGGTTGAGGTCTCGTAATGCACCCCTCCGGTGTAGAGAAATCTTCGGGAGTACCGGAACGGTTGTTAATGAGGATATCCGGCTGCAGGGAGCGGACCATGGCGTTCAATTCGTTTGCACGCCAGAACTTTGCAACATCTGCAGCAGTATCGGTCCAGGTTGAGGGATAACACCAGCCGCCGTCATACCAGAGAATATCGATTTTTCCATAATTTGACATCAGCTCCCTGACTTGAGCGTAGGTGAGGTCGCGCATCGCCGCCGCCTTTTCAGCAGAGTCAGACTCTTTCATGATCCCGAATCTCCAGTCCCCAAGCGAGTAATAAAGCCCGATCCTCAAACCGTATTTCCGGCAGGATTCTGTAAATTCTGCAACAAAATCCCTGTGACAGGGCGCATTCATGCTGTTAAAAGAATCAGCCTTACTGTCAAACATGGCAAATCCTTCATGATGACATGTTGTCAGAACGGCATATTTCATTCCGCATTCTGCAGCAAAAGAGCAGAAGGAGTCCATGTTAAAATTCCGGGGATTGAATTTTTCTGCATATTTTGCATACTCCTGCGGAGAGATCCGCTCCCTGTACATGACCCATTCCCCGCGCTCCAGAATGGAGTAAATCCCCCAGTGAATGAAAAGTCCGAATTTTGCCTGTTTGAACCATTCCAGTTTGTCCATAATAAAAATATCCTTCTGTTTGACAATTTAATGTTTTAATACTATATTATACCATGCCACAGGGAAAAAGTAAATGTCAAAAAATTAAAAAAAAATGTCAAAATACACAGAAAAGAATCTGAAAAAACATGCCGTATTCCGCTGGGAACAGGATATGCAGAAACTTATCGTATATCCATTATCCTGGGGATTTTTTCATGTTGAGAACTGGATGATCCTGAATGCGAACCGCCCGTTCTGGATCATTTACTGGAACCCGGTTCCGGGTGCAAGGATATTTTGTAACGGAGTGGAATTTGAACCGGAAAAAGATAAGATTTATCTGATTCCGCCGCATACCCGTTTTACCGGGAAAGCATACAAACCGTTTATTCAGTTTGCTGTTCATTTTCATGCAGAGGCCCCCTTTGACCGGGTGGTCAATAAAATGTTGGAATTTCCTTCTGCAACAGTTGCTCCGCTCATTATGAACATCACCGATACAAATACAAAATTGCAGAATGCCATTCTTCTTCAGCAAATTATTCTGAATGTTCTCAGTCAAATCCCCATGGAGGCATTTCAGCCGCAGAAAAAGAGTGTTCTGGATCCAAGGATCCGGGAGATACTTCAGTTTATTGAAAAGGATCCGGGCGGGCGTCATACGGTGAAAAGCCTCAGTAAAAGGGTGAAAATGTCAGTAAATAATTTTCACCGGAAATTTATAGAAGGTGCTGACACCTCACCGAAACAGTATCTTTTGAGAGTCCGATTGGAATATGCAAAAAAACTGCTGAGGGAAACAAAAATGACGATTGATGAAATTGCATTGGCTTCAGGATTTATGGATCGTTATCACTTTTCAAAAGCCTTCAAAAGTTACTTTCTCTACCCGCCTGTTATATTCCGGAAAGAGATTATCGAGCCGCGTAAAACTGAAATTGTACCATAGTTTTTCCGCTATTTCTTCAAGGGGAAATAAAGCAATTATAATTAACGGAACAGTATGCTTTTCAGAATGGCGGAAAAAAAATGCTGACAATTCTTTTAAGTCTGAGAAACATTCAGAGAAGTTTTTTTCACAAAACCGCTTCACAGAGACTTTTGTGCGACTTTACACCACGCACCTTTGTTACAACCGCAGCGGTACACCGGGAAAAATGCAAAAAAGCCGCAGGATTTCACCTGCCGCTTAAAGAAAAACTTTTTTGTTCATTCCATAAAACCGGGTAAGATTGCTTGCAATCCAGAACGATTCTGAATCCGTAATCCTGTACAGTTTTATGGTTCAATAATCTGGGAAGCACGGTAATACGCACAATTTCCAAGCAGATAACCAATAAACAGTAATGGACATGAAAAAACACTGGATCCCAAAAATATCAAAAGAGCCACGGGAATCCCGAAATTGGCAACAGACGTTCGCCCGAATGACATTTGATTCAGTCCAGCTCCTAAACGTGAGTTCAGTACAAATACCCAATACAGGTTAAAAAATGGAATCAGCAAAAATACAACGGCTTCTGCAGGACTGACTTTTGCTATCTGCGGAGGCAGCAACGACCAATATTTGGCAATTGAAACAAGATTCAAAACTAAGGCCGTCAGCATGAACAGACCGGCAATGCTGGCACTTATACTAATAAATGTTTCGTGTCTAAACATGCCCTCAATAATCTCGTGCACGTCATAGTCATAGCGGGAGTAGCGGTCGCAGCGGTCAAGGTAACGACAAAACCAATAAACAAAAAAAATACTGCCCACAAATGCCAGTATATTGAATATTGTTCCAACAACAAACAATCCGGCTGAGGGACGATGGAGTTTGGGACACATGGATGGCATGTTTACAGGCGGCATTTGCGGCATACCGGGATTGGATGGCATTGCAAAATTTTGTTGGGGAGGAAGATTCGATTGTTGGGGAATCCCTAACGAAAAACTTTTTCCACAAGACATACAAATAACGGCTGATGCTCTTTCATCCACATTAATCTGTGCATTACAAAAGGGACATGAAATCATTTGAGACATAATAAATCCTTTCTTAATCGACCAGACAGGGCTTATATTTTTTTATATTTATATTAAATCGTACAACTTTGCAAAATAATCTAACATATCTTTTTGTTATTTCAAGTCAGAACTTAATTTTTCTGCAGAGTTTTCCGCAACCCTTATTGAAAAATCTCATTTGAAAATCTTTGCGAAGGATATATATTAAAAGAGAATCACAGAGAAGATAGGCTTATTTTTTCTTTGGTCCGACAGAAAACCGAAAAATCATCCGGAAGAAAAGATTGGTCAAATCCAGCGGAATTGCATGGATGTTTTCCGGAATTTTGAGATAAAATTCAAGACAAATGAAAGATAGAGAAAATGAAAGAAAAACCAATTCTTTGCAAACCGGTTCCGGGCGGCATGACCGAACAGGAAAAGGCGGAAGCCGGGCTCCTTTATAATCCAAATCAAACCACAGAAATGGCGGCATACCGGTTCAAAATCCAGGATGCAATTCATGAATATAATCAATTCCGGCCTTCTCAGGTGCAGGAACGACGGGATTTTCTTGCCAATATTTTTGGAAAAATCGGTAAAAACTGCAATATTCTTCCTCCGTTCAAATGTGATTACGGATTCCGGATCGAAGTAGGAGAGAATTTTTTTGCGAATTACAATTTTATTGTTCTTGACGGTAATTACTGCCGGTTCGGGGATAATGTGTGGATCGCTCCAAATGTTTCCATTCTGGCAGCCGGGCATCCGCTGGATGTGCAGGATCGGATAGACGGTTGGGAATATGCTTTTCCGGTGACGGTTGGCAACAATGTCTGGATCGGGGGATCCGTCACGATCATCGGCGGTGTAACCATTGGCGATAATGCAGTGATTGCGGCAGGTTCTGTGGTCATTCGGGATGTTCCGGCGAATACGCTGGTTGCGGGGAATCCTGCACGGGTCATCCGGGAGATTACGGCGGAAGATCGCAAGAAATATCAGTGGGCAGATCAGGATAAGCCGAACGATTGACCGAACATTTATATTCTGTTTTTCAGATTGAATCTTGAAATATTTCTCATGTGATGATATCCAGAACGATCTGCTGATGCATGCAATGGGTCCCAACGTTGCAGGGGTGATCGGTTCTGCAGTTGCAGCCGGTGTTCTCCTGAAACTCTGCGGCGGTCTGTAATCGGCTTGCTGTCTTTTCACTCCCTGTCTGTTTCGGCGGACGGGGAGTTTTTTTACCGTAAAAATGAACTTGACTTTTTCAACTTATCTGTTATATTTCCATATTCACATTCTTTATCAAAAAAGGATTTTTTTATGAAAGCAGTCAACCAATGTTTGCACTTTGACGGTTTTGGAGCTTCATTTTATCCGGAACAGCAGCCGGAAGAAGCGATTCTGCCCTATATTGAACGCATGAAGGAAGCAGGGATCAAATTTGTCCGCATGGGAGAGTTCGCATGGGATAAAATGGAACCCGCTGAAGATCAATTCGATTTCTCATGGCTTGATAAAGTCATGGATATGCTTGCGGAACGGGGAATCAGAACAATTCTCGGAACTCCGACGGCTGTACCGCCCATCTGGCTTGCTGAAAAATATCCGGAAATCCTGCCTGTCCGGGCAGACAGACATGTTTTTAATGCCGGGCACAGACGCTACACCTGTCTCTCTTCCGGAAAATTACAGGAACGATCCCTGAAAATCGTCCGGGCTATGGGGGAACATTATAAGGATGATCTCCGGATCCACTCCTGGCAAATTGATAATGAAGTAGGACATCCTTTCTGTTACTGTGAACGCTGCAGACGGGAATTTCAGAAATATGCGGAAGCCCGTTTTGGAAGCATCAAAGAGTTCAACGATAAAATGCAGACTCATTTCTGGGGGCAGAGCTATCAGAATTTCCAGCAGATCCTGATGCCCATCGACCACGGATCGCCCTCCATGAAACAGTTGTTCCATCAATTCTTTTCCGATATGGCGGTCAAATTCTATCACCGGCACATTCAGGAACTTCATGATTGCGGGGTAACAGCTCCCATCAGCACCAATATGATGCTCACTTACTGGGGATATGACCACCGGGAAATGCAGAAAAAACTGGATTATGTATGCGGGGATCATTATTTCAGCAACAATATCATGGGAGCAGATTTTGCCGGAGATGCCTATCTTGCAGCGTATCTGAGAGGGATCAAACCGGAAACCAATATCCGTTATGCAGAGTTTCAATGCAGCAAGGATCATGCATGGTCATACGTTCCCCTGCCCGGAAAAATCAGCGGGGAGGCACTGGCTCATATCGCAATGGGGGCAGATCATATCTGTTTCTTCCGCTGGGACAGCTGTCTTTCCGGAGCGGAACGGGATGAATATGCCTTGCTTTCCAATCCGGAAATGCCCGGAAGAGTCTTTTATGAACTGAAAGACGCGGCTGAAAAACTGGAAAAATGGGCTCCGCTGCTGGAAGGCAGTGTTGTCCCCCGCAGTCAGGTGGGATTCCTTTATACCTACCCGACGCAATATGATCTCGGGGAAAACCCGCCCTGCCCTGAAATCGGAGCGAAATATGAAAACGGTTATCCTGCTCTCATGTGCCGTTCATTCCGCGCTCTGCTCAAAAACGGAATCACATCGGATATCGTGTTTCCGGATCAGGACTTTGAACCGTACAAGGTGCTGATCCTTTCCACCTGTTACTGTATGTCAAAGGAATTGGCGGAAAAAATCTCAAAATATGTGCAGGACGGCGGCAAACTTGTTGTTCTTCCCCTGACTGGAATTGCGGATGAATTGAGTGTTCTTCCGCTGACACCTGCCCCGTTGGGATTGACAGATGTTTGCGGTTTGAAGATCGTTGACCGCGGTCGTTATAATGAGGTCATGGGAGATCTTTTCTTCCAGCCGGATCCGGAAAAAATGCAGCTCCGGAAACTTCCGGTAACCCGTTATGTGGATGAGCTTCTCCCCGATGAAGATACTGAAATTCTGGCTCGTTTTGATGGAAAATTCCACTCCGGAATCCCGGCAATGACCCGTCACTCATTCGGAAACGGAATTGCCTATTACATTGGAACCTGGTTTGAATCCGATGAAGATATGAAAGATTTGTACAACCTTCTGGCAGATCTTCTGGGACTTCAGCGGGAAAAGCTGGAACTTCCGGAAGGCGTTTACGCAATGCACCGGGTCAAAGAAAATACAGATCTTCTGTTCCTCATCAACAGCACATCCGAGGAACAGGCACTGAAAGATCCCGCCGGAAATCAGATCTCTCTGAAACCTTTTGAGGTGAGACTCACAGATTTTTGAATCTGAAAACTTGACAAATGTTTGAGTGAGGGGTATATTATCCCAACAACGAACTTTAACAGAAACGAGGTACTTATGAAAAAAATAGCTGCACTTCTTCTCATGATTTCTGCCGTTACAGTCTTTGCAGAAATTCCGATTGAAGTGGAAATCACCGATGGTAATGGAGCTGTCAAAGCGGAATGGTCCCCTGTTCAGCTCGGTTTGATGCCCCATGATTACACGCAGATCTTCACGGAAAAAACGGATATTTACGGTTTTTCCATTGCGCTTTTCGGATTGAAACAGAAATCTTCTGTTATCTCATTTGCGCCCTTCTGTCTGCTTGAAAAAAATTATTTCTTCCAGACAGGTGCATTTGCCGGAACCGGAACGAATTATGCACTCTCAGCCGCTCCGGTCCTCAATGCGGCGGAATTGAATTACGGAATCCAGGCTGGTGTTATCAACCTGGAAAATTCCTGTGATAAAAAGTATAAAGGAAACCGCAAACCTTCTCCGGGATTACAAATCGGTCTCGTCAATGTCGGTGGCTGTATCCAAATCGGCGCGCTGAACTTCAATCCGAACGGATTGATTCCCTGCTGTCCGATCATAAATTTCTCAATTAAGTAACGAAACTGACGCGGAACGGAACATTCCGCGTTTTTTGCAAAGGAGTTCGTTTATGAAAAAATTGTTTATTCTGATTTTGATCCTGACCGGAATTTCTGTTTTTGCCCATTTTCCGATTTATGTTGAAACAAAAGAAGAAAATGGATTCTTTTCGGCAGAGTGGACTCCGCTGCAATTGGGGGTTCTCCCCTGTGAACACTGGCAGATTTTCCATGACAGTACAAATACTGTTTTTTCTTTTGGAATTGCCGCAACACAACAGAAATCAGCAGTGTTTTCCGCCGCACCCATCAATGCATTGACCTCTAATTACTTTTTACAGGCGGGAATTCTGTGTTCTGTAACGACCCGGAATTATGGATTCTCATTCGGGCTGTTCAACGGGAGCGGGCGGAATTATGGAATACAAATCGGGCTGTTCAATCTGGAAAGCAATTTTGGCTGGCGCAGCGAAGAAGAACAAAAAGGGATGCCCGGATTACAGATCGGGCTGTTCAACAGCAGCGGCGGCTGGCAGATAGGATTACTGAATCACAATCCCCACAGTTTCCTTGCGTGGCTTCCGCTGATCAATTTCCCTGTTAAATAAAAAATGGGGCTGTTGCAAGACCTGAAATTTGAAAGCACATTTTCGTACGGAGAAAACGGAGTGTACTGAGTGTACGGAGGCATTTTTGGTTATTACCGACCGATTTCTCAAAAGAAATAAAAATTTTTCTCATGGGTAACGGTTGTTTTAATTACCAAACCACCTCCGTAATCTCTGTAAACTCCGTTCACTCTGTTCAAAAGACTCAATTAAAATGCGTTTTCTGTATGCAGGTTTTGCAACAGCCCCATTATTGATCAAATCATCAAGGAGATCATCTTTTCACAATGGGCCAGAGTCTGCCATCGGCAGTGCTGTCCAGCACCACATTCAGATCAAAAGCCTTGGAAAGATTTTCTTCTGTCAGAATATCTTTGCGGTCGCCGGACGCCATGATTTTACCATCTTTGATGATCATTCCTTTATCGAAGGAAGCGGTGATTTCTTCAATTCGCTGAGTTACGAACACCATTGTGGGAGAATCTTCTCTGGCGGCGAGATCATCCACGGCATTCAGCAGGATTTCCCGGCTGGTCAGGTCAAGGAAAATACAAGCTTCGTCAAGGATCACCAGTTCCGGATGGGAGATCAAAGCTCTTGCGATGAGGATCCGCACCTGTTCCCCGGAGGAAAGACGGTCGAACCAGCGATCGGCGAATTTCGTTGCATGAATCATTTCCATTGCTTTTTCAGCCTGTTCCAGATCTTCCTTTGTGGGAGTCCGGAAGAATCCGATGGTGGAATCCAATCCGCCGAGCACGATTTCTCTTGCGGTCCAGCGGCGGCTGTAAGTGGAATCCGCAGCCCAGGTATTGAGGAAGGGGCTGACCCAGGCTACTTTTTTCCGGAGTTCCATGATATCACATTCGCCGTATTTCTGTCCGAGAACACGCACAGTTGCGCCCCAGAGGGGCCATGCGAGCCCAAGCAGCAATTTGACAAATGTGGTTTTTCCGGCACCGTTCGGACCGAGCACGAACCAGCGTTCCCGGTGACCGATGGTACAGGAAACATCAGTCAAAGCTTCATAGCCTTCAAGTTTGACGGTTGCATTTTTGATTTCGATTGCAGGAGGAAACATTGTACATTCCTTTCTGATTAAATGGGGTATGACCCAAGGATTTTAAGAAAACTGGTATACTGCTTCAATTTTTCCAATGCGGTTTCCACGTCCGGATCGGAAACATGCCCGATAAGGTCAACGTAAAAGACATACTCCCAGTTGATTTTTTTGGAGGGACGGCTTTCAATCATGGAAAGAGTCAACCCTGCTTCGCGGAAGGGCAGCAGGCAATCATACAAGGCCCCCACCCGGTCCTGAACAGCAAAACAAAGGGATGTTTTATCTTTTCCGGAGGATTTGTTTTCCTGATTTCCAACCACGAAGAAACGGGTGGTATTTCTGGGATTATCTTCAATCCTTGTTTCCAGAATGTTCAGCTGATAAACGCTTGCTGCCATTTCACTGCAGATCGCAGCGGAACGGTCTTCTTCCGAAGCGAGCTGGGCCGCACGGGTATTACTGGCAGCTTCCACGAGTTCCGCTCCGGGCAGATTTTCTGTCAGCCAATGACGGCACTGTGCAAGAGATTGCGGGTGACTGTAAACCTTTTTGATCTGGGAGAGTTCGGATTTGGAAAGGATAGAATGGTGGATCGGCAGGTTGATTTCCGCACAGACTTTCACAGAGGAATCCAATAGAAGGTCCAAGGTATAATTTACCACACCTTCGGTTGAATTTTCAACGGGAACGACCCCATAGTCCACCTTTCCGGCTTCCACATCCCGGAAAACATCAGCGATTCCCGGACGGGGGAAATATTCCACACTTTTTCCGAATTGCATCTGAGCAGCCTGATGAGTATAGGTTGCGGCCGGCCCGAAATAAGCCACCCGGAGCTGATCTTCCAATGGATAAGCACCGGACATGATTTCCCGGTAAATTGCGTGAAGGGTATGTTTCAACATGGGGCCTTTGTTCAGAGAATCCAATTTTTCCAGCAAAGCCTTTTCCCGTTCAGGCACATAAATCGGAAGTCCGCGTTCCCGCTTCCACTTTCCGACTTCACATACAACATTGTAACGATCATTCAGCAATGCAACAATCTGCCGGTCGATTGCATCAATCCTGTTACGCATTTCCTGTAAATCCATCTATCCGCTCCTGTTATGATTTCAAAATGAATCAATCCGGATAATATACAGCAAAAAAGTAAAATTACAAGAAAAAAAGTTTTTCCCCATTCTTCTTTCAAGATATTTCAAAATATTTTTCAGATATTTCAAAACAAAAAGAGAATAAAGTAAAAAAGTGCACTTGCTTTTTTTCATATCAGTGCTACATTTGTAGGCAGGAGACAGGGTCTACATCCTCTGAACGTTTTATACATCGGGGTCGCCAAGACCTTATTGAAAAGTAGCATAAGTTGGAGCGAATGTTCCCCCCTGTCTCTGTTTTTTCAAATCTTTCCGGAAATGGAAAAACAAAAGAACACCCCTAAAACGCAGGCGAATCATGAATTCGGCAAATGACAATTTTCTGACTGACAGCGTCTATTTCGAGGATGCGGAATCAACAGAAGATTTCTCTTTCAGTCATAATTCAGGAAAACACGTCACCAAAGAAAATCTGGATATTCTCAAGAGTTATTTCAAAGAGATGCGTGATGTTCCGCAAATGACTGCCGCACAGGAAGCCGAAGCTTGGCAGAAAATCGATCAATGTCTGATCTCTGCAAGAAATGCCATGTACAAATTCGGTTTTGTTCTCAAGGAACATATCCGGATCTTATCCGATACCGATATCGATGATCTCAGTGACATTTTCCCGGTGGATCCATCAAATCCGAAAGAAAATTTTTCCCTCACCCCGCATAAACGGAAAGAATGGCTGGATGAAATTTCCATTGTTCATGAACGGATTTCCCTTCTCTTTTCCGGAAAAAAATCTGCAAAACTGGATAAACTCAGACAGACAGGTGTGGAGCTTCTTATGAAGCACCCCGCACTTCCGGTTCAGCTTCTGGAATGGCATGATGTGGCATTGCGTTATCAACAGCTTTACAGAGAAGGCAGTCTTTCCGATGAAGCTCTGGCAGAGAAAACGCTCTGCACAACCGAAGAATTTTTCCAGGAGCTCGAAATTGCAACTGAGCTGCGGGAAGAGTTTGAACAGTGGAAAGTCAAAATGCTGGAAACCAACCTGCGCCTGGTCATTAAAATTGCCAAGCATTATCAAAATAAAGGGCTTCCTTTCGGGGATCTCATCCAGGAAGGAAATCTCGGACTGATGAAGGCTTTGGATAAATTCAATTATAAGCTCGGTCACAGATTCTGCACCTATGCCTCCTGGTGGATCAAACAGGGCGTTGCAAGAGCACTTTCAGGACAATCCAGAACCATCCGGCTGCCGATCCACATGATCACAACGATCAAAAAGATGCACAGCGCGGAACAGAACTTTATCCAAGTCAACGGCAGAGATCCTGAAGACAGCGATATTTCGGCGATCCTTGATCTTCCTGTCGAAAAAGTCCGTGCGATCCGGAAGATGTCTCTCCAATGCATTTCCCTTCAGGCTTCCATCGGACATAAGAATGACCATTCCACGTTTGAAGATATTCTTATGGATCAGCAGGCGAAAGACCCCATGAAAGTGTATGCAAAAAAGGCTCTGAAACAGAGATTGAATGAGGCACTTTCCCAACTTTCGGAACGGCAGCGTCAGGTCATTTCCATGCGATATGGTTTGGATGGGGGCCCGGCAAAATCTCTGACAGAAGTTTCGGAAGCCTTCCATATCACCAGGGAACGGGTCAGACAGATCGAATTGAAAACCCTTGACAGACTCCGGAAACATTCGGATCCGAAGACTTATCTTGACGATTTTTTCCTTTGAGACAATTTCAATCAGCTTATCAACGATCTTTTCCCAGCTGAATTTTGACTGACTTCTGAAATTACCTCCTTTGATTTTCGCTCTGTATTTTTCCTGTGTTTCCCGTTTCCAGCGATCCTCCCGCATTTTGTTGCAAAAGAAACCAAAAAAAAGCAGCTTTTTATCTGTATTTTCTCAGAACTTTATTTGTTTAATCCGTGTTTTGTGATATATTAACCTAAAATAATATTATGAAGGAGAAATCACCATGTGGGATTATACAAAGAAAGTTATGGATCACTTCCTGAATCCGAGAAATGTCGGAGAGGTTCAGGATCCGGATGCTGTTGCAGAAGTTGGAAATATCACTTGCGGAGACGCACTGAAAATAACGATTAAACTTGATGATAACGGCAAGATCTGTGAATGTAAATTTAAAACATTCGGCTGCGCCAGTGCGATTGCATCCAGTTCCGTTTTGACCGAATTGGTCATTGGCATGACCCTGGAAGAAGCTGCGAAAGTTACGAACAAGGATATCGTTGCACATCTCGGCACCCTGCCGGAAGAAAAAATGCATTGCTCCGTCATGGGAATGGAAGCGCTTCAGGCAGCAATCGCAGATTATAAGAAACGTCACGGGGAATCCGTGGAAGAAATCGCGGAAGATGATGATCACGAAGGCAGAATCGTCTGCCGCTGTTTCGGAATCACAGATGTGAAAATCCGGAAAGTTGCAAAAGAAAATGATCTCCATACCGCCGAACAGATCACGCAATACACCAAAGCCGGCGGTGCTTGCGGAACCTGTTTGGATCAGATCCAGACAATTCTGGATTCTCTCTGGAAGGAAAAAGCCGATGCCGCTCCGGAATCTGTGCAGGATGCCGACGATTTTGAATCCCTCTCTGTCGTTCAGAAAGTGATCAAAGTCCAGTCCGTGATCGACCGGGAAGTCCGCCCTGTTCTGGAACGGGATGGCGGAGATTGCGAACTTGTTGATATTCAAGGAACAACAGCATACATCCGAATGAAAGGACATTGCCAGATGTGCCCAGCATCTCAGGTTACCCTGAAGAATCTGGTTCAGGGGAAACTCAATGAATTTGTTTCCCCGAAAATCGTTGTGGAGGATGCTTCAAAATGACACAGGATAACGACCGGATCATCTATCTTGATAATAATGCCACGACCGCCGTTGCCCCGGAAGTTTTTGAGGCAATGACGCCTTATCTTACCAAATTCTATGGGAACCCCTCAAGTATCCATACCTTTGGCGGACAGATTGCTTCCCATATTGAAGAGGCACGGGAAAAAGTGGCAAAACTCCTGGGAGCAGCCTCAAGTGAAATCATTTTTACCAGCTGCGGAACGGAAAGTGACAGTGCAGCGATCCTCAGCGCGCTGGGGATCTGCCGGAAGAAAAACAAGATCGTCTGCTCCACCGTGGAACATGCCGCAATTTTGAATCTGACTCAGGAATTGGAACGGAAGGGCTATGAAATCGTCCGGATCCCCGTGGATTCCAAAGGCAGACTCGATATGGAATTTGCGGAACAGGTGATTGATACAGATACAGCCATTGTTTCCGTCATGTGGGCGAACAATGAAACAGGCAATATTCAGCCTGTCGAAAAGCTGGCAGAGCTGGCTCACAAACAGGGTGCTCTGTTCCATACTGATGCGGTTCAGGCAGTTGGAAAAGTTCCCATGAATCTTTCCAATATGAATATTGATATGCTGAGTCTTTCCGGACATAAACTTCACGCTCCGAAAGGAGTGGGAGCTCTTTACGTCCGGCGCGGAGTCCGGTTCCGTCCTTTCATCGTTGGGGGACATCAGGAACGTGGCCGCCGTGCAGGAACAGAAAACGTTGCCTCCATCGTTGGGCTCGGAAAAGCTGCGGAACTGGCATATAACGGAATTGCCGAAGAGAACACCCGGGTCAAAGCGATGCGTGACCGTCTGGAAGAAAATCTTCTGAAGATCAAAGCAACCAGATTGAACGGTGATCCGGAACACCGGCTGCCGAATACAAGCAATATCTCTTTTGAATTCATCGAAGGGGAATCCATTCTGATGCTTCTTGACATGTTCAAGATCTGCGCTTCCAGCGGAAGTGCCTGCACGACAGGAAGTTTGGAACCGTCACATGTGCTCCGTGCAATGGGAGTTCCCTATACTGCGGCACATGGTGCGATCCGGTTCAGTTTCTCCCGTTACAACACGGAAGAAGATGTGGATTTTGTCCTGGAAAAACTGCCGCCTGTGATCGAGCGGCTCCGTCAAATTTCACCCTACTGGAAAGGATAATGAGTTCAATGTTCGGGGATATCTATCGCGGGCGAAAAGTTCTGGTTACCGGGCATACCGGTTTCAAAGGTTCCTGGCTGCTGTTTTGGTTGAACAGACTCGGGGCGAACGTCTGCGGTATTGCCCTGCCCCCGAATACAGAACCGAATCATTACAAACTGCTGAAAACCCCGGTTCGATCTGTGGAAGAAGATATCCGGAACCGAAATGTTCTGGAAACTGTTTTTTCAGCGTACCGTCCGGAAATCGTATTTCATCTGGCAGCACAGCCGCTGGTGGGGAAATCCTACGAGGAGCCCCTTGATACGTTTGAAGTCAATGTGATGGGAACTGCCAATGTGCTTGAGGCTTGCCGGAAGGCAGGATCGGTGAAGGCTGTCGTTGTGATTTCCAGTGATAAATGTTATGAAAACCGGGAGCAGATTTCCGGTTACACGGAACAGGATCCGCTGGGAGGATTTGATCCGTACAGCGCTTCAAAGGGATGCACAGAAATCGTTGCGGCATCTTACAGAAATTCGTTCCTGAGAGATGCGGGGATCCTCATGGCGACAGCCCGCGCCGGTAATGTGATCGGCGGCGGAGACTGGGCAGAGGATCGTCTCGTCCCGGATGCAATGAGAGCTGCGGCGGAAGGTGAGGAAATGCTTCTCCGGAACCCGGCATCTGTCCGGCCGTGGCAGCATGTTCTGGAACCCTTATCCGGATATCTGCTTTTGGGACAGCATTTGTTTGAAGGGGATACCTCATGCGCCGAAGCATGGAATTTCGGGCCGGCGGAAGAAAGCATGATCACAACGGAATATGCTGTCAGTTTGCTTCAAAAAGGCTGGAATGCTGTTCAATATACCCATACTCCGCAAATCAATGCGCCTCATGAAACAAAAATCCTGCGGCTGAATTGTGAAAAAGCCATGCAGAATCTTTCCTGGCAGCCAGTTTGGAACGCTGAAACAGCTTTCCGGAAAACAGCCGTCTGGTACAGAGAATATTATACAGCATACAACATTCTGACACAAAAGGATTTAGATGATTATATCCAGGATGCCGGAAAAAAGGATTTGATATGGATCGATTAACGCAGCTGAAAGAACAAATTCTTGCTTTGACGAAAGAATATGGAGCCCTTTTGAAGGACGAAGGCAAAGACTTTATTCCGGGAAAATCCCGGGTTCCCTATGCAGGACGGATTTTTGATGAGGAAGAACTTACCGCTCTTGTTGATTCTTCTCTTGATTTCTGGCTGACTCATGGAAGATTTTCCCGGGATTTTGAATCAGAACTCGCAACAAAACTCGGAACTGCAAAGGCTTTTTTTGTCAATTCCGGATCATCTGCAAATCTTCTTGCCTTTGCAACCTTGACCTCCCCGCTGCTGAAAGAACGGGCGATCCGCCGTGGCGATGAAGTGATCACAGTCGCAGCCGGTTTTCCAACAACAGTTGCCCCGGTCATTCAATATGGTGCCGTTCCGGTTTTTGTGGATGTTGAACGGGATTCTGCCAACATTGATCCGGCGCTTCTGGAACAGGCACTCTCAGAAAAAACCAAAGCTGTAATGCTTGCTCATACCCTCGGGAATCCTTTTGATATTGAAAGAGTTGCTGCATTTTGCAAAAAACATCATCTTTGGCTTATTGAAGATAATTGCGATGCTCTGGGATCCCGTTTTCAGGGAAAAATGACGGGCACGTTCGGAGATATCGGAACCTCCAGTTTCTATCCGCCGCATCATCTGACAACCGGCGAAGGCGGAGCTGTTTACACGAATGATCCGCTTCTGGCAAAAATCGTTTTGTCGATCCGGGATTGGGGACGCGACTGCATGTGTCCCTCCGGTGTCGATAATCTCTGCGGTCACCGTTTTACCAAACAGTTCGGTTCGCTTCCGGTCGGTTATGACCACAAATATGTTTACAGTCATTTCGGATACAACCTGAAAGCGACCGATATGCAGGCGGCGATCGGCTGTGTTCAGCTGAAAAAACTGGATTCCTTCACCGCGAAACGGAGAGAAAATTTTGAATATCTTCTGAAAAATCTTCAGGATCTTCCGTATTTGAGCTTTTTCAAAAAACACCCTGATGCAGAACCTTCCTGGTTCGGTTTTCTTATCAATGTGGCAGAAAACGCACCGTTCACGCGGAATGATCTGACAGAATATCTGGAATCACAAAAGATTCAAACCCGGAATCTTTTTGCCGGAAATCTTTTGAAACATCCCTGCTTTGAGACGTTGAAAGAAGGGAAAGATTACCGGATCGCTTCGGCTCTGACCGAAACGGATTATATCATGAACAACACCTGCTGGATCGGAGTTTATCCGGGCATGACCCGGGAAAAACTTGATTATATGATAAAAAATATCAGAGAATTTGTTTTGGGGACTTTAAAATCCTGAAAAGCAGGCTATAATAAAACAAACAACACTTTTTAATAACAAACAGGAGAAGAAAAAATGTTTCAGTGTCTTGCAGTCGATATCGGAGCCGGAAGCGGCAGAATTATGCGTTGTGTGATTGATGACAATAAAAAGATCACGTTGGATGAAATTGCCAGATTCGGCAATGAAAGCAGAGAAAAAAATGGATTCCTGCGCTGGAATGTTTCTCAGCTTGTCGCTGATATCAAAGACGGTCTTGCCAAGGCTGCTGCTCTCGGAAAACCGGATGCGATCGCCGTCGACACCTGGGGAGTTGACTATGTTATGCTTGATAAAAATGATCAGCTGATCGATGATCCTGTCTGCTATCGCGACCCCAGAACCAATGGTCTTGCTGATGAATTCACTGCGAAGTTCGGCAGAGAAAAACTTCAGCTTCTCACCGGTACTCAGATCATGGACATCAACACCCTCTTCCAGCTCTATTCCGAATTCAAAGTCAATCCGGATTACGCTGCAAAGTGCGGAACACTTCTCTTCACACCGGACTACATCACCTACTGTCTGACCGGAAAAAAAGCGAATGAATTCACCATTGCCAGCACCTCTCAGATGCTTGATTGCGCCAAAGAAGACTGGTGCGATGAGCTCCTGAAAGAAGTCGGACTTCCCCGTTCCTGTGTCCAGCCGCTGACCCGCCCGGGCACAGTTATCGGAACAGCCGATTATTCCGGAGTGCCCGGATTGGAAGGAGTTCCTGTTGTCATGGTTGGTTCTCACGATACCGCATCAGCGGTTGCCTCCTCTCCGGCTGTCGGAAATGAATGGGCATACGTCTCCTCCGGAACCTGGTGTCTGGTGGGAATCGAATCCAAAAAGGCCCTTGCCTCCAAAGAATCTGCTGCGCTCAACTTCACCAATGAAGGCGGCGTTGCCGGAACCTGGCGCGTGCTGAAGAATTTGACAGGTTTCTGGATTCTCCGCGGAATCAAAGCCGCTGTCGCAAGCGATATTTCCTATGATGAACTCATGGCAGAAGCAAGAAAAGCAAAGCCCTTCCAGTCTCTTTTCAATCCCAACGATGCCGCATTCTTCAACCCGGAATCCATGAAGGATGCCATTGATGAATATATGAAGAAAACCGGTCAGCCCATTCCGGAAAGTGCCGGTGCTTACACCCGTGCCTTCCTGGAAAGTCTGGTGCTTCTGTTCCGGAAAACGATCCAGGAAGCAGATTCTCTCTCCGGCAAAAAGACAAAGACCATTCACCTGCTGGGCGGCGGAGCTCAGAACCCCACCCTCTGTCAGTTTGCTGCAGATGCAACCGGATGCGAAGTTCTTGCAGGCCCTGTGGAAGCAACTGCCATCGGAAACTCCATGCTTCAGGCTGTCGCCGTTGGAAAACTGGCATCTCTGGAAGAAGCCCGCGCTCTCGTCAGAGAATCCTTCCAGCCTGCCCAGTTCCTCCCCAATACCACCGATGAATGGAATAAAGCTTATGAAAAGTTCCTGACACTCTGCTGAGTGCCGGGAATCCTTAAAAAAAAGAGGAAATAATGAAAAAAGTAAGAGTGGCACAATGCTGGGATGATGGCGTTTTCACCGATATCCGCCTGACTGAAATCTTGAAAAAGTACAAAGCAAAGGCAACTTTCAACCTCTGTTCCGGACTCATTACAGATGAGTCCGTCCCGGTTCGATGGATGGAGGGCGATGAAGAAAATCCGCCGACGATCAATACATTCCATTCCGGCAGAGTCTGCAAAGATCGTATGATGGAAGTCTACGGAGATTTTGAAGTAGCTTCCCATTGCGATCTGCATGAAGATGCCAGAACAACAGATCCGCAGGCTTTTCTGAAATCCGCTGTAACAAGCCGCAAATTCCTGGAGGATTTCTTCCAGAAAGAATGCCGCGGTTTTGCATGGCCCTACGGAGCCTATACCGATGAAACCGTTAAACTTCTGAACGAATCCGGTTTCGCTTATGGACGCACTACGGAAAACACAGATGATGTTCTTTCATACACAGATCCGCTGAAACTTGCCTCAAATTGTCACTTCATGAACCGTTTGTTCTGGAAAAAGTATCAGCTTGCGAAAGAAACAAGTGGCGTTTTCTATTTCTGGGGACACTCCTATGAAATGGCAGACTTTGATCCGTACTGGAAGAATTTTGAGGCGATGATCGCTTATATCAGCAACGATCCCGAAGCAGAATGGATCAATGTGGTCGACATCATCAAATAAGGTGTACGAAAATGGCGGAAAAACTTCTTGTGCTTTTGGTTGGACAATCCAATATGGCAGGACGAGGTTATGCCGGTCCTGATGATTTAGTTCCTCTGCCCCGGGTGGAGTATATCCGCCCGGACTTCAAGTGGGTTCCCGCAATCGAACCCATCACCAAAGACCGCGCCTTCATCGGAACGTTTGATGCTGATGGGAAAAAAATCGTCTCTTCTGATCCTTTTGAAACGGTTCTTCCGACTGCTCAGCAAAAAGTCTGCGGTGTGGGACTTGGCAGAACATTCGGAAGACTGCTCGCAGAGGATAACCCGGATCTCACTGTCGGATTGATTCCGGCAGCCGTCGGCGGAACCAGCATTGCTGCATGGCTTCCGGGTGGAACAGACGACTGGGATGAGACAAACTTCCCCTATGATTTTGCAATTCAAAGAGCAAAAGAAGCTCAAAAAAGAGGAAAAATCGTTGCGATCCTCTGGCATCAGGGCGAATCGGATGCTGTGAAGCAAACTCCTGACTATAAAGAAAAATTGCGGCAAGTCGTCAACAATTTCCGGAAGGATCTTGGATTGCCCGATACAGTTCCGTTCCTTGCAGGCGATATGGCATCGTTTTATAAAAAAGAGATTTCAGAACATATTCATATCGTGGATGATGCAATTTCAGAACTGAGCATGGAAATTCCGGCATTTTACCCTGTTGGAACAAAGGATCTGAATCATCGCGGAGATAATCTGCATTTTGATACAGAATCCCTGCACACCCTCGGAGAACGGTATTACACGGTTTATAAACAGGCCGTTGTAAAATAAAGGTAGGATTATGAGCAGAGTGTTATACAAAAAAGATGTTGATATTCCGGTAATTGCAAATGTTGATGTTCTTGTCATCGGCGGAGGTCCCGGTGGACTCGGCGCAGCTGTCATGGCGGCAAGAAACGGTGCAAACACCTTGCTTGTAGAACGTTACGGATGTTTGGGCGGAATGGCGTTTCATGGTGAAGTAACTCCCTTTATGGCGAATTATTGCAACGGAACCCCAATGGACCGTCCGGTTTTTACAGAGTGGTGCAAAAAAATAGCAGAATACCGTTCCGCAGAGGAGTTCGAAAAAAAAGCGGAAAATCCTCTGTTCTTCACTCATGTGTTGAACAAAGAAGATGCCATGCTTGCAATGGAAGATATGATCCTTGAATCAGGAGCTGAAATCCTTTACCATCATACACTTGCAGATGTGATCCTGGAAGATGGAAAAATCAGATACGCTGTTTTTCAATCAAAATCCGGATTGTCGGCAATTGAAAGTAAAGTGTTCATTGATGCCACCGGTGACGGTGACTTGGCAGTTCTTGCCGGATGTCCTCAGGAATTCGGAAATGAAGAAGGCTATTGTCAGCCGATGTCCACCTGCTTCAAACTCAGTCATGTCGATATGAACCGGATGCCGGAAAATTCTGAAATCAACCGGCTTTATGATGAAGCCAAAGCTCGGGGAGAAATCGATTGTCTCCGGGAAAATGTTCTCTATTTCCACACGCTGGAAAATGATGTGGTCCATTTCAATACGACCCGTATTGTAAAAAAGAGCGGTGTGAATGCCCTTGAGCTTTCCGAAGCGGAAATCGAAGGCAGAAAGCAGATCAGAGAATATCTCGCGTTCTTCCGGAAACATATTCCCGGATTTGAAAACGCCAGAATTCATTCCATCGCCTCCCATGTGGGGATCCGCGAAAGCCGCAGAATCCGCGGACTGGTCTATCAGACGCAGGAAGATTTCTTCAACCGGGCAAAATATCCGGATGCAATCGCCCGCTGCAATTATATGATTGATATTCACAATCCAAGCGGAACCGGAACTGAAATCCATCGTATGGACAAAAATGACTGGTACGAAATCCGTTTTGGTTCAATCGTTCCGGCAGGAAGCAAAAACCTGCTGATGGCTTGCCGTGCGATCTCCGTGGATCATGCACTCCACAGCAGTATCCGGATCATGCCGACGGTATGCTCCATCGGACAGGCTGCCGGAATCGCCGCCGCACTTTCCGTAAAAGAAAATGTTCCTGTTCCTGAAATATCAGGCGAAGAAGTTCACCGATGTTTGGAAGAAATCGGCGCATTTCTTTGAGAAATTGTGTGTGAACGGGGATGCAAAAGAAAAAATTTTAAGGAAATTTTTCTCTTTTCAAAATATATAGTGTTGTGTTTGATATTTTTTTATTAAGTCTTCAGACATTTCTTTATTTTTTCATAAAAAGGTATATTCCGGGCTTGACTTTTTCAATTTTATGATTATATTACAAATGTTGCCAGTAATTTATGCAGGAATTACTGGCAACATTTTTTTGTTTTTTAAGAATAAAAATCAAAATTGAATTGATTGAGCTGATATTCCGGAGAATATGTTCTTATTACTTATTATCCCTATACAGCTATTGATAATTTTATCAACTGCTAAAATAAGAAATACCTGTTTTCCAACATCTAAAGCATGAGTTGCTGTCTGGATCGTCCCCTGGCTGTACCCGTTCCAGATAACCAACAGAGCATCGGAATGGTCAACGATTTTTAAATTCCGTTTCAGCGGCGCACCTTTCCTGTATCTGGCATAATCCGGGCGGATCACCCGGCACGGGATATTCAGTTTTGCGGCACACAATTCAGCCTGCCGGTCGATTCCCCTTGCCCCGCCGGTTATGATGGAAGTGATACGCCGTCTGCCAAGAAATGCATTAAACTCTTTGTTCTTCCTTGTGAACAGTTCTGTGAAATCGAACTCTGTGTTTGATCGGCTGCCTGTAATGCCAAGTTTCATATTGCCCTGCCCTGTAAAAATTTATCATCAATCATGAGTCGGGGCAAAAAAGAACGGCCTCGACTCATTACATCAGTGAGGTCCGCCAAGACCCGAGACAGCGCAACGAGCCGGGCCGTAAATACAGTCCGACTGCTGCGCGCTGTCTCAAAAAAATTGGCGGTTTCACTGATGCGCGTTATATTAACCCCTTAAGGGATTCTTTTTCAAAGTTTGTTTTTATTATTTTTCTGAACTACCTCCTGTTGGTTGTTTATGTTTGTAAATTACACCTGATTGGATGATTTTTCAAGGGGTTGATTTTAATTTTCGATTGTATTTTTTATGCGGTCTGATTGATTTTTTCAGAAAAAGCAGGGAAAAAGGTTAAAAAAGGGCATCAAAATGCGGTTTGTTTTATAAACAAAGCTTGAATTTTTCACGGAATGGTATATATTTCAAGATGAACTCTCTTAATCAAACCAACCCAGCAAAGGAGGAAAACAATGCCGGGACACATTAACACACAGGATGGGAACTATGCAGCAGCATACGTCGCTTATGCTTTGAGCGAAACTGCAGCGATCTACCCCATCACACCGTCATCCAATATGGGTGAATGGGTCGACCAGTGGGCAAGTGAACACAAGACCAACATCTGGGGCAAAGAAGTCAGCGTTGCAGAAATGCAGTCTGAAGCCGGTGCCGCAGGTGCAGTCCATGGATGTCTTGCAGCTGGTTCTCTTACAACCACTTACACTGCATCTCAGGGTCTTCTTCTGATGATCCCGAACATGTACAAAATTGCCGGGGAACTTCTTCCGACCGTTTTCCATGTTACCGCAAGATCTCTTGCATGTCAGTCACTTGCAATTTTTGGTGACCACTCTGACGTGATGGCATGCCGCAACACTGGTTTTGCAATGCTCTGTGCAAACTCTGTTCAGGAAGAAATGGATTTGGCTCTGGTTGCACACCTTTCCACCTACAAATCCAAAGTTCCGTTCCTGCAGTTCTTCGACGGATTCCGTACCTCTCACGAAGTTCACAAGTTTGAAGAAATCCCCTACGAAGAAATCGCAAAACTTGTTGAACCCCAGTATATTGAAGAATTCCGCAACCGTGCTCTCCGTCCCGAATCCCCCATCTGTAAAGTTGGTGCTCAGAATGGTGACGTTTACTTCCAGGGCCGCGAAACTGTCAACAAGTTCTATGATGCATGTCCTGCAATCGTTCAGGAAAAGATGGATGCAGTTGCAAAAGTCACTGGACGCAGCTACAAACTGTTCGACTATGTCGGTGCTGAAGATGCAACCGATGTGATCGTTGCTATGGGTTCTGCTTGCGAAGCAATCGAAGAAACCATTGCTTACCTCAATGCAAAACGCGGAACCAAATACGGTCTTGTCAAAGTCCGTCTCTACCGTCCGTTCTACACCGAAGCATTCCTCGCAGCTCTGCCCAAGACTGTCAAGAGAATCGCTGTTCTCGACAGAACAAAAGAACCCGGTGCAATCGGCGAACCTCTCTATCTCGACGTCAAAGTCGCAATCAACAATCCTGCAATCACCATCATCGGCGGACGTTACGGTCTTTCTTCCAAGGACTTCACTCCCTCCATGATCCTTGCAGTTTACAAGCACCTGGAAAAAGAAGGTTTCCACGGATTCACCGTTGGTATCGAAGATGACGTGACCAACCTTTCTCTTCCCATCGACGAATACATCACCACCGAACCCGAAGGAACCACAGCATGTATGTTCTACGGTCTCGGCGGCGACGGTACAGTCGGTGCTAATAAGACCACAATCAAGGTGATCGGTAACCTGACCAACAAAGATGCTCAGGCATACTTTGCATACGACTCCAAGAAGTCCTTCGGTCTTACCTGTTCTCACCTGAGATTCTCTGATGCGCCCATCAAGTCCACCTATCTGATCACCAGCCCCGATCTCGTTTCCTGCTCCTGCGCAGCTTACATCGGACGCTATGACATGCTCCGCGGACTCAAGAAAGGCGGTACCTTCCTGCTGAACAGCCACTACTCCAACGACGAAGTCTTTGGAAAACTGACCCGCGACATGCAGGAATACATCATCAAGAACGAAATCAAGTTCTACAACGTGAACGCTGAAGCAATCGTCAAGAACATGCCCGGACTCCGCGGCAAAGGTGCAAACACTGTTATGATGGTTGCCTACTTCAAGGTTTCCGGAATCGTTCCGTTTGACAAAGCATCCGAAGAAATGAAGCACCTCAACGCAAAAGCATTTGCGAAGAAGGGTCAGGCTGTCATCGACATGAACAACCAGCTGGTTGATATGGCTGCTGATGCTTGCCAGGAAGTCAAAGTTCCTGCATCTCTCGACGGAGTTCCCTGCGTTGAACCCCAGAAGCTCATCCCCGATGATGCTGATGAATTCGCAAAGAAGATCATCGAACCCTCCATGCGTAACGATGGCGACTCCATCCCTGTCTCTGCAATGAGCATCGATGGTACACTCCCCACCGGAACCGCAGCTCTCGAAAAGCGCGGATTTGCTCCGAAGGTTCCGAGATGGGTCGCCGCAAACTGTATTCAGTGCGGTATCTGTGCTTCTTCCTGCCCCCACGCAGCAATCCGTACCAAGCTGATCTCCGAAAAGGATCTCGCTGGAGCACCTGCCACCTTCACCGTCAAAGACGCTATGCCGAAGTGCGACGATCTGAAGTTCAAAGTTCAGGTCTATGTCGAAGACTGTATGGCTTGCGGTGTCTGTCTTGATCAGTGCCCGATGCGCGACAAAGAAGGCAAACAGGCTCTTGTCTGGTCCACCCTCGAAGAAGAACGCGCAGCAGGCGAAAATGCAAACGAAGCATTCTTCGAATCCACCCCCGACAACGTCATGGGTAAGAACACCACAGCAACCGTCAAGGGTGCTATGCTCCGCAGACCTCTCTTTGAATTCTCCGGTGCTTGCGCAGGCTGCGGTGAAACTCCGTACGTCAAGCTGGTCTCCCAGCTCTTCGGGGAAAACATGGTCGTCGCTAACGCAACCGGATGCTCCTCCATCTACGGCGGAACCTTCCCGACCATTCCGTACTGCAAGACCAAAGACGGACGCGGTCCCGCTTGGGCTAACTCTCTCTTCGAAGACAACGCAGAATTCGGTATGGGTATGCGTATGGCAGTCGATGCAAACCGTGCAACTCTGAAAACCTACTGCGAAAAAACACTTGCTTGCGACAAAGCACCTGCTGATCTCAAAGAAGCGATCCAGAATGCACTTGCACACTGGGATAACTCCAAGACCGACGAAGCATTCGCAGCTCAGAAAGCAGCAAAGGCTGTCATCGCCAAGTATGCAACTGAATGCGATTGCGCTGATCTGGCAAAGATCAACGAACTCTCCGATTACTTCTGCGATAAATCCGTCTGGATCATCGGTGGTGACGGATGGGCAAACGATATCGGTTACGGCGGAATCGACCACGTTGTTGCTTCCGGCAAGAACGTCAATATCCTCGTCCTTGACACCGAAGTTTACTCCAACACCGGCGGACAGGCTTCCAAAGCAACCCCGACCGCTGCAGTTGCAAAATTCGCAGCAGGCGGTAAGAAGACCTACAAGAAGAACATGGGCTTCATGTGCATGAGCTACGGCTATGTCTATGTCGCATCCATCGCTCTCGGTGCAGATAGAACTCAGGCTCTCAAGGCATTCCAGGAAGCAGAAGCATGGGATGGTCCGTCCATCATCTTCGCATACGCTCCCTGTATCGCTCACAACATCGATATGAGCAAGACCCAGACCGAACAGAAACGCGCTGTCGAATGCGGTTACTTCCCGCTCTACCGTTACAACCCGGCAAACGAAGCTGCTCCCTTCACTTGGGACGTCAAGAAGCCGGCAAACGGTCAGTTCCAGGACTTCATCCGCTCCGAAGGCCGTTACAAAGGTCTGATGAAAGCAAATCCGGAAGAAGCTGAAGCTCTGTTTGCAAAAGCAGAATCTGATGCCGCAAAACGGATGGAATTCTATCAGGAAGTTGGAAAACTGATGAAGTAATTCACCGGTTCTCATGACTGAGAAAGGGTCCGTTGAAAGACGGACCCTTTTTTCTTACAGGTTTACTATGGAGAATACAAAAAAATCTCAAGCAACAGGAATTTTCTGGGCAGCACTGAGCGTGGTCTGCTGGAGCACTCTTTTCCCTGCAGTCAGTTTTTTGCTGAATCGCGGGAACGTGGATTGTTATACCATGGGACAGATCCGTTTCGTTCTTGCCGGAATCATCATGCTCGTTGTTTATTCCATTGCAAAACGGACGATCCCCGTGCATGGGATTCAGAAGGCTGATTGGCTGAATCTGATTATCCAGAGCATTTTTGCAGCGGGAATGAGCTGTTCTTTATTCTACGGACAAAGTCTGGGACTCCCGGTCGTCAATGCAGCGATGCTGGAAGCGGAAGCCCCTTTACTGATCTTTATTCTCGGAATCTTTATTCTTCATAATAAGACCTCGCTTCTCCAAACGATGGGGCTTGTCTTCGGGTTCGGAGGGAGTCTCTTTGTTCTGAAGGTGATCAGTGCAGACGGGTTTATGATCAAATCGTTTACGAGCGGCGACACAATGGTTGTGATCGGTGCTGTCTGCTGGGCTCTTTACACGGTATTGTCCAACCGGACGATCAAACGGATCGGCGGGCTTCTTTATACCGGATGGAGCGTTCTTTTTGCCGGACTCTGGATTCTGATTTTTCAGCTCCTGTTCAAACGTCCATGCTGTTTCCCAACAGAATTACCGGATCTGGTATGTACGTTCTACCTTGGTTTGATTCCGACCGCTCTTGCTTTTTTTGCCTGGAACAATGCACAGCGTTACATTTCCACCGGCTTGCTGGCGATTTCCGGATATTTTACGCCGATTCTGACAGCGCTTCTGGGTTGGCTTCTGTTCCGTGAAAAAATCACATGGATTCAGGGGGTCGGCATGTTTCTCGTGATCGGTTCGGCATTGATCGAACCGGAAATTTCTGATTTGCTCCGGTCTTCCTGGAAAAAATTATTCCATCAAAGCAAGAATCCGTAAGATCAAATCAGCCGTTTTTCCAAGGCTTTCCGGATCGATTTTATTGATTGTGTCATGGGGAGTATGCCAGAAAACATTTCCCGGACCGTATTCAAAGTCGATCAAATCGACTGCCGGGATACCCGCTTCCAAAAACGGGACATGATCGTCAAGCACTTCTATTTTTCCTTCTCTGACAACATGCTGCAAGTTCAAATCTGCGGCGGCTTGCAGGACAATTTTTTTGAGTTCCGGCGAACCGTTTGCGGGCAATGAAATCGCCCAATCCTGATCACCGACCATATCGGCAAGAATCATTGCCCGGGCATTTCCGGCATAATCCTTTGCGGCTTTCCGGCTGCCATGCAAACCGTCGGCAGGGCCATAAGAAAGCTGACACTCTTCTCCGTCAAAAAAAATAAAATGAACAGGAAACGGAAGTTGTTTCTCTTGAGATGTCAATGTTTTCATCACGGTGAGAAGCACAGCGACTCCGGAACCGCCATCATTTGCCGCTTGAAAATCGGGAGAAAGTTCCAGTTTTTTAGCGTCGTAATGAGCTGCAAGGATAACGGGTTTTCCTTTTCCGGGCAATTTGGCGATCACATTCCGGAAAGTCATATTTCCTTTGGGAGTCTGATCGGTAAACGAATCAATTTCCGCATTAATTCCCGGCATTGAACGGGCTGTTTTCAGGATCAGTTCCGCAGTTTTTTCCGCACCTGGAGTTCCGGAATGACGGGGGATGATTTGTACTTGTTTTTTGACCATTTCCATTGCAAAGGCGCGGTCAGCCGGCTCAAATGATCTTGGTTCGGAAGAACATCCGGCAAGAACCAGAAGGGCGAGAAGCGGGAGTCCGGCTCTCATTTTGCGGAATGTCCTTTATCAATGATGATTCCCCTGCGCTGATAGGTGGGAATATCCAGATCTTCGCCGTCATGCATGACCGGAACCGTATTGATAAAGATCCCTTTGGAGAAGTTGGTCAATTCCAGGAAGCCCTGCTCCAGTTCGGGAGCTGATTTTTTCTTCTTCGGACTCCGTCTTGCTGCCGGACTTTTCTTTTCCTGAACATCTTCCGTTTGAGCGGGAAGTTTTGCTTTTTCAGATTCATCGTAGCGGATCGTTACGACAGCAATCTGCATTGCATTTCCCATAAAGGATGCCGTGCTGAATCCGGAAATCACTTCTGTATTTTTTCCGGCAAAAGCAGCAACAGATTCCAAGGTCCGCTTCATTTCTCCCAGCTGCAAGCCGGGTCCGGCGCACACGCTGACGATCATTGCATCAGCTTCAGCCATTTTATCCACGCCGCCCAGGAAGGGGGATTCCACAAGCTGTTTGAGTGCGGAAGCTGCCCGATCCGGAGATTGTTCCGTTGCAAAACCGAGCCCGATTCCACAGGAACATTGACATTTCTTTCCTCTGAGGATCGCCATAAACCCGGCGTAATCCACATTAAAGGAGTTCTTGCAGTTCAAAATTCCGCAAATACCGATTGCTGTCCGGGCGAGTTCATCGCTGGATTTAGCGAAGGCGGTCTCCACCGGGCAATCCGGCGGAAGCATGGAAAAAAGCAAATCATTGGGAAGCCGGATGAGGATATCCGTAACCGGCAAAAGCTGATCAATGCAATCAGCCGCGGCTTTTCTGCGGGCGAAAGATTCAAAAGAAAAGGGAGTCGTCAGCATGAAAACAGAGGGGATTTTTCTGGAACGGATGGTACTTGCAACGGTTCGGATCCCGCCGGTGGAAACTCCTCCGCCAAGTCCTGCAATGACAATAATAAAGCGATATCCGCCGGTGATCAGCTCCATAATGCGCTGACGTTCACCGGCAATTGCCTGTTCGCCCCGGATCACATCTCCGCCGCAGCCGGAACCTTCGCCCCAACTCCAATCACCTCCGGCGGCAAGGATTTTCACTTTTGGATCCAAAGCATTCAGCGCAGCACGATCAGTGTCGATCACAGCTGTATCCAGACCGTTGATTCCCTGAGCAGCGATCCGGGAAACAACACTGCCCCCTGCTCCGCCCAAACCAAGTATCAGAACTTTTCCACTATTTCCGCTCATTATTTAGAAAACACTTTCGATACACGTTTCATCTTGTTCATCAGACCGCCTGTGATGTTTTCAAAGACGTCTGCCACATTGACCAGAGAAATTCCTTCTCCCTGACCACTCAGTTCCATAACATATTTTACGGCTCCGCAGACCGCAGAATACCGCGGATCCCGAAGCTGTTCGTTCATTCCTGCAATCTCGACCGGTGCAGCGATCCGTTTATGGCACCCCAGCACGCCCGAAGCAAACTCTGCAATTGCAGGGATCTTTGCTCCGCCGCCAGTCAAAACCAATCCGGCCTGGAAGGACTGCATGACGCCCCGGGATTCCAATTCTGCCTTGAGAATCGTAAAAGTCTCCTGCAAACGCAAATTGATGATCTTTTCAATGGAAGAAATCGGAATATCACGGTGGATCACATCGTTGACTGATGAGATTTCCAGATAAACATCACCCGCATTCCGGGCAGCTTCCAGCCGGCCGTCAATCAAAAGTTTTCTGGTAAGAGAAACCGGAAGATCAAGCCCGATGGCAAGATCATTGGCAACATTATCGATTCCGACAGGGATCACGCCGGAAACAACGATTCCGTTCTGAATGATCCCGACATATTCCATCACCCCTGCCCCGACATCCAGCAGGAGCACACCGTTTTCCATTTCGTCACGGGTCAACGTTCCATAAAAAGAGGCAACCCCGGTAAAGATATCGCGGATATCTTTTTCAAAGCCGGCTTCCCGCAGCAGTTCCGCAGCCATGTTCCGT
The DNA here is from genome assembly GCA_017456805.1 of Lentisphaeria bacterium. The sequence continues at coordinate 29,614 of JAFTIQ010000065.1, forward strand.
TTTGCCTGTTCTGCAAGAATGATATGAAGCACGGAATCCAGCCGGGAGGCTTCACAGCCCAGAGGATCTTTCACTTGAAGGTTTTTATCCAGAATATAACAGCTGGTAAACAGTTCCACATCCGTCATATTCGGCGGAATCGGCACACTCATCTTTGCTTTTTCGTCAGCATCATGAATATGTTCTTCTGTAATCCGTTTATCAGAGGAGTAGATCATAGAGCACCCTTCCCCGCGAACGGAAGTGATACTTCTGCCGCTGATCAGGAAATAAACATCGCCGCGCCCCAGATAGCTTCCGACGGCATCATCGGCGGCCTCAAGGACTTTAGAAAGGATTTGTTCCGTTTTGGAAACATCGGCAATATCCCCTTTGACGATTGCGCCGTTGGAATCAGCGGAAGAGAACCCCAGAATTTCCGGTTCGCGGTTCTTTCCGACCGTGCAATGGAGCACCGTGATCTTGGATGTTCCGAACTCTATTATTGTAAAAAAAGACTTTTTGCCTATCGCCATCTCAAACTCTCTTCCAAATCATGATTTACAGTGACAATATGCCACTGTTTTTCATATTTTCAAGAGGCAAAAGAAAAAAAACTTTATCTTTCGCTTTTAAAAGAGGTAATTTCAAAAGTCCGGCAAAATTTGGCTGAAAAGAAATTGCTGATGAAATGGAAATGGTAGTTTGAGCGTGGCTACTCAAAGAGTAACCACCGAAAACGCTCCATTTTCAGATCTCTGCAAGAATTTTCAGACATTTTTGAAGACTTTTGAAATTGGCTCAAAAGAAAATTCTTTTTTTTGCAAGGCGTATTTTTTTGATAATTGAAAATTTAAACGCACAATTCATGGAAACAGGTTAAGATATTGTGCGTTTAGTGTTACAGTGGATTTTTTTAATCTCTTTCAGAGGTGAATTTGTGCGTTTAGTTCTGC
>JAFTIQ010000066.1 GCA_017456805.1 Lentisphaeria bacterium
AAAGCGGGCCAATGCTTGGGGACTTTATGATATGCACGGTAACGTATGGGAATGGTGCCGGGATTGGTATGGAGCTTATCCCGGTGGATCTGTTACGGATCCAGCAGGTCCGTCGTCGGGCTCGTACCGCGTAGTACGCGGCGGCAGTTGGAACTTCCTCGCGTGCGCCTGTCGGTCTGCGGATCGGAACAGCGACGACCCGTCGTACCGGATCAACAGCGTCGGGTTCCGCCTCGCGCTGGTGCCGATTCAGTGAGGGGGGGCAGGCGTTGCGTTCCCGGCAGAGCCGGAGGGATGAGCACACTCGCTAAGGATCGGCTGGGGAACTGGGAATACTGGGAGTTCTGGGATTACTGGGAGCTCTGGGTGTTTTTTGCGCCGGGGTGCCCGGGGAATGGCACTCCGTTGATTTCCGTTTTCCACCGTTGATTCCTGTTCCCTTCCGTTTTTCCCGGCAGAGCCGGAGGGAGGAGCGCACTCGCTAATGATCAGCACAGAAGCGTCCGGGGGGGGGACTCCTTCATCAATGATCCTTCAAATAATCGACAATGGTTTGCGCAAAAATCTGTCCGATCCCACTGACACGGCGGGCTATCTCTTTGGCTGAACTCTTCCGCAACATCGCAACAGAACCAAATTCTTTCAATAACAAAGTCTTACGAACCTTTCCCAAACCTTCGATCCCGTCAAGAACCGATTCTTCCAAGCGTTTCATCCGCAGCTCCCGATGATAAGAAATCGCAAAACGGTGCGCCTCATCCCGAACAGCCTGCAAAACACGCAATGCCGGTTTGTGCCGATCCAAAACCAAAGGGTCACTTCTGCCCGGCAGATAAATCTCTTCATTCCGTTCCGCAAGTCCGATCACCGGAAACGGCGGGACATCCAATGCAACCAACGCCTTCAATGCACTGCTCAACTGTCCTTTTCCGCCATCCACCATCAACAAATCCGGACGGGGCAGATTGAAATTCATCAGCCGGGTAAAATACCGGGTAACAGCTTCATGCATCATCGCGAAATCGTTAGCACCTTCCACTGTCCGGATCCGGAACCGGCGATAGCCGCTCTTTTCCGGTTTTCCGTCGCGAAAACGAACCAGACTCGCCACAGCCAGCGTTCCGCCGATATTGGAAATATCAAAACATTCAATCACGTTGGGAGGGGTTTTCAATTTCAAAGTGTTCTGAAGATCTTCCACAGCCGTATGTCCGACCATGGATGGAATGGATGCATTCTCAAAGGTTCTGCGTTTGATTCCGCAGACTTCCCGGAGATTGGAAAGCATATCGCGGAAGGAGGAGGCTTTTTCAAATTTTCTCTCAGCGGCCGCCTGTTTCATTTGCTCCTGAAGCAATTGTTCTGTTTCTGCAATATTTCCGTTCAAGATATCAATTGCTTTGTTCAAACGTGCCTGATAATCCTCTTCCGTTGCCAAACCGATACAGGGTTGACAGCAGTCTTTCACGTTTCCGGCGAGACAATGCTTCCTGTCATCGGCTCCGGGATCGGCGCATTTACAGGACCGCAAGCCGCAATGTTTGGTCAGCCAGATCGCCAGTTCCCGCATGGCATTTCCGTGGGGGAACGGTCCGAAATAGAGGGCATTATCTTTCCGTTTCAAGCGTGTCGGACGAAGCCTGGGGAACCGTTCGGAAAGGTCGATTTTCAGCAGTAAATACCGTTTATCATCCCGCATGAGGATGTTATAGCGCGGTGCATACTCCTTGATGAAACGCGATTCCAGAATCAGGGATTCATCCTCATTGTTCACCGGAAAAGTCTCCCAGCTGTCAATGGAGGAGATGAGACTTCGCAATTTTGCATCTGCGCGCGCGGTCCGGGAGGGCTGAAAATACTGGGAAACGCGCCGCCGCAGATTGGCAGCTTTCCCCACATAAATGATTGCACCGAATTGATCCCGGAAGACATAAACTCCCGGTTTGGAGGAAATATCGGAAGGTCTGAAACTCTCTTTTCCCATGGTTCCTCCTTACGTCATACCGCCGGCAAGAGCCTGACCGATACTAACGGATGATTCATCCGGGGAGGTCTGAATATGACAACAGACTTTGAATCCGGCTGATTCCAGTTTATTTCTCACAAAGAACGTAAGAGTCGGACTCAGGAATGCCCGTCCGGAGAGGATCACTGTTCTGCACTTGGAACGAGCTGCGCCGTACTGAACCATCCCGAGAGCGGCCTCAGCGGCAGACATGAGAAATGCCGCTGCCAGATTCCCCTGAGCTTCTTTCCGTAACTGCGGAAAATGCTCAGCCCGCTGGAAAAACGGGGTCCAATCAACAAACAGAATATCTTTTTCCTGAAGCCGGAACGGAAATTCCTGCTTCAAACGCTCCGCCGTCCCCGGATCAAATCCCCGGGCAAGCATATTTTCCGACCGCAGGATCTCCTGCTGATCGTAGTTCCGTACAGGAGAAGCAAGCCCGACAGCAGCAGAAACGGCATCAAACAACGCCAAAGCAGAATGACAGCCGGTCAATTCCAGCTGATCGCCGGAACGCAGAAAATCCTGATATGCCTTGTGCGGAATATCTCCTGATTCCGTTTGAACGGATGAGGAATCGATCCCGCACTGTTTCAGATAACGGCTCAAGAGCTGAACCGGGCGCGGCAGACGGGAGCCGGACCAGTTCATCTGAACCGGGGAAAATGTTGCCATCCGCCGGAATACAGAGGGGTTGATCTCCAGCAGTTCCGCACCCCAGATACTGCCATCCAGACCGTGAGCACCAGCATCCCAGACAAGAGCAAGGGAATCATGAAGCTGATGTTCCACCATACACGCCAGGGCATTGGCATGATGCCGCTGAACCGTGATCAACGGGATCCGGTATCTTCCGGAAAGAGCCTCCCCCATGCGGGCGGAGTGGGAAGAAGAATCCATATCGCAAACGATCATTTCAGGAATCCGGGCAAACATCAGTGCAAGTTGTTCTGCTGTAAGGGAAAGAGAGCTTTCATTCCGCTCCGATTGAATATTTCCGATCTGATGCGAGGCTATGATTTTATTTTTGAAACCGAGCGCAACCGTTGCGCAGGAATCTGCCCCCAATGCCAGGATCACCCGTTTCAAGGGGCGTCTCAGCAAAAGCGGAAGAGGTGCGATCCCGCAGCTCCGGCGAATGGTCCGCAATCCCAACTCCGGATGGATCGTCTGAACCGATGGCCCCCCGTTATGCCAGATCTTCAAATCGTGCATCAGAATCAAATCAGAGATCCGGCAGACTTCATCCAGATCCTCATCACCTCCGGCATCTTCCGGATTTACAGGAACCGGTCCGCCGGAAAATGCCAGTTTTTCAAACGGAACAAATCCGCCGTTTCCATCCGGAGAACCGTGCATCAGCAGATGGATCAAACCGGTCGGAGGAAATTGCAGACCGATCGTTCCGGGATGATCCGGACACAATGCGCCGGTATCCAATGAGGCATCCTTTTTCAAGCGGAACAGAACCACCGGAACAAAGGGAGAATCCAGAAGAGTTTCCTCCTCCGGAGAACATTCACAATATTTCTTAACCGTATCCAAGCGATTGACATAGAGAGAAATCGGCTTATCGAACTGCCGTTTCCGCTCCCGCAATCTCCGCAGAGCTTCCGGGTGATCCGGATCGCAAAGGATCACAAAGCCATCGTAATTTTTCACCGCAACGATCTTCCCCTCTTTCAGCGCGGATGCTGCCGCCGCTATGGGATCTTCCGAGGGAACAAAATCTCCGTCGCCAGTGATTAGAAACACCGAAGGCCCGCAGTCCGGACAACTCAGGAGCGGATGGGTCTCCGGCTCATTTTCACAGGTTTTACACTGAGGGAACGTACGGAACGCTGTGGTCTCCCGTCCATCCCCTGCGAGCAATGCCGCAGAATAACGGGGACCGCAATCATTACAGATCAGGAAGGGATAGCGGTAGAACCTGGAAGCCGGATCCAGCATTTTTTCTTTGCATGATGCACATGGTGCTCTGTCCGGCTGGATCAAACCATCATAAAACACGGGCCCCACCAGACGGAACGGTCCCGGCTGAGCTGTTTCCGGCAAAGACTCCTTTTTGAGCAAACGGATTGATTTCAACCGGAACCAGCGGGAAATTTTATCAGGAAAAGAACGGAGGAACAGGGTGATATCAAGATCATCCCCTTCCAATCGCATCTGGACCCCTTCCACGCTGTTGGAAATCCAGCCGCCCAGAGAGGTTTTCGTGATCAGGCTCCAGAGGAACGGACGGAACGCAGGAACTTTACATTCACCCGTCAACTCCAGAGTCACTGCACTTTTCATTTCCGCCTCACTTTGTCACTGCTTCGCGATAGGATTCATAAATTCCGGGGAAAGGACGCAGCGCCCGTTCCAGGATACCCGCACAATGAGCAAGGCAAACACCGTAATTGGTGAAGGGAACTCCTTTGCCTCTGCAAAATTCCATCCGGGTCAAAACCTCCCGGCGGTTGAACATGCAGGCTCCGCAATGGATCACCAGAGAGAATTCGCTCAGGTCTGCGGGGAAATCATGACCATGACTGTGTTCGATCCGTAACTCTTTTCCGGTTTTTTTCCGGAGCATCGCTGGGATCTTCACCGTCCCGATATCTTCTCCCACCGGATGATGAGTACACGCTTCCGCGATCAGCACGCGGCTGCCATCCGCAAGCGAATCAATTGCCGCCGCCCCGGAAGCACAAATTGCAAGATCCGCTTTCTGACGGGCAAGCAGAATGGAAAACGAAGTCAGCGGAACCGACTCCGGAACGATTTTGGAAACTTGTGCAAACATTTGGGAATCAGTAACCACCAAATCCGGCGGGCGCACAAGACTCTGCAAACACTCTGCCAGACGGTTCTCTTTGGTAACAACACACCAGGATTCCCGATCAAGAGCATCCCGGATCGCCTGCACTTGCGGCAGGATCAGCCGTCCTTTCGGAGCTTCGATATCGACAGGTGTCACCAGAACAGAACAGGATTTTCCGCCGATGAACTCCGGAAGCATTCCTTGCGGGGTAAGAAAATCCTCCGGTGCAGATGCAATGATCTTCGCCCGGAGCTCTCCAAAACCGGAACCTGTCAAAGCGGAAACAGAAACTGCCGGGATCTTCTGCGTTTCCAATTGCTGAAGCAATTCCGGCTCAGGTGCGCCTGCATCGGATTTATTGAAAACAGCAATAAAGGGGATCTTCATGGAAAGGAACCGGTCTGCCAGATCTTTTTCCAGAGTCCCCCAGGAACCGGAACCGCTCACGATCAATGCCAAATCAGTGCGTTCCAGAATTTTGCGGCTTTTTTCCACCCGCATTTCCCCGAGGACACCCTCATCATCCAGCCCTGCGGTATCGATGAGAAGAACCGGTCCGACGGGTTGAAGTTCCATCGCTTTTTCAATGGGGTCAGTTGTGGTTCCGGCGATATCAGAAACGATAGAGATCTGCTGTCCGGCGAGCCGGTTGAGCAAGGAGGATTTTCCTGCATTCCGGGCGCCGAACACACCGATTTGAAGTCTCATGCCCTTAGGAGTACTCTGCATGATCACACTCCGTCACTCAATGGGCTTGAACCCAATCCCGGACTTTCGCTGCGCAGTTGCTTGTGATGGCATCTGCTCCGGCATCTGCCCAGCGTTTTGCCAGAACATACTGGTCGATCGTCCAGACAGCAAACAGGAGTCCGGCATCATGGAATTTCTGAACGAATTCCGGAGAGATCTCACTCGGTGCGATCCAGATATCCACCCCGTCAGCATTGGTCTCTTTGGCGATTCTCAGAACATCTTCTGTTTTTTCCCGATAGCTTTTATCTGCTTCAGATCCGAAACTGTAAAGCCAGAGAGCTTTCATTTCCGGATATTTTTCCTTGTAAGCCTTCACCACATCTGCGTGGAAGGAGATCATGACGATCTGCTCCCGTTCTACGCCGGCAGCATCCACTTCTCTGATCATGGCATCCATGACCCGGAGATCGTTTTCTTTGATCTCCACATAATAGACTTTTCCCTTTCCGAGATATTTCAACGTTTCGGAAAAGAGAGGAAGCCGGACTTCTCCGAATCCGCTCCGTGAAGAACTGGCATCCAGCTTCTTCAGAACATCCCAGTTCGTCTCTTCAATGATATAAGATTCCCCCTGACATGTCCGCAGAGTATCAGCATCGTGACAGCAGATGAGAACGTTGTCCGCAGTAAGGTGGATATCTGTTTCCATTCCGTCGGTATCCCGTTCCATTGCCAGTTTGAATGCCGGCAGAGTATTTTCGGGAGCATCTGCGGATTCACCGCGATGAGAAATCCATTGAACCATAGTAGCCTCCTGATGTATCCTGTGACTGTTGAATTTTCCGGTCCGGATCTTTTGTTAAAAACTTCACTCCGGATAAATTTACAGCATTTTCAAATAATTTCCAGTTAAAATTGAAAAAAACTTGTCAAATATTCAGCAGGAAACATATCCGGAAAACAAAAAAAACTTTTCTGAACCCTTGAAAAGTTGTTTTCCGAGAGTATATTATGGGGATTTTTTTAATTACTTCAGAAGGAGGCTCATTATGGCCGGACGAACAAAGCATGTTAAAAACAAGCTGACGAAAGCAAAAAAACAGATGTATTATGATCTTCTGATGAAATGCCGGGAAGATTTTGTCTCTCAGGTGAAATTTCATGCAGATGAAGCATTATCATCTCCCAAAGACTCTGCCGGGGAACGCGCAGGAATGGCAACCCACATGGCAGATTTGGGAAGCGATAATTCCAGACACGATCTGGAACTCGGATTGATGTCTTCCGAATTCAGTGTTGTGGAAATGATCGAAGAATCTCTCCAGAGACTTCATGACGACGAATTCGGAGTCTGTCTCGACTGCGGCGGATTGATCCCGGAAGCAAGACTTCAGGCAAAACCCTATGCCAGATACTGCACGGTCTGCAAAAGCAAACGGGAAGAACTGGAAGACCCCTGCAATCGCAGCAGATAAGACAGTATGAAAGTTCCAACGAAACAAGAGCAGATGGAAGTAAGTTCTGAAAAAAAGGTCATTCTGCTCTCCTCCCTGATCGCTGTCCTTTTTTTCATTCTGGATCAGATCACAAAAGAGATCATCGTCAAATCCATGCGGCTTTATGATTCCATCCCAGTTCTGGACGGTTTTTTCAATATCACCAGTGTCCGGAACCGCGGGGCGGCATGGGGGATTTTTGAAGGAAAACAATGGTTTCTCCTTCTGATCGCGCTGGCTGCTATGCTGATCGTTATTTTCTTTTTCAAAAAACTTACCTGCGGATTCAAAGAACGGATCTTCGCATTGTTTTTCCTTTGTTCCGGAATCCTCGGAAATTGTACCGACCGGCTTTTCCGGAAAGAGGTTGTGGATTTCCTTGATTTTTACATCGGGAAACATCACTGGCCCGCGTTTAATGTGGCAGATATCTGTATCTGCGTGGGCGTCGGACTCTTCGTTCTCTCCTCCCTGCTGCGGCCCGAACCGGAAGAGGATAAAAAAGGAAAAGCGGAAGAAAAATGATTCGTGTTCCGCTTATTATGGGGGCAACTGCATCCGGAAAATCCGCTCTTGCCCTGGAGCTTGCCCGCAGAAATCACGGGGAAATCATCTCCGCAGATTCCATGCAGATTTACCGGGAACTTGACAAAGGAACTGCAAAGCCCTCTCCCGCAGAACTTTCGGAAATCCCTCATCACCTCGTAAATATCCTCAACATGTCCGAACGCTCTGATGTGTTCTCCATGGTCAGCCGGATGGAACAGGCGGTGAAAGAGATCCGGTCCCGGGAAAACTTGCCCGTCATTGCGGGAGGAACAGGACTTTATCTCCGGGCGTTTCTTTACGGAATGGATGATATGCCGGCGGATCAGGGACTCCGGAAAGAGCTGGATGAACAGTTTGACTCTCCGGAAGGTCATGAAACATTGAAACGCATCATGGAAAAAGAGTGTCCGGCAGATTTTGCCCGTTGGAAAGAGCACCCACGGAAGCTGATCCGTGCCCGGGAAGTCTTTCTGCTTTGCGGCAAAGAGATGACTGTTCTGCAAAAGGCATGGAAAGAACGCCCTCCGCGGGAAGATGCGGTTTCATTTCTGCTTGTCTGGGATCGGGAAGCGTTGAACCGGAGGATTTTTGAGCGTTGCGGAGAGATGCTGGAAAACGGCTGGATCGAAGAAACGGAACGTCTGATGTCAAAAGGGTTGTTTGAGACTCCGACAGCCTGGCAGGCATTGGGATATTCTCTGATCCGGGATCATCTTCTGGGCAAAATCAAACGTTCAGAGCTCTGTGAACGGATTTCCATAGCCACACGTCAATTTGCAAAACGGCAGATGACCTGGTTCACCGGACAGCATCCCGAAGCAATCCGGATCCCCATGCCCTGCTCCATGGATCAGGCAATTTCAATCATAAAATCAAATACCGGAACCGTGTAATCCCGGCATGATATCCCTGAATTATGTTTCATTCTCAGACTTTACTTGTATTTTGTAATTTTTATGCTATATTAAGACGGCTGATTAAGATTGATTATAAGCCATCAATTACGGAACAAAAACACAGGGATTTTTTCATGAAAATATACGCTCCTGCTGAAACAAAAATTTATGATTTTATCCCCTCTGTTCAGCAAGCAAGCAAGCAAGCAAGC
>JAFTIQ010000067.1 GCA_017456805.1 Lentisphaeria bacterium
ACGGGCGAAGGTGAAATCCTTTATGAGGGGGATTGTTTTCCGGTAGAAACTTTTTCCGGTAAAGGAAAAATTGAGGAGATAGAGGTTTCTTGTATTGAACCATATAGTCAAGTAATGTTTCATTTGGGATATGAATTTGACGAAAATGATGTACATGATGTGAAGTTATTGTGTAAGACATTTCATATCGAAATTCCAAATGAGTATAAGTAAACCGGACAAGCACCGGACAAGTTCGACCCCACAAGTTGACACTACAAGCTGACCCCACAAGTTCACCCGACAAGTACCCGACAAGTACCCGACAAGTACCCGACAAGTTGCCGGGTTTGCTTTCGCATTTTATATCAATTACATGATCTTCAAACTGCGAACTTTTAACAGGCAAGTCTCGTGGACATCATTTCAAGAACAGTTCGCTGTGTTGACGTTAAACAGCGTTTGCATTGCTCCTTTGAACCTCGTCCTCTGCTCGATTTGAGCGTAATTTGATCTTGGGACGAGTTCCCGACCCTACAGAGAAAGAGAGAGAAAAACGGCCGGGAAAAGGCGAGAATAGCGAGCATAGGATTAGGGAGTTTCCCATACCCGGCGTTCTCTGTTTTATGTAAGTGATTGATTGTGCGGGCGTAAAAGACAAAGAAAAACGGAACCAGGCTTTGACTTCCTGATTCCGTACTTTTTACTAATGGTGGAGACGGCGGGAGTCGAACCCGCGTCCTGTGACAGCTTTCCGATGGCATCAACATGCTTTCTCCATCTTTAACGTTTTTTCGTCTCGCGGCGGAGCCAATGGATAGGCGGCTTTGCGACTATACTGTCTGATTCTCGCTGATTTGACAACAGTCCGATCAAATCAGCCAGGACTCTGACGACGTCTCACTTCCCTTAGAGTCCGTCAGGGAGGAGACGTCACTGCAACTTAGGCAGCGAGTGCGTACTCTTCGTTCGCTTGTATTTTTTGACAGAAGTTTAACGAGGCCAACTGTCATCCTCGGCATGCAGCTGTCGGTCCACTTGTCCAGTCGAAACCATGACGTCCCCAGCTGTTTTCAAATGAGCAACGGCAATAATATATCATCTTATTTGAAAAACGCAATCCGCTTTTTCCGTTTTTTTTTATCTTTTTTTGGATTTCATCTCACACAGAAACGGTGTAAACCTTTTCAACGGGCCCCTGCAGGATTTCTTCCGGGCAGCCAAGCAGAATACACCGGCAGGAAACTGTTCCTGTCAATGCAATCAGACATTTTACTGTATGTTCGTCTGTCCTTTCCCATTCGACACGGATCATGCCCCTGCCCGGGATTTCATGATAACATTTGAAGTCGTTCAAGCCGGAGACGAAACAGGGCTGGATCGAAAATTCACCTTTTTCCGGACGGAGTCCGCCGAGATACATGAAGAACCATGCAACGAGATCGCCGTGCATGATATGATTTCGTGACCACAAGCCGCTCCAGGTTTCCCACAGGGTGGTTGCGCCGATCATTACCCAATGACCAAACCCCGGATATTCAGGCTGTGTCAGAAGTTTATAAGCTTCGTCCACATAGCCATACCAGCTGAGGGCATGATGAATAACTTTGGACCCGATATTGCCATAGTCAACTTTATAATCATTTGCGCGGACTTTTTCCGCAAGGTTCGCGGCGATCAGTTTGCCTTCTTCCTTCGTGAAAATATCAGTAAAGAGGGAATATCCGAGGGTTGTCCAGGCATCATCACCGACGACACCGCCGCCATGATAGAACTTTTTCCGGAAGGCGTCCCGCATAGCATCTTTCTGAGCGGTATAAAATACGGCATCTTCTTTTTTTCCAAGATGTTCTGCAAATTTCACCATAAGCATCAACATCAGATAATGCCCGAAGGTTGCCATGAAGACCTTACCAGCCATTCTGAAATGTTCCACCGGACACCAGTCGCCAATGCTGTCATAGTTCAAACCGTCGTCGCGAAGTTTCTGACGGCAATAATCCAGATGAAGAGCCATATTATCATAATAGCGATGGATCAGTTCATCATTGCCAGTGAATTGATAGACCTGATAGGGAACCCAGAAGAGAGTTACACAGGGAACACAGGGCCAATGGAATCCCCAGCTTCCGTTGGGGGCCGCAGCAGGGATTTGACCGTTGGTCCGCTGAGTTCCCACCAATGCATCCAGATAATGAGCATAGTCATCTGCGATATCATACAGGAACAGTCCGACCTCCGAACCGCGGTTCAAGTCACCGTGCCATCCGGCTTTTTCCCGATGCGGACAATCCGTCGGAATCCCGACATAATTGGAATCGAAGCTCCGTTTTGTCAGTTCAAAAAGTTTGTTGAGGATATAATCGCTGGAACTGTAAGCACCGATCTGGGGATAGGAATTGTGCACCACGCACGCCTGGATCTTTTCGATTTTGATTTCCGGATGTTCTGCACGCATACGGATATAACGGAATCCAAACCAGGTGAAATGAGTCCGGACATTTTCCAATCTGCCGGAATCATCTACGGTGAATCGCTGCTCCTGAAAAACGGGGGCATCCAAACCGTAATGGTTGATATATTCCCGGTCCACGTCACCGATATCATTGACCATTTCCCCGTATTCCAGGTAGATCGTAGTTCCCGGAGGTGCAGAGAAGGTGACTTCGCACCAGCCGGCGATATTCACTCCGAAATCGTAGATCCGGCGTCCGAATGTAAAGACTTTCAAACCGACCGGATCAATTTTCTGAATCACTTTGCAAGGGTGTCCCTGAGCCGGAACGATTTTTCCTCCCGGCGGACTGCAAAAGACCGCGTTCGCCCATTTAGAATCATTGAAGTCAGGTTCATGAACCCCAAATGGCTCCTGGTTTGCATCAAAGAACTCTCCATTCCGGTAACTGTTATAGACGATTCCGGAGGAATGAACCTTCCAGGAGTCATCGGTTTTGACAGAAATCTTTCCATCGAAGGCAAGATATGCCATAAAGCGGGGAAAATCCCGGAAAGTCGCCTGATCCATTTTCCAATGGTCTTTTTCAAAGTAATTATAAAAACCGTTGCCGACATGAAAGACGATGACATTTTTCCCTTTTTTGAGCAAAGACCGCACCGGATAAACCATATATTCCACCCGGTAATCATACTGAGTCGGAGCCGGAGTAAGGACGTAATCACTGACAGGTTCCCCGTTGATCATTACTTCATATACGCCCCCGGCGGCGCAAAACAGTTCAGCTTTTTCCGGAATCTCTTCCAGTTCAAAAACTTTCCGGTAATAATATGCCTTTTCCTGAGCTGTCGTTTTGATATTGATCCATTTTGCTGCGTAAATATCCATTCTCTGCTCCCTTTTTCAATCTTTATCGAATTTGCAAGAAATCTGCTGATAAGATATCACTTTGACCGTGAAAAAGCAATTCAATTTTTTATTTTTTACAAAAAAATACCGGGAATCCTGCTGAGAGGAACCCCGGCTGTTTATGCACTGAATCGTACAAGGTTATTTCTGATTCTGCTCTTCCCGCAAGGATTTGACTTCTGCGCGGAGCTGACGGATCTCTGAAATCAGTGTCTGAAGATCAGCATCAGATTCCGTTTTTTCTTCACCGGGAGTGTCATCCTTATGCTCTTTTGCATCTTTCACATCGGAAATCGTAGAAACCATGATCCCGATAAACAGGTTCATGATCGTATAAGTCACACAAACAATGAACGGAACAAAGAGCAGCCATGCATAGGGGAATTTTTCCATGACAGGTCTCACGATCCCCATGGACCAGCTTTCCAATGTCATAATCTGGAAAAGAGAATACATGGATTTTCCAATGCTGCCGAACCAATCGGGGAACGCGCCTCCGAAAAGATTTGTTGCCACCACACTGCAAATATAGAAAAAGATGACCAGCAGAAGACAGATCCAGCCGATACTGGGAATCGAACACAACAGCGATTCGGTAATGATTTTCAATCTGGGGATCCGGTACATCAGACGGAAGGTTCGGAAAATTCGGAATACCCGCAGGACGGAAAAGACACCGTTTCCGGGGACAAGCGAGACGATCACAATCAGGAAGTCAAAGCAATTCCAGCCGCCTTTGAAGAATTTGAGTCCATCCGCAATTAATTTCAACGCGACTTCCACAGCAAAGATCCAGACAAATGCCATATCCAGCACTCTGCCCCATCCCCCGGCAAACTGATGCCACCAGGAGGCCGTTTCCAATCCAAGCTGCACGGAATTCAGCACAATACAGATCACAATAAAGGTCTGAACAGGATTACTGTAAATAAAGGCACTGATCGCATGACGGATTCCGGCAAGAAGACCTGTCGGCTTTTCGGTTTCATTTTTCATAAAATACACCCCTGAAATAGAAACGCTGTTTGGTTTCTTTCATTATTATATATAATAAAGACTATCTGATTAATTTATCATAGTTTCTCAATTTTTCAAGCCGCTTTATTTTATAAACTGTATTTTTCATCGCAGAAAAGGTGTTTTGAAGATCTGAAATACAGAAAAAATTCTCCGGATGGCTTGCAAATTTTCATTCAGAAGATATATTTCTTCTCAGGATCGGATGCAGTCATTTCAACTAATAAACAGCTGACAAATAACGCATCTGTCTTTTCAAAATAATCATGAAAATCCGGAAAGGTTAAGAGGATCATGAAAAAAACTTCCCTTTTACTGTTAGCCGGCAGCACGCTTCTGCTTGCCGGATGCAGTTCTCTGAAACAACAATCCACCTCTGATGTGCTTCCGGCGCAAACCCAAAATATCAGAAAATCTATCGCGGCACCATTTCTTGACGGAGAGATGAAACTGGATGGGGTACTGGATGAAAAAAATTGGAAAAAAGCCGGATTCTTCGATGATTTTGTCGTATTCCGGAAAAAGAAAATGCCGGATTGCAAAACCGAAGTGCGGGTGTTTCATGACAGGGAATATCTTTATATCGGGGTGAAATGCTATGAAAAGCGCGCCAATGTCAAACCCGTTAATGGCAGCGAATCTGTTTGGAGGGGAGACTGTTTCGAACTGTTTCTCGGCAACATGGATCCGGTTCCGAATCTGCATCAATTCTGCTGGGGTCCCGGCACAGCACGTTTCGGAGCCAATTCCTCCTGGGAACATAAAAGTATGATCTTCGATGAATACTGGACGACAGAAACACGGATCAAGCTCTCTTTCCTGAAACCCATGATCAATCATTCAGCACTCAGTTTTCATTTTGCACGGCTGATCCATAAGTATAAGACCTATGTAACCTGGCAATATGTCGGCAATGATTTTCAGAATATCCCCGGCTATGCTGAACTGATCCTCGGTTCCTACAACCGGGCGGCGGAACTCAAATTTTTCCACTACGCCGAAAAAGATTTATCCCGCGCAGAATATGAAAAACTCAATGCGGCATTGACTGTTCCCCCTGAAAAAATCGAATATGGTCCCTGGCTTTTCGGAGCTTCTGAAACAGAAATGAACATCGGCTGGTTTAATCATGGCAGAACCGGAGCTTATCTGGAATACAGAAAAAAAGGAACAGAAAAATTCACCCGTGTTTACTCCGGATTCCGGAACAATAACTGGAACAAAGATCAGCAGCTCCATAAAGTTCAGCTGAAAGCATTGGAAAAAGGAACCACATACGAATACCGGATCGTGAACACAGTCAGTGTATATTCGCCTTCCGTTGTTTATCCGGCAGACGGTTCTTTTTATACCTTCACAACTCACGGGAAAAAGGATCTGACGATTGCAGTTTTCACGGATGTCCACAACAACGGGTTGAATATGAGACCTCTTCTTGATAATCCGAAACTCATGAACTCCTGCGATATCCTTGTCAATGTGGGAGATATGCTTTCTAACAGTACCGGGGTCCGTTCCATCCTCAACGGATATCTTGCAGATCAGATCACCTTTGCAAGCAAAAAGCCGATCCTGAATTTCCGCGGAAATCATGAAGAAGTCGGCTGTTCTCCCGGAACATTCTTCGATGTCTTCGGAACACCGGATTTCAAAGGGTATTCTCTCAACCGGTTCGGCGATGTCTGCATCATCGGGCTGGATATTTCCGCCCCGGATCAGAGAGAATGGCTGAAAAAAGCGATTCTGACCCCGGATTTTCAGACGGCAAAACACAGAATACTCTTCGCACATTATCCGCCGACAGGACGGAATTCCCATCATTCCCGGGCTATCATGAAAGTGCTTGATGGGATCTTCACCGGAAAGAATCCGGCAGCAACAATTGATTTGATGGTCTCCGGACATTTACACAGAGGGATTTTCACAGCAAAAAATTCCGGAAAATCAGTTCCTGTTGTTCCCGGCAGAAGAATCTTCAAGGGAGAAATCGTTCCCTTTGATTTCTATGTTCACACCACCATCTCCGGAAATCCGGATAACAGAATGGCGCTCATCGAAGCAAAAGGAGATTCTCTGACCATCAAGCTGATCCGCGTTGATGGATCCGTTTTCAAGGAATTCAAGATCAAATAATCTCTCCGGATAAAAAGAGCAAAAAAAATCCAGCTGTTGAAGGCTGGATTTTTTTGTTTCGACAGGAATTCCGGATCAACCGAAAATCGTTTTGATGATAGCTGGATCTTTGCCGATCATCTCCAGATAACGGGAAAGAAGCCGTCTGGAAGAACCCCATTCTGAGTTGGGGCTCATACAGGAAAAATAATCATAGGTGATAATCTTTTTCACCAGAGAAGATGCCTGCGACAGTTTCATGTAGAGAGTCCGGTAATCGATCTGACGGTAAACGCCGGAAGGTTCCCCATGTCCGGGGAACGGTCTCTGGAACGTTTCAATGTTTGTCCAAAGTTCCACTCCGCAGCGGGAGAAGAGATCCTGAGCCTTCAGATACCATTCAGTCAGACCGTTATCCAGGATTTCGCCAAGTTCGCAAGCGGGGATGGCAATGGTATCCTGCGGAGCGCAGTAATCCAGCTTCCCTGCGATCTTTTCATAGAAATATCTGCCGTAAATATCCATCCACTGATCCGGGGTGTAATGGGAACTCATATTACCGGTCACACCATAAAAACTGGGAGACATGAATGTCTTTTTCTCCGGAAAGTTTTTCTTCATATAATCCAGAACTTCTGTGCAGATATCCAGAAAATTGAAGTGCCAGGGCAATGCTTCCAGAGAAAGATACAATCCTTTGAAACAGGGATGATCCGCATATTTTGCAACGGTACGGTCATAATAACGCTTGGTATCATCGACCTCTTTTTTCCAGTCGCCCAGATGCAGGTTGGTGATACTCACCGGGCCGCCGAGATAAAGATCCATGCCGTATTTATCTGCAAGACGGAATGTCATATCCAGCAGGCAGTCATCTTCTTCCCAAGTTGTAGAACGGGGATCTTCGGCGGACATTTTCTGTCCGCCCAGCTCAAATTCCGTCCGGATCACAAACAGATGATCCATGCCGATCGCTTTCAGAAATTGAAAATCTTTTTCCCAATCTTCCAGCCCATTATTTGTGATCCCGGTATCAGGGATCAGCATATTGATGAATGTGCCGGTGATCGGCATGATTGTTTGATTTTTCAGCATATTATTCTCCTTTGACGTACAGCAGACGGATATCGCTTCTGGGGACTCTGAGTTTCAGAGTTTTTCCGGGAGCAAAGGTTTCTCCGTTGCGGAGATCTTTGATGACATTCACTTTTTTGAAGGGGAGCGTCAGAGAAACGTTCATATCCGGACGTCTGTAATTACCAACCAGAAGAAGCATTTCATTTCCTTTGCGGATCGCGCTTGTGTTCACGCCATCGACGGGGATTTCCACGAGTTCTCCATCCATAATCAGATCTTCATAGGGAGCGATCATCCGCAGAGCCTTTGCCATTGCGGCATACTTCAGAGCGTTATCAAAATCCCAGTATGCATAATAGGTGATCCCCCCTGCCCCGTTGAGAAGAGCTTCCAGAACATTATATTCCACAAACTGCGGTCTGAGTTCACCGTATGTTCCGGCAGTCAGCCAGGGAATGATGTTACGGTTCTTCATGAGTTTATGAGTCATGCGGATCCGTTCCTGAATCATCCAGGAGCGTTCTCCGATGTACAGACTGGGCTGGGAAATCGCAATGCTGCGGGGACAAAGCTGAGCCCAATCAAGCACCGGCTGAGAACGATTTTCCACGCCGGGACCCATTCCGTAAAGCCCGATGGGAGGGCATTTGATTCCGGCTTCTTCCGCACCGCGCCGGACAGCCGCCTGGAAATCAGCCAATTTTTCTGCAACGACCTTCTTGGTGAAGGCATCCATGGAAGTCATTCCGGCAGCCTTCATTGCTTCAAGACAGCGGGAACAGCTCTTTGCTGTCACATGGGAACTGTAAAATGCTTCGATATCAAAGAACACATAATCGGGCTTTGATTTGTAAACGCAAGCCATGATCCGGTTACATTCTTTCTTGTGGAATTCTCCGCGATAAGAGGGACAAACAGCCACGATATTATCAACAAGACAGTTCATTTCATGACCTTTTTTCCCTTTTCCGGGCATAGCATGAATGGGGGAATCTGTCATAACCACTTTCATTCCGCGCTTGCGAGCTTCATCAAAAAACGCAATCCGCTGATCCCGGTCAGCTCCGCCGAAATAGCGGGGGAATCCGTTGACAGCATTGAAACCGAGCGTCTGCCATGCTTCAAAGAATTCCGGATATTTCCGGGCATCATTATCGCCCATCCAAGCGAGACTGACATGGATCCGTTTCAACTGCGGAACTGGTGCGATTTCAATCGCACGGAACGGAAATTCCTGTCTGATGGGCTCCACACCTTCGCTGTAAGAGGTGAAATAAGCCTTGCTTCCGGCAGGGATATCTTTCGTAACTTTGAAAAATATTGCGTTCAGCATGTTTCCGCTCCACGGACGCGGAGTAACCATCAGGGTAAGTTTAACACGTTTCTGTCCGGTTTTCGCCGTGTATTGTTCCGTTTTCTGTGCTTTGGGCTGAAGAACGGTCACGCCTTCCGGAAGGTCAAGTTCCAGCATCATGGGAGCTTTCTTCTGTCCGGGAGCTCTCATATCGCAATAGGAAAGAAATGAGGGAGTGATAATATTTCTGGAAAGAACAAATTCATTCACTTTGGGTCTGACCAGCACACCTTTGGTATAGAAGGGCTTTGCTTCGGTTTTGTAAGCCTCATTGAATCCCGGCTTTTTGGGATTTCCTTCCATGACAGCCAATTCATCCATGAAGAGTCCTCCGGCAGCAGAAGCAATGGTGAATGCAACATAACGGGCTTCCGCATTGATCTGGAACTCAAAAGGATAAACAATTGCCTTTCCGCGTTCTGCCAGATAGAAATTATTCTTGAAATCACTGATTTCCCGATCGGATTCTGCCAGTTTCTGAAGCATTGCCGTACGGTAATAGTTCTTTCCATCTTTGGAAACGTAAATATCAAACAGTTTCGGGAATCCGAGTGTTTTCTGCACTTCTCCGCCCAGACAGCGGATCACAAGGCGGTCAACGTTTTTGACTTCGCCGAGGTCGATCTGAAAATTGACGCCGCTGTCAGAGATTCCTCCGAACCAGCCGACGGTATCTTTTTCAAACCAAATCAACCCTTTGCTGTGAGAAGAGATCTTTCCATCCGTCAAATCAAAAATATCTTTATCATCTTGGGTCAGCTGGTAATTGGTGGGAATGGACCAGGTCAATTTTTTTCCGCGGGAAAGAATATTCCCCTGAGTCCGTTCGGACCAAAGTTTGTTGTAGTGAGCAATATCTTCCGCTTCACCGCGCTGGACTGCTGTATCCTGAGCGAAAACAGAAAGTCCTGTCATTGCGAGAGCACAAAGCAATAATTTACAGTTCATCGTTCAAACCTTTCTTACTGATAAATTAGAGATAGGGATCGTAGCCTTTTTCTTCATCAAACGTCGTTGTGTAATAATAAAGAGCAGTTGTCTTATCATTCCCAACATTCCATGGCAGATAGCTTGCATGTGTCATAAAAAGCCAACGCTGATTTTCTGCAGCAACATGACCGTCAATATACAGAGTGTTTGATTTACGGGAGTGCCGGAACGTAACGGTGGCATGCTCAGCAAAATGATAACCAAGATTTCTCCCCGGGACCGAATATCCTCCGATGTCGTACGTCTTGCTTCTGTCAGATGTGTACCAAGTTTCAGTCACAATCAAATGCTGTGACGGCTGTTTTACACTGGAGGCTTTCACACCGCCGGTCGTCTTGCTCGTCCAAACTCGATTGGTATAATTTTCACGTCCGACGAAATCCCGGTTGATCCCGTAAGAAATATAAACTCGCCAGGAAGGATAGACACTTTTCTGAGACGGGCAAATAAAAGCCCCACCACGTGCATAATGTTTGCTGTTAAAATTCATTTCTGCACCCAAAAACGGCAAGACAACATCACTCCAAAGGGGTTTATTCTTTATATCATTCCAAGCGACTTCTGCACAGGGATAATAATCATCGTAGGCAGCGTTATACATAGCCAATGCGATCCCGATCTGTTTCATATTTCCCTGACAGCTTGCCGCCCTGCCCTTTTCTCTTGCTTTGTTCAATGCCGGCAAAAGCATCCCGGCAAGAATTGCAATAATGGCAATCACCACCAGCAATTCAATCAGAGTGAACGATTTTCTTGTTTGCATAAAACTTCCTCTCTTTGGTTGTGTTGTGTGTTATCTTATAATCAATTCTCCGCGGTAGAATTTTTCTCCGGGGATAAAATGTTCTGCAAGCAAAGCTTCTGCCGCATCATTTCCGATCTGCTTCCTGGGATAACGGATTGATGAAATATTCGGAACAAGCCTTCCGCAATCACTGTGATCTTCCAGAAACATGATCCTGACATGCTCCGGCAATCCGAGATTCTGCTGAAGAGATATCTGATAATTGAATTTCCAACTCAAAGGACATGCCAGAATCAGAGAATCAAAGGGATCCTGTTTGTATGCTGCCTGAATCGCATTGATATCCGATTCCATGGAACTCCCATCGTTGTACGGCAAATGAATGATATTGCGGAAAAAGAGTTTCCGTTTGGACATCACCTTTTCATATCCTGTCACCAGCGGCTCATCCGGTTCATCCGCATATTTGGTTGCAATCGCAGGACGCTGATACCCATGCTCAAGTAAATATTGAACCAATTGGCTCGCGCCGTCAACTGTCATATAAGTAAATAACGCCCAGTCCTTCACAATGCTTTCGTATGCTGACCGCCAGAAAACCTCTGTTGAAATCATGGAAATCCTGCACCCCCGGCGGGATAATTCCGTCAAGGCTGGAAGAAACCATGCGGAATAGGCAATCACTTTGCTGCCCGACCCCAGTTCTTTCAGCCAGGACCATTCAATTTCATTCCGGTTATTTGTCCGGGAAATAGGCAGCATTTTTACCTTTGCATCATATTTGCTTGCTGTTTGCAGAACCGCATTGGAAATTTCCACATATTCCGCAATAAAATCGATCGGACCATCCAGAAAATAGGGCGAAGGCAGCAGCAGAGTAATAACGGAGTCCTTCTTCTCCGGTTCAGCCAAAACCTTTGCGGCCCGCAAATTTCGGGCACTCTGATTGGAGGTATAACGGGATTCTGCAAGCGCAACCTTGATTTTTTCCGCCAGTTCAGGTGACACCTGTCCATGGGATTTTCCATTCAAAACCCGGGAGACCGTCATCTGGCTGACTCCAACCTTTTTTGCAATTTCCTTTAATGTAACTGCCATAAAAAACCTTTTTCCGTTATCGTTAACGTTATTATAACATAAACTCCGTTAATTGTCAAGAGCCCTTTCTGGAAAAAGTATCTGTTTTTTACTATTATTTTCTGTTACATATACTATCAATAAAAAAACGTCCTGCCAATTCATGAAAAAGATAAAGCAAATATTATGATACAGCTTGAAAAACAAAAAAAACAGGCTATGTTATGACCGATAGATTCCGTATCTGAAACTGTATAAACAGCTCAGAATAAAGTTAATAAAACGATGAAAGCCCCCAAAAATGGAAATGTTACTGGATGCCGTATCCAAAATCAACAGTTGTCTCTCCGATTATATTCTGACGATTCTTCTGGTAGGAGTCGGATTATTTTTCACCATCAAAACCCGCTTTGTGCAAGTTCGCTGTTTCAGAGAAGGCTGGCGCAATGCCTTCCGGAAACTCTCCCTTCACGGAGAAAAAAATGAAAACGGCTTGAGCCCTTATCAGGCATTGGCAACCGCTGTTGCCGCCCAGGTCGGAACCGGCAATATCGTGGGAGCCTCCGGAGCGATCCTCATCGGCGGTCCCGGTGCAATCTTCTGGATGTGGCTCATCGCCTTTTTCGGAATGGCAACGATCTATGCAGAAGCCGTTCTTGCGCAGGAGACAAGAGTCAGAGAAAGTGACGGAGCCATTCACGGCGGACCGGTCTATTATATCAAACGGGCATTTCCCAACGGGTTCGGAACCTTTCTTGCAGGAATGTTTGCTGTTGCGCTGACAATTTCCCTCGGGTTCATGGGGTGCATGGTTCAGGCGAATTCCATCGGAGAAACCTGCCAGAATGCTTTCTCCATTCCCTCCTGGGGAATCGGAATCGCAATTACGATCTTCGCCGCTTTCATTTTTATCGGAGGCGTTCAGAGACTCGCCAGCGTAACGGAAAAAATCGTGCCGGTCATGGCTTTAATCTATCTGCTGGGCGGACTGATCATTCTTATCATGCGGATCGAATACATCCCTGAAACATTCGGGTACATCTTTAAATACGCCTTCATGCCGGAAGCATTGATCGGCGGCGGGATCGGACATGCCTTGAAAACAGCCATCAGCCAGGGCGTGAAACGGGGATTGTTCTCCAACGAAGCCGGAATGGGATCAACTCCTCACGCACATGCTGTCGCTGACGTGAAAAAGCCCCACGAGCAGGGAACGGTCGCCATGATTGGAGTTTTCATTGATACCTGCATTGTGTTGACAATGACCGCTCTGATCGTGATTTCCACGATTTACACAGGCGATGGACCTCTGGCGCATGCAAACGGGACCACATACCAAGGAATAATCAACGGTGCCGGCTTGACCAAGACGAACCTGATGCAGCATGCCGTTGCATCTGTCAGCTCCGATGCGGTCGGAAATATTTTTGTTGCGATCTGTCTCTTCTTTTTTGCCTACTCCACGATTCTCAGCTGGAACTATTTCGGGAAGATCAACTTCCATTACCTCTTCGGAAAAAAGGCAACGATTGTCTATTCGATCCTGTCGCTCTGCTTCATTATGATCGGAACGATGGTCAGAAATGATCTTGTCTGGGAGCTTCAGGATATGTTCAATCAGTTGATGGTTCTGCCCAACGTGATCGCGCTTGTCGCTCTCGCAGGACTGGTCAAAAAGAGTGCATCCTGAGATTTTTCACTGAAAAAACCTTGAAAAACGGGGAAAAAGCAAAAAAAAGCATAAATTATATAAAATAGAACTTGCAATTTCAGCAAAGCGGAGATATAGTTCCACTTGTTTTGGACTGTTTTACAGCAAAGCCGGTTTCAAAAGTTCATAAAAATATTTTGGATCGGCTCAACGACTTAATATCAGATCATGTGCAAAGGAAGATAGAAATGTCAGTCAACGTACTTGTCGGCATCCAGTGGGGGGATGAAGGAAAAGGAAAAATTATCGACGTTCTTACGAGCGGCGCAGAAATGGTTGTCCGCTTTCAGGGCGGAAACAATGCAGGTCACACCGTTGAAAACGGCGATGAAAAACATGTGCTGCATCTTGTGCCCTCCGGAATTCTCCGTCCCGGCGTTCCCTGTGTAATCGGGAACGGCGTTGTCGTCGACCCGATCGAACTGAAAAAGGAAATGGAACTTCTGCGTGACCGCGGAGTGGATATCTCCTCCATTCAGGTCAGCTCCCGCTGCCATCTTATTATGCCCTGGCACAAATTGCTGGATGCATTCAACGAAAATACAGCAGCGAAAAAAGGGAAAAAAATCGGAACCACCCTTCGCGGGATCGGTCCTTCCTACACTCATAAAATTGCCCGTACCGGAATCCGCGCAGGCGAAATCCTGAACAAGGAAGCCTTCAAAAAGCGGTTCATGGAACAGGGTGAAGCATACAACAATCTGTACGTCCCCGCAGGAGCAATTGCACTTGATCTGGAAGCCGCATGGAAAGATGTGGAAGTCGCGCTCGATTTTGTCAAACCCTATATTTGCGATACCGTCGTCACCATTAATGAAGCTGCTCAGGCAGGCAAAAAAGTCCTGCTGGAAGGTGCTCAGGGAATGTTCCTTGATATCGACCATGGAACCTATCCTTTTGTGACAAGCAGCAACACCACAACAGGCGGAGCATGTACCGGAACAGGACTTTCTCCCCGCGCTGTTACACGCGTCTGGGGTGTGATCAAGGCTTATACCACCCGTGTTGGCGAAGGCCCCTTCCCCACCGAACTTTTCGATGATATGGGCGAACATCTCCGCACCAAAGGCGGCGAGTTCGGTGCAACCACCGGTCGTCCCCGCCGCTGCGGCTGGTTCGATGCTGTTGCATGCCGTTACAGCTGTATGGTCAACGGTGTTGATTATCTTGCAGTTACCAAACTTGACGTTCTGGATGGACTCGATACGGTCAAGATGTGTGTCGGTTACAAGATCAACGGTGAAATCGTCCGTAATTTCCCCGCAGAATCCTGTGCTTTTGCTGATCTGGAACCGGTCTATGAAGATCTTCCCGGCTGGAAAGAATCCACAGAAAACGCACGTTCCTTTGAAGAACTTCCTGTCAACGCCCGGAAATATCTGGAACGCATGGCAAAGGAAGTCAATGCAAAGATCGGTATTATCTCTGTCGGCCCCAAGCGTGATCAGACCTTTGCGCTAATCCCTGATTGTCTGGGCTGATATGCCATCCTTCTTCACCAGAAAAAAAAATGACGGATCTCAGGCTCTTTCTGTCCTGAGATCCGTTTTTTTCCGTTTTGATTTTCTGCAGATCATTCCGATGTTCCTTCTTTTGCTTATTGGAGTTCTTTTTGTTTATGGGATTGGTCAGCAAGTTGGAGGAATCGGAGCAGAGATCTATTGGCGGAGGCAGATCCAATGGGCAGCGGTCGGTCTGATTTGCTGGCTGACGACTGCTCTTCTGGATTACCGGAAATATGGAGTAATTGCCCTTTTTCTCTGGCCGGTAAGCATTGCATTACTGCTGATCGTCCTCAAATTCGGGGTGGATCGATTCGGCGCAAAACGCTGGTTTTCTCTCTTCGGTTTCAGTGTCCAGCCCTCAGAAATTGCGAAAATCTGCACTATTATTTTCCTTTCCTGGCTTCTCTCCAGAAAGGATATTGATGTCAATAAGATCAAATGGTTTTTCCTGTCGGTGCTGATTCTTGGGATTCCGGCATTTCTGATTTTCTGTCAGCCGAACTTGAGTACGGCGCTGACTGTCGGGATCTGCGGGACAGCTGTTATTTTTACAGCCCGGTTGAAGTTTAAAATCATTCTTCTGATTCTTGCGCTCATGGCAGTGTGTGCGCCTGTCGGATACAGTATGCTGCGGGATTACCACAAACAGCGGATTGCTGTTTTTCTGGATCCGTCGAAAGATCCGCTGAATGCCGGCTGGAATCAGATGCAGTCTGAACTGGCCGTGGGCAGCGGAGGCTTTACGGGGAAAGGGTTCATGCACGGCACTCAGAACTATCTTGGATATCTGCCGCAAACGGTTTCCAACTCTGACTTTATTTTTTCAGTGATTGCGGAAGAAACAGGATTTCTCGGAGCGATCACTGTGGTTGCTTTATACGTTCTGCTTCTATGTTCGATTTTCGGCACTGCCCTTACCGCGTCGGATGATTTCGGCAGATATCTTTGTGCCGGGATCGGGACGATGTTTGCGCTGCACTCCATTGTAAATATGGGCATGACGATCCGGATGATGCCTGTTACCGGGCTGCCGCTTCCGCTGGTGAGCTATGGCGGAACATTTATGGTTGTGGCACTTCTTTCGCTGGGGATTGTGCAATCGGTTTATGCCAGACGCACGATTCCGGATCCGGAAGATTAACGGGTCACAGAGATTTCCAAACGCCCGTTGCCAATTGGCTTCCCCGTTTCATTGTCGGGTTGATGGGCGAAAAGATTTTGGAATAGGAATAAAAAATCGAGCCCCGAACCTCCGGAACCATGGTATTATAACGGAGCTGATTATAAATTTCTTTGGAATTGCTCCATTCTCTGTTCTCTCCCAGCCGCGCAACAGAATGTCCGATATACAGCTTCGTCTTTGTCCCGCGAACCGTTACCGCCCACCAATCTGTCAGATGTGCATAGGGCGCGGTATTGTGTCCGAAGGTCCAGTAAAGCTGAGGCGCAATGTAATCCAGCCAACCGGATTTTACCCACAGTCTGGTATCGGCATACTGTTTGAAATAGGATTGAGATCCGCCCGTCAGAGAGCCGCTTGGGATCTGCTTTTTGTTTGCCCAGATCCCGAATGGGCTGATCCCGAACTGAATCTTCCGCTTCTGCATCCGGTTTACTGTCCGAATCAATGTTGAAACAGATTTGACCATCAGATTGACATTGTTCCTCCGCCAGTTTTCCAGGGAAAGTTTTTGCGGATTATAACGCCGGTAAGTGGCAAGATCCGTATTTCCGGTTCCTTCATAAGGATAAAAATAATCGTCAAAATGAATAGCATCCACATTGTAATTCATGATCAGTTCCTGAACAGTCGCCAGCAGGAACGCCCTGACTTCCGGGCGCCCCGGATCAAGAATCAGAAGCCGGTTGCCGTCGTTTCCGGGAACATCCAGCACCAGCTCCGGGTGCTGCTTCGCATAATTGCGGTCGCTGAGCGTTTTCAATGCAGCTTTTTTTGAGGTTTTTACCTTGTGCATCACCCGATAGGGGTTCAGCCACGCATGAAACTCAATCCCCCGCTTATGACATTCGGCGATCATAAATTTCAGCGGATCGAACCCGCGGAACCCCACTCCTTCCCTGCCTGTCATGAACTTGGAATAGGGATTGTATTTCGAGGGATAAAAAGCATCATTCATGGGACGAACCTGAAAAATAATGGCTGTCGCATGGATACTTTTCAAATTATTGACCATGGTAATAAAATCTTTTTTGAATGAGGCGACATTTCCGTGAGTGGAAAAATCAATATTCTCAACGGTAGCAACCCACACACCCCGGAACTGAGTCCGGCGGAAATCCGGGCGTTTCGGAACCGTTACATCCGGTTTTTTCTGAATATCCCCGGCATACCGGGCAGGCTTTCCTGTCCGGGGATCCATAATCACTTCCCGGGCATCAATAGAACATAAAAACAAAAAACTGACAGCGAAGAGAATTTTAACAAAATGCTTCAAGAAAAACCTCAACTTCTGCATCCGTAAACGGACGCGGGTTGGTTGCCATGCTCGCACTCCGGCAATTTTTTACGATAAAGGGGAAATGCTCTTTTTTCAAACCGTATTCTTTGAAGTCAGCAGGAATTTCCAAAGAACGGGCAAGAGAATCCGCAGCTTCAATAAAATCAGATACTCCGCAAATCTTTGCCAATTCCTGATAACGGTCTCCGCAAACCGGCTGATTCCACCGCATGACAGGGATCATCAGCACCGCACATGCCACGCCATGGGGGACATGCAGCAAAGAACCGATCGGATGGGCAAATCCATGAACCGCTCCCAAACCGGTCTGAGAAAATGCAATTCCGGAAAGCATGGAACCTTCCGCCATTGCATTCCGCGCCGCCCGGTCTCCGGCACATGCTGCCCGTAAATTGGAAAGAATCATCTTGGCTGCTTCACCGGAAAGAGCCCGGGTGAATGCAGACGCTTTGGGGTTGGTATATCCTTCAAACGCTTGTACAAAGGCATCAAGTCCGCTTGCGGCAGTGAGCGATGCCGGACAACTCCAGGTAAGCATGGGATCAACGATCGCCAGATCTGCCTTCATCTGCGGATGCCGGAGAGATTTTTTGATCTGCGTCTCAGGATCAGTCAAGACTGAATTATTAGTAGATTCGGCCCCGGTTCCGGCAGTCGTGGGGAGTGCTGCAAAAAACAACCCTTTCCCGGGAATCGTCCTGCTTCCGGAAAAATAATCCCCGACCATCCCTTCCGCCGGAATCAGCGCAGCGGCAGCCTTTGCGGCATCGATCACACTTCCGCCGCCGACGGCAATCACGCAATTAACCTGTTCGGCTCTTCCAAGCGAGATCAGATCATCCACACAATGCAGCGGCGGCTCTGCCGGAATTCCGATCCGGACGACCGGATGAAACGGCTCTAACAGTGCCAGAAGCTCTCCCCCCTCCGCCGTCATGGAAAAATGTTTTCCCATAACAAGAAAAGGGCGTGCTCCGGAAGGAAGGCTCCCGGGCAATGTCCGGAACTCCCCTTCCCCAAACCGGATATTTCCCGGAAATGTATAGGAACTGCTCATAAAAGCTCTCTTTATTTTTCTTTAGATTCCAGCCCTTCGATCTTCCCATCCTGAAGCAGCGTAAGAGCTTCTCTTGCCGCCTGACTTTCGGCGACTTTTCTTTTTTTCGCTGAAGCCGTTGTAAGAGGGATCTCATTGACTTCCACCTGAACTGTAAAAAGCGGATCGTGATGTTCCCCCTCAATGGAAAGAGTCGTATAATGCGGAGAAGATCCGAAATGACGCTGGCAATATTCCTGCAACGCCCCTTTCGGATTGTTTGTAGAAAGCAAAGATGCCGGATCCGGATACGTCTCATTGACCAGTTTGAGCACGACTTCCCTGGTCTTTTCCAGGTTGGAATCCAGAAAAATCGCTGCAACAAGAGCCTCAAACGCATCCGAAAGAGTGGAATCCCGATCAGCTCCTCCGCTGTCGATCTCCCCTTTTCCAAGCATAATATATTCGCCCAGCGAAAGCCGCCGGGCAAGTCTTGCAAAAGAATCCTGATCCGCCATGGCACTGCGGATCTTTGTCATGATCCCCTCGGCAAAATCCGGATATCTTCGGTAAACAAATTCCGTCAAAATGATCTGCATGACCGAATCGCCGAGGAATTCCAAACGCTGATTATCAAATGACACATTGTTTTCCGTTGCAAAAGAACGGTGCATCACAGCTTCTTTCAAAAGCATAATGTCCTGAAATTCATATTCCAAAACACGCTGAAGCTTTGTCAAATCAGACTTCATGAACGGTTTGCCTCCGGCACGATCCGGTCATTGTTCCAATCATCGGAAGCATACTTACGGTCAGCCAGCTCGGCTGCACGGGCAAGAAAATCGCCATTTTCAACAGGCAGCGGCTCATATTCCAGCTCAAAACGCTGAACAAATGCATCCGCTACCGCCTGAATAAATTCTGACCGGGTATGTCCATGCGCCGCTTCATTGGAAATACTTCCCTGATGCAGAATTCCGGAATGACCGCGGCGCTGTGCTGCACCGGCAAGTTTTCCGGATTCTCCAAGAATATCATGAAGCGTCGGAGAAACAAAGCATTGAAGCGTGGCTTTGGTGTGATCGCCCATATCCTCTTCCGCCAGAGAAGCTGCCGTTCCAAGAGCCCGGACCGCATCCATGACAGCTTCATGGATCACCCGGTACGATTCCATCCGGTCAAGACGACAGATGGGGTGCTCCGGCGGAACAGCCAGAGTATAGGTCAAATCATCATCATGGAAGACAATTCCTCCGCCGGTGGGACGCCGGACGTAAACGAATCCGTTTGCACGTTCGGGCAGCGCAGAAGGAGCCTGGGCATATCCGAAAGAAACCGAATCCCGATCCCATCCGTAAAAACGCAAGATCACTTTGCCATGCGCCATTGCCTCTTTCTGCAGCAACTCATCCACAGCCATATTCATATACGGCGAACGGGAAATATCATTCCATAAAAGCCACGTTTCTTTCGCCATTCCTTCACCCGATAACATTTACGCCTTTTGCGGCGAGGTATTTTTTCAACTCAGGAATCTGGATCATTTTGAAGTGGAAGACAGATGCCGCAAGCAGAATGTCTGCGCCGGCCTGTACTGCATCATAAAAATGTTCCATGGTTCCGGCACCGCCGGATGCAACGACATGAGCATCCGGGCAAGCCTGACGGATCGCACGGATCACCGGAAGATCATAACCGGTCTTTGCTCCATCGCCAGCCTTGCTTGTCGGAAGAATCGTCTGCGCACCGAAACCGTAAACGAGTTTTGCAAACTCCACTGCATCGGATCCTGTTGCGGTTCTTCCGCCGTCAACATAAACTTCATAGCCGGAAGGAAGTGCGGGATTCACATCAACGTCAATCGCAACCACAACCCGATCCGCACCAAATTCTTTGATCATTTCCTTGATTACTTCCGGTTTCCGGAATGCTGCGCTGCTGGAAGAGATCCGGTTTGCCCCGGCTTCCAGAACTGCGGCCGCCGTAGCAACATCGCGGATTCCGCCGCCGACTGTAAAAGGAACGGAGCAGGCTTGTGAAACCCGGCGTACGACATCATGAAGGGTATCCCGCTTTTCAACGGTTGCTGTGATGTCTAAAAGAGCCAGTTCATCGGCTCCGGCTTCACAATAGGCTTTTGCACATTCAACAGGGTCGCCGGCATCTGCAATATCCACAAAATGAACCCCTTTTACTACCCGGCCATTTTGCATGTCAAGACACGGCATAATTTTGATTTTTCTGTCCATAGTTCCTACTCCAATTGGTTTAATGGGTTTTGCTATCCGGAAATTTACCACAAATCGGAAATTTTTCAAGCAGATTTTTTAAGTTTTCTGCAAGAAAAAAAGTGTTTTTTTTGAAGTTTTTTCAAAACAAACGATCATACAGAAAAAAAAGCCCGGGAAAGACCATTTCTGAATCTTTCCCGGGTGAAGGGAGAGAGCATATCCACCAGAATCAGCTTATCTCTTTCTTATCAAGAGGCCCCGAAAACTTTCCCGTCAGCACTGACTCTGTATCTTAACTTTCGTATGGGATAATGAAACCAAAAGCACTCAACAACTCTTGATATTTTATTATCAACACATCACAATATACACCATCTTTTTCAAAAGTCAAGCCCTCTTGTTATTTTTTTATCATCTTTTTTTTAATAATTAAGGGATCATAACGGAAAATAAGGAAAAACAAGTTCAGGGGCACAAAAAAACCGCTGCGTTAACAGCGGTTGTAAACAATATCAAATCTGCCGGAAGATCAGATCCGTTCTTTCAGGGAATTTCTCATCTCAGCCAGATTCGTTGTCACAGTACCAACACGGCCGACAACGATACCGGCAGCTATGTTGGAAAGATGCATCGCTATCTCATCAGATGCGCCGCAGCTCTTGAACAATGTATAAGTCGCAATCACCGTATCCCCTGCCCCGGAAACATCAAACACTTCCCGGGCAACCGTCGGCATCAGAAACGGATCCTGTCCCTGACGGAATAATCCCATTCCTTCCGCACTCAGGGTGATCAACAGATTCTTTACCGCCCATTTTTCATCGATCCCTTTTGCGACCTGACGGAGCAATTCCATTCTGACAGCCGGATCATCAGGATCTTTATAGGGCAATCCGGCAAGACCAAAGGCTTCCAGACGGTTGGGCGTGATCAGAGAAAGTCCGCGAACCACCACACCGTGTCCGGGATGAGGATCAAGAGAAGTGAAAATTCCGCGTTCGGAAGCTGCCGCGACGATTTCATCCATCATAGACTGAGTGAGCACACCCTTATTATAATCTTCAAAGATGATTGCATCGACCCCGTTTCCGGCGATCATTTTTTTAATATTTCCGCAAATCTTTGCTGCGACTTCCGCGGAGATTTCTCTGGTATCTTCGGAATCGATGCGCACGACCTGCTGATTATTGGCAAGGACGCGCATTTTTTCTGTTGTCCGCCGCTGATCCAGTTCAATAAAGGAATCATCAACGCCATCTTTTCTCAGAAGTTCCCGCAGTTTTTCTCCTGCGGCATCGTTTCCGATAACTCCGAATGCGAATGCTTTTCCGCCGAGAGATGTGATATTTCTCATAACGTTTGCGGCACCGCCCAGGCAGGATGTTCTGTTTTTCTCGAGAACGACCGGAACCGGAGCTTCCTGAGAGATCCGGGATGCGCTTCCGGTAAGATAGGTATCGAGCATCACATCACCGATCACAGCGATCCGTTTTCCGGGGATGTGTTTGGCAAGATCATCAAACTGATCCAGAGTAAAATTCATCATTGGCAGAATCTCCGTAAAATAATATTTTTGAAATATAATACATATTAAAGGAAAATGCAAATAAGATTTCACAGTTTTCCGGGGAACATCAGTATTTTTTTCAAAGGGAACAGCTTGTCCGGGAAAAAATTACCGGAGAGAAAAGGTCAGCTTTTTTTTGCAAAAAACGTCAGAAAACATCAAAAATCGTCAAAAAGTTGATTTTTTTTGCAAATTTCTTTAAAAGTGGACTTGCAAAATAGGTGAAATTGTGGCATATTTCGACAGTATTAAATTTTTCCAGAAAATCCGGGAGAAGGAAATGGTAAAAAGAGGCAATTGCAGAAAGCTGCTTTCCACAGAGCGCGAAGCGTTGATCCTCCGTTGTATTGCGGAAGGGGTCAAGACCGTCGGCGGTCTGGTGGAAGAGTTGAATGTCTCTGAAGCTACGGTCCGGAGGGATCTGGAAAATCTGGAACAGCAGGGCTTGCTTCGCCGTGTTCATGGGGGAGCCGAGCTTATCAAGAATCCGAAAACCGAACCTGTGTTTGCCGAAAAAACCGGACTTCATGCAGATGAAAAAGCCCGGATTGCCCATCTTGCCGAACAGTGTATCAATGATGGAGATACCATTTTTCTGGATGGCGGAAGTACGGTTCTGGAGCTGGCACGGCTGCTTTCCGAGAAAAAGGGATTGACGATTGTCACGAATTCTCTGATGGCGGCATCTGAACTGATGGAAACGGAATGCCGGCTGATCATTGTCGGCGGAGAATTCCGTCCGCTCAGCAGAACGCTTGTGGGGCCGCTGACTGCAAATACATTGAAATCGCTGCATATTGACAAAGCCTTTCTGGGAACCATGGGATTATCGCTGGAACAGGGATTGACCACCACGGATGTCAATGAAGCTTATACGAAGCAGCTTGCAGCGGAAGTTTCCGATCAGGTTTATGTTCTTACCGACAGTTCTAAAATCGGCACGGATCAGTTTGTGACCTGTGATCCGATATCTGCGATTGATTATCTGATCACGGATTCCGGAATTTCTCAGGAAGTTATAAAACAGTTAAAGAAACAAAAAATAGAAGTAATAGTCTGAAAAGCAGACACTAACAACATAAGGAGTACCGAAATGGGAAATTACTACAGCAATTCCGCCCCGAAGTTCAAAAAGGGAGAAGCAACGTTTCTTCCGATCCCGGAATACAGCTATTCCGGCAGTGCAAAAACTGAACTGAAGAACAAGAGTGTCACCAAAGACGAACTCGCTGAACTCTATGAGTCCATGCTCGTCATCCGTGAATTTGAAGACATGATCCTCAAGCTCAAGAACGGTGCATACGAAGTTCTCAGCGATTTTGAATATCGCGGACCCACCCACCTTTCCATCGGTCAGGAAGCAACCGCAGCTGGTGTTTGCTCTCAGCTCGCAATCACTGACCAGATCACCTCCACCCACCGTGGACATGGTGACTCCATCGCCAAAGGTTTCCATGCTATCCGCAGAATGAGCGAAGCTGAACTGAAAGCACGCTGCCCTGAATTCGAAAATCTCTCCGGCGCAGATCTTCAGGAAGCTGTCATGGAAGACCACATCTACCGCACCATCGCCGAACTCTTCGGAAAAGAAGCCGGTTACGGCAAAGGCCGCGGCGGCGGTATGCACATCGCTGACTTCCGCGTCGGTCACCTCGGTGCAAACGCTATCGTCGGCGGCGGTATTCCTATCGCTACCGGTGCAGCTATGACCACCCGTATCGATGTCGATGAAGCAAAACGCGGCAAAGTCGTCTGCGCATTCGCAGGTGACGGTGCTTATGCAAACGGTGTTGTTCTCGAATCCTTCAACTGGGCAGCTCAGAAGCAGTTCACCAATCCTGAATTCTCCAGCATCAACTTCGGTCTTCCCATCATCTACTGCTTGATCAACAACCACTTCGGTATGACCGGACGTGCTGATGGCGAAGTCAACGGCGTCAGCCCCCTCGCCCGCCGTGCAGCTGGTTTTGCTGACAACAACATGCACGCAGAAGTTGTCAATGGTATGGATCCTCTCGCAGTCCGCGATGCAATCGCACGCGCTAAAGAACTCTGCAAAAACGGTCAGGGTCCTGTCATGCTGGAATTCAATACCTACCGTTACTTCGGTCACTCTCTCTCCGACCCGAGAACCGAATACAGAACCAAAGAAGAAGAAGCTCTCTGGAAAGAAGTTGACCCCGTCGATTGCTTCCGCAAAGCTCTTCTCGATGCAAAAGCATTCACCGAAAAGCAGCTTGTTGCGATCGAAGAAAAGGTTGCAGAACGTAACCGTCGTGCAGCCCGCCGCGCAGCTGATGCAGCAGATCCCGATCCGGCTGATGTTATCAAATACATGTACACCGATACCACCAGCGAAGTTGTTCCTGCTCCCTACAATCAGTGCATGGCCCGCGGTCCCAGACCGACAATCAAGCGCGATGCTGAAGGCCGCATGACCTACAAGGCAGCTATCCAGGAAGGTATGATCGAAGAAATGGAACGCGATGCCCGCGTTGTCTGCTACGGGGAAGACGTTGCTGAC
Organism: Lentisphaeria bacterium; assembly: GCA_017456805.1. Next base: position 24,770 of record JAFTIQ010000067.1, read on the forward strand.
TATGGTAACGCATTCAAGCTGACCAAAGGTATGCTCGAATACTTCGGCCGTGCCCGCGTGTTCAACTCTCCCATTTCCGAAGCCGCTATCATCGGTACCGGTGTCGGTATGGCTATGACCGGATATCGTCCTGTTGTCGAACTCATGTATATGGACTTCGCTCTGATGGCATCCGACCAGATCTCCAACCAGGCTGCAAAATGGCATTACATGACCGGTGCCTCCACCAAGGTTCCCATGGTCATCCGCTGCAGCGTCGGTGGCGGTAAAGGATACGGTGGACAGCACTCTCAGTCCCTCGAATCCATCTTTGCTCACATCCCCGGAACGCTGGTTGCATATCCCTCCAACCCCTATGATGCAAAGGGACTTATCAAGACCGCTATCCGCGACGACAACCCGGTTGTCTTTGTTGAAGGTCAGCTCCTTTACAACGTCAAGGGTGTTGTTCCCCAGGAAGATTACACCGTTCCGTTCGGTGTTGCCAACACCATCCGCGAAGGTTCTGATGTGACCGTCGTTGCATGGGGTCCCGCAGTCAACGATGCAATCAAGGCTGCTGATGCTCTCGCAGAAGAAGGTATCTCTGTCGAACTCATCGACCCGAGAACCCTTGTTCCCTTCGACTGGGAAACCGTCTTTGCATCTGTCCGCAAGACCGGCCGCTGTATGGTTGTCAGCCAGTGCGTTGACGTTGGCTCCTTCACAGGTGAAATCGTCTCCAAGATCGTTGAAAACTGCTTTGATGATCTCGATGCACCGGTTCTCAAGCTCGGCGCAAAGAACGGTATTGCACCTCAGGCACACAGCCTTGAAAAAGCATTCCTTCCCAGCGTGGAAGAAATGGTTGAAACCGTCCATAAACTGATGTAATCTGCGGAGAAGCTGAATTATGGCAACAAAACTTCCAATTCCCAAACTCGGTCAGTCCGAAGAGACCGTCACCATCCAGTCCTGGAAGGTCAAGGAAGGCGACGTCGTCAAAAAGGGCGATGTCATTTTCGACGTTGAAACCGATAAATCCGTTCTGGACGTGGAATCCCAGTTTGAGGGTACCGTCCTGAAGATCCTCGTGCCCGCAGGCAAAGAAGTTCCTGTGATGACCATCGGTGCGATCCTCGGTGAACCCGGGGAAGACATCTCCGCCATCATGAACGAAGTTGCTGCGGCTGCACCTGCCCCCAAAGCAGCTCCCGCACCTGCCCCTGCCGCTCCCAAGGCGGCAGCTCCGGCACCGAAGGCAGCTCCCAAAGCAGCACCTGCTGCAGCTCCTGCTCCGGCAGCGGCTCCGGCTCCTGCTGCAGCACCTGCTCCCGCTCCGGCAGCAGCTTCCAGGAAAGCTGTTTCCCCCAGAGCAAAAGCATTTGCCAAGGACTATCTGATTGACCTGAACAAGGTTCCCGGAACAGGCGGCGGCGTTGGCCGTGTCACCGAAAGTGACGTCCGCAACTATCTGGAAACCTCCGGTTACTATGACAAGAAGATCACCCCGACTGCATTCAACGCAGCCAAGGCTGAAAACATTGATCTTCTCTCTCTCGAAGGTACAGGCGAAAACGGAAGAATCACGCTGGCTGACGTCAACGATATGATCTCCGAACGCCCCCATCCCATGTCTGCAATGCGTAAGGTCATCGCTCGCCGTCTGACCGAATCAAAGCAGCAGATCCCCCACTTCTACGTCACAGTCTCCATTGACATGGAAACTGTCAAGGCAAAACGTGCTGAACTGAAGAAGGCTGGAATCAACATCAGCGTCAACGTCTTCGTTGTCAAAGCTGTTGCTCTCGCTCTCCGCGAAATGCCGCTGGTCAACTCTGTCTGCATCGGCGACAGCGTGATCTACAAGAGCAAAGTCAACGTCGGCGTCGCTGTCAGCGTCCCCAACGGTCTTGTCGTTCCTGTTGTCCGCAACACCGATAAGAAATCCATGGATGAAATTGCAGCAGAAGTTGCCGAACTGGCAGCTAAGGCACGCGATGGAAAACTCTCCTCTGCTGAAATGCAGGGCGGAACCTTCTCCATCTCCAACATGGGTATGATGAATGTTGAAGCGTTCAACGCGATCATCAACCCCGGCGAATCCGGAATCCTCGCAGTCTCCTCTGCAATTCCGACCCCCGTCGTTGTTGGCGAAGACAAGAAGATCGAAGTTCACGACATTATGAAAGTCACCCTGAGTGTTGACCACCGCGTGGTTGACGGCTCCGATGGTGCTGCATTTGTGAACCTGGTCAAGAAGAACCTCGAAAGCAAAGAGCTTTGGGATTCTCTCGTCTGATCAGTCACGGATCAATGAGCAAGGGCGGAACGCAAAGTTCCGCCCTTTTTTTTGCATAATACTGTTTTTTTTATTTGCATTTCTCAAATGGCTGCAGTAGATTAAACACGAATTCTATCAGGAGAAGTTTTTATGAAAATTGCCACGACAATCGGAGAACTGGAAAGTTACGGTTTTACTCCCGCCGAAGCGATCCGCAGTTATCAGGGAACAGGATTCAAATATCTGGATTTCTCTTTCTATTTTGCCCATACCAGAGAAAATTCCCCCTATATGGAGGAAAGCGATCTGGCTTGGAAAAGAGAAATTGAAGAAGCTTGCACAGCCGCAGAGGAATGCGGATTCAAATTTGTACAAGCTCATACCCCCGGGTACAATCCCGGATTTGATAACAGCAATTATGATAAATGTATCCGTGCAATGCAGCGTTCTGTGGAAGCTTGTGCCATGCTTGGAATTTCAAGAACTGTTATGCATACCAGCTTCAGTGAGGAATATAAATATCCTGCAGACCGTGACGGTTATTTTGAATACAACCGGAAATTTGTGGGAGATGTGCTGAAAACGGCAGAAAAATTCGGGATTACCATCTGTATTGAGAACACCTCAAACGGCAATGCCGGAGATCTTTATTTTCCCCGCACTGGAGCTGAAATGAATGATTTTATTGCCTATATGAATCATCCGCTTCTGGGCGTCTGCTGGGATACCGGTCATGCCGTCATGGATCAGCGCGATCAATATGCAGAGCTCAAAGTTCTGGGAAAGAATCTGAAAGCCATCCATGTTCATGACAACGGAATTCATTCCGATCAGCACCTGGCGCCATATTGCGGGAAATTACAGCTCGACAGTATTATGAAGGGATTGGTCGATATCAATTTCGACGGCAGCTTTACATTCGAATCTGACATGTTTATGAATCATTGCAATGGGGATGGTCCTCTGCGGCAACTTCCGCTGGAACTCCGGAAAGATGCACTCATCCTGCTTTATAAAATTGCAAAATTTGCCCTCGAAACATATCATATTATTCCGGAATGATCACCGTTTGCTTCCGGAGATCCTGCCATTGGAATCCCGATAATAGGTCTGGGAACCGCTCTGGGTTGCAGTACGGACGGTCCGCCCGCTGGAATCGCGGTAATATGTAGTGTTCCCGGACTGATAGGAGGATCCGATCATTCTGCCGTTGGAATCCCGGTAATACGTTGTATTTCCGCTTTTCGTTGCAGTTACGGTTGTTCTGCCTTGGGCATCCCGGTAATAGGTCGTATTTCCGGATTGGTAAGAAGTTCCTGCAGTTCTGCCTTGGGCATCCCGGTAATAGGTCGTATTTCCGGATTGATAAGAAGTTCCTGCTGTTCTGCCTTGGGCGTCCCGGTAATAGGATGTTCCCTGCGCAAACGAAACTCCAGCTGCGGCGATCAAAAAGAACATGAGAAAATGTTTCATCGTACCCTCCCGGTTTTCCTGATTTATTTTACTTCCAAAAGAGAATTCCAATCTGTTGTATAACTCTTTGACAGCAAATCCCGTTTCATTTGCCACTTTTTTCCGATTCCATCGGAAAGAGTGAAAACTGTTCCGCGCCCGAATTTTTTATTCACCTGATCCACGATGCGGAACAGATTTGAATTTTCTTTTTCCTGTCCGACAGCAAACAGATCCGGCTGAACGTTTTCCGAAGATTCCAAGCCAAAGAACATCACCCCTGCTTTCTTATAACGCCTGCCATCAATAAAAATTGTCTTCAATTTCGGAAAAATCGCAGAGAGCATCCGGGAAGTATCATCGGTTGCCACAGGGAAAGTGACAGTTATTGCAGTTGTTCCCGGGGGCTTCGGATGGGGTTCATATTCCGGATACATTTGAAAATAAACATTGGCTCCGGATGCGCAAAGTTTTTCTTTCCGCAGTTTCTCGGCTGCTTTTGCGGTATAGACAGAAACGGCTTCTTCCAGCTCCCGGAATTCCACAACCGGATAACCGAAAGAACGGGAACAGGTGATGCTTTTTGAGGCTTCTTCCGGATTTTCCTCTTCAAAACAAGCCACGCCGCGCAATTCCATAATGGTTCGGCTCAGATTTACACTGAACTTTTTCTGCATGACAGCCGGATCTTTCCGGGAAAGCTGCCAGGCATTGCGGATCCCGAGCCGTTCCAGATGCGGTGCAAGCCTTCTGCCGATCCCCCAGATTTCCGCAACCGGTGTCTTTTCCAGCACTTCCTGCATATCGGAAGGCATCACGAACACTCCGGACTGCTGTTTTTTCCCAATATGATTGGCAATTTTTGCAAGGGTTTTCGTCGGTGCAAACCCTACCCCGCAAGGAATGCCCACCCATTTCAGAACACGCTGCCGGACTTGACAGCCAAAGGTATAAAAATCAGAATCATCCGCCATCTCCGGATGAATAAATGCTTCATCGATGGAATATTGTTCCACTTTCGGAACAAGGGTATTCAAAACAGAAATCACCCGGCGGGAGAGATCGCCATAAAGTTCATAATTGCTGGATCGCAGAATCAATCCGGGAGTGTTCCGGATTTGAAAATAGGGTGTCCCCATAGCGATTCCGAGGGCTTTGAACTCATTGGATCGGCTGATACAGCAGCCGTCGTTATTGGAGAGAACGGCAACCGGCTTCCCCTCCAGCGAAGGATCAAACACCCGTTCGCAGGACACAAAAAAATTGTTGCCGTCAACCAATCCGATCATTTTGTTTCTTTGCCGATCTACCCATTGTCTTTTTAAAGTTTTTTTGACAGGCTGTTACAGATTATTCCGTCAGCCCTGCTTTTTGGAAATAAGGCTGCAAAGCATCTGCCCAGACTTGATAGCCGGCATTATTCGGATGACATCCGGCATCTGCATATAACGAAAGATTTTGGGATCCATCTTCATTCAGGAACTTTTCTGAAATATCCAGAAAATCCATATCATTCTGCTGTTCAACAAAGGGTTTGACGATCGCATTGAGACCGTTAATTCTGGGATCAAAGAAATCCCGGGCAGGTCCGCGGGGGAAAACTGCCATAACAACAATTTGAGATTCCGGGCAATATTCCCGGATTTTTTTCAGAACGGCGATTGCGCCTTCCGCCGCAGTTTCAGGCGTATCTCCATCATAATTGGGAGAAACAGAGAATTGATTGGTTCCGATATTTGCGACAATCAATTTCGGATTCTGACCTTTCAATTCTCCATGCTCCAGACGCCAAAGCATATTCTGGGTCCGATCGTAACCGAACCCGAGATTCAATACTTTGTACTTGGCAATATCTTTTCTCCAGTTCTCGATTCCAATCGCACGCTGACTCAAATTATCACCGCTCCAATTATGACAAATGGAATCACCGATAAAAACAAGTTCATACTGATTTTCTGCCTGCATTTTGAGAATACCCTCATGCTTGGCATACCAATCGTACCCATCTTCTTCGATTTTCGGAACAGGAATCACAGTTCTGGAAGCCATGATATTACCTCAACGCAAGTTCAATCTTCCGCCGGCGAGAATGATACGGATATCTTCGTCGGTCAGATTGTATTTCAGGCGGATCTGCTTGGAGCCGTTGACAACAGCCACGATTTCTTCGCGGTTTTCCAGAGCCTTGCGGACATCGGAGATCTGAATGGAATCGCCTTCTGCAATTGCATCATAGTCTGCACGGTCAACAAAGATCAGCGGAATGATACCGAAGTTCACGAGGTTTGCAGCATGGATCCGTTCGATCGCCATTGCGATAACCGCTTTCACGCCAAGATACATGGGGCAGATTGCCGCATGTTCACGGCTGGACCCCTGACCATAGCTGTCGCGGCCGATGATAAAACCGGCTTTTCCTTCGTCGCGGGCAGCCATTGCGCGCTGAGCAAAGGTGGGCTTGCCGGCCTCGTTGAAGCGTTCGAACACGACTTTTGCATATTCAGGAATGTTGCTGCGGTGCTTCAGGTGAATTCCGGCAGGCATGATATCATCGGTGCTGGTTTTATCGGGTGTTTTGATGAGAGCGACACCGCTCAAGTCTGCGGGGAGAGCCGTATTCACAGGCGGTTTTCCGATGGTGGGCTTGCGGATGATTTCAATTCCTTCGCCATCGGCAGGAGGCTCAATGATCATGGAATCGTCAATGAGAAATTCTTCCGGATCGTTGATTTCAGGATATTCCAGACCGAGAGCGGAAGGTGCGGTAAAGGTTCCGGTAAGTGCTGCTGCGGCGGCAACTTCGGGGCTGACCAGATAGGACTGATCGCCTTTGGTTCCTGTTCTTCCGGGGAAGTTCCGGTTGAAGGTACGCAGAGTGACGGTTTCATTAGCGGGGCTCTGTCCCTGACCGATGCAGGGTCCGCAGCCTGCTTCCAGAATTCGTGCTCCGGCGGAGATGATATCAGCAAGAGCTCCGTTCCGGGAGAGCATTTCCAGAACCTGACGGCTTCCGGGAGCGATTGCGAGGGTAACATCCGGATGGATTTTTCTGCCTTTGAGCATGGCGGCAACCATCATGAGATCACGGTAAGAGCTGTTGGTGCAGGAACCGATGATGCACTGTCCGACCTTGATACCGGAAAGTTCTGCGACGGTCTTGATATTATCGGGGCTGGAGGGGCATGCAGCCAGTTCTTCCAGGGTTCCGAGATCGATTTCGATCAATTTGTCATATTCTGCATTGGGTTCAGCGGTGAGTTCCACCCAGGAATCGCCTCTGCCCTGAGATTCCAGGAAAGCCTTTGTCATACAATCGGAGGGGAAGACACTGCAGGTGACACCCAGTTCTGCGCCCATATTGGTGATGGTTGCGCGCTGGGGAACGGTCAGAGTGGAAACACCTTCGCCGAAATATTCCACCATACAGCCGACGTTTCCTTTTGTGGTCAGGATGGAAAGCATTTTCAGGATCACATCTTTTGCGGCGACCCAGGGACGGAGCTTTCCGGTGAGTTTGACCCCGATGATCTTGGGGTAAGCCATACGGAAGGGCTGGCCAGCCATTGCGAGAGCGACATCAAGCCCGCCTGCCCCGATCGCCATCATACCGATCCCGCCGCCGGTGGGGGTGTGGGAGTCAGAACCAAGCAACGTTTTTCCGGGGATGCCGAACCGTTCCAGATGGAGCTGATGGCAAATACCGTTTCCGGGACGGGAGAAGCGGATCCCGCGGGATGCGGCAATGCTCTGAAGATAAAGGTGGTCGTTCCGGTTTTCCGGACCGTTCTGCATCATATTGTGATCGACATAAGAAACGGAAAGTTCGGTTGCGACTTTTTTGACGCCCATAGCTTCCAGTTCAAGATAAGCCATGGTTCCGGTCGCATCCTGAGTAAGAGTCTGATCGATCCGGATTGCAACGGGTTCTCCTGCAACATGAGAACATTCGCCGACGATGTGTTTTGCCAGAATTTTCTGAATAAGAGTATTAGATGCCATTTTCAGTTACTCCGTTTGTGATGGCTGGGAAATAAAAAAAGGGACGATCCGAGCGGAACATCCCTTGAGGTAACATTTCTGAATACGAAACCTGATCAATCGATCGGCTTGGTTTTCGGAAGACCGCTGAGGACCTTCTGGCCCGGTTTCCAACGACCGTCTTCAGTAAGCATGTTGATGCGTTCGTATCTCTTGAGAACGTTTCTTTTTTTCCGGATCTTGCCGGAAGCCTTCAAGCTGGGATGTCTGGACATGTTATCAACTCCTGTTGTTAAATTAAGTTTCAAGACC
>JAFTIQ010000068.1 GCA_017456805.1 Lentisphaeria bacterium
GCAAAAACTCATGCAAGAGTCCGTCAGGTCGGAAATACAAAGCCAACAGACACCTATTTCACTGCATTTTGATTGGAGGCAACGATGAAATTTTTTACATTATTTCTTGCGGGAACAGCACTGTTTCAGCTTTCTGCCGGAGATTGGACCGGCTGGCGGGCAGACGGGAAATATCCGGCTGAACAGTTTCAAGTTAAAAATGGCATTGTCCAGGCAGTTCCGGGCAAAAAAGGAATCAAATTTTTTGACGGCAAAGCCCGGAGTATTTCTCTCGGGATGGAACTGACGCTCAAGGCGGAATTTTCCGGAAAAGGAACCGCCGCAGCGGGGTGTCATTTCTATGATAAAAACAATAAATGGCTTGGCATGGCGATCGGGAAGCTGATAAAAGTTGATTCTGCAAAACCGGTTCCTTATACGGCAGATATTATTGTCAATAAAGCAAATACAGTAAGGATCCGCCCGTTTGTCCTGTTCCAATCCGGTTCTGCAAAGTGTCATAATTTTGAATTAAAAATGCCGGAAATGTTCGACCGGAAAAACATTGCAAAAGCTCCTGTTTTCAAGAACTGGATGTATAACGGAACCACCAAAGCGGTTATGATCAGAATGGCTGGGAACGGAAAGGTGGAAACTTCCAGTCTGAAAATCATCACCGCCAATGCACAAACCGTGGAATCTTTTCCGAAGGCATCCCAGAATATTAACGAAAACGACATTCTGAAAATCCGGTTCAAAGCAACCGGAACCGGGAAATTTCATATCGGAGTACACCTGTACGATGCAAAAAACGTATGGCAGGGTGTTCTGCTCTCCAAAGCGGTCACACCGGGAACTCTCTCTGAAGCTACGCTGGAAATAAAGACTCCGGCAGGAAAGAAAACTGTGAAAAAGATCCGTCCGTTCATCCGGATCTTGCCGAACTCAAATCTTGAGATCGGGGCTTTACAGATCAACAAACGGGAACTGGCTCATAAAAAGCCGGAAGTTGAAATTCCGTTGCCGGAAGGGTTTCAGCTGCTCTACCCGGGGAAAGCAGATTTTCAGCTCCGCTTCTTTGCCTCGGAAAACAGAATCATTCTCGACCAGATCGAAACGCCGTATGCCACCTGTGCCGGAGATGTTTGCTCCGTGAGATTTTCTGCGGTCAGCTCCGATGGAAAAGTAATCGGACAGCAAACATTTTCCTACAAAGACAATCTGATTTCCAATCAATCGTTTCCGATCAAAAATGATTTTACCGGTTCTTTCACGGTGAAAGCGGATTATCTGGATAAAAACGGAAACGTTCTGATTTCCGGAACCGGTTATGCTGCGATCTATCACATGGACCTCTATTCCGGAAGATATATGGCAGGCGGATTTCTGCTCCGGAATGCACATCTGAAAGAATGGGTCAAACGGCGTCTCATGGGGCAAACCGTTTTCCACAAACAGAAATTTCCCTTTGAAAAAGAGGTGAAAACGGATCATGGCTTTGCCGGATTTGCTCCGCTGAAAATTCAGGGTGACACAATTCAAATCTCCGGCAGAACTTATACTGTTGGTAAAAATGGTTTTCTTTCGCAGGCAACTGCTTATCAGCTGGAGCCGACTGTCGGAAATGCAACAGAATCATTGTTTGCAGCACCGGTCAATCTGACTGTTGACGGCGTGACCTTTCCCTGGAAACGGAGCAGTCTCAGAAAAGAAGGTCATGCGGTTCTCTGGGAACAGAGTGCAGAGGCAGCCGGAGCGGTCTGGACCATTCAAAACAGACTTGAGCCGGATGGAGTTCTCCGGATGACTTTTACAGTTGTTCCAGGAAAAGATTTCCAGCCGGAAAAAGTTTCTCTGAACCTGCCGCTGAAACAGGATCAGGCAACTCTTTATCAGAATATCACAGATGTGACCTACCGCAGAATGGATCGTTCCAAAAAACTCGGACAAACACCGCTGGGCGGGTTCGCCGGATATACACACTCCAAAAAAATCCGGGGCGATGTCGTCTTGGAAAGTAAGGGACAGGAACGGAAAACCCCCGGTTCTTTCCAGCCGTTTGTCTGGTTCGGGAATGAAGACCGCGGCTTCTGCTATTTCTCCGACAGCGACAGAGATTGGAAAGTCGATGACTCCCGCAGTGCTTTGGAGATCTCCCGGCGAAACGGTCAGGTCATTTTCAATATCAACTTCATCAACGCTCCGGGCAAACCTCTTTCCGGGGTGATGAAATGGGATATCGGGCTGCTTGCCACTCCGGTGAAAGCTCCTCTGAAAAACTGGCGCGGAACCATTTTCCCCCGCTGGATGACCATGGACAAACCGTTTTACGAAAAATTAAAAGATGTCCGGAAGATCATTATTGTTTCAGCCGGGCACCCCAGCTTCAATTCCGGAACACAGAATATTACCGCTCTTGATGTTGAAAGAACCAGAAAAATGTATCGGGGCGTTGCAGATAAATTCGGCAGCACCTATCTGGAATATTACTGCAGCGATCTTCTTGGAATCGCCATTCCTGAGATGAAAACTTATTTTTCAGAATGGGGCGGCGGAATTGCCGGAACATTTGTAAAAGGCGGCTCCACACGTTGGCATTCAAAAAGTTATGATTTCAAAGGCGCAACAACGATCCAGCAGCAGAGAAAAGTACCCTCTTACAGCAAATATAGAGGCTGGGCGATTGGAGACAAACTCAAGCAGGTCGGTCTGCTCTCGTTTTATGAAGATAACGTTCATCCCCGAACATTTTTCGACCCCGCACGGAACTACGGGTTCAAAGATGAAAAGGGAAGAATGCACCCGGAATATGACTTCTGGATGCTGCGCGAACATTATCATTATCTGGCATATAAATAC
>JAFTIQ010000069.1 GCA_017456805.1 Lentisphaeria bacterium
CTCCGTCCCCTCCGTCCCCTCCGTCCCCTCCGTCCCCTCCGTCCCCTCCGTCCCCTCCGTCCCCTCCGTTCCCTCCGTTCCCTCTGTACAAAACAGTATTTCAAAAATTTCAGTTTTGCGACAGTTTTTTTTAGTTAACGCACTATTTATTAAATCAAAGCCATTTTTCTCCTTATCTTCCCTTGACTTTTTTATTTTTTCGATTATATTACAATGTTGCCAGTAATTGATGCAGGAATTACTGGCAACATTTTTTTGAAAAAAGAACCTCTTCTATGCATTTTTTTGATTTTTTTAAGCAAACGTAATCTGTGGCTGTAAACAGTTATTTTTCAGAAAATCAACGTGTTTTCCAAAAATCAACCGTTATTTTTCAGGAAATCAACGTATTTTCCAAAAATCAACCGTTATTTTTCAGCGATCGACAACTTTTTCCAGAACCTGAGCCATCACACAATAGCCCTCAAAACGAACGCAGGTTCCATCTTCCTTTGGCACAGGCTTCTGCCAATTCTCTGTTCTGCTCCCGAATTGCAGAATGATAATCAATAAATCCGACAAACTTCCTCAAATGGAATCTTCATACCGGATTTCCCTTTATTCAAGCTCTTTTCTTTTTACGGCTCAATTTTTGCTGGAACCGGATGATCAAAGCTCTCAATTCATGAATCCGGAAAATCAGGCAAAGGCAAACAAAAATCATCATAAAAACACATCCGCCCCCGAACAAGGGAATGATCCCCCGGGGCAGAAAATGCCATTCCGGATGCCCCTGAAGCCACTGATGACTCCAGTAAGCTCCCGCGCCGGAAATCACAGACAGCATCAGAATGATCCCGGCAAATTTCACAGTTCCGGCAAGAGGCATCCGCCCAAGTTCCTTCCGTAAAATCCAAAGGAGCACGACATTGTTCACCACAGACGCAACAACGGTCGCAAGCGTAAGCCCCCCCTGTTTCATGGATTCTCTCAAAATAATGCTGAGAATCAGATTCAGAATAATACAGCAAATGGAAACTGCCGCCGGGGTCTTCATATCCTTACGGCAATAAAATGTGTTGACAACCAATTTGATCAGGCAGAAAAACGGGATTCCGAAGACAAACCAGAACATCGCCTGATGCGCCTCATTCAGCGCATGATCATCAAATTTCCCTCCATAGAAAAACATTTTCAGAAGATCTTTGGAAAAAATCGCCATCAGAACCGTTACCGGAATCGTAATAAAAAGCATCTGACGTATGGATTTGAAACTGGAAATCAACATGCTTTTGAATTTGTTTTCGGCAATAAATTTGGAAAGCATCGGCAATGAAACGACCCCGAACGCGACTCCGAATATCCCAATCGGAAGATAGACCAACCGGTCAGAATAATGAATCGCGGCTTTCGCATAATCCCCGATCCCCATTGCCAGAGAAGCATCCACCAGTGACCCGATCTGCAATGCACTTGCCCCAACCAATCCGGGCAGGAGTTTCTTCCAGATTTCCCGGAGAACAGGAAAATTCACTAAAATCTGTCGGGAAACCTTCGGAAACATCTTCTGCTTATGCAGAATAATCCCCAAACAGAGAAACTCCAGCGTTCCAGAGATCAGCATGGCAACGGAAATCACCCGCAAAGCCTTGACCGGTGTATCCATCAACTCCGGAAGAAAAAAGTACACCGTTCCAATGAAAAACAAGTTTGGCAAAAGTTCCATCAGCGCCGGACGGACAAAAATCTGAAACGTGTTCAGCACCGAGGTAAAAACACCCACACAGCAGATCAAAATACAATACGGCATGATGACCGGAACCGTCAACAGCGCAAGTTTCCAGCGCTCCGGTTCAATAAACGGCTCAAGAATCAGCGCGGCTCCCGCAAACAGTACCGTGATCAGCGTAAGCAGGAAAAAAAGCCAGATCACAACCGTGGAAAACTTCTTCTGTCCTGCCTCATACCCTTCTTTTTCAAAGGTCTCTGTCAAAACCGGGATCAGCACCGTTCCAAGAGCCCCCTCCCCCAGAATCCGGCGGAACATATTCGGGAGCATCCAGGCATAACTCCACGCACTCATCATCACTCCGCAACCCAGAAATCTTGCCAGCAGCAACTCCCGGATAAATCCAAGAATCCGGTTTAAAAAAGTCGCAAGAGAAAGCCAAAATGTTTTACGGAAAAGACTTTGCATCCGTTCATCCAACCTGTATCATGAGTTTCCGGAAAAACTCAGATTCTTTGGGATCATCCACATTATCACGCAAAACCCGCAATATTGCCCGGACATTTCTCCGCGGCAGTGATTTCAGCAGAACAAGCCCTTCCGCATTCACCCGCTCAATATAGGCCTTGTTATACCCCTGGGAAACCGGGTTGAACAGACACAGCATCAATGCAGAACAAACCGCATTTTCAATATTCCTGCTCTTCGCAAATTCCCGTTCTATGGGCTGAAGACGTTTCCGTTCTGCAGATACCAGCTCCGCTTCCAAATTGTCTTTTTTATCAGAAACTGAAATAAATTTCGGAGTTCCCGGAATATCTCCGACCCGGGCAAGCAAAATCCGGACCTGTTCCACCAGATCCAGTTCCGGAATCTTCTGCGCCCCGCTCCGGAATCGATATTCTGCAAACACAAGCGTCATATATTGTTCAAAGGATTCCGGTTCCCGCTTGAGCTTCAAAATGATGGGCAATGCCCGCTGCTGACATCCCAATTCATTCAAAGCCTGCAGTGCCCGGTCAATCCCCTTCCTCTGAGACAAAAGCGATAAATACAGATTTTCCGCCCCCTTCAATGCCGGACCATGAAGAAGACACTCTTCTGCATTCTTTACAACAGCAGGAATTTTGGACCGGATCGCGGTCCCGATTGCCGCCGCAGCTTCCGGGGTCCCGATCCCTTTCAAACTGACAAAATGCGGAGATGTATCAATCTCTCTTGCAATCGCGATCCCGATTGCACGGTTGATATATGGAATCACTTTATTTCCGCCGGCAGGAAGCAGCTGCGCCGCCGTCTTGCGGCTGGTATCATTAAAATCTGAAACATTGAGTGCTTCCGCATAAATCGGATAAAGATCATCGCCGCCCTGAGGCTGAAGAAGATTTTTCACAGCAGAGATCGTCGCAATGTCCCCCCGGATAAAAAAATGATATTCCCACTTTTTCCCGAGATAAACAACTCTTGTCACAAGTTCTCCGGGCTCCGTAAGCCAAACCAGTTGATTGCGGACTGTTTTTATCTGAGGATTCCCGGAAAGCAGCACCAATTCCATTGTATTTCTGGGATCGCCGGGATTGATGATCCCCTGAATTCCGGATCTTTTTTTACTTTCCAGCGGTCGCTGCAGTTCAATTCTCCAGCCATCTTTTGCAAAAGGAGCTTTGACTGTTTCTGACAAAGGTTTGACATTGCAAGCCTTCCAAACGAGCGTTCTCTGTTCGATAAGGAGGCGCACCTTATTGACGGTTTCCGGAGGCGCAGCAAACAGAAAGATTGCGGAGAAAAGCAAGAGTGACAGCAGACATTTTTTCATATATTGGAACTCCTTCAAGGGGCAAAAGATATTGATTGAAGTATATTACTTCAACTCACCATTTTTTCAAGTTGGATCTTCCAAAAAAAGTTATTAAAAAATGAGAAAAGATTCTTGCCTTTTTATAAAAGGGTGATATATTACCCGGGTATCGGGGCATAGCGCAGTTGGTAGCGCGCTTGCTTTGGGAGCAAGAAGTCGCGAGTTCGAATCTCGCTGCCCCGACCATTTTTTTTGCCTGAGGCAAAAAAAACATGAAGCCGTCAGGCTTCGCTTCATGCACCGCAGGTGCGCTTCATGGCACAACGTGCCGCTTCATACGGCGAAGCCGTGCTTCATACAAGCCTGACGATGAAGCATTGTTTCGCTACCGCTCCACAATATGAAGCAGCTTCATTTCATTCAGCTATGAAGCATTCGCTTCGCTCATATGATGAGAAAATGATAAAATGAGAGTTTATCCGTTTGCAATACAACGCTGCCCCGACCATTTTTTTGCCTTGATTCCAAGGCAAAA
>JAFTIQ010000070.1 GCA_017456805.1 Lentisphaeria bacterium
GGTGGTTTGGTAATTAAAACAACCGTTACCCAAGAGAAAAATTTTTATTTCTTTTGAGAAATCGGTCGGTAATAACCAAAAATGCCTCCGTACACTCAGTACACTCCGTTTTCTCCGTACGAAAATGTGCTTTCAAATTTCAGGTCTTGCAACAGCCCCTTTTATTTTAAGAGCTGAAAATCTCTGATGATCTGAAAATATAAAAACTCTCCTGTTTTTTGTATTCAAACATTGAAATTCATGGAACATATATGTATATTATTCATAAGAAATAAAAAAATCAGGGAAGGGTACTATGAAACATTCACTCATCGCATTGCTTTGCGGAGCAGTCACTGTCCTTATGGCTGCGGATACCGCGCTTCGTCCGGTCAAAACTTCTGACTTCGAAAAAATCAATGGAGCGGGAGCTCTTGTGCAAACGGAACTGGATGGAGAATCCGTTTTGGCAATCAATGGGGTTTATAATTTCCGGACAACTCAAATGCTGGCAGTTGATCCGGGCAAGATTTACAAGCTCTCCGGAGAATTCATGGCAAAACCAGGCACGACTCCTGCCAAGCTTTATTTCGGGATTGCCTCTTTCGACAGCGGGAAAAAAATGGTTGTTTCGGAAAGTATCTACGGTGTCAAAGGAACCGATACAGAACTCGTTGAGGACGCCAAAGCTGGAGATACCGTTCTGAAAATCAAGAATTTTTCCTTGAAAACATGGAGACGTTTCGGCGGATTGATCGCATTCAACACAAAACCGGATTTTTCTGATCTGCCGAATATGGATCTTGCAGGCCCTGTTGCATCCGTCGAAGCCTCAAAAACGCCGGAAGGATTTTTCCTTGTAACATTGAAAAAAACTTTGAAAAAAGCCTATCCAAAAGGGACTGCGATCCGTTATCATTTTTCCGCTGGAACTTACCAATATTCCGGTGCGGCAAACGCTCAGCTCTCCCATGAATGGAAAACATTTTCCGTTGTGATCAAAGGGGAATCTCCGAAAGATTATGCTGTTGCCGGACAGAAATGGTGGTATACCACACGGTATGTCAAGATTCTGATCCTCGGCAATTATGCAGGAAAAAAAGATTCTGTCACCCTTTTCCGCAATCTGAAACTGGAAGAACTTACACGATAACAGCGGGGCAGGGGAACTCATGATCCAGAAAAAATTTTATCTTCTATCCTTTTTTCTTCCGGCGATCCTTTCCGCGCAGGTGATCTCATCTGATTCGGAACGGATCCTTGCCAGCGAAAAGATTCCGTTTTCCACCTTCAGCGCAAACAAGTGGAGTACAAAATTTCCGGATATGATCAAAGCAACCTCTGATGCCGGGAAGAAAATCACAACCCTTCATTTCAAGCTGGATCACGGGGGGATCAATAAGGATTTCTTTCCCTATGTTTATGGTGTCAATCCGGCAATCAGCACTGTTAAAATCGATCTGAATCTCCCGCCGGAAAAATATGTGGAATATAACCAGCTCAGCTGTTGGGTTTATCCCGATGTGCCGGATCGGGCATCTCTCTGGATCGAAATGGGAGGTTCCGGCATTTGGACTCAGGCTTGCCGTCCGATGGTTCCCCGACAGTGGAATAAAATCACGGTCACATGGAGCAATCATAAAGATCCCGCCAAAATGCGGAAAATCAAATCTTTTGTGATCTCCAAACAAATGACCGGACGACTTCCCGGAGATCCCATGTGGGCAAAATATTATTTCCGGGATTTTACCTTGGAACGGGTCGTTCCCGGAACAGAAGACAGCTGGTTCGCCTCTGAAGAAAAAATCATTCTCCCCCAGACTGGTTTCTCTCCTTATTATAGAAAGTGGGCTGTCCTTTCCCATAAACACAACGCTTCCAGCTTTTCTCTGATCGATTCCTCTACCGGAAAAACAGTCTTTACGGGTGCTCTGAAATCCGGAGAATATTCTGTCGGACAATTCAAAATTGCTGATTTCTCGACCTTTACAAAAAGCGGAACCTACCGGCTGCAAAGCGGAAACCTTCTTTCCGTCCCCTTTGAAATTTCGTTTTCCCATTTGAAGGACCTTGCTGCAAAAAATGCAAATTTCCTGTTCAGTATGCGCAGCGGCATGAAAACTCCGGCGCATCCGGAATGTTTTCTGGAACCCGTTCTGCGTTCTGATAATAAAAAGCCCGTTGATATTTCCGGCGGCTGGTTCGATGCTTCCGATTTGCGAGGTTATCACTCCATGGCGGTCAAAACCATCATGCGTCCGATCGCCATTGCGTCTGATTTTAACGTACCTTCCGCTTACGACGAGCTGCTTTGGGGCGCCAAATTCCTGACAAAACTTTATGATCCGGAAACCGGGCTGCCTTTTACTGTTCACTCACTTTATCCGCTGAACAATCCTGATAAACGGCTTCAATCCGTATTCAGGGGAGGGCACTTTATCAAAGTCAACAACTTCTGGACAGACAACATTCCGAACTCCGGTGACGAACGGGTGGTGCACGTTGCAAAAGGCGGCTATATCTGTCATCCGGACGTTCAGGACAGTCATTGGGGAATGACAGCCGCCGGAGCCTATTTCTATCTGGCGGCAAAAGCTGAAGATAAGGAACTTGCAAAAAAAGTTCTGATGCAATCGAAAAAACATTTTGATTTCATGTGTGATTCTTCCGGAGCTGAACTCAAAGCAAACGGGATCGGCCCCTATGCTCCACATACGACCCTTGCGATCGCAATGCGGTTGGAAAATGCGGTTCTTTTCTGGAAAGCAACCGGCGGAACCTATTACCGGGAAATGGCTTTTGAACT
Source organism: Lentisphaeria bacterium (assembly GCA_017456805.1). Next base: position 2,786 of record JAFTIQ010000070.1, read on the forward strand.
TGCAAACGAACTCCTGAAACGTCAGCAGAGATCTCTGTACAAAAATGAATACGGCTATCTCTGCGGTCTTATCTGCGAAAATACCAGTAAAAATCTGGCGCATCTCTCCCGTGACAATATGGGAATCTATGCGTTGATCATGCTTGCCAATGAAATTCCCGGAACGGAACTGGCGTTCCGGATCCATGCAGCGTTGAAGATCTTTGCGGAGTTCCATTTGAAGAACCGGGCAACCAGAGCTTTGCCTTATTCCACCCCCTTTGCAGATTTCCGGGAAACAAAACGGAAAGATTGGTATTCTGTTGAAGTCGGACAATCCCTTGATGGAAAACGGAAACTTTATGGCGAACTCAACAATTATTTTCTTTCCGGGATCAACGGCACAATTGCATTGCAAACACAAACGCTTGCTGTAACATTCAATGATTTACAGCTTCAGGAGCTCGCTGCCTCATATCTGACATTCCATACAGGAAATAATCCGTCCGGACGTTCTTTTATCGCGGATGTCGGCACAAACTTCCGCCGGGATATCATGTCCTCCTTCCTCGGATGGATCCCCGGAATGATGAGTAACCCGGATATGCGGAACTGCAAAGGGATCCCCACCTTGCCGTACAACCGGCATCATGGCGCAAATGAAATTTATACACAAACGCAGGCATCATACGCCGCAACCGCCGCCTTTTTGAATGCCCCTGCAAAGCTGATTTTCCAATTGAAAAATGTACCGGAAGGGGCTCAACTTCTCTATGCTCCGGCTGGAGAGAACGGTAATCGCAAGTCAATTCAACTGAATAACGGCGAAAATATCCTTGAGCTTCCCGGCGGAGCTGCTTATACCTTTGAATTCAAAACTTCCGGTTCATCCGCTCCCCTCATCCGTTATCAGGAAAACATCATCAGCGGTGAGATCCGCCGTACAGAGATTGACTTCCAGAACCATAAACGGATCGTTCAGATCGTTTCCCCCGCCGAAGTGAAACAGGGAGAAGAGGTTCTGATCAAAGTCACGGTTCAATATTTCGGAAAAGCCCCCGCTGAAATCGCCCTTACTGCCAGAGGTGAAAATCTGAAGCTGAATGAATCCACTCTCCGGATCACCGTTCAGCCCGGAAAAACAGCGGTATTCCAATTCAAAGGTAAAACGCTCAAGAAAGGCGAACCCTATGTCTTCATGACATGGACATGGTTTAACGGCAATGCAAAAGAAATTCAATCTGTAACAGGAGTTTCTCTCTGAGGCATACTTCTGTCATGAATCCCTGAATGGTTCAACTTCAGAATCTCATTCAGGGATTTTTTCTTTTTACGGAGAGACAGCTCAACAAAATATTATACAATGCTGTTTTGTTCCGTTTTATATCATATATTATCATTTAGTACCGTATTGTGTCAGAACAACATCTTCTAAATGATTTTTGTTCAGGGAATTTCAGAACAGATCAGGCTGGGAATCTTTTTTTCTGTTCCGCTTCAATCCTTCGACGGGTTTTGTCAAGCCGAGAACTGCCCATGCCTTGTCAGCCGCGAGCCGTCCCTGGGGAGTCCGGAGCAGATAACCTTCCTGAATCAGATAAGGTTCATACACGTCTTCAATGGTATCAGCTTCTTCCCCGACGGCGACAGCCAGGGAGTTGATCCCCACGGGACCGCCGCGGAATTTCATGGTAATCGTCTCAAGGATCCGTTTATCCATTTCATCCAGACCGGAATTATCGATATCCAGCATAGTCAAAGCCTCGGAAGCGACTTCCTGAGTGATGGTTCCGGCATGGCGGACTTCTGCGAAATCCCGTGTCCAGCGGAGAAGATTGTTAGCGATTCGCGGGGTTCCCCGGCTGCGGGTTGCAATTTCAAGAGCGCCTTCCGGTTCGATTTCAGTTTCCAGAATTCCAGCCGAACGCTGAACAATGGCTTGCAGGTCTTCCGGTGCATAGTAGTCCAACCGGAGAGCGAGTTCAAAACGGGAGCGCAGGGGGGACGAAAGCAGCCCCTGCCTGGTCGTCGCTCCGATCAGTGTAAATTTTGGAATATTCAACCGGACAGAGCGTGCTCCGGGGCCCTGATCGATCATGATATCGATAAAGAAATCTTCCATTGCGCTGTAAAGATATTCTTCAACGGTGATATTCAGACGGTGGATTTCATCAATAAAAAGGATATCTCCTTCTTCCAGAGAGGTGAGGAGTCCTGCGAGATCTCCGGGTTTTTCGATGACCGGCCCGCTGCTTGTTTTGATATTTGCCCCTTTTTCTTTGGCGATGATGTAGGCGAGGGTGGTTTTTCCCAGTCCCGGAGGTCCGCTGAGAAGCAGATGTCCGAGGGGATCACCGCGTCTTTTTGCGGCCTCCACATAGATTTCAAGACGGTCTTTTGTCTTTTTTTGTCCGGGAAAGGACTGAAAAGACTGCGGTCTGAGGGTTTCTTCAGCCTCAAAATCGCGTTTATTCATGGTAGAAGTTAAAAATCTTTCATTAGACATTTTGCATTTTCCGTGATTTGGTGTTATATTACGTCATAATATTAAGTAAAGTATATCTTTTCCGTGAAAAGTCAACCTTTAAACAAAAATTTAAGGAGAGAAAATGTCTTGTAGCAAGTCCTTGAAGCTGGCAGCAGACACCGTCCGCCTGCTTTCCGCCGAATGTGTGCAGAAAGCCAAGTCCGGCCATCCCGGTATGCCTATGGGTACAGCAGATGTTGCGTTCACCCTCTGGTACAATCACATGAAACACAATCCGAAGAACCCCCAGTGGCTCGGCCGCGACCGTTTTGTTCTGTCTGCAGGACACGGTTCCATGCTGATCTACAGCCTTCTTCACCTCTTCGGCTATGGTTTGACCATGGACGATCTGAAACAGTTCCGTCAGTGGGAAAGCTTGACCCCCGGACATCCGGAATATGGCCACACCCGCGGTGTTGAAGTCACCACCGGCCCCCTCGGAACAGGTTTTGCTTCCGGTATCGGTATGGCTGTCGCTGCAAAACGTTTCGGCGCAGTGACCGGTCTCGCAGACGCAGGACTCCTTGATGGCAAGATCTACATCATCGCCGGAGACGGCTGTATGATGGAAGGTGTCAC
>JAFTIQ010000071.1 GCA_017456805.1 Lentisphaeria bacterium
AATTGACGGTAGTGCTGTTCGCGACAGTATTAGAATGGACGGTCATTGCACCATATAAGTTCAAACCAGAAATTGTGTTGGAAGCAAAGGTTACGTTTGCTCCATCAGCAACATCGACATAGCCCCCATTTTCTTTGATCAACTTTGCCGTTCCGCCGGAGGAGATGCGTATATAGCCTCCGGAATTGACAGTTGTACGGTTCGCGACTCCGCCGGATCTGATGTACATGGAGCCCCAACGATTGACGGTAGTGCTGTTCGCGGTTCCGCCGGAGGAGATGTACATGGAACCTCTGGAATTGACGGTAGTGCTGTTCGCGGTTCCGCCGGAGGAGATGGACATGTAGCCGCTGGAATTGACGGTAGTGCTGTTCGCAATCCCGCCGGAGTAAATGTACATACGATCGTAATCACCAGTACCAATTGTTATATTTGATACAGAAGAATCTACGACATAACTTGCCATTTCAACACTCCTTAATTTTACTTAATTACCTTAATATTCTGTCAATAGGAGAATTATACTTCATTATTGCTTTCTCCTGATTATTAGCTGACAAAAGACCGAATGTCGCATAATATCCATTATGTTAAGTCGTCAGGTTCAAAATAAACGGTTTTCTATGAGTTTTGGAGTGTCGATAATGGAAATTTGAGTCTAAATGACTTAACATAATGGATATTATGCGAAGTCAGACAGGATAAAATAAAATGAATATCCATGACTTTCAATACTATATCATAAGAATAAATAAAAGTCAAACGGGAAAAATAAATTTTCGGAAAATTGCGTTATTATGTCTTAAAAAAAACGGGAGTGCTTTTCAAAACACTCCCGAAAGTATCGTTGGTGATTTTTTCTCTCAGATCATTGCTGTTGGGCGTAATCTGTCGCAATCCGGACCATTTCATCTAAAAGAATATCTTTTTTCTTGGCAGAATCTGAACCTTCTTCGTTGAGCTGACGTTCCTGCTCTTCCAGGATCCGTTTCTGTTCCTGATATTCTTTCCAGCGGATCTCAAAGTTCAGAGAAACATATTTCTTTTCCCGGTTTTTCCGGTAACGTTCCATGTCCCGATTCAGATTTTTGAATTCCTGACTGGCGGCAATCCGTTGCTGGGATTTTTCACGCAGGACTTTGATGATGTGATTCAGAGAAGGAACACGGCCCGTATATGCAGGACGGATCTCATCCCAGGGCAGGGGATGATCCAAACTGTCTTCTCCGGCATCCATCACTGAGGTGTAGGAAGGGACAATAATATCGGGGATCACACCGCGGAGCTGGGTGGAATGACCGTTGATCCGGTAGAATTTCGCCTTCGTCAGTTTCAATGCGCCGCCTTTGAATTTGATACCGAGATATTTGAAATACTGATTGATATCCACGATCGTCTGAACCGTGCCTTTGCCATGGGTTTTATCATCGCCGGCAATGATTCCTCTGCCGTAATCCTGGATTGCTCCGGCAAAAATTTCCGAGGCGGAGGCGCTGAACCGGTTTGTGACAACAAGGAGCGGTCCGGCATACTCCACTTTTCCGCCGTCGTCATCATTTTCCACATCCACATCGCCGTTGGAGTCCAGCACCTGCACGACCGGGCCTTTGGGGATAAACAGACCGGTGAGTTTGATAGCTTCTGCAAGGCTTCCGCCGCCATTGAACCGGAGATCCATGATCAGAGCATCGATTTTACCGCCTTTCCTGATTTCCCGCAAGAGATTCTGGACATCACGGGTGGAGCTTTTGTAATCTCGTTTTCCTGCTGCGATCGCTTCAAAGTCGCAATAGAAGGAGGGCAGGGTGATGATTGCGATTCTGCGTTCGATACCGGACGCATCTTTGATTACACGCACCTCGGATTTTGCTTCAGACTCTTTCAGTTCGATTTCTTCCCGGACCAGCCGGACAGTTTTCGGGTGACCGGTTGCGCCTTCTTTTGCATCAAGGGCTGTAATGACGACTTCCGTTCCTGCGGGGCCGCGGATCAGAGAAACCACTTTATGCAGGGGCATATCAATGACGTCCACGGGTTCCTGATTTCCCTGAGCGACAGCGATGATCCGGTCTTCCGCCTGAAGCTGTCCGTTTTTCATTGCGGGGCCGCCGGGGATGATTTTGACGATCCGGATCGATCCGTCGTCAGCGGGAGAAAGAACGGCACCGATTCCGCAGAGAGAGAGGCTCATATTGATATTGAAATCCTCTTCTGTTGCGGGAGCCATGTATTGTGTATGGGGATCGTAGAGGGAAGCCAGAGCATTGAGGTAATGTTCCACGATTGTGGTTGAGGTTGCGCTTTCTTCGTTTGCGATGAATTGCTGGGCGCGTTTTTTGACCTGTGCAAGCGGCGGAGCTTTTTTCCATCCGGTTTTGGGCTGTCCGGCGGGAGCTGCCGCAGCTTTTTCCGCTTCGATTTTTTCGAGGATCTTGAGAAGGATCACATCGTTGAGCAGTTTTTTCCGCCAGATGGTTTTCAATTCGGCTTCATTTTTTGGCCATTCGACTTTGGTGCGGTCGAGTTCAAAAGTTTCATTTCCTTTGAGCTGATCGGGGTTGACCTGAAAATCCGTCACGAACTGCTTGTATTTTTTCAACTGATCAAGATAATGGTTGTAAACGATAAAGGCGAATTGTGTTTTTCCGTTCATGATATCTTTGATCAGTGTCGGAGCCATATATTCCCATTGGCTGATCTGTTCCTGCGTAAAGAACATGTGAAGAGGATCCAGTTTTTCCAGATAAGCATGGAAAAATTCAATGGAAGTTGCCGTGTCGATTCTCTTCTTCTGATAATGGAGCTTTGTCAAAATGGACGCTGTGACCTGAGAGACTGCCGCGCTTTCTTCATCGGGACGGTATTTTCCGGAAACTGCGGGGGCGGCGGCAGGGGTGCTTTGCTTTCTGCTTCCGTAACTGTTGTTGTTATTGGAATCTTTGAGATGAAACGGAGCACAGTTGACGCTCTGGTAGTAGAACAGAACGGCAGCGAGAATGACAAAAAATGAGGCTGCTTTCATAATATTTCTGCTTTTCATAACAGTAGAATCTCACTTTCTATTTTGAATGTAGTATTTTTTTTGATCTGCGATAACGAAAGCCAATGGATGCTGAAATCTGCTTTCATTACAACTCTCAGACAAGTCATCATCTGAAAAAGTTCAAAAATATATCATAAAAATGCGATAAAGTCAATAAAGAAATTAAAAAAACACCATCAAAAATGAAATCTGATGGTGTTGAGACTGATTTGAAAAGAGTTTTTCCGGAAGAATGCTCAGTAGGAGTTTTCTCTGCGTTCTCTGCGGAAATTCCGGTTTTCGCCGTTGCGGAATCCGCCGCGGAATTCTCTGCGGGGGCGATCTTCTCTGGGACGAGCCTCATTGACGACCAGTTTTCTCCCGCCCTGTTCAGAACCGTTGAGTGCTGCGATTGCTGCATTTGCCTGTTCTGCATCGGACATTTCCACGAACCCGAATCCTCTGGGACGGTTCGTTTCGCGGTCGATTGCGAGATTTGCTTTTTCGACGGTTCCGAAGCCTTCGAAGAGGGCCTGCAGTTCTTCAGCCGTCATTGCATACGGCATGTTTCCGACATAAATTTTCATAAAGCCTTTCCAGATCCTTGCGTTGTTTTTACGGATCCTCTTGTTACACCCTCATTTTTCTTTTTTCCGGCAGCTGCTGTCATTTTTTCTATATCTGAAGATCCACAAAGGAAGAACGATCTTAACCGGAGAGAGCGAGGGTTTCGGCTGCCTTAACGGAAAAAGACTTGTGGGAACAGGTTGAACTGTACTGAAGTGATCGGTTGAAACGGTAAAACGTACAACCGTAACGCGAAAACTCCTCTTGTGTGTATCAAAAATAGCATACCCGATGACCCCGTCAACGGATAGGTCAATTGTTTTCCGAAAAAGAACAATTGGCCGCAACTGTTTGTAAATTACAGCAATTCAAGACAAAATACAAGCAGAAAAAAGAAAAAAAAGCGTTTTTTTGGAAAAAAAGTTCTTTTTTTTTGATTTCAGAGGTGAAAAATCAAATTTATGCGCTATATTAACAGGAATATATGTTGAGATCACATTATCCCATTACAGGAGGAAATTTCACTATGCAAGTACCGCTGCTTGATCTGAAGGGTCAGTTTGCCGCCCTTAAACCTGAAATTATGGCTGCAATTGAACAGCTTTGCGACAGTCAGATGTTTGTTCTCGGAGCTGCTGTCTCCAAATTTGAAGATGAAATTACGGAATATTGCGGAGCAGCCGGTTCCTGCGGTGTTTCTTCCGGTTCTGATGCTCTGCTCCTTGCTTTGATGGCGGAAGGCGTCGGAGCCGGGGATGAAGTCATTACAACCCCCTTCACCTTCTTCGCAACAGTTGGCGCAATCGCACGTCTCGGCGCAAAACCGGTGTTCGCTGATATCAATCCTGAGACATTTAATATTGATCCTGCGGAAATCGAAAAGAAGATCACTCCCAAAACCAAAGCAATCATCCCTGTTCACCTGTTCGGTCAGATGGCAGATATGGATCCCATTATGGAACTTGCAAAAGCTCATAATATTTGTGTGATCGAAGATGCTGCTCAGGCAATCGGAGCTGAATATAAGGGCGCCAAGGCAGGGACTTTCGGAAAATACGGCTGCTTCTCCTTCTTCCCCAGCAAGAACCTGGGCGGATTCGGCGATGGCGGGATCATTACAACCGACAGCGCAGAATCTCTGGAACGGCTCAAAATCTTCCGCAACCACGGCATGAATCCGAAGTATTACCATAAATATATCGGCGGAAACTTCCGTCTGGATGCAATTCAGGCAGTTGTGCTCTCCATCAAGCTGAAACATCTTGACAGCTGGCACACCGCACGGGAAAAGAATGCCGCAGAATATGCTGAAATGTTCAAGGCTTCTTCCGCAGCAGACAAGATCATCCTGCCCGGAAAGGCTGACTATGCGACACGTCACATTTACAATCAGTTCTCCATCCGTGTGAAAGATGGAAAACGCGATATGGTCCGGGATGCATTGGTCAAGGCTGGAATCGGCTGCGATATTTACTATCCGCTCCCGCTTCACATTCAGGAATGTTTTGCAGATCTGGGCGGCAAGATCGGAGATTATCCGAAGGCAGAAGCCGCAGCAGAATCTGTTCTTGCATTGCCGATCTATCCGGAATCCACCACCGAAATGCGCGAATATGTTGTTGCAACAATTGCTCAGGCTCTTGCATAAATTATGAAAAAACAAGACGAACTTGCAGATTATAAATTTTCAACTTACTGGCGGCTTCTGAAGTATGCCAAGCCGTATAAGTTCCGTTTGATCGTGGGGATCCTTGCCGGATTCCTCATCGGCGGATCTTTGTTCGGAAGTTTCATGATGCTGCCCAGCCTCTTCAGCGGAATTGAATTTTCATCAGATGCTTCCGCAAAGATCGAAAAAGAGGCAGCAGAAATCTACCGGGCAGTCAATGCCGCCGGTACCGAAGAGGAAAAAATCGCTGCGGTCCGTTCTTTCCTGAAAAGTCCTCAGGATGAATCCAGAGTCAGTCAGGAAGTAAAGAAAATCAATGATTTCCTGAAAAAGGTCGGAATCGAATCTCTGACCGCTTCCTATGATCAGGGGAATGTGATTTTTGCTTCCAAAGAGAAAACCTATCTGGAATTCCCGGCTGAAACACCCGCCGGAAAGATGACCTGGCAGTTCTTTTCCGTGTTCTGTATCGCGTTTGTGCTTCTCTGGGCTTTGAAAAACCTCGCAACGTACATCAACCATTATTGTATGCGCTGGGTTGGACAGAAAGTGGTTGCTGATATGCGGGAAGAAATCTTCAAGAAACTCATCAATCAGCCCATCAGTTTCTACGGCAGAATGGATGTGGGGCAGCTGATTTCCCGCTGTACCAATGATATTGGCGCCATCGAATCCAGTGTGGCTCATGTGATCGCTGATGCCACCCGGTGTCCGATCGAAATCCTTGCATGTGCCGCAGCCGTTGTCTATGCCGGAGTGCAGTACGGAAGCTGGACTCTGCCGCTGATTTTGTTTATCGGACTTCCTGTCTGCATTGTTCCGCTGATTCTGCTTGGAAGGCAGATCCGGAAGATCTACCGGAAATCCTATGAAGGAATCGCAGTTGTCTATTCCCGGATGCATGAAGTTTTCACCGGGATCATTGTGGTGAAGGCTTATCATACGGAAGAACGGGAATCAAAACGGTTCCAGTATTCCAACAATCATTATCTGAAAACTGTGATCCGTGCGATCCGGGCTCAGCTCCTGATGTCGCCTCTGATGGAAACGGTTTCCGTGATCTGTACCCTTGTATTTTTGATTTACAGTTACAGTCAGGAAGTTCCGCTTTCCTCTCTGGCTCAGATGCTTGCACCCTGTCTGCTTGCGTACCGTCCCATTAAAGATTTGGCGAAAGTTACCACATACATCCAGCGGAGCATGGCGGCGGCCGACCGGTATTTCCAGATCATTGATATGGATAACTCCCTCAAAGAAAAACCGGATCCGGTTCCCCTGAAGTCCTTTGAAGATAAGATTTCCTTCCGCAATGTGAGCTTTTCTTATGATGACCGCGCAATTCTTGATGATGTTTCCTTTGATATTCCGAAAGGATCCGTTGTGGCAGTTGTCGGTCCCACCGGTTCCGGGAAGACGACGATTGCGAACCTGATTGCCCGGTTCTATGATTGCACCTCCGGAGAGATTCTCATTGACGGGAAAAATGTCAAGGATGTGGCGATCTCCGATCTGCGCAAAATGATCGGTGTCGTTTCTCAGGAAGCGATCCTTTTCAACGATACGATTGCAGATAATATCTCTTACGGGATGCCGGAAGCGACGAAAGAGCAGATCATTGCGGCTGCCAAACAGGCGAATGCCCATGATTTTATTGTTGACGGCAGACATCCGGACGGGTATGAAACCATGGCTGGCGAAAAAGGGTTCCGTCTGAGCGGCGGAGAAAAACAGCGAATTTCCATTGCCCGTGCGATCCTGCGGAATCCTCCGATTCTGATTCTGGATGAAGCGACAAGTGCGCTTGATACGGTTACGGAACGGCTGGTTCAGGATGCCTTGAACAATGTGATGGCGGACCGGACAGTGTTTGCCATTGCCCACCGTTTGAGCACGATCCGGAATGCAGATAATATCCTTGTGATCGACAATGGCAAGATCGTTGAACATGGAAATCATGAGGAATTGATAGCAAAAGGAGGGCGTTACAAGCTGCTTTGTGACACTCAATTCAAGTAAAGGTAACAGATTTTCGCTCCCATGACTTGAAAGATGGAAAAAATCTGCTATATTATGATGGAATATTAGAAGAAACACCGAACAAAACGGGATAAAACATTATGGCACTTTTCAGTAAGAAACCAAAATTTTCGACGTTGAACCTGTCTCCCCGCAAACCTGCGCCGGAAACTGTGAAACGGAAAGATATTCCTGAAGGCCTTTGGGAAAAATGCCGCAATTGCGACGGAACTATTTTTACGAAGCAGAAAGAGGCAAATCTTTATATTTGCCCGAGTTGCGGATATCATAACCCCATGCCCTCCAATAAGCGGATTGAGCTTCTTACCGATCCCGGCACATTTCAGGAAATTGATGCCAATCTGGAATCGATCGACACTTTGAAATTTGAAGGGGTTGCTTCCTATACAGACAAGCTGGTCGCCAATAAGAAGAAAACCGGTCTTACAGATGCGGTTGTCAGCGGTCAGGCGAAGCTGAACGGAATGGATTATGCGCTTGCAGTCATGGATTTCCGTTTTCTCGGAGCCAGTATGGGAGCTGTCGTCGGCGAAAAAATCACCCGTATCGTGGAATATGCAACTGCAAAGAAATTGCCTGTCGTGCTTGTGACCGCTTCCGGCGGAGCCCGTATGTACGAAGGAATGATCAGTTTGATGCAGATGGCCAAGACAAGCGGAGCTCTGCACCGTCATAAAGAAGCAGGTTTGCCCTGTATTATTGTTATGACTCATCCGACGACTGCCGGTGTTACAGCAAGTTTCGCATCGCTGGGCGATTTGATTCTGGCGGAACCCGGAGCTTTGATCGGATTTGCCGGACCCCGCGTGATCAAGGATACAACTCAGGCAAAATTGCCGGAAGGTTTCCAGACTGCCGAGTTTCTTTTGAAGAAAGGAATGATCGACCGGATCATCGACAGAAAAAATCTTCGGGAAGAATTGAGTTTGTGCCTTGAATATTTTAAAAAGGCGGCTATAGTATAAGCCATATCGAAAATGTAGTTTTCCGCCGCTGGACCTTATGCGCCGGAACTCCTCGAACGGGTCAGACGGGGAACCGAGCAGCCATAAGAGACGGTTCCGGGTGCTGTAAGTCATCTGGCGGCGGTTTTTTTTCTGCAAAATGAATTTGCAAAACGCCTCAATCATGGAGGCGTTCTTAATTTAAGGATCTCTTTCAAATGAAACGTCTTGGAAACAGAAATTTTGATACACTGCGCAAGGTTAAGATCACCCCGGATTTTCTTGCTCACCCGGAAGGTTCCGCTTTGATTGAAATGGGCGGTACAAAAGTGATTTGTGCCGTAACTGTGGAACCGGGCGTTCCCGGCTGGATGCGCGCTCAGGGGGTCCCCGGCGGCTGGGTCACAAGTGAATACGGACTTTTGCCGGCATCAACCACAGGACGGAATCAGCGGGAAGCTGTCAGAGGAAAACAGAGCGGAAGAACAATGGAAATCCAGCGTCTGATCGGAAGAAGTTTCCGTTCTGTCATCGATTTGAAACAGCTCGGACAGCATACCGTTTATATTGATTGCGATGTGATCGATGCCGATGGCGGCACCCGTTGCGCCAGTATTACCGGAGCTTCCGTTGCATTGCAGCTTGCATTCCGCAGAATGGTGGAAAAAAAGATGATCCCCCGATTCCCCATGAAAGAAAATGTTGCAGCTGTGAGCGTCGGAATGAAAAACGGCGAATGGCTCCTGGACCTTTGCTATGAAGAAGATTCTTCTGCCGATGTGGATATGAATATCGTTATGACCGAATCCGGAAGATTGATCGAGGTCCAGGGAACAGCGGAAGAAAAACCGTTCAGCCGCGCAGATCTGAACAAAATGCTGGACCTTGCAGAAGGCGGATTGAAAACCTTGTTCGAAATCCAGAAAAAAGCAATCGGAGACGAACCGGTCAAAAACAATACCCCGTTCGGAAATCTTGGAGATGCTCTCGCCGGACTGAACGTCTGATTTGAAAAAAAGGAGTTGATTTCATGCCGGATCAGGAATTAAAGATGAGAAAAGATCTTTTATTCTGGGCCGGTATTTTTTCTTTTTCCGCAGCTCTGATGCTGTTTTTTCAGGTGTTCCGCGGAAATATTCCTGAATTGTTTCCTTATTTTCTGATCTTTACCGCCGCATTGACTTTGGGCGCATGGACCGGTAAAAGTTCTGACAATCTGATCTTTCGCTATGGGGAGATCACCGTTGCTTTTGCGGCATTATTTCTGTTCAAAAGACCGGAATGTTTTGCATTGATCAGCGGGTTCCTTTCGGGGTCTCTTACCGCAGATGCAATTTTGCGCGGGATTGAGGCGGAAGGACCGTTCAAGCCGATCCGTTATGTTCTCTACGGCGGGATTTTCGGGATCGCGATTACTCTGTTTGCCGGGGGGTGGGGGATTTTGATCGCTTCTGCCGGATATGCGTTTTTCGCTCTGTTCCGGAAAGAAAGAAAATGGCTTTCCGCCTTCAGCAGTCTGGCTTTTTCCATTCTTCTTCTGCCTGCAATGTTTTATGCCGCGGTCATGGTTCAGCCGGATCGTATTGTTTCCCAGCGGGGTGTGCCCCTGCATTTGAGAAGTCACGCGATCTTTGCTCAGTTGTCAGACGCACCGAAGCGTTGTCTTCTGATCAGTTCCGATGCTCCAGATGCTGCCTTGATCAAATCAATGCATGGAACGGCAGCCAGACTCACTCTGACGCAATGGAAGATGGATCTCATTTCCGGAACACCCTTCAAATCTGTCCGGAGTGAACTCAAATGTATTGAGACGAAATACGATATGATCCTGGTGGATCTCCATCCCGGGAAATACCCTTTTATGACCAAAGAGTTTATCAGGGAGCTCAAGGGGCTCCTGGAGCCCGGAGGGCAGGTTTTTTATTGTCTGCCGGACGGGGATTACCTTCATGCGGCATCTATCCGTGCTGCTTTGGCTTCCTCATTTCAGCATACCTCTTCTGCCGGCGGTGTTTTTGTGCTTGCGGCATCTGATTCGCCGATGGGATTCAAAGATAATATTTCCGGCGATGAGTTGCTGGATTTTATTTTGTTTTCCCGGGAATTTGAACGTGAGACGGCTCAGCTTTCGGAAAAAGCTGTTATTGCTTCCGATTCAAATTTTGCGCTTGAGCGGTTCCTTCTGTCGCAGAAAACAAATCCTGTTCTGAAATGGTTCAGCCGTTGTTTTCCGCTGTCTGCGGTTGTCTTTTCCAGTGTGCTGGCAGGCTCAGTTATTCTGTTCCTTCTGCTGCGTTATTTTCTTGCATATATTCCGGATATGGGGCTGCGTCTGACGGTTTACCGGGATAGTGTTCTCATTTTTCTGATTCCGGCGATTCTGCTGCTTTCCAAAGCGTTTTCCAATCAGCCGGGCAATTATTCCTATTTGATTGCGCTGACCGTTTTTACATCGGGGCTGCTTGCGGGAGAAAAGCTCCCGGTAAAATTTGCTTTTCTTGGAATCGGGTTCTCTCTGCTTTGCGTTGGACTTTCCAGTTTGTTCCCGCGGGTTCCGTTCCCGGGGGCATTTTTCTGTGCATTGGGACTCCTGTTTTTTGCCGGAGTACTTCTTCCGCTGATGCTTCAGGGAACGCTTGAAAAATATAAAACCGGAACAAGCGGGAAGGTCGAACTGTTTCCCATTCTTTGTTCCGGTTTGCTGACAGCCCTTCTGATTACAGCTGCCATGCCTGATCATTTGTATTTCGGCAGCATATTTCCGTGAGCTTTGATGAGATCATCGCAGAGCTTGACGATATCATCGATGCTGAGTTCTGCGGCAGTATGAGGATCCAGCATTGCCGCCTGATAGATCCGTTCTTTCTTGAGGGTCAATGCAGCTTCGATGGTCAGCAGCTGCGGGTTGATATTGGTCATATTCATCGCGGCACACTGAGTCGGAAGCGCTCCGACGTATGTCCCCTGGATCCCGTTTCTGTCAACGAGGCAGGGCACTTCCACGATTGCATCATCGGGCAGATTTGTGATAAGTCCGTTGTTCAGCACGTTCCCGCCGATTTTGTACGGTTTATTGGTCACGATTGCTTCCATGATCCCGGAGCCGTATTCATGGGAAAGAGTATGGGAAAGTTTCGGATCGTTCCGTAATTCATCATACTGCTTTTTCCAGCCGTTGATCTGATTGATGCATCTGCGGGGATATTCATCCAGAGGAATATTCCATTCATCGATGAGCTGCGGATAATTGTGTTTGATCCAGAAGGGGGCATATTCCGCATTATGTTCGCTGGATTCGGTCACATAGTAACCGAACCGTTTCATCATTTCCAGACGGATCATATTTCCGGATTTTTCTTCTTTCTTTGCCTTCCGCCATGCTTTGACTTTTTTATCGGAGATCTTTTTGATTTCCGGATAGAGATCTTTTCCATCTTCCGTAAGTTCCAAAAGCCATGCCATATGGTTGATCCCGGCGATTTTTGACTGGATTTTTTCCAGGCGTTCCGGGGAATGATCCAGCTCAAGAGATCTGAGCAGACTCAACACACAAACTTGAACACTGTGGCAAAGTCCGACTGTTTTGACGTTTGTTCCTTTCAGCATTGCCCCGGTGAGCATTGCCATGGGATTGGTATAATTGAGCAGCCATGCATTGGGAGCAACAGCTTCCATATCCCGGGCAAAATCCAGCATGACTGGAATGGTTCTCAATGCACGGAAGATCCCGCCGATCCCGAGGGTATCGGCAATGGTCTGACGGAGTCCATACTTTTTGGGGATTTCGAAGTCAATGATTGTTGAGGGATCATAACCTCCCACTTGAATGGCATTGACGACAAAATCTGCATTTTTGAGTGCAGCTTTTCTATTTCCGACACCGAGGTGAGTCGTGATTTTTGCTCTGCCATTATTGACATTTTTATTGATGACATTAAGGATATATTCAGATTCTTCCAATCGTTCTTTATTGATGTCATAAAGTGCGATATGAGAGTCTTTGAGAGCTTCCCGGCACATACAGTCCCCGAGAACATTTCTTGCGAAAACGGTACTTCCCGCCCCCATGAATGTAATTTTCGGCATAGTAAAAAACTCCTTGTTTTTGGGTTGTGGAAATATAATGGTGGAATAGTATTTTTGCAAATAATTAATTAAAAAAAAAGTTTTTTATTTGTAAATCAAAAAAGACGAAACGAAATCCTTTCCATTCTTACAATGCCAAGATAAGAAAGAGTTTTCAAAAGGGAAGAAGGGGAAAACTTTCCTCAAAAGTTGCCCCTTCTTCCCCGTTGACCACATTATTTCTTAGCGCTGTTCCCCATACAGGTTGGTAAATCCTTCTGCTGTTTCAACTTTAAGATGGCATTTCGATTTTTACATCGTAAAAATCGGAATGCCGCAAAAAGGTTTGAAAAAGGATGATGGGGTTCGGGGAAGAAGGGAAGAACTTTCCTCAAAAGTTTTTCCCTTCTTCCCCGATCACAAATCAACCTTTATTGGGAACAGCGCTTTTACATTTGCCAGCCGCCGGCAATGGGGATCTCTGCTCCCGTAATGTAACCCGCGGCATCAGATGCCAAAAAGGTGATCAGATCTCCACATTCTTCCGCTGTGCCGAAACGATGCATGGGAATCATCTCTTTCAGTTTGTCCGCAAAGGCTTTATCGCTTAACGCTGCGGCATTGCGGTCGGTTTCAATGACTCCGGGAAGAATCGTGTTGACCGTGATCCCGTAAGGGGCATTTTCCATTGCTGCTGTTTTTGCCACGTTCAGAAGAGCCGCTTTCGTAGCCCCGTAAACCGCCAGCCTTGAAGCCGGTTTGATCCCGTTGATACTGCCAACAAAAATGACTCTTCCTGACTTTCTTTTCTGCATTTCCGGCAGGAGTTCCTGCAATAAAACACAGGAACTTTCCACATTCGTACGGAACATGCGATAGAATTCCTCACTGTCAAAATTTCCCAGTCCGGTATAGCTCTGGACGGAGGCGTTCAGCACGAGAATGTCCGGAATCAAAGACCGTTTTTTGAGGTCATCAGCCAGACGGCGGACTTCGTCCATATTGCCGAAATCAGCAGTCAAAGCTTCTGCACCGTTTCCGGCTTCGGCAACGGCGGAGGAGAGATTTTCGCTTTCTCTGACTCCGTGGAACAGAACCTTTGCGCCGCAGGATGCCAATTTCAAACCGGCGGCACGTCCGATTCCCCGGCTGGAACCTGTGACCAAAGCAAGTTTTTCAGAGAAGCTGTTCATCAGAAATATCCGCCTTTGTCAATGATTTCAGAGATGGTATCGCCCTGTCGGACCCAGCTGAAAATATCCACTTCGTTCCGTTCGATCCCTTCCGCACGGAGCAGAACATCGTAAGCGATTTCCCGGGGAATGCAGAGAACTCCGTCAATGTCGCCGAAAATGATGTCGCCGGGGCGAACCGTCACTTTTCCGATCCGGATGGGAACCTGATAGTGAGTGATCATGCAGCGTCCGAGAGAACCGTTGCTGGTGCGGTATTTGTAGAAGACCGGGAATTTCTGTTCGAGGATCTGTTTTGTATCGCGGATCCCCCCTGCAATGACGGCGCCGCGGATCCCTTTTGTGATAGCGGTAGCGGTCATGACACCGCCCCAGAGAGAGGCTTCGGTATCTTCGGAGGTATCCCAGACGACTACGCCTTCCGGTTTGAAATCGTCGAGCATCTGAGCGCGGAAGGTCATTTCCCCTTCGATCATGACGTTTGGTGCGCTTTTGACGGTGAAAGCTTCGCCGCAGACGGTCATTTCATCCCGCAGGGGCATGATGTCGCTGGGGAGATTCTGGTTCAGCAGACAGAGTTCGCGCATGACGTCATTGATGCATCCGGTATAAAGTTTTTCATAGCGTTCGCAGAGTTCCTTGATGGGAATGGGAATTTCGCAGTTTGGGATTCTCTGGCGGGTTGCGATGAGTCTGTCAAGTTTCATCAGACCGGCTTCTTTTGCCTGAGCTCTCATATCTTTCAGGGACGGCATAGTTTTTTCTCCTTATACTAAATGATATTCTTGTGTTTGCAGTGTTCCGTTGTCATCTGTCCAGCTCAACCGGTAATTTCCCCGGAATCCGCGGAAGGCGATTTTGCCATCTTTTTCTGCCTGAATTTCCAGATTTGTGCGCCACTCTTTATTGATGAGATCATTGAGTGTGAAATAGGAAAGTTTCGGCTGCATATCGCGGGTGAAGATTCCGGAAACGGAGGGCTCTCCGGGGGCTCCGCAGCCATCCACCACGTTCCACCAGGTGATTCCCATCATCTTTTCAAAACTGAACCACAAGCGGTAAAGGTTCCGGGTGATAACAGCTTGAATAATTTCGCCTTTTCTGTCACCGCCGGGAGCAGTGATGGTGATTTCCGAAAGATGGATGGGGAGATCCGCTTTGCTGAGCAGTTTCATTGTGGAAATAACGTCTTCCGGGGACTGGATATCTGTTTTTCCGTCTGCGATATCCTGACAGGTCTGGGGATTGAAAAGGTGCATCTGTGCGCCTGCAATATCAATCTTGCAGCCTCTGCCGGAAAGATCTTTGATCTGTTTGAGATAATCTTCTGTCAGATTGAAATCATTGATATTGAGTTTTACATTTTCCGGGAGGATGCTTTCCGCGATTTTGAATCCGCGGTAAGTGTAATCTCCGGGCATGGGACCATAAACGCTTTTGCAGAGTTTCGAGCCGGGAACCATTGCACCTTTTGAATAATCAATGGCACTTTCATTGACCACATCCCAGCTGTCGATTTTATCACCGTAATGAACTGCAAGTTCCATGATCCGTTTTGCCATAAGAACATTCAGCTTTTCCACATATTCCGGGATAGCTTCTTCCATTTCTTCGGCAGACATATCTTCAAATGCTGCCCCCATTGCATTGTTATCCAGCACTCCGCTGGTGAGACTGCGTTTCAAATTTGCTTTTTTCAGGAAACGTTCCGGCAATTCTTTGATCAGCCAATCCGGAATCATCCAGCGGTTATTTCCCCAGACCAACGGGTGGCCATGCAGACGGATTCCTTTGGAAAGGCAGAACTTTACAACCGGATCTGTCGGAGGTCTTCTCCAATGGGGTTCGAGGTATGGAACCGGACAGTTGTTCCAGAAAAATTCACTGTCTTTGTATTCCGGATAAAAACGGTTTTTTCCCTCTTCCAGTTCAAGCTGTTTCCAGTAAAATGCGATGGTCGCAGAGTTGAAAAGCCCGCCGTACAGCTCTTTATACCGCTCATTCCGTTCGGTTGTGCCCAGCTGTTCAAAGTTGAAAATATGTGCTCCGAAAATGAAGTCATGGGAAATCTGTTCCACTTTGACATTTTTTCCGGCAGCGGATGCCGGCAGCTGAAAAACGCCGTCGGCTTTCCGGTGCTTTTCGATATCTGCATCGATTTTCTTCTGGACATCATCATTCCACAATACCCGGTAACCATCGGACATGGCAGCATCAATTTCAGCCTGGGAAACTTCCGGTTTTATGTATTCTCTCATCTTTCGCCTCAAATTGTAATTGTGAGTTTATTGAACAAATCTTTGCAGAGATGAATTCTCTTTGCGGTTTTTCCGGAGTTTGTGGAGATCTCCAGATCGTATTTTCCATAGAACCCTTTGAAGGAAACTTCATTGGTTTCGGAGTAGAGTTCCGCTTCGGTGTGCCAGGTCTTATGGATCAGTTCTTTCAGCAGTTCAAATGCGGGTTTTGCGGTGAAGTTATACCGGAGCAGACCGCCGTAGAACATATTTTCTCCGCGGCTCATATCGCCGGGTTTTGCGTTGTGGGCAAAGCCGTCGATGAGATTCCAGTAGAGGATCCCTTCCATTGCCGGATGGGCGAACATCAGACTGTATACGTTGCGGATGATCTGAGCCTGCATTTCTTCATCTGCCGCATTTTCGGAGTAGACAGGGATGGTCATTTCCGTGATATGCATCGGCTTTCCGAGTTTTGCATAGGTATCCATGATGGACCATATCTGTTCCGGATCATAGAATTTTGCAGTTTCTCTGATCGCTTCCTCTTTGGTATAGAACATGTGGTACTGCATCCCGATGGCATCGATTCTTGCGCCTTTGAGCATTGCGCGTTCGATCTGCATGTAATAGGGGGCACGATCCCGTTGAACTTTATCCCAGACCCAGCTGTGGGCCTCATTGATAACCAGTTTGTTTGCCGGGAAATATTTTTCAGCCAGCGCAAAACTCCATTCCACAAAATCCGGCTGTCCGAAGAAGTTGCCGTGCCGCGGGGCATGCGGGAAAAATGTTTCATTGGTCACTTCCCACATAGGGATCCGTTTTGCGTAACGTTCGGAAAGTTCTTTGAACCGTTTTTCCAGACACTGCTTTTCCCAGTCGATGGTTCCTTTTGCCCATTCCGGCGCAAAGGTGGGATAGTTCAGACAATGCATTTTCGGTTCGATCCCGTTTGCTTCGCAATATTCCAGACAGAGATCCGGGGCAGGGCGGCGGTAAACTTTCGGGCTGTCCTTTGCAAAACGCGGTTTCCCCTGCTCCGGTTCCAGATCGCTCCAGTAAAAGGGCAATGTGGCGATATTGAATGCATCAGCATAATGTTTTTTATAGGATTCGTTCTGTTCTTCCTTTTCAAATTCTTCCAGCATGAACAGGTTCGCACCGAATTTGAAATCATGGGTTTTCTGAACAGCTTTGACTTTTACCCCGTTGACGGGCTCTCCTTTTTCGTTCACGAATTTCAGATACATGTACCCTTTCCGGTTCTGTTCGATCCCGGATGCGATCATGTCTTCCATGAAATCTTTTTTTGCCTCGAAAGGTTTCATGATCTCTTTGCAGAATTCCATGTTGTCTTACTCCTTTATTGTTTTATATGCAGCAAATCCATATTGCGGCAGTTTGATTGACATCCCGTCTGTATTTGCATTTCTGCTTTTGCAAATCCATTCTGCTCCGGCTGGCAGCTGAACATCTGCAATATCTTTTCCCATGTTGATCGTACAGAAGATTTTTCCGTCACGGTTGAACTTGAGCACATCACCTTCGAATTCATCCCACTCCATTTTTCCCTGATAAAGGATCGGTTCGTTTAATCGGAGTGCAGTGAGTTTGCGGATCAGCTCTTTCCGTTCCGGCGTTCCTTTTGTCCGGTCGATCACGAACTGACCGGGGAACGAATAAATGCTGTGGCGCGCCGAATCGCAATATTCCACTCCGTTGTAAAGGAACGGAACGCCATCCATCATGAAGTGCAGAAACAGCAGAGTTCCCGCGGCTTCCGGTGGCATTTGCGCTTCCAGTCGATGATCCATATCATCATTTGCAATATCATGATTATCAAAGAGACGCGAGAATTTTGCATCGCCGCGCCATCCGGCAACGAGCTCCGCCGGTTTTTTGGTTCCCAATGCAAGATCTCTTGCGAGTCTGCCCCAGGAACAATGATAGTTCAAATCAAAAATACCGCTGCCCTGATCCTGTTCCGTGCGGGTATCCCCTTCTGCAAACATGATAAAGTCCGGCTTGCATTTGCGGAGCGGCTCTGTTGCCTCCTGCCAGAAATCAAAGGGAACATAATCGCTCACATCACAGCGGAATCCATCGATCCCCAAGTCAATCGCAAAATGCCGCATGACTTCTTTCATATAGGCGCGCAGTTCCGGCAGATTGTAATTGAGTTTCGGGAAACTCCAGTCCCCGATCCCATCCACAAATTCCGGATGTTCTTTGGCAAACGTCGGGCCAGCATGGTAAAACACCATATCCATAAACACTTTCAAGCCAAGCTGATGAGCCGCATTGAAAAATGATTTCAAATCCTCTTCCGTCCCATATTCCGGATCAACTGTCGTATAATCACTGATCCGGTAAGGATTCCGGGGATTGTTGCAGCCTGATTTCTTCTGCCGGGGAGTCCAGAACTCCTGATTTTCATCCGGATCTGCCTTGGAAAGACTGCAAAGATAAATAATTTTTACCCCAAGATCAGCAATTTCCGGAAGCCGTTTTTCTGCCGCTTTCAGCGTCCCTTCCGGTGTGAATGCACGGAGAAAAATCTGATAAATCGTACTTCCGCCCAAACGGTCGATTTTTTCAAGTCCGTTCATTTTATTTTTTGATCCTTATTACAGCGAAGCCGTTGGCTTCCAATTGAAGTTTTTCCTGTTTGACAGATCCCCCGCGTTCCAGCAGGATTTCGCCCTGATACGGATAATCCACCGAACCGGAGCTATTGCCAAGATTAATTGCACAAAACACCGTATCTTCTTCTGTTTCACGGAGATAGGTGCAGAGCTGATCCGGAGAATCGTTTGCGATCCATCGGGTCGAACCATTTCGGATCGCCGGTTCGGTACGGTGGAGTTCTGCCAGTTTCCGCAGAAAATCCATGCGTTCCGATGGATCTTTGCTCCGGTCAATGGTGAATTGTCCCTTGTTGCCGAAAATGCTGTGACGGGAAGTATCTTTGTATTCGCATCCATTGTAAAGGAATGGAACTCCATCGATGGTATAGCAAAGCACATAGGCAGCTTCGCATTTTTCCGATGAAACCTTTTCCGGTCTGGAACAGTACCAGTCATTGGCTGTATCGTGGTGTTCGATGGCACGGATCACCACACCGCCCGGGCGTGCCGTATTCACTTTATCCCACATCTGCTTCAGACCGGTTACTGGTTGTCCGCAGCTGAAGATAAACGGAAAAACCGCCTGTGTCCAGCCCTGACAATAGTTGATATCAAAGGCTTCATCCTGTTCTTCCGGACGGAAGTTGATTTCATTTTCGTTGAGCATGATGATGGGGGATTTGATCTTTTCAATGCGGCGTCTGCCTTCCACCCAGAAATCCAGCGGGATTGCTCCACCCACATCGCAGCGGAACCCATCTACATCGAATTCCCGTACAAAATATTCCATATTCTGCCAGAGATATTCCCGCAGTTCCGCAGAGTCAAAATCAATCTGACAGAAATAATAACTGTTGAGCTTCACATTTCCGTTTTCATCTTTTTTGACGAAGTCCGGATACCGTTTGCCGAAGGTCGGCCCTGCGTGCATATAAACCAGATCCGGCATAACTTTCAATCCCAGTTTGTGCGCCGCAGCCACAAAAGATTTGAAATCTTCCGCAGTTCCATACTCTTTGTCGACAGCATAAAAATCCATCAAACGGTAGGGATTCCGCGGGTTGCTGCAGTTGGAAAATTTCTGCCGCGTACTCCAATATTCCGGATTCGGATCATCATCAGATTCGACGAACGGGCAGAGATAGACGATATCCGCTCCGGTTGCCGCGACATCCGGCAGGAATTTTTCTGCCGCTGCAATGGTTCCCTCTTTTGTAAAAACACGCAGATTGATCTGATAAATCACTGCATCTTTCACGTAATCTTTCATGCAGAACTCCGTTTTTTATGACCACTGACGGTCATTGGACCACTCTTTATCCCACTCTTCGGTGCTCTTCCAGGCGATTGGGAAATCCGCATGAAGTTTTTCCGCAATCAGCTCTTCATTCAATTCATCAAAACCAAGCCCCGGTTTGTCGGGAACCGTGATGAATCCGTTTTCGATTTTCAGAGAAGGCTTGATCAAATCAGCCCACCAGGGAACATCCACAGAGTGAACTTCCAGAGCCATGAAGTTTCGTGTCGCCGCAGCTACATGAACCGCTGCCATACATGCCACGGGACTTTCTGCCATGTGCAGATTCATTTGAACTCCGTATTCCTCCGCCATATCGCCGATCTTCTTTGTTTCCAGAATCCCTCCGGCAGTCAGAATATCCGGGTGGATCACAGCCAAAGCTCCGGATTCCAGCAGCGGTTTGAAGGATTCTTTCAGATACATATCCTCCCCGGTTCCAATGGGAACCGTTGTGGAGTTGGCAAGCCGGACATACTGATTGGTCATCTGCCAAGGGACAGGATCTTCCATCCATGCAAGATTGAATTTTTCCAGACGTTTTGCCAGCTTGATGCAATCCTCCAGCGGAATGTGTCCCAGATGATCAATGGCAATGGGAATTTCATAGCCGGTGACAGCCCGGCACTCCGCCATGTAATTTTCCAGATAATCCAATCCGGTCTCTGTAATGTGGATCCCCGTGAACGGATGTGCCGTATTGAAGAGATCATAAGCGGCTCCACGCATGGTCTTCGGATCAATGGATCCATGGGGTGTCTTGAAAACCTGTTTGTATTCTTTCATGGTTTCGAGGAATCCGAGCGGCGCGGAAAGAGCTCCCGGCACGTTCATGAGAAGTTCGATCCCCAAATCCATTTTCAGGAAAGTATACCCCTGTTTCATCCGGTCAGCAAGGGCTTTCCCCATGTCACGGCCGCCGCCTTCAGAATCGGTATCACAGTAAATCCGGATCTTATCCCGGTATTTTCCGCCCAGCATCTGCCAGACAGGTACTCCCCAGGCTTTTCCTGCAATATCCCAAAGCGCAACTTCGATCCCGCAGACCCCGCCAGCCTGACGGGAATCCCCGCCGAACTGTTTGATCCTGCGGAAGATCTTTTCCACATTACAGGGATTTTCTCCCAAAATTCTGCTTTTGAGCATTGCCGCATAGGTTCTGCTGGATGCATCACGGACTTCTCCGTAACCTACAAGTCCCTGATTGGTATAAATTTTGATCAGTGTACAGCGTTTCGGTGCTCCGTCAATATCAGCAAAACGCATATCGGTGATTTTCAGTGTGGACGGATCGATTTTCATGGGCAAACTCCTTTTCTTATGTTAAGATTTTTTACATTCGTCAACAACGGAATCCAGCACGTTGTTCCATTTTTTCCGGTTCTTTCCCGAAAAGTCATCCAACGTTCCGATGAGCGTGACAGCCGCAATCACTTTTCCTTCGTGATCCGTAAGCGGTTTGGAACACGCCGCAATATTCCATCGGTTCTTCCGTAAATTGAAAACAATTCCCTTTTCCCGGACTTCCCGGATCGCAGCGTACAGCAATTCCGGATCCTGCTTTTCTGGAATTTCAGCCTCACATTCCCGGATCAGTGTTTCAATGACGGAATCGGTTTCATTTGCCAGAAGCACAGCTCCGACCGATCCTTCTATCAGCGGAAAAGTGGATCCGGTGTGCCCGGTCAATGCTACCGGTCCTGCCGGTTCTGCACGGAAATAAGTCATCTGCAAATGATCTTTCCGCACAGAAAGTTTACAGGCGATCTGATATTTTTTTGAAATTTCCTCTACTTTTTCAACGGCTTTTTCCAGAATATTGACTTCCCGGGAAATGCCGAGTGACAAGGGAAGAATTCCGCTTGAAAGACGATAAACTCCATCATCAGATTTGCTGATCCAGCGATGCTGAAGCAAAGTCATCAGGATGCGATAAGTCGTGCTCATAGAAATCCCGAGAGACTTGCTTAATTCCGCTTGAGTAGCCTCTTTTCCGGAAAGAGTCAAAAGCAGCTGGATCGTTTTTTCTACTGCTGGTATAGTGTTGTTCATATTTGAACATCCTTATTTCTGATTTGAACTTTTAGTATTATAACATATCTTTCCCGGTTTGTCAAGCATTTTTCAGAAAAAATAAATCAGATTTCCATATTTCTGCAAAAAAAAAGACCGGAGGGAATCCGGTCCGTTATCGTATGAAAATGTCTTCAGAATATGAACTGCTGTTTGTTTTCACCATGATCATGAAGCTGTTCCATGATCCGGAAAAACAGTTCCATTGTGATCTCCGCATCATACAGTGCACGGTGTGCATTTCCTTCTACCATTTCCCCCAGTTGAAACGCCTGTTTCAGACTTTTCAAACTGTAACTCGGCAATCCGGGAAACGCCCGGCGCGACAGCATCAGCGTGTCATAGGCTCCGCTTTCCCAGAGCGGAAGCCCCGGTGTCCTGCCCAGACTTTCCATGAGAAAAGAAAGGTCAAACCGGGCGTTGTGTGCAACCAGCCGGCTTCCCTGAATAAAATCCAGAAAATCCTGTCCGGCTTCAGAAAAAGTGGGGGCATTGGCAACCATTTCATTGGAAATTCCGGTCAGACGGGTGATCTGATTCGGAATCGTTGTTTCCGGATGGATCAACGTTTGAAACGTGGTCATGGAACCGTCATGTTCCAATCTGACTGCTCCGATTTCGATGATCCGGTTATGAACGGGGCTCATGCCTGTTGTTTCCAAGTCAAAGACCGTGTAGGGCCCGGTCAGCATCCAGGGGGCATTCATGACAGCTCACCTTATTTTTCGTATCCATCCGGATGGGCAAGACGCCACTTCCAGGCAGATTCGATGATCGTTTCGGGATTTTCAAACTGGGGATTCCAGCCCAGTTCCGTTCTTGCGCGCTGGGAACATGCAATCAGGCGCGGGGGATCGCCGGGACGGCGGGGGACAACATCGGCGGGGATGGGGTGTCCTGTGACTTTCCGGGCTGCATCAAGGATCTGTTTCACGCTGTAACCGCTTCCGGTTCCCAGATTGTAATGTCCGCTTTGGGGGGCATAGATTGCCTTTTCATGAGCTTGCGCCAAGTCAAGAA
This sequence comes from Lentisphaeria bacterium, assembly GCA_017456805.1. The sequence goes on from JAFTIQ010000071.1 coordinate 22,755, forward strand.
TATGGATATAATCGCGGATACAGGTTCCATCCGGAGTATCATAATCATCTCCGAAGAGCATCGCTTTATCCCGTTTTCCCTGAGCAACTTGCAGCAGAATCGGGATCAGATGGGTTTCCGGATTATGATCTTCCCCATATTTTCCCGTAGCCCCGGCAGCATTGAAATAACGCAGTGCAACATATTTCAATCCGTAACATTCGCTGTACCATTTCAGCACTTTTTCAAAACAGAGTTTTGATTCGCCGTAGGGATTGATGGGATTCTGTGACGTGGTTTCCTTGATGGGGATTTCATCGGGTTCCCCAAACGTTGCCGCCGTACTGGAAAAGACAAATGTTTTGACTCCGCCTGCGACAGCTGCATCTGCAAGATTGATTGCGGTTGCCACATTATTGCGGAAATATTTTCCGGGATCTTTCATAGATTCGCCGACGAGGGAAAATGCTGCAAAATGCATGATGGCATCGTAGCCGCCTGATTTGGCCAGTTTGATCAGATTTTCCCGGTCTTCAAGATTCGCTTTGATGAAGGTCGCACGGGGATCAACTGCATCCCGATGTCCGGTGATCAGATCATCAAAAACAGTAACTTCATATCCGTGATCCAGCAAATATTCGGTGCATGCACTTCCAATATAACCGGCGCCTCCGGCAACAAAAATACGCATGATTCATCTCCTCAGGTTGAATTCAAGGGATAATTTACAATCAAATTTGTTTTTTTCAAGAGGTATTTTCAAAAGTCATTCAATTTTCAGCAAAATGCTGAATGACTGAAAAATTTTTGGCAGATTTGCCAAACGATTGTTTTTTGGCTTGACAGCCGGAGAATGTATGCTATATTTCCGGAAAATCAAAACAAAAATGAAAGGTGGATCAAGATGAACACTGTGAATATCAGAGAATTTCATGCAGTCGGCGATGGTACAGCTGATGATACCAATGCAATTCAGAAGGCGTTGGACTGCGGATCTGGTACCGTGGTGATTCCCCGTGGCGATTACAGAATCACCGGGACTTTGCTGGTTTCTTCTCATACCCGGATCGAAGCTGATCCCGATGCCAGAATTTTTTCCTGCGGCGATACGCCGAAAAAACAGGGGGATTTTCTTTTGTCGAACCGGGATACGGAACATGGAAATACCAATATCGTGATCCATGGCGGCGTGTGGGATGGAAATAATCAGGGAAAATATAATACAAAGAATCCGGATCTGTTTGCTCCGGATGCATGGAGCGGGACTGTTCTGAACTTCTTCAATGTAACGAACCTGATTCTGGAGGATCTGATCGTTGCAAATTCTGTGGTTTTTTACACCAGATTCGGAAAAATTGATAATTTTGTTATTCGGAATATTGGCTTCCGGAGCGAGAAGCCCGGGTTCAATCAGGATGGCTTGCATTTCAGCGGTTATGTCCGCAACGGGTTGATTGAGAATGTTTCCGCCCTGACTCCCGGGCAGACAACCGACGACATGCTGGCTTTGAATGCAGATGATTCTCTGGAACGGCTGGAAAACCGGGGTTTGCTGCGCGGGCCCATCGAAAATCTTACTTTCCGGAATATTTATGCCGAAAATTGTTATACGGCGATCCGTATGCTCAGTGTAACTGCACCCATCCGCAATATCAGATTTGAAAATATCAAAGCCGGATGCCGCTGTTTTGCGATCAATATGGATGCCGCAAGGTATTGCATGACACCGCTTTTCGACGAAAAGGATTATCCGGAAGGTGTCGGAAAAATCAGCAACATTGTCATAGACGGAATGGAAGTCTGGAAATCCGGCGAATGCTCGCTTCCTCTGATCAGAAACGAAAGCAACTCCGAAAATATCACCGTTCGCAACTTTAAGCGGATCAACGAGTTGGATACACAACCGGATGTGCCGACAATCCAAAGCAGGTTCGTGAAGAAAAACGGGTCTTCTTTTGCTGAAGTGTTTGAAAAATGGGGCTGTTGCAAAACCTGAAATTTTTGCCCTGAAAACAAAGCCCTTACAGCCCCTGTTTATCTTCAGGTTTTGCAACACCCCATTTTTTTTCTGCTTCGGATTACTTGATTTCGCTGAAAAGTTTGATCATTTCAACAGTTTTCCGGAACATCTGTTCACATGCCGGAATATAATAATTTCCTGGAACAGAGGGCGTTCTTTCTGCTTCCGCTTCCTTCAAACCTCTGAGAAACGCTTTGTGAATATCCGTGCAGATATTGATTTTGGCGATCCCGAGTTTAATCGCTGCATGAAGCTGATCGACAGGCGTTCCTGAACCGCCATGAAGCACAAGCGAAACATCTGTTAAAGAGGAGATTTCTTTCAGCAGATCCAGTCTGAGTTCTGGCTTTCCGCGATATTCTCCATGAATCGTTCCGATCGATACCGCCAGGCAATCAACTTTCGTTTGCTTTACAAATTCAACCACTTCCGAAGGTACCGTCAGCGCGGATTCTCCGGAACCGCCATCGCCGCCGGAAACATGCCCCAATTCGGCTTCCAATGAAATATTTGCTGAGTGGGCAATTTCCGCCGCTTCTGCAGAAAGCCGGACATTTTCCTCAAAGACTTCAGATGACGCATCAAGCATGACAGAGGTAAAGCCGTTTTCTGTACATTCTTTCACATGTTCCAATGTGGAACCGTGATCCAGGTGGAGGGCCGCATCAATCCCATATTTTTTCACAAAAAAACGGACGATATCAGCAAGGGCATCCGGTCCGCCCATTGTATTATACTCTGCAGGGGAAGCTTGAAAAATCACAGGTGTGCCGCAGTATTGCGATGCTTTTGCGATTCCTTGAATATTCAAGCTGTCCCAACATTCGAACGCTCCCAGGCAAATCCCTTTGCTCCGGGCGTTTCTCATTAAAGTATCCATTCTTTGTAATGACATTTTTATCCTTTCTGCTTTCATGAAAACGTCAATATCGCCAACTGCCACGGATTCAATGTGTTGCATTTGATTTCCGTTCCATCCATTGCTTTGATTTTACACCCCGAAGGCAGTTCAAGTTTCTGAACGGTTCCGCTTGTGTTTGAAATCAGCCATTGATGAGGCGCAATTTGACATTCGACCGAATATCCGCAAGTTGATGCATCCGCAAAAGGTTCTGTTACACAAGAAGCTGGATACAATCCGGAGAGAAGTCCTCTGGAACGCAATGCAGGAGTTTTTTCCTGAAACGAGAGAACGATCTTTCTATTCCAGACCGTTTCATTTGCCACATGCAGAAGCCAGAGTAATTTTTCTTTTTTCCGGTAAAAATTCCCCGCTCCGGCAAACAGTAATGCGTATTTCCCGGGAAGATTCAGGCAATAAGTTGACATGATTTTTTCTTCCTTTGTCTCAGCGAGCATTGTCGGAACATAATTCTGAATTCCGGTTTCCGGCGTGATTTCAAATTCCAATCCGAGGCAGTCATTCCAGCGGTCGCTTTCCGAAAAACCGTTCCGTCCGGAGTAACGGATCGTCCATTCCAGATCATCGGAATCTCTTGTTGTGATACCTTCCAGAATCATGATTTCCGGTTCCGGGGTTCTCCGGGTGAAAATGATTTCTGCCGTAAGCCAGGTTTCATCGTTTCGGAAAATTGCGGATTCGCACCGGAAGGCGCCGTGAAGAGAATCGACAGGGGTGAATGATGCGCTCTTATCCCCTTTATTCACAACGACTTGCTCATTATGAACACTGATCTTCCAATCTCCGAGACTCCCGGCGTTTTCAGAGATTTTCTGCATTCCGGAGTTTTGTATTTTATCAGGCACGGAAACTCTCAGCGGTGCAAATCTTCCGGAAAGATATTTTCTGCCGCAGAAGTCAAAAGTTTCTCCGCTGAATTTTTCTGCATGACACAGTTCCGCGAAGGTCAGCGGGACTTCTCCCGGATTGAATACGGTTTCCGTTTGTTCCGGAACAGCTTCATTATAAAGGTCGTCAAAAGTTGACCTCAATTGTTTTCTGATGGAGTTCAGGACGTTGCTCAATTCTTTCCGGTTTGCGGGGGAGGGGGCATTGGTCCTGCGGTAATAAAATTCCCCGGGGCGCTGTCCCTGAACCCGATTGCAGTCGTGAGCCTCCAGAAGACAGAGCTGCCGGATGATTTCGTCCTGAGTCTCAGCCGGGACCTGTTTGAGCATTTGCAGAACCCGGAATTCGGAACTCAGGCTGATGAGATGTTCCATGTGGCTGAGGGCATTTTTATTGGTATAATTCCTGTAAAATGCTTCCGCTGAGAAATGATAATCATCAGAAGTATAACTTTTTCCCGGACGATTGGTTTTTTTCTGTTTCAGCATTTCGGAACCCAGAACGAATCTACCGAAGACCGGTGCATATTTTGCTGTCCGGAGGATTGCTTCCCGGAATGGGACAAATCCAAGATCCATGAAATTGAACAGAAAAAGGGAATCCAGCTCCTTATATTTCAGCAGAAATATGGGCAGAGTCAGAAAGAAACTGAATCCGGATTTATATTGTTCTGTTGAGAAACATGCAAGGGCAGGGATTCCGGAACCGGAAGGACTTTCCCATTGGATTTGCGGGATCTTTTCCGGATCCGGGCTGCCATGATTCAAGGAAAAGTAAATCGCTCCTTTATAACCGAAATGATTCAGCAGTTCCGGCATTTGCGGGGTGAAAGAGTTTTCCTGACACTGATAAAGCTCCGGAACTTTTCCGAAAACAGAACGGAACGTCTTCTGTCCCTGCTGAAATTGAAAATATTGCAGAGCCATTGGGGAAAGAAATGCATAAGGCAGGCTCATGGTTCCATTCGTCAGTTCAATTTTTCCCTCATTCCAAAAATCTCTGATTCGTGAGATCATTTCCGGATACATGGTTTGCAGTTGACTCCAATCGCTGGCACTCAGCTCGAAACTTGTCTGATATCCATTCTGTTCTGCATCGTCCAGATGTCCGGTGATGGTTCTCCGGCTTCCTTCGGGCCATTCCAGTTCAAAAAAACCGGATTCCGGGAAAAGGATCCCGGCATGGGGGTATTCTGCGAGCTGGAGATCTGTGGGAATATATTTTGTCCGGAGACGGTACATTTCACAGAAGGCTTCTTTGAGAGATGCTTCCCCGGCAGAATGGTTTCCGGATTCGTAAAGACGGATGGATTCAAGATAATGGTGATCAGCTTTTCCGATCTGTTCCGTATCCTGTTTCATGAGACGGAGGAGCCACAGCAGGAACATCCGGGAGATTCCGTAACTTTGACAATCAAGCCGGAACTCTTCTCCGAACTTGTCTGTTTTTTCTGAATCAGGACCGTTCAGAATGGCTGAAAGCATATCTGCTGTGATCAGAAGCCGTTTGTGCGGAAATTCGTGCCCCATGTAAGCGGTCATGAAAAACAGTTCAAAATAGAGTTCAAGATGACTGCCTTTTCTGAGAAGAACAGAACGTTCTCCGATGCACCAAGCCGGATCATTTCCCTCTGCATCGGTACAGGGATGATCTGCCGGAAGAAAATATTCTCCGCAAGGTGTCCGGAGCTGTTCTTTTTGAGAGATCCGTTCCGGTTTCCCATTGTCAGGACAGAGGAAAAGACCCGGGAGATCTTGCGATTGAAATTCCCGTGCGGCATCTCCTCCGGATGTGATGCAGAACGCTTCCGGATCGATCGTTTCCGGTACACCGTTGCAGAATTCGGGAACCTCTTCCATTCCGGACTGAAGAACGGGGTCAAACAGGATTCCATATCCATCCAGCCAACCATAGAGACGTTCCCAGCAAACAGGGGGCAGCTGCCGCGGAAATGACCGGTCATTGTATAATACGCCCGAATGAAGGGTTTCTTTTTCCTCAAAATCTTTTGTAAACGGCACAATATAACAATATTTCTTATATGGTTTCATGTTCAAAATCCCCAAATTTTATTTCCTGCCAGAACGGCTGCGCCGCAGCATGCTTCCTCTCTGGTGGAGGTTAAGATAAACTGCTGTGTAAATTTCTTTCTGATCATCTGCTGGATCGTTTTGACTTTTCGGATCCCGTTTCCGCTTCCGAGAACAAGGGTGCGTTTTTTCAGCAGTTCCGGCGGGAATTCAGAAATAAGATTTTCCAGGATCCCTTCTGCAGCCGCAGCTCCGAGTGCTCCCAGAGAAAAGTTTGTCAGCGTCAATCCGCTTATGGATCCCTTGAGTTCCGGATCGTTCCGTTCACCGAGGAATGAGGGGGTCACTTTCAATGCAGGATTTCCCTGATTCAGAGTCTGCTCTGAGAGAAAATCGATTCTGTCAAGGAGTTCTCCTTGTGCAAATTCCCGGCAGCCAAGCTCTTTCAGAATTTCATTGACCATATCGCCGATCCATGCAAAAGCTCTTCCTCCGCACAGGGCGGAACAGACAGCAAGTTTTCTTGTATTGTCAAAGGGGCGGATCTCAAGTTTTCCTTTTGGGGAGAGGGTTTGAAATTCCGCTTCGCTGATGACGGTTGAAAGCTGAGCTCCTGTTCCAAGTGTCAGATACAGCTCCTGTCCAAAGTCTTTGCCTGTCCCGAAGACGGATGCCTGATTATCCCCGATGGCGTTGATGACCGGGATCCCCGCTGGGAGTCCGAGGATTTCACTCCATTCCTTGCTCAGACTGCCCACCGTTTCCCCGGTTTTTTTGAGTTCCGGAAGCAATCGTTCCGGGATCCCGAGGGCGTTCGCCGCAGAAGAATCCCATTGATTTTTCTGCAAATCGAAAATTCCCCAGCTGGCGGCATTGGAGGCATCGGTGACCGGTGCATGATTCCCGCAGAGCCGCATGGTCAGATAATCCATGATGGTCGCCGCATGAGCACGGGCGTCGGTTTCTTTTCCCAGCCAGGCAAGAGTCGCAGCTCCATACCCGTCATGAAGATCATAGCCGGATTTTTGACGGAACTCATCTAATTTTCCATCCAGTCCGCATCTGCGATCCTGCCAGGTGATCAGGGGAAAAATCTCGTTTTCGTTCCAGCCCATTACAGAATGCATCTGTCCGGTTACACCGATGGCGGCAACCTGATTCCGCAGATCAGACGGCAGTTGATTGATGATCTTTATTACAGATTTCAGCAGCAGGGCCGGATCCTGTTCCGAATGTCCCTCAATGGTTTTCAAATCTGCTTTATGAGCTTCGGAGCTGATTTCCAGAAGTTCCTGTTTTTCATGATCCAGGAGAACTGCTGCACATTTCGTTGTTCCGATGTCGATTCCCAGCGTGATTTTCATAAATCAAGTTCCTTTTTTCAAAATTATACAAAATGACTGGTTTGAATTCCGCATTTCTGCAAGCCCTCAGCAAGCGCAATAACGGATGATTTTTCTGCGGCGGGAGTTCCTTGCAGAAGATATTCCCTGCCCAGTGCATGATATTTCGGTTCCCCCAAATGATGCTGCCGGAGCAGTTCCACATGCAGTCCGCGATCTTTTCTGATCTTTTTCAATTCTCCGCAGAATGTAATCAGTTTCTGCTGTTCTCCGGGTTGATCGTTGACTCCGCGAATCACCGGGATTCTCAAAATAAAATCTTCCTGCTGTTCCGCTGCGGAACACAAATTCTCTCTTACAAGGGAAATATCCGCCTTCATCCGATTTTTAGCGATCACCGGATTCAGTGTTTTCAAATCGGAATAAAGCAGAGAGACCCGGTTGATCATTTTCTGATAAAACACTGTGGATGCATTGCTTTCCATTGCTGTATGGAACCCTTTTTTCCGTAAGAGATCAGCACATTCCAACAGCGCATCTCCTTGAAGAGTCGGTTCCCCGCCGCCGAACGTGATTCCGTCGATCACACCGGAATAGTTTTCCGCCAGTTTGAGGATATCATCGATAGTAACCTCTTTCCCCGCAAGTTCAAATGCCGGATTGTGCCAGATCCTGATGCAGGAATGATCCGGACAATGTTTGCAAAGATCCCGGTTCAGAACAGTATTTTCATCATAAGCATGTTGGGAACAGCAGCATCCGGTTTTGTCAGAATTCCGCTCCCGATAATAAAGGAGTTCCGGTTCCGGTGAGATACTTTCGGGAGAGGCGCACCAATCGCAATGAAAGTTGCACCCCTTGAAATACAGCACGAGCCGTTCCCCGGGACCATCGAAATCTCTGCTCAATCCGTGATGAAAAAGGATCATTTTCTGAGAAGTTCTCCTTCAAAAAGATATTCGGCAGCCTGCCATTTTTCCCCTTTGGAACATTGCTGCTTCAATGCGTTCAAACAACATTTTGCCATTTGATCCATGGGCTGGAAATAGGTGATGATTCCCCTTGCAACGGCTTCTTTTTTACCGTCAATACTGTACAAAACTGCATTTTCCGGGAGGATATCTGCCACTTTCAGCGCGACAACATCGTTCACACAGACGACTGCCGTTTTCGCTCCGGCGTTCCGGATTTGTTTCTGACACGCCCGCATCAGCCCGGACTCCGCTTCTGTCTCGTATGGAATTTCCAGAAACGAATACTCAAACCCTCTGGTTTCACATTCGGAAACAAAGGCGTTGCGCCGTTCTTTGTTGGTATACAGCGCGAGATTCCCCATGCCGATGAAAATATAATTCCGGTATCCTTTTTCTGCGGCATCTTCCATGATCGCATGAATACCCGCTTTATTGTTCAATCCGACATAATCGGCAAATTTTCCGGAGGGCATGATCTGGTCAAAAAATACCATATTCACTCCGAGCACCCGCAGTCTGCTGAACAGTGCCGCATCGTAACAGTTGTCCAACCCCCAGATCACCATGTTCCGGATTCCCGCAGAAACCAGCCTGACAACTGTTTTGGAAAGATCCATCCCGTTTTCCATACCCGGTTCGATGACCGTCAGAATGTTTTCCTGTGCAGATTCCGCACAGAGCACCTTCAGGAAATCACGGGTGAATTCATCCTGCAGCGGCATGATCGCCGCTATGGCGGAAATCTTTTCCGTGGAACCGCTGTAATTGGAGCTGACGATTGTTCCGCAGCGTTTCCGCCTGACGATGATTCCGGCTTTTTCCAGAATTGCGTAGGCGCGGCGAACCGTCACCCGGCTCGCCTGAAAACGGGCGGCTGTTTCCATTTCTGTCGGCATCCGCTCTCCCGGCTGGTATTTTCCCTCCAGAATTTCATGAAATAACTGCTGATGGATCTGTTCCGTCAAATACATTTTTCTTATGCTCCGATTGGTTCAGCAGATCCTTCCAGTCTTGCAATGATATCTTCCTGAATCGCCGGAGAGAGATCCAGAAAGTTTACAAATGTTCCGTGGATCCGCATAATGTAAATTCCATCCGGGGCATATTCCCCGGGATTTTTCAATACGTTCCGCAAATGAGTTGCAGAATCAATATTAAAATATACATAAAACGGCGCATTTTCAACCGGTTTTCCCGAAAAACAGAACATTTTTTTGATCACCTGATCCCGGAAAAGTGCCATCTTGCCCGGAAGATTCTCCGCCTTGCGGAAAACATCCGATGAGAGCCCAAGATGTGAGGCGTAGCCGCCATTGAATTCCGTAAACTGAAGTTTCCGCTGGGAAAGCAGCCGTTCCATATAACCCTTCCGTTCATACTGCGGCAGCGGATCGATCCCGTAGCCCAATGAAGTTCTCGCTTTTCTGCCGTCAGGGGTCGCTCCCACATGATAGCCGTAAAGCAAATGGGTGCTGGGTGTGGAGAAATCAGAAAGAAACGGAGCCCCGGAGGGATTCCGCAGCATCCCGATCCGTTTGCAGACTTCCTGCTGGATCCGGAGTGCAGTTTCATCCGGCTCCGTTTCCCCGCAGCCGAATTTCGGCTGATTCATCAAAAACTGATGAATCATTTCATGTCCATCAAAATTATCCCGCAAGGCGGAAAGAAGGGCTTCCACCGTGCCGATTTCGTGTTTCAGATATGCCTGAACCGCAATCAGAGAATCGGCTGCAACACTCAATCCGTGGACCAAACATCCGCTTGCCCGGTACTTCGTGCAGGGCATTTTTTCATCACGGACATCGTTTCCGTTGAGCAGTCCGCCCATCAGCGCAGAGGTGAAGGGGGCAGCCTGGTGCGACAGCGCAACAGTGCAGCCGTTGGCAGTCTGTTCCATCTCTTTCAAAATGAAATCCAATTGTTTGAAAAATGCTTTTTCCAGATCACGCAATACCGATGCAAGATCCTGGTATCCAAGCTCATTCCAGCTCAAGCCAAGCATTTTTCCAGACAGCAGAGATTTTCCGTCATTCAGCGTCAGCTCCATGACTTTCCCCAGATTCAGCCAGCTGTTGGTGGTGTTCCCGCTTTCTTTTCCCATGATCAGCGGCTCCTGACACCCGGCAATGGAATAATCTTTCCAGTCGGATTCAGCAATTCCTTTTGATTTCAAAACACGGAACACCATATCATCATTAAAGAGGGAAGGTGTAGAGTGACCGGGGGTGAAAAAGAATCTGCCGAGAGTGTCATAGAGCGCATCCGGCGTGTTTTTATGGAGTTTGACCGAAAGAGCGGGCTGAGGGTTGTTTGACTGGAAAAATGCCTCAAGAACCAGATAAGTCATCCGGGAGGTCAAATCGTTTCCTGCCTCATCACGTCCGCCAACCATGATGTTTTGAGAGATCGCCCAACAGCGGTTTCCAACCATCAGGAAGGCAAGAAAGTGACGGATCAGTGCAACAGCTTCCTCCTCAGAACAATCCCCATAATACGGTTCCAGGATCCGGTCAAGATTCCCCACAGAAAATGCATAAGGATTCGGAGCCTGTTCCAGACACATGACCTGCCACATCAAGGCAAAACTCTGCAATGCCTGATGCAGATTTTCCGCACCGTTCCGCGGAACTTTTCTGCAGTTTTCCGCAATCAGTCTGAGCCGTTCTGCTTCCTCCGGATCACTGCTGCGTTTTTCAAGCAGATCTTCCGCCAGATCAGCATACCGTTCTCCGAGAATGATCGCCGCATTCAGGACATCCCGGATCTCAGCCGCCTCCGGAACGGATTCCAATCCGGAGATCCCATGTTTCAGCACCGGTCTCATATCCGGAATGATGTGGCCGGTAACCGGTTCTGCAAAATAGGCAACTTCTTCCGTGCGGGCTCCGGCTTTTTCATAGACAGCTTTCAGTTCTTTGACGTAAGGCGTGCCTGCATAATAGGCGCGGACACGGTCGATCCGTTCCTGTGAAAATTCCTCATCAGCCTTCATATCGTCATAGATCGCAACCGGATCGCAATACCCTGCGAATGTCTCCACGCGGAATGCCGGATTGATCAGCGCATAACTGGGAGAAAATGCATCATCCTGAGTTCCAGCCAATGCACTGCCTTCCGGAATGGAAAGCTTGATTTGTTTTATTGCTTCACACAATATTTTTCCCTGATTCTCTTTCAGGTCCGGATCCTTCCCCTGAGCGCGGAATGTTTCCCGGATTTGCATTTTCAATTCCTGCCAGAGGAACCAGCCAGTCATTTTTGTTTGGGTACGCTTGGCTGAAAGAACTTTTTCAACCCCATTGGAAAAAATATTGTTTTTTTTCATAATGACCTCTTGAATTTGGTTTTATTGTAATATATAGTAATACAAATAAATTTTCAAATCATAAAACAAAAAAAGTGAGGATTTTTTTATGAAGCCTGTTGTCTTTCAAGAAAACCGTGTTTGGCGCGCATACCTCGGCGGATGTGGAATTACTTTTTTAAAAACAAAGAAAGAGTCTCCCGACAATCATTTCCCGGAAGATTGGATCGCTTCCTGCGTTGAAGCTTGCAATCATCAATATAAAAAGCCGGGGCAGGGACTGAGTGTTCTGGAAAACGGCACTTTATTTGCGGATTATCTGAATTCAGATCCCGGAAAAATTCTGGGGCAGGAACATGTCCGGAAGTATGGAAACAATCCCGGTTTTCTTATGAAAATCCTTGATTCCGCAGAGCGGCTTCCCATTCAGGTGCATCCGACCGTTGAAGATGCGGAAAAATATTATCATTCCAAACAGGGGAAAACAGAGTGCTGGTACGTCATCTCCACCAGAAAAGTCAATGGCGCAACCCCTTGTTTATACCTGGGAACCAATGAAACCATGGAGAAAGAAACCTTTTTGAAAGAGGCGGCAAATGGCGTTTTTCAGAAAGGGGAATCCATGCTGCGGAAATGGGAGGTCAAACCGGGTGATGTCTTCATGGTCCCAGGCGGTGTTCCTCATGCCATCGGGGCAGGGGTGACAATGATCGAAGTCATGGAACCTTCCGACTGGGTCGTTCAGCCGGAACATTTTTGTGGAGAACAGCCCTTGACAGATGCAGACAGATTCGGACCTTTATCTCCGGAAAAGGCTCTTGAAATTTTCCGTCTGGAACCGGAAAATCTTTCAACCGCTCTTCAGCGTTACTGTCCGGAACCGGTTATCATTGACCGGATGGATCAGTTTACCTTGTCAGCCATTGTTCCGCTGAAGCTGATCAAACTGTTTGAAGTTCAAAAACTTACCGGGGCAGGGGACTATGAATTGCAAAATCGCGAAGCCGTCTGCAGAGCAGGAGTCGTGACCGAGGGAAATTTCGAACTGGGATCCGGTGAGGAAACAATCAAGCTGAGTACAGGGCAAAGTTTCTTCCTCCCTGCCTCCGGAAAACGTTTCCGGTTCCGCGGCGCAGGCACGATCCTCTTTGCCTTGCCGGAATATCACTCCTGAGTGCAGTCGCGCAGATTGATTTTTTTCAGAATCGAATTTTTTGAAAATGTTCGTTTTGTATAAAAGATGTTTGAATAATCTATTTACAAACGTATTTTATATGTTATATTAGGGAACATTACGGGGATCTGAAATGGTTGGATCCTCTCAAAAACAGGAGATTTATAAAATGAAAAAAATCCGTGTGACGATCTGGAACGAATTTATTCACGAAAAACAGCAGGATGCAGCAGGAGATCTGATCAGATCTTTTTATCCGGAAGGAATGCATCGGACTCTGGCAAAGAATCTTGCCTCGGAAGATCTTGAGCTCCGGGCGGTTTCTCTTGATGAACCGGAGCAGGGACTTCCCGATGAGATCCTGAATACCACAGACGTTTTGATCTGGTGGGGGCATGGAGCACATGCCGCGGTCAAAGATGAACTGGTTCTGAAAATCAAACAGCGGATTTTGCGGAATGGAATGGGTTTGATCGTTCTTCACTCCGGACATCTTTCCAAGATTTTCTGTTCTCTGATGGGAACCGATTGCCGTCTGCGCTGGCGTGAAGTCGGCGAAAAAGAACGGATCTGGGTCGTTGCACCATCTCACCCCATTGCAAAAGGGATCCCCGAAACATTCACGATCCCGAACCATGAAATGTATGGCGAACCTTTTGATATTCCGGACGATGGAAAAATCGTTTTCATGTCATGGTTCGAAGGCGGAAATGTGTTCCGCAGCGGAGTCGCTTTTGATCGCGGCAAAGGGAAAGTCTTTTACTTCTCGCCCGGACACGAAACGTTCCCGATTTTCCATGATCCCACTGTGCTGAAAGTGATCGGAAATGCCATCCGCTGGTCTGCCCCTGCGGAAGAATATCAGGACCGCACCACCGCTCAGCCCGAGCCTCTGGAAAAAGTCTATACCCCGAACCCGCTTTCCAAACTTGACACCAGTTCAATTCATTGATTCTTTTGAGAAAGGAGTTACTATGTCTTGTAAAATCGCATTTATCGGAGCAGGGCGCATGGCAAATGTTCATGCACCGCGCTTGAAAAAAATCTCCGGCGTTGAAATCTCCGGTGTTTTTGATACCGACCCCGGAAAAAGTCAGAAATTCTCAGAGGATTACGGCGCAAAGATCTACTCTTCCCAGGAAGCTCTCCTCGCAGAAAAAACCTTTGATGCCATCTTTATTTGTCATTATGCTTACGATCATGTTTCCGCAATGATCAAGGTGATGGAAGCCGGATTCAAGAATATTTTCTGCGAAAAACCTGTGACCCGCGATCCGGGAGAAATTGCACTCCTGCGTTCAGCTGTTGCCAAATATTCCCCCCGGATCATGATCGGACACCACCGGAAACATTTCAATTGTGTGAAAAAGATCAAAGAGATCCTGGAGAGCGGCAGACTTGGAAAAATTCATTATTTCAAAGTTCATTGCTGCAACCCCGCCTATTCCCGTGATTGGAATGATTATTTCGCAAGTTATGCCCGTTCCGGTGGAACGACTCTTGATATGACAACACATTATCTGGATTTGCTCTGCTGGTTTTTCGGGGAAGCCGCTTCCGTTTCAGCGCAGGCAGTCATGCTTGAAAAAACGTTATCCAAAGATGTGGACCCCTTTGATTATGTTAATGGAACGGTGACTTACCGCAATGGCATTTTCGGCGGAATTGAGGCGTCTTATCAGCGTTACGGCGATGGTCTGGATGAGTTGGAACTCTATGGGGATAAATATACCCTGATCACAGATTTTGCCACCAAAGTTGAATTGAAAAATAAAGCGGAAACGATTCGGATCACCTTTCAACCGAATGATCCTTACGATCAGCAGATGGTGGAATTTGCCGGAATGATCCAGGATGGAATTGAGCGTCATACGACGCTTGAAGAAGGGATTGCAGCCACCGAATGTGCGCTTGCAATGTTGGAATCCTGTGAAAAAGGCGGTGAATTGATTCGTTTTTAAGGATTCTTTTCCGATAGGGGCTGTTACAAAAAAAGTAATGGCCCTTTTTTATTTTCTGCATCCCCCGCCGCCGTTTACGCCCTGAAAAAGCATTTTTCGCTGAAATCAAAAATGCCGTTTGGCGAATTCTCTGCCGCAATGGGTTATTTAAGATTCTGTTTCGTGGTGTTGATTGAGGCGATCAGAGTTATTCTGATTTCCCGGCAGAGAGTTCCCAACCGATCATATTCTGCCGAAGAGAGGATATTTGTTTTTCCCAATAGCAGCAACCAGTAGCTTGTTTCATTGGCTTCTTTCAAGGCAATTTGCAGTTTTGAAACAAAATCAGCTTTCCCGTGAGCATATTGCGCTTCGTGGATGTTGGCTCCGATACTTGTTCCGGCTCTGCCGATTTGATTGCAGATGATCGTTTCTCTTTGTTCTTTCAGATATTTTACAAGATTCAATATTTCAACAGCAAAGGCAATTGAAAGATCGACAAGTTTATTTGAAGTTTTTTCCATGAGATTTTTCCTTTCCACTGAATAATGTAGCATTGGTAAGGAATATTTGCAAACACAACTCTCATTTTTTCATTTTTTCATCATACGGAGCGTGAGCGGAGTGCTTCATATTGTGAAGTGTAACGGAACAATGCTTCATAGCGAAATGAAATGAAGCTGCTTCATCTGAAAAGGCGTTTTTATGAAGCACGCCAGACGGCGTATGAAGCGGCACTGCGT
>JAFTIQ010000072.1 GCA_017456805.1 Lentisphaeria bacterium
AGCTGGTTCAAATTATCAAGATGGATTCCGAATGTTTGTCCGGGATTATATTTTTTCTTCAGGATTTCCCCGATCTCTTCTTCGAGCTTTTCTTTAAGATCGGTCGTTTTTGTGATTAATTCCGCCACTTTTTTTTCTTCTATCTGCGGTGTTACAGCATCTTCTTTTATTATATTTTTATAAATAGCAACCCCGGAGATGACGATTGCAATCACTGCCAACATGGCAATGAATTTCTGCCAGACGGTGTTTTTTCCTGTAACGATTGCTTTTTCTTCCGGTTTGGTTTCTTCGATCCAGCCGTCAAGAAGCGGGAAGCCGTTTGTTCCGTCACTGAGAGAAATTTTCTGTTTTTTCCCTTTGATTTTTTTGCTGAGAGTCTGCTGCAGAGATTTGATAAAACCGGAAAAACTGTTTGCTGATTCAAGGGCATCCAGGAAGGCAAGCGTGAAAAAGCCATGTCCGGTTTCCTTGTCTTCAAACGCACATTGTCCACCGCAGCAGGATCGGAGAAGTACCGGAGGAAAATAATCATCATCATAGCTTTTTTCTGTCAAAAATGAGATGTCCCGGGAGGCTTTGTAAGTACTGCGGGCGCTGCTCCGAATGTTATTCCGGCAGCTGTCAAGAATGAAAAGACGCCGGAGATTCCGGTTTTCGCTGATGGCTGTCACTGCTGCAAGGGGGATCGCATCAGCACCTCCGTCGATATCCAGTGTCGCTGTTTTTGCATTATGACAGAGAAGATAATGGTTTCCGCCGGTTTCATGACCGTGTCCGGCAAAATAAAAAAGGAAAACGTCATTATCCTGCAAGTCTTTGCATAATTCTTCCACTTTGTTCAAAACCGAAATTTTGCCGGCGTTTTCATTCAGCAGGATATGGGTTTCATATCCTTTTTGCCGTAATGTTTCGCAAACGGCTGAAGCATCATTGACTGCACAAGATAAATCATTGATCCCTTCATCTCTGTATTGATCGATCCCAACAAACAATGCAACTCTCATATTTATCCTCTTATGTTCTGCTGTTACCCTGATACTGTAATTGACGAAAAAAAACTGAAAATCTGTCACTAAAAAGAAAAAATTTCAGCTTCTTTCGTAGAGGTATTGAACAAATTCTTCGACGGTAAAAGAAAATCCGTTCCTGTCGGCGATCCGGATCAATTCGTCGATCCGTTCTTCCTGATCTTCAAAACGATCCTGAAGAGTCAGTGCTTCCTTTTTTACTTCCGGGGAACGGTCAAGAAAAGCATAAAATGCTGCAACAGCTTCTTTTGACATGGTCATCTCTTCCAATATTTTGTCCAGGGAGCTTCACCCGTTTCCCATAGACGATTCAAAAATGCATGTTCCCGGGGGGTATCCATACATTGCCAGAATCCTTCATGACGATAAGCATTCATTTCGCAATCTTCCGTGATCCGGGAAAAGGGTTCCGCTTCAAAATATACATCCTGATCTTCCGGAATATATTTGGTGATAACAGATTTATCAACAACCATAAACCCGCCGTTGATGAATCCGGCAGAGCGAATGGGTTTTTCATCAAAACGGATCGATCCGTCTTTCCGGAAGTGGATTTCTCCAAACCGTCCCTCCGGATGAACTGCAGAAACAGTCAGAAGCCTGCCGGAACTGTTATGATTTTCCAGAAGTTTTTTCATATCCACATCCGCCACACCATCGCCGTATGTGAGAAAGAATTTTTTGTCTTTCGGTTTCAGATATTTTGACGCGATCCGGATCCGTGTTGCGGTACAGCTTTCCAAACCGGTATCAGCCAGCGTGACTTCCCAATCCTCTTCCTCCCGTTTTCCGTGGAAGATCATTTCCGGCGTTTGTCCGAGCTTGATGGTAACATCATTTTCCCGTGCGGAAAAGTTGAGAAAATAATCCACAAAGGTCTCTTTTTTGTATCCGAGACAAAGGATGAAACGTTTGATTCCGAATGCAGAATAGCTTCTCATGATATGCCAGAGAACCGGATGGTTTCCGATGGGAACCATTGGTTTCGGCAGCAGCTCCGTAACGTCTCTGAGACGGGTTCCTTTTCCTCCGCAGAGAATCATTGCCGGAGGCATTTCTTTTGCGTTTGCCATGATCAAATCACCGTTTTGCGATGTGGAAAATATAATAAGCTCCGAATCCCTGATAGAGGATCGGCGCGATCCATACAAGATATTGCGGATACGCCCATGTGACAGAGCTCAGGACGTTTGCGACGAGAATTGCTCCGAAGTAGACCCCGGCAAGCAGAACACTCATAAACAATCCGACAGAGGTTTCCCGGCGGGAGGTTCTGATTGCCATCGGAAGTCCAAGCAGAAGGAATGCAATGGGAGAAAGTGCCAGCGCAACACGCTGATTCAATTCTGTTTCCAATTCGCAAACCCGTTTTTTCATGTTGGCTTTCCGTGCGATCACGACCCGTGCATAAAGTTCCCGGAATCCTTCAAATTTATCCCGTTTCATGACGGTGATCTGGTTGAATTTCTTTCCGTATTCAATTTTGATCCAGCTTTTTCCGGCGGTGGGACGTTCCTGTTCTCTGCCATCTTTCAGATAATCGATGATCACGGTGTTTTCCAGTTCAATGAAAAGTTCCTGAGCCTGTTCATCCACGCGGATCCTGCCCACAGAAGCTGAGATATCCTGCTGAAGTTCATCGCCATCCATACGATAGATCTGTACTCCGTGAATGGTTCCGTCTTCATCTTTGCTGTCGATCATCACCTGCAAGTCATCGAATTGCAGCGGCAGCCCCGGACGGAACAGGGCAAGGGGGGAATCCAGCGCAACGTTTTTCACAACGTCCCGGGACTTGGAGAGATAAACCGGTCCCACTTCCAGCTGAATATAAAGACAAAGACAGGAAAGCAGGAATACGATTGCGATGATCGGCGCAACGATTTGCAGAATGGAAACTCCGCATGCCCGCATTGCTGTGATTTCGTTATCAGCGGAAAGTCTTCCGAAGACCAGCATAATGGAAACCAGTGATGCCCAGGGAATCGTAAAGGACAATGCCACCGGGAGAATATAGAGCAGAAATTGAAATGCCGCAGAGGAGTCCACCCCGGCAGAAATGTATTCAAATACCTTGATCAGCCGCGCTCCGGTCATCCCGAACGTCAGCACTGCAATCGCCGTGATAAAGGTCACGACAAAGTTTTTGGCGATATACCAGTTAAGCGTTTTCAGCATATTGTCTCATCCTTTGCAAAATTATAATCACAAGGGTAATTTAGCACGTTTCTTGGAGATTGCAAAAGATTTTGATGCAGAATCATAAAATAATTGCATAAAATCAGCTGTTCCTGCTCCGGTTTCAAAAAGTCAATATGGGATCTCTTTATGAAAAAATTATGAAAAATTTTCTAATTCTTATATTTCATGTGCTATAATTACACCTTTCCAATTTTCTCTGATATCTCACCATAAAATAATTTTTGTTAATAAAAAATAGTTTTGGCGAATTGCAATTCCAAAATGCTATGCTATATTTGACGTACGCTATGTTGTGCAACGGCAAAAACAAAGAGAAGATTATGAACAAAAAAGATTTTTACACTGACCGAATTATTGGTAGTAATCGCATTATCGCAATACCTACCAACAATTCGATAAGCGTAAACGCCGTTCTTTTTGATTGACAATTTTTCATCTTTGAACTCCTCTTAATTGGAAAGGTTTCTAAAAGTTGTTATGATACAATTGTTGGTAGTGATCGCGATCATCGCCATTTTGGCAGGAATGCTTTTGCCTGCCTTGAATCAGGCGAGAGAAAAAGGCAGATCATCCAGTTGTGTCAACCAGCTGAAACAGCTTGGGTTGGCATTTGCCCAATACCGGGGAGATAATGATGACTATTATCCGATCAGCCGGTTAAAAGATGAGAGCAGCACGAAGGTTTACTGGCCGACCTCTCTCTGTACCTATTTCGGAGACGAACAGAAAGAATACAACAACAGTACCAGAGCCCCGAAATGGCTGAGCTGTCCAAGTCAGAAAGTCCAATATACTCAGACAGCAGTCCTCGCGTACGGGTGTTCCTATGCTTACAACGCTGCCTGTTACGGAGTCAGTGATATCGATAAATCCTATAACAGACGGACCAAATTTGTGCCGGCGGCGAGTGACACTGTTTTGAGCGGCGATGCCTGGTACGGGTCGAGTTCAGATGCAAACCGTCAGAGAGGACATATTGAATTTGAAATCAGTCAGCCCAAACTTGGAGTATGTTACCGTCACAGCAAACGCAGCAATATTTTGTTCGCAGATCTTCACGTCAACCCGGAAACCTGGCATAAGTTGAACACAAAAAACTATGATTATGGCTGGCTTCCCTGGAGACGCCAGAACCAAACAGCCGGAAAAGCCCTGACATACGGTCCGGTAGAAGAATTCACAAAAGGTTATCACCCCTACATGTAAGGAGAAAAATATGTTGATTTCAAAGTTCAAAATGGGAATTCTGGCAATGTTTGCCCTGGTTGGAGCCGCATTTGCCTACGACTTGAAGACAGTCGAACTCGTTCCCGTCAAATTTCAGAAAACACCTGCTCATGCACCTGTCAGACTGGTGGAAAACGGAAAACTCAATTTTGCAATTGTCGCCGATTTGGATGCGGAAAGACGGATGCAGAAGAAAAACCGGACGGACAAAAGTATTGAGCCGGCTCTCAAAATTCTGCAGGAAGCCTTTTTCAAATGTACAGGTGTCAAACCCCGGATTCTGGATGTGAAAGATGCCGGAAAAGCAAAATATATGCTGGTTGTCGGAGACAATGCCATTACCCGTGCCAATGGAGTGGATGTGCGGAAACTTCCGGATCAGGGACTTGTCATTAAGAGTTTCCCGAAAGGGGTGATCATTGCAGGCTTTGACTCTTCTCTGATTGAAGGGTACAATATGGATCCGCTGGCAAAACTCGGTTCCAGTCTCGGAACGAAGTTTGCTGCATACGATTTTGTGGAACGCTTCCTGGGTGTCCGTTACTTCTATCCCGGGGAATACGGAACCCTTTGGCCGGAAGTCAAAAATCTGACCATCAAACCGGTACATTATACGGATGCTCCCTATATGAACACCCGCGGCGGTCAGTTCTATCTCGGATCAACGATTTCCAAAAAAGGAAGACCCTTCTGGGAACCGTATCTCGGCAAATTGACAGATCAGGATGCCCGGTTCTATGAAAAATGGAGAATGGGCGGAACGCTGCCTCCGGGAGGAACTCATTGTCCCCGCCCGGAACGGATCGCCAAGGCTTATCCGGATAAACTTGAAACCATTTTCTACAAATCTCCAGCAGGGAACTTCTGGTATAATCCGAAGGCCCACGTCGGAAACGTCTTTGATGTCGTCAATCTGGAATTCGCTGATCTCCTCCTGGAATCAGCCAAGAAGTATTACAAATCCAACGGAAAGATTGACGAAGGCGGTTTTGGTGTGCAGGGCTGCAACACCACCTACTTTTCTTTCGGGGTTTGTGATACTCTTCTTCCCGATACGGACGTGGAAAATCATCCGGTGGTCAGACGCTTGAACCTGATGAACTCCCAGTCTCTGGGTGATGTAAAAGGTTCTTTCGCAAGCAGATCCAACGGGATGGCAAACATCTATGCCCGGTTCCATCAGTATCTTGCTCAGAAAATGAAAAAAGAACTGCCGGGAACCAAACTCTTCATCATGGCTTATTACAATGTCCAATATGCCGGAACAGATCCGCGTTATACCCTGCCGGATAATACGGAAGTCTTTCTCTGTCTGGGGGATCTTCCCAACAAGATCAGAAGCAAGAGAGCTCAGAAAGAGATGCTCCGGGTAACCGGAGACTGGTATAAATCTCTCGGCAACCGTCCGATTCAGGGATTGTGGCTCTATACAGGAACAAATCCTTTTGTTCAGGCAGTCAACGGTGAATTCGTCGGAGATATCCCGAAAGTCTTCGGGAAATACTTCGGAACCAAGACAATGTTCTATGATCATTGTATTACAGCTGCTCCCGGCAATGCATGGTTCTATTACTACTCCAATTATGCAGCATACCGTTCGATGTGGAATCCCAATTGGGATGCAGCCGCAGCGATCGATGCCCATTGGGAAAAATTCTATGGCCCCAGAACCGGTAAGATCCTCCGTGAGTTCCATCAGCTTCTCCGGGATTGCTATGTAAAATATGAGCTGAATGCCGATGGTTCCGGACGCAATGTTCTTTATCCGCTCCCGGAACTCCTGAAAATGGAAAAACTTCTTGCCGCGGCACAGAAATCTGTCAAACCCGGAACCGTGGAAGCTCAGCGTCTGAAACTGTTCATGGCTCCCTGGCCGAAGGCAATCCAATCCATCAAAAATCAGTTGTCTTATGAACGCCCCGTCCACTCCGTCTATCAGCTGCTCCGGAGAGATAAAGTGACCCTCGACGGCATTGGAAACGAAGCTTTCTGGGCAAAAGTCAAACCCATGAAACTGATGGATCCCAAAGGCTCAGGCACCCCGGTCAAATATCCGGCAAGCATCAAGCTTGCCTGGACGAAAACCGGGATCTATGGTCTCTTTGAAACCAAATATGCGCCTGTCGCAGATCGCTCCAAAGAAGTCTTTTTCAATGATAACTATGAAATTCTTCTTTCTCCCGGACAGGGGAAAGAAGTGTTCTTCCAGTTCGTCTTTGACCCCTTGAAACAGACTTTCTTCGGAACACAGCGGCTTCTGCCGATCCCTCAGCCCTTCGATCGTTACTGGAAAGTCTCAGGTTTCCAGCTGGCATCCAAATACAGCAATGATCATTGGACGGCTGAGTTCTTTATTCCGTTCTCTGTATTCAAAACCAAAAATTCTGTTCCTCAGGTCTACGATACCTGGCATTGCAATGTGGTGCGGAACAAGATGGGGGCTGAGCGCGAATACAGCGGAACTGCTATGACTCTTGGAAATAATCACAACCTTAATATGTTCGGTCTCATTAAATTCGCAGGGAAAGGAGAATAATAATGAATCTGAAACATTTTGCAGTCGCAGCACTTGCTCTGGTCAGTGCTGTATCTTTCGCCCAGAACCATGCACCTGTCAATGTCTCTGTCAGACCTGTCCGGGTCTATCAGCCTGAAAAGTTTTCCGTTGCTCAGGGTGCAAGTATTTCCAACCAGTACAACCGCTATGACATCATCATGAAGCTCTCCAAACCAACGGATACAAAGCCGACGGAGTTGAAGATCACTTTGGATTGCGGGACATTCGGTTTCGGCGCATTGGTCAATTTCATGAACATCAAAGCAAATGGGATTCCCATGAGCAAATTGATGGTTCAGAAAGAAGATATGCAGCCGTGGAAAGATGGAAATAATGCCGGAGCTGTTATCAAGTTGAACTTCGATGGAAGCAAGTTCGATTTGATTTTCTACATGCGCCCCGATTCTCCTGTTCTCTGGTGCAGCCTCAAACCCTCTGCTGATACCATCGAAGAACCGGAAGATCTTTCCATCGTCCACAGCTGTATCCCCTCCATGCTCGCAAAGAATGGAAAGAAAGTCGTTTGGACCGGCAACCCCTACAACCGTCAGGTCGTTACCAATACCCGTACCATCGGAATGGATCCCAAACGGAAACCTGTCCTTCTCACCCCCGCAGAAACCAGTCTGACATTCCGCGATGCCACATTTGATGGCTCTTCTGCGGACAAAGGCTATGGTCCTATCTGGCTCGGCATGGATTATTCCGCAGTTCAGGAAGCAAAGCTTTTCTGTGTTTCCAACTGGACCGCATGGCTGGAAGTCAAGCTGAATCCGGCAATGAAAGAACATAAGATTGCATTCTGGCAGCAGAAACCCAGAATTTCCAATGCAGCTTTTGAAGCAAAATTGAAAAACGAATCCGCTGCATTCACCCGCTGATTTCCACTTTCTGGAATCATTGATAAGGGGCTGCTGCAAAATTTCAGGTTTTGCAGCAGCCCTTTGATTTTTGTAAGAGATTAACGCCGGATCGTCTCTCCGGAAGCAAAGATCGTTTCTCCCGGCAGAAGGATTTCCGCTGTTACGCCTTCCGGAACCGTGACCTCAAGCGCAAACGTTTCCTTCTTTCTGCAGATGCTTGCAGAGAAAAGTCCCTGGGGCAATGGAATTTGAAATTCTGCCTGATCCAGCAGACATTCCGGAGTCAGACGGATTTTCTTCCATCCCTGTTCCAGCTGTTCCAGTCCGAAAATCAATTCCGGAAGATGACTGATCGGGTGAGCACTCCATGCATGAGAAAAAGAAATTTCAGAACCGGAATAATCATTGAAGGTTTCCCATACCGTTCCGGTAGGGAGCATCGGTTCCCACATTCTTTTGATGTATTCCAAGGCTTCTTTTTTCAAACCGCATTGGAACGCGCAATCCAGAAGATAAGTCGCCCAGAAGGAGGATGGCCTGGCTCCGTTTTTCAATGTCCCGTTCAAACACGGCAGAATGATTTTTTCAATCATATTGTCCCTGGCTTCCGGACAGAGACCTGTCAGAATTGCCAGAACCTGATCATGAACAGACGGCTCTCCGGTTAAATTTCCGTTTTCATCACGTTCCGGGAGAAAAAGCTGCTGTTCCGGATCAACAAGCAATTTTTTCGCAATCTTTTTTTCCGTTGCGATTTTCTTCCGCAGTTCTTCGGCTTCTTCACGGAACTCTGTATGTTCCAGCAGTTCCAGATAACGTTCTTCTGCATAAATATGCCATAAATTCAGGAATGTAGGGATATTCTGCTTGGGCAGGGAACTCCAGTCTTCAAAAAGCCAGAATCTCTTGTCATACCGGATCAGACCATCTTCATTCCGTATGGATTCGAAGTAGGAAAAAATTTGTTCCGCCTGCGTCTTATGTCTGAGAAAATGATCTGTATTTTCTGTTTGAAACCAGAGATCCCGCAGCGTGATGATCCATGTGAGGGAAAAATCCGGAAGAACCTGTCCGCTGTATTTCGTCGGAGCATTGGCATAGGTCAATCCGAACGGCGTTTTCTGAGCGGCGATACTTTTGATCCCGGCAGAGAGCAGTTTTGTGTCCCCGGTGAGGAATATCGTGTTTTTTGCCTGAACTCTTGCATCGCCCCACCATTGGGACTGTTCTCTCCAGGGCGTATCAACAAAGGTATCCATGGAGCATACTCTCTGAGTATGAACCGAGATGTCATAAATCCTGTTCAACAGCGGATCTGAACAGGAAAACCGACCGGAGATTTCCATGGGATAAACAGCCGTCCGCCAGGAAAGACTGATTTGAAGCGGTTTTGTGTTTTCCCGGATGATCAGACTTACATATCTGGTTCCCATGATCTGAAACAGATCAACCTTGCAAGGCTTTTCTCCCAGATGGAACCTGGAAGCCAGCGCAATCATGCTCCCGTCTTTCGGATGCTGGGGAAATGCGATCTTCCCTTCCGGGAGATATTGATGGTACATCACGTCAACAATGACGGATTTTTCACTGTTTCCGAACTGAAAAACCGGGACTCCCGGAAGCCATTGCCCGGCACCGAGATCCAGCGAGAGAATGTTGAATTTTCCTTTCCCTGCTGCCGGAACTGTAAACGATATCTCCTGCTCCGATCTTTCAAAAGGAAGAACTTCCGGCGCAAAACAGATGGTCTCAAGTTCCCGGTCCACAAACTCCAGAACCGTGTTCCGGATAAGCCCCGGTGCTGTTTCCTGAAGTTCCGCACAAATTCCCGTCCCGCAGGATGTGATCTTTTCCGGCACAAGGACCGTTTCCTGAAGCATCGCTATGGAACGTTCAGAAAGATTACTCCACGGAAGTGCCCCCTGATGTTTTTCGATGCAATACATTCCGGGCATTGCCGGTGGAAATGTATATTCCGACTCTTCCCAGATCCAGGAACGGTCATCATATCTCAGATCAAGTTCTTCCATTTTTCCCAGCTGGGATGACAGCTGCGCCGTATTGTGATTGTATGCAGTATTCCTGAAAATAACCCAATCTTTTCCATTGGAAACGATTTTTACCCCATTATCCCAGGCCGCGGAACAGAGCACTCCTGCCGCATCTTTATGATGATAGGAAAAGGTGCTTACTCCCGGATTATGCCCCTCTACTGCAATCCAGTTGTGTCCTTCTTTCAGATAGGGCAGAAGATCCACAGTGTCATAGTGCCATTCCTGCTGGTGTCCCCGCATGGGACCCCGGCAGACATATTTTCCGTTAACATACAGTTTATATGCCTGATCCGCAGTAATGTGAAACGGGGCAGCTGTCGGCATTTTGTCCTGCGTAAAATCGTGCCTGAACCCCGCATAGGAGTTCATCAGATACATGGAAAACTTCGGCCAGATCCAGCGAGCCTCCGGCAAAAATGAACTGAAAGACATACAGTTTTGCTCCATTTCCTTAACGGCCGCAGACCGGTTTTAACTTCTGCTGCAATGTCTCCACATCGCTTCCATAATAGAAAAGTCTGGTCTCATGAAGCGCAGAATGATATTCAAAAACATCTGTGTTCCGGGCAATGATTTTGTTGGAATAAACATCCAGAACATCGGCTTTCCGGGGAAGCTTGATCTTCTTGACTCCAGGTGTCCGGGCATGAAGAACAACCAGCGAATCATTGGCTTCCAGCGGATCGCCTGTTTCCGAAAACAGATGAACCCCGGACTCTTTCAGAACCTGCATGAGAAACGGCGTGCCCATCTGCCAGGGACCCGAAAAGTAGGAAAGAGTATTCCCTGTTTTCCGGGAGGCAAGACCCACAGATCCATCTTCATATTTCCCGAGAACTCTGACATTGCTGTCAGTAACTGCAAACATCGGTTTGACCCGGACCGTGGGAGTTCCGTGCCAGCTTCCGTCCGGGAGGGATACCGCAGGCATGATGCTGTTTTCAGCCTGCTTGAAGGTGAATCCGGTAAGCTGTTTCATGGCGTCCAGAGATGCTTTGTTCTGATGTGCAAATCCGGGCGCATATACCCAGAGAAGCGTGCACTTTTTCTGCTGAAGCTTTCTGACCGTTTCCAGAAACTTTTTATCATAGTTGAAACAGTTGAGGAAGGCATAGACTTTATAAGGTTTCGCCCGGTCAAGTGCTTCCGCAAGAACAATATCCACCGGGGCACCGGTCCGCGCAAAACGTCCCTGATTTCCCACATACATTTCATAGTTCGGAATGTTCTTGACCACCGGAGAACGTTCCACTGTTCCATCTGCATTATAGAACTGCTGAAGATATCCGGAAGGTGCTGCCATCGTCAGAACCGGCATGGAAACGATCGCTTTTTCACTGACAACGATCGCCACTTCCGCGTTGCGCTGCAACTGTTTTTCTTCGCAGAAATCACCAAGAACACGCCGGATCGCAATATCCTTTTCCAGTGCTTTGAAATGAAATGTTCCGGAGAACATCGGATTATAATTTTCCGGCTGATTCCGGCAAAGTGCAACCCCGATATTCCGGCGCATTACATGAATACTCTGCTGTTCCGTGACGACTTGAGAGCGGCTTCCGGGGGTGGACATCACGTCCACCGTGTTGTGGGTCCGGGTGTCATCTTCAATGAACGCGATAATATTATGGTCGCTCAGCGTTGCAAACGGTTTCATATCTCCGACGATATCTCCGAGGTTGCGGAGCGGATAAGAGTTGGGAGACATGATGAAATCCACTGAGTTCGTCTGAAGCAGCGTTCTGAGCGCATAATGAGCTCTCATTTGGGCAACACCTGTATGGTTCAGTGTGGCAACATATCCGAAATAAGTCCCAATGACTTTCTGAATATTCCGTTTTTTCAGATACTCTTTCGCACTGGAACAGATCGCTGCAACCAGTTCCGCATTCGCATTGGAATAACTGTCAAAAAAGGCAACTGTTGAAAGATTCTTGGAGGGATCCCAAAGCAGCGTTCCCGCAGGAACATTACTCCGGACATCCTGTTTGGGAATGGTGAAATCTTTCAGTTCCGGATAATTTTTTGCTGCAAATTCAGCAAATCTTTTCCGGGCGATTTTTGAAAAATCCAGCTGAAATCCGGGTTCCCAACCAAGGAATTCCGTGGTGTAACCTCCGCCGATCCGATAGCCGATCACTCTGTTCGCATACGGTGAATTTTCAACATATTCGATAGCTTTTACAGCAGCTTCCGCCAAATAGCGGGCAGCTTCCCGCGAAAAAATGGAACTTTTATAACCGCCGGATTTTTTCCCGGAAGCATCGGCAACCATATCATCGGGAAAACGGTGATGAAAGTTCGGCGGAACATAAAGGTCAAGCCCAAGAATAATATATGTATCAGGATAAGCCCTCGTTACTTTTGCAAAAAGCCGGTCAAACTCAGTGAAGTCATAAATCCCGACTTTCGGATTCCATTTTTCATAATTCGGGGAGGGATTTACTGCAGAAAATGGTGCATCTCCGGAAATTTTCGGACTCTGATCCCCGAAGTATGAATGGCATTTCGCAAGGCTCATATAAAACGGTTTTCCATTGAGCCGGAACCGGGGCGCATTGCCGATCCGGACAACTTGAAACTTGGGCGCCACAGCAAATTTCGGATTCTCCGGAACTCTGGAATCCAGGGAAATCCTGAGATCTCGGCTGACTTTGGAAACAACCGTAAATGCCTGAGATTCCAAGCGGATCTCATAGTCGCCTGTCGGAATGAAATAGGGCAATTCACAAGTGAATTCTGCTGACCAGCTTGCTGTATTTTCCGCTTTCAGATCCTTCGCAGGAATCGTGATCGGTTCCGCCCACTGAACCGTATCTCTGGAATAAAGAACAAAACGGAAAGTGAAATCCTCTTCCGGTTTTTTCCCTTCACAAGTCAGCTTCAGGGTGAGTTTGTCGCCCCACTTGAAATTTTTGCCGGAAACCTGAGCGTTTGTGATCCTCTGAAGATTTTTGAAGTTGATATAGTTCAGCGTTGCAAGCCAGGGTGCATTCGGGGGCCCATTCTGCACTATGACGGCATCCCATGATGAGTCATCCACAAGAAGCGTTGCCCAGTTTTTGATTTCCCGTTCCGTGCTTTTGAATGATCCGTCCGTGCTGATCTTTTCGCTGGAACCATCGGCATATTGAACGTAAAGTTCGCCGAAAACGCCGCCATGGGTGTCCTTATTATAATACTGAAACCCCAAGATATTATCCCCTTTTTTCAGAAGGTGTGCCACGTCTGCGACCACCGTTTCCCGCCAGGAATTGGAAAAAGCCGCTTCTTTTCCGTTGATGACCGCCTGAGAATAATCATCCGCTGTGAACTGAAGTTTCGCATGAACAGGAGTATCCTTCAGAGTGATCTTTTTACGAACGAAAAAAGGGCGCATCATCTTCCCCTTTGGAGTGTCCTGGGGCGCCTTGATCATTTTCGCCTGAAAGTAAACGGTATCAAGAACTTTTTTTTTAAGTTGAGAGACGACTGGCTTCCAATCGGGTGCCGCATCTGTTTTCATTGAGATTTTAGGAAGAGGTTTTGCGCTTGCATTTTTTTCGAAACGGATCTCTTTGATTTCAAGAGTCCCGCCTGCGGCATTGGTGGGATCCAAACGCAATTTGGTAATGGTTCCCTGATTGTACCATGCATCGTGATTGTTGAGCGCTTTGTCGGATACCCGCATGGTGTGCCATTGTCCATCGGCGATGAGGGCAGGAAGCCGCCATCTGCGGGAATCGGAAAAGTTTTCTTTTCCTCTGGCAAAATAGAGTTCTCCGCTGCTTTTGGGTGTTCCCGTTGCACGGTAAACCATGATAAACGTATTGGATTCTCCGGGATCAAGTTCCAGATCATAAGCCATGACGGTGCAATCCGGTTTCTGGATATCCATAACAATATTGCCGTTGACCAGTTTTCCTTCGCATTTGTAGAAATATTTCCAGACGCGCAGGTCATTTCCTGACCAGAAATTTTTTCCGCTGATTTTATGCAGTTTGATTTCAGAAATCTCTATTTTTCCTCCGGGTTTGTTGACCGGATCGATCCGAAGGCTTGTGATGTTCCCGCCCGTCAGCCAGGAAGTCAGATTTTTCGGCGCAATGGTGATCGTATGCTGTTTACCGTCGCTGATGAGAGAAGGAATGAGCCATTTGCGTTTTTCTGAGAATTTTTCGCTTCCGTGAACAAAAAAGATTTCTCCGGAGCTCGGTGTGGAGATCCCTTCCGCGCGGTAGGTAATGGAAATCGCATTGAAATCCGCCGGATTCGCATTGATGGAATCATTGATGATACAGCAGTCAAAGGCAATATCAGTCAGAACCAGTACACCGTTTTCAACCTTATGGGAACAGCGGTGGATCCGCTTCCAATGAGCAAAATTATCATTTTTGTTCCAGACAAGTTCCGCAGCAGAAATTTGAAGGAAAAGGACGGCCGCAAGGAATGTAAAAAGCTGTTTCATATATTTTACCCCTTTCTGATTGGTTTAATTTCTTTTGAGCTTTGAAACAAAATTAACCGTTTGGTCATAAACATCGTTTTTGACATTGCTCTGAAGTGTGCCGACATGACCGTCAATAAAGGTAACTTTCGTGGATCCTTTGTGCGGGAAGAAAATCCGGTCCGGAACCGCAACGTATGTTCCAACATAACGTCCGGCTTTGTAATTATCAGCATCATAACTTTCCGCAAGCATGATCTTATCGGAAGCATTTTTGAACCTGGTGAGTTTCTGACTGAGCATGACGGCTGTAATATGCCGGAACGCCACGATGGGCTGATCTTCTGTGACCGTTTGGAAACACATGTTCAATCCATAAGAGGGGTAACCGACAGGGCTTGTGGAATTATCAGCCAGAGTGCTGACATCCAGCCCTTTCCATGCTGCAAGAACATTATTGCCGAAGGTGGATTTGTTCATGTGACTGATTGTGGTATCGCAGAGCAGCACATTATACGGAATGTAATTGTCTTTGAGCAGTCTGGTCGTCCAGATGATCCCGGTGCTCCCGTTGGTAAAAACATGGGGCGCGTGATCATCGTTGTCGTTGGCATACATCAGAACTCCCTGTCCGACCTGGCGGATATTGGATGTACAGTCAGAATTTCTGGCTGATTCCCGCGCATTGTTGAGTGCCGGCAGCAGCATCCCTGCAAGAATTGCGATGATCGCAATCACAACCAAAAGTTCAATCAGCGTGAACGCTGATTGAGTGAAGATGTGAAGGTGTGAAGAGTTTGCCTGCGGCAAACGTGAAGTGCGCCCTGACGGGCGTAAGGATGTGCAGTTTTTATGAATTTTTTTGAGGCAATATAACGGTAAAACACCTATTTGACAAGTAACACTCACCAAAAGCTCAATCAAAGTGAACTTCTTTCTGCTTTCCTTTTCGAATAACGTTTTCATGATTCCCTCCGATTCTAAGAGTTATATATTTTTTGATCTATGCTATTTAATATATTATATATAGCTTGTTTTGTCAAGAGGGGTATTGCAAAAAAAATGAAAATTAATTGATCCGGTTTAAAGAATAAGCGCTGTTCCCCATACAGGTTGGTAAATCCTTCTGCTATTTCAACTTTAAGATGGCATTTCGATTTTTACATCGTAAAAATCGGAATGCCGCAAAAAGGTTTGGAAATCCTCCTCCGCACAAGGCTCCGGAGGACTGGATAGGGGTGGAGTTCCGTCTTCGCCTTTCAGGCTGCGCCGTGACAAGTTGAGGAGGGGAAAAAGGACCTTTCCTAAAAAGGGCTTTTTCCCCTCCTCAAGTAACAACCTTTATTGGGAACAGAGCTAAAGAATAATATTTCCGGGAGGACAGAAAATCCATGCGCCTGGGGCTTTCTGCCGCGTTCTGAACCGTTCTTCTATAATGGAAAACGCAAATTCAAAGTGTTTGTAAAGATTGTTGGGGAGAGTCGGGATCTGCTCCCCGCTGAATGATGGTTTACTGCGGGCAATAGAGATGATGGAAACATCTTCCGGGACCCGCAATCCGTTTTCCCGGCAGGCATCAGCCAGCAGCTTGGGTGCAAAAGGATCGATGATGGAATCAATATTCTCTTTATTGTTCCGGATCCATTCAGAATATACAGCTTTGGTTTCTGTATCGTTGATATCGAGAGAATTTTCCAGAACAAGGCAGCTTTTATTGAGATTAGCCGGTTCGGCTCCATTGGAAAGCATGAGAGTGCGCCAGGCAGCGATCCGGAGCATATCCAGCTCTTTTGTGGGGGCTGTCGTGATCAGCGCAGTTTTCGTATGTTTCCGCTCCCGGAAATATTCAATGCAGCGGCGGACCGTTTCATATTCATCAGAAATAATGCTGGTGATATCCGCATTGCCGGAAAGATGTCCAAGCACGATCACCCGCTGAGTAACATGCCGGAACGTCGCAGTAAAATTTTCCCAGTTCAATTTGGTAAAAAACAGAACGGAATAGGCATCCGGGGAGTTGATTTCCGGAACACAGGAGGAGATATCTCCATTCGGAACGGACAGGAGTTTTACCTTCCATCCGGCTTTTTCGAAAAGCTCTTTTCCTCTCATGGCAATATCCCAATCCGCGGAACGTTTGGTAAGACCTGTAATGAAATTGACCACTTTGCGCGGCGGGATAATATCTGACTGTACATAGCAGACAAAGTAACCGATCCCGTTTTTCGCCTGAAGATATCCCTCTTTCACAAGGATCTTCATTGCTTTATTCACGGTAACATAACTGACTTTATATTCGCTGCAAAGCTGATGAAGACCGGGGAATCTCTCTCCGAACTGAAATTCACCGCTTGTGATCCGTGCCGCAAGCTGTTCTTTTAATTTCACCCGTTTACTGTTTTCTGAAACGTCCCGCATAGGTCCTGATTCTCTTTCATGATTTCTGCTAAGATCCTTAATATATCGCCATTTCCGTAAAATTTCAATTCTGAAAAAAGAAAAAGAGTGCGGATGTTTCCTCTGAAACTCCGGAAAAGAACGCTGTCGCGCGTTCAGAAAAACAATTTATTTTTTTTCGGAAAATGGATTATTCTTCTGCTTCCGGATCATCATCGGCAGCAGATCCAACCGGATAAAGAATGGTGAGAAGCCGCGCTTTTTCGCCCTGTTCACAATATCCGCGCAGGGGAATTCCTCTGGGAACATGAAATGCATCCCCGCAGGAAAGATGCACCGGAAGCTGATGATCGATTTCAATCACAATATTTCCGGAAACAACATATCCGGCAAAGTCACAATCCATGGTTTCAAATTCCGGAAGATGTTCTCCTGCAAAATAATTTTCATCCATCAATTCCACATGGATATCATCCCGGTGAGGAAGAATAAAGGTATATTCTCTATCGGAATCCGTTACCGTGTGCATGGCACTTTTCCGGAAGATATACTGTTCATTATTGTTATTATCTTCATCGCTGAAAAAATTGATGAAATTTGTTCCCAGAGCGGTCAGGATACGGCGCAATGTTGCAAGAGTCGGAGAAGCCTGATCTTTTTCTACTGCTGAAATATAACTGACAGAAACATCTGCCAGCTTTGCGAGCTGACGCAGGGAGATATTGCTCCGCTGACGCAGATTTCTTAATTTTGCTCCAATATTGGAATCGCTTGTCATCATTCTACCGTTTCTCCATGTAATTGTCAGGTAATATAGTACATGTTCCTGAAAATACAATATATTATCGAAAAAAATGTTTTTTTTTGCTTTTTTTTTCAAAACTCCTATTGACAAAAGAACAGTTGTAGTGTATAATAGTACACAGTGAACACATGTTCGTTATAATGTAACACAAAAGAACACAGGAGTAATCGGAAATGCCGATTTATGAAAACAGAGAAAACGCGGAAAACAGAGTTATTCTTACTCAGGAGAAGCTCAGCAAAATCCTGGATGGCAAAAATGTATTTTTCAGAATTGTTGAAAATGCTTTGGAAAAATTCAACGGAAAAGGCGGAGTGATTTGTTTTGACGGATGGTATGGAGTTGACTATGCCGGAGTTTCAGAAAAGACAGCCGTTCTGTTAAAAGAAAAGTGTTCTGCAGAGATCAAACTGGTGCCCGCTGCATCGTTTTTCAAGCCTCTTGAACAGATCCTGGAACAGAAACATCCGTGGATCACCGATGAGCCGGCATTCGGTCGGGTCAATGAAGGCGAGATCCTTTCAGATTATACGGATCCTGAAGCTGTAAAAAATGTTTTGCAGACCGTCAAGGCAGATGTGGAAAGCGGAAAAATCGTGATCGTTTACGGTCCGGGAGCAGCTCTTGCATGTGACATCGCGCAGAGTTCACTTGTCTATCTTGATCATACAGCGGACCCCATGCTCTGGAAGATGTGGACAAGCCAGCTGATTCCCTTTGACAGCACCGTGCCCCGGAAAGATTATGGCTGGAAAGAATATTATTACTGCGATTTCTATATCATGCAGCGTCACAAAGAAAAGTTCATTGACAAGGCAGATTTTTATGCAGAAGCCATTGATATCGACGGAATCAGACTGATTCCGATGGATATTTACAAAGAGATCCTGAAGAATCTTGTTTCCCAGCCTATCAAACAGATCCGCACCTATTCTCCCGGCCCCTGGGGAGCTTACCGCTATCGGGATCTCTGGACGATTCCGGGGTTGAAAAACAATGCATGGAACCGTCTCGCCGGAGCTGACCTTGCAATTCTTGTGGATCTTGGCGACGGCAGAACCTTTGATATGCCTGCGGTGAACTTGCTGAAAGATCATGCGGCAGAATTTGTCGGAGCGTTCCCTGCAGCGGCATATCCGGGGTTGATTCCTGTGGAAATCTGGCTGGATGACGGATATTTCCCGGAACCGCAGCCCTCAGAACGGACAAGTATGCCGATCCATAACCATCCCGGGACTGAGTATGTAAAACGTCACTTCAACGAACCTCTGGGACGTTACGAAACCTATTATATTGTGGAAGCCTACGAAGGCGCGAATACTCACATGGGGTTCAATGAAGAAGCCTGCCTGGAAGAATGGGAAAAGCTCTGCCGGGAATCCTGGGCGGAAAAGAAACCCATTCCCAACTGGAAAGAGTTCATCGCCAACTGGGAAACAAATGTGGGCGATCTCTTCCTGATCCCCGAAGGAACGACTCATGGTCACGGCGGAAATCAGATGGTTCTGGAAATGGATACTTGCGGTAATGCCGCCGGCGGAGAATACAGTTTCTTCGGTTACGACTTCATGCGTCCCACATGGGATGATGTGAAAGGAACCATGACGGCTCCCCCGATGAAGATGCATCTTGACCGCTATTTCTCCATTGACAAGTGCTGCCGGGCTTCCTATGTCCGCGATCATCTGAAACCGAAAGCAAAAGTTGTCAGCTGGAACAAACAGTTCTCCATGGACCGGTTTGCAACGCTGCCGCAGATGCCGTTTGAAATTGAACGTCTTCACTTTACAGAGAAAGCAGAATATACGACTCAGGGGAAATTCCTGCAGGCGATGACTCTTACTGTCGGAAAGAGAGTGACCATCCGTTCCAAAGCGAATCCGGAATGGAAAACCGTGATCGACCGTTTGCAGTGCGCTTTGATCCCCGCCGGATTCGGGGAATACGAAGTCATTGCAGAAGAACCGGGCGCTCACACCGTTGTGATGTGGCGTCTGAAAAAAGGATAATCTGAGGAGCCTCTTATGAATCTGTTTTCAAAAAATCTGATTCTGTTTCTGCTGGGATGTTCCGCATCTTTGTGCGCTCTGGATGTGACTCCGGAGTTCAAGATTGCGGTAAAAGATCTGCGTGGAAAAGTGGATCAGGAAGCTGTCAAAGTTCTGACGGATCATCTTGGAAAGATCTTCGGAAACGTTCCGGGGCGTGCGAGCGCACCCGGAGCGGAAAAGACGATTGTTCTTTCAGGAGATAATTCGTTGGGGGATGAAGAGTGGATCATCCGCAGCGATGGAAAAAATCTTTATATTTCCGGCGGAAATCCCCGTGGACTCTATTATGGAGTCTGTGAATTTCTGGAAAAGTTTGCAGGAGTGAGATATTTTACCAAGAATGATATCCTGATTCCGAAAGCATCCAAAATCACAGTTCCGGATGGGAAACAGTTCCGCCGGAAACCGGCGTTCCCGATCCAGCGGAAAGTTTATACAGATGTTGAATTCGGCAAAGACAATGATTATTTCTTTGCGTTCAATAAATGTACGAACACAACTGCGGAAAATTTCCCGGATGACTTGCACACCAGTGCAGTGGCAGATGGCTGTCATACATTCTGGTATTATACAAAGCTGGTTCCTGCGGACCGCCCGGATATGCTTCCCATGGATTCTAACGGGTCACGCGTCCGTGCAACCAGCGGTATGGGCCCCGGACAGGTCTGTTTTTCCAATAAGGATTTCCGGGAACTTGTGAAGAAAGAAGTCGGTCGCCGGATTGCTGCGAGAAAAGCACAGGCGAAAAAGCTTGGGATCAGTGAAAAAAGCATGATCACCATGATCAATCTTTCCCAGAATGACAATGCCCAGTTCTGTCAGTGTTCTGATTGTAAAGCATTGTATAAGAAGTATGGTGCAATTTCCGGCGGATTGCTTGAGTTCATCAATGATATTGCTTCTGCTTATCCTGAAACGCTGTTTGAAACGTTTGCTTATCTTAATACTGAAATTGCTCCGAAAGGGATTGTTCCTCGGGATAATGTGGTCATTCAGTTTGCGTTAATCGGCAGACCGGACCACTGGTATGACTTGCTCCGTCCGCTTTCCCATCCGCTCAGCCACATGCAGAGAGATGTTTACGAATCATGGCGGCACATTGTCAAGCGGAAATCCATCTGGGGATACCACAGAATGTATCACATGACGGAAGCGTTCCCATGGCCGCAGGCTTGTTTCTGGAGTATTGCGGAAGATATCCGTTTCTATGAGAAATTCGGTGCGGAACGGATCTTTATCGAATCGGAATACAACCGTGACTCCTATTGTCCGCGTGCGTTCCATGATCTGCATATCTATCTGGCAGCCAAGATGATGGATGATCCGTCACTGAATGAGAAAAAGCTGATACAGGAATTCTTTGAGTTCCAGTATGGTCCGGCGGCATCGGCTATGATGGCTTATGCCAAGCATTTGCAGAAGACCATTGAATCCTATCCGCATCGGATCTGCGAATATCCGCTGTATGCCAGAAGTTATATGAATGTTGAATTTTTCCGTGAAATTGAGAAAAATCTTGCTGAAGCGGAAACTCTGGCTGCTGGAAATGAAACGATTCTGAAACGGATTGCAGTGGAACGGATACCGGTGGATTTTGCTTTGCTGAATCTTTGGGATCGCGTGGGTTCCAAACTTTATTCTTTCCGTCAGACGGTTGCTGACAGATTGGAAAAATGTGTCCGGATCGCCTGGAATCGTTATCAGCCGCATCCCTACGACAAGCATTATACCACCCGCGGCACAGAAACGTTCAACAAAACGCTTGCTGTGGTGAAAAATCTCCGTCAGGAGATCCCGCTCCCGGAAGAGTTTTCCGGAAAGGATTGTATGCAGTTTGTTGTGGCAATCCACGCGCCTGTCGATTCTGTTCAGGATCCTGAAGCACTCGGCGGACGCGCCATCAAGCGCGGGAATACGCCCGGGCACAAACTGAATCATGGCAAGGTTCCCATGGAATTTGGAATTTACGATCAGGCGGCAAAGAAAGTCATTCTGAAAAAGGTTCTGTCTGCCGGAGAAATTGCTCAGGATGAAAAATATCACCTGATCAATATCGGGAAGTACACCATGCCCGGAAAGATCACCCCGTATCAGATGTGGGGGCACGCTTCCTGGTCAATGGGGTTGACCCGTCTGATTTCCAATCTGTGGCATCCGGACGATGTGGGAACGGTCTATGATGTCTGGGTTTCTGCAAAATTGACAGGCCCTGCGTATGTAAAGGGTTCCGCGAAGGAAAATGCGGCATACGTTGACCGGGTGATTTTTGTCAAAGTTTCCGCTCCTGAGCTTCCAGAGGGAATCAGTGCGAAAGATGCAATCCAGTCTTTCGCCGTGAATGTGGAAGGGGAACGCCATTATACGGATAAGGATGCCGCGTTTGAAACTGCGCTGAAGTTTGAGAAACTTTCTGATCCGAAATATGATCCGGCAAAAGTTCCTATGGAATTCGGGATCTACGACATCTCTGGAAAGAAAGTTCTTTTCAAGAAGGTATTGAAACCGGAAGAGATTGCTCAGGATGAAAAATATCATCTGATAGAAATTGGCACATTCCGCTGCAAACGGAATGGGAAATATCAGTTCTGGGCACATGCTTCCTGGGGATTCAATATCAACCGTCTGCTGAAACCGGCTCAGGATGCCGCTTCAGGAGAAACGGTATACCGGGTTTATATTTCCTGTAAATTTACGGGACCGGCTTATGTAAAAAATTCCAGAAATAAAAATGCGATCTATGTGGATCGTGCAATTTTCATCAAACAATAAGGAGACTTGAATCATGAACATCAAACACAGACACTTCACCCTGATTGAACTGTTGGTTGTGATCGCGATTATTGCGATTCTGGCTGGTATGCTGCTTCCCGCTCTGAATTCTGCAAGAGAAAAAGCCCGGGCAAGCAATTGTCAGGGCAATCTGAAACAGATCGGTCTTGGCTGGCAGCAGTATGCGCTGGATAATGATGATTATATCATTCCGAAGGGCATTGCCGATAATTATGGGTTCGGAAGTATTGCGGCTGTCAGAGGGGATGCTCTCGGAATCGGTTATCAAGAAGTGCAGGGCCCTGTGATGAACTTCAACGAAAGCAATAAAATTTATCTTTCCAATATCATGCTTTGTCCCAGTGCAACAAAACATGTGATCGTTTCTGCTCATTCTGACGGAATGAACTATTTCAGAGATTATACTTACAGTTCCTGGATGGGGTCTGCTGACTCTGCCGCCGCCTGGTGGGGGACTGTTGGAAGAATTGCAAAAAAAATGACTGATATCACCAAAAATGCGTCTCAATCCATGGTTTTCTGGGATGGTTGGAAGTACAGAACTACAGCTCAGAATGGTAATGGAGAAGGTCCCGGATGGGGTACGGAAAGTACTGTCGACCTGGGCGTTTACGGTGCACATGGAAAAGGTCAGAATCAGCTGATGGCTGACGGACATGTGGAACGCAATGACTTCCAGTACACTTATGATGGAAAAGGTCATGATCATCAGTACGACGTTTGGTCAGCAACAACGATCGATAAATTCTACCAGCAGTAAGAGTATCAGCAAGAGATTAAAATGAATTTCAAGAACTTATATGCAATAACGGATCGTGAATCCATCATGGATCCGCAGGATTGCGGTTTGGTCAATGGTCAGCTTTCCATCAACGGATGGCTGACCGAAGTGAATGAGATCCGTCAGTTGTTTGCACCTCCCTTTTTCAGCGAAAACTTCCGGATGTGTGTCCGGGTGAATGACAAACGGGTCATGACGAGAAGTTACCGTTGGTCGCCGGAAAAACTTACCAGAACGGGAAATACGGATGGATTCAAAGTTGTTTCTGACTTGATCCCCCTGAAAAATGCCCGTGCTACAATCATGCGGACATCGGTCAAAAATATGACTTCCAAACAGAAAGATGTAACATTTCAGTATGAGGTCTATGCAGGTGTCAATAAGAAAGAACATTGGTTTTTCGGGCATCCTGTCGAGCCCTGTTTTGCGACGAAGACGTGGGATGGAAAAACGCTTTTTCTGAACAATGATCGTGGTGAAATCCAAGTTGGTTCGACTTTGGAGCTTTCTCCTAACATGCCGGTTTGCACCGGGGTTCTGAACGGAAAGAAAAATACTCTGAAACCGGGAAAATCCCTCACGTTTTATTCCATTATCGCGATAGGACGGCATGAAGATAATGAAAAGATTCTGAAAGCCGCCTATGCGAATCCGGAAAAATGCTGCAAAGAGGCGCAGGAAAACTGGTTTAACCGGGTGAAAAATCTGTTCGCAAAAGTTCCCGAATTGCAGTCTGACAACAAAGATCTGGTCAAGTATTACAATAAATCGTTGATCCATCTTCTTCTGAATGAGTGGAATGTCCCTGATTTCTTCATGAATCCGCACTACGGAACGGGAAGTATTTGCGGTGATACGATCTGCTGCTATATGTGGAATTACGGCGGACCTTACCGGATGTGGAGTCTGCTTTCACCGGAATCGGCAAAAGCGCATTTCCGCCATCTGCTTTCGCTGGATCTTTCCAACTGCTATGCGTTTTATGCTGATGACGGAGTCGGGTTTGGTCCTTACTATCCGATCAATCAGGAAAAAGTGATTTTTCTTGCATATTATTATGTTATGCAGACTGGAGATACCGCTGTGCTGACAGAAGACCTTCTGGGGAAACCGCTGATCGAACATCTGCTTGATCAGGCGTACCTGAAAGATGATCTGAGCAAGGAGGCTCATCTTGTGAATTAC
This sequence comes from Lentisphaeria bacterium, assembly GCA_017456805.1. The sequence continues at coordinate 24,370 of JAFTIQ010000072.1, forward strand.
GGTCCGAGAGGAGATCATCTTGAATTGCGTGGTCCGACGCATGATACAGATCCCATGATGCGTTACAATGGTGTTATGCCCGATTTGAACTTGCGCCGATGTGTGAATTATCGTCTTGTGGATGAACTCTGCAAGATGATCAATTACAAGCCGCAGATTGATCTGGTGAAACGTGCAAATGCACTGAAAGAACTGATTCACAAGGAATTATTTGACAGGAAAGAAGGATGGTTCAAGTGTCTCAGTGCAGAAGATTGTGTGATATACCGCTATACGAATCAGATGTTCAAGGCATTGGGATGGGAAGACTGGTGCATGAAACCGGAAGCGGAAAAAGCTCTGGTCAAACATTTGGTCGATGAAACCCAGTTCCTTGGCAGATTCGGCGTTCACTCTTTGAGCAAACAGGATCCGGCTTACTATGAAGATGATGTTGATAACGGCGGTCCGGGGGCATGTGTCTCCTTCACACCCGCGATCATTGACAGACTTTACCGTTCCGGATGGGTGAAAGAAGCGGAAAAAATTCTTTCCCGTCTTCTTTGGATGGCTGGATGTTTGCCTTATTATGGCGATTCCCAGCGCGGAGATGTCCGTGATTACCGCAGACGGACTTCATTGCAGTGCGATATTGAAGGCGCGGTTCCCGCACAGACGATTATTTTCGGAATGTTCGGAATTAAGATCAAACCTGATTTCAGCGTGGAAATCAATCCGCATCTGTTCCCGGATACGGAACGGATGAAATTGAAAAACATCCGTCTTGCCGGAAAAGTCTTTGATATAGAATGTGACAAAGTTGCTGTCAAAGTAAAATATCAGGGAAAAGTCATTACAGCCAAGCCGGGGAAAACGATTGTTTTGAAATAAAATCGTCTGACTTATCCGGCGGAACAATGACTCTGCCGGATAAGTTTTTTTTGAAAAGAGGAAAAGTACAATGTTGAAAAAAGTACAGTTGAGAGCTCCGGAAGGCGCGGAATATTCGATTCTTTTTGCAGGAGATTTTTGTCCCCGGGAAGAGAATGGACCGTACGTTGTAGAAAATGCGGAAAAAATCGTCGCCGGCATCAAGAGTATATTTGATGATGCTGATCTCCGGATCCTTCAATGGGAAACGACACTGACGACCGGCGGAACCCCCATTATCAAAGACGGACCGAATTTACGGGCAGTTCCGGAATGTTTGAATTTTGCAAAAGCATTGAATATTGATATCAATCTTCTTGCAAACAATCACACTGGAGATTACGGACCGGATGTGGTTCTGGAGACCATTGAACATCATAAAAAGTACGGGATCCGGACGGTTGGCGCGGGCAAAGATCTTGCTGCTGCGAATGTTCCTCTTGTGATGGATTCACCTGTGGGAAAGATCGGATTGCTCAATATTGCGGAAAATGAATACGGGATCGCTGATGAGGTCACTCCCGGAGTTGCGCCGCTTTCTCCGCTGAAGAATATCAAACAGATCCGGGAACTCCGGAAACAGGTTCAAATCCTCATCGTCGCTGTTCACGGAGGACACGAATTCAACCCGTTCCCGTCGCCCCGCATGATGGAGACTTATCGTGCTTTTGCGGAAGCCGGAGCTGATATCGTGTTCAACTGCCATACCCATTGTATTGAACCGGTTGAGGTTTATGAAAATGTGCCGATCGTTTATTCTCCCGGAAATTTTTATTTCCCAGCCAGCCCGGGATCGGCACTCTCCTGGAATTACGGTTATCTGACAAAATTTTACTGTGACAGAAAAGGCTGTTTCGGTTATGAGCTGATTCCTTATCATTTTGAAAAAGAAGGAATTTTTCTGCTGGATCCGGAAGAGAACGTTGCACTCAAAAAGCATTATGAGGATCTTTGCGAGTTGATCAAAGACCCCGCAATGGTTCAAAAACTTTTCAATGCCTGGTGTGTTGGAAAAGCCGGACCGTTGTATCTGAATGTAATCAATCATGTTCATGAAGAGAAATTCCCCTTGGATTGGCATGACCGGGAATTTTTCTTCCGCTGGCGCACCGTGAAAAATATTTTCAGCTGCGAAGCGCACAACGATATGCTGGAAAATCTGCTTCTTCTGTTCTATCAGGATCGGACCGATCAGGCATTGGAATATCTGCCATTGCTTGAAAAATATTGTCAAATGGAGTATTTAACCGTTGAAAGGGCGGATTCAGAAAGATGATCAACTATCAGGACTATTTTTCTCTGAAAGGGGAAAACTCAATCATCTCTCCGGAAGATTCCGGATTGGTCAATGGTAAGATCGCATTGAACGGCTGGCTTCATGATGTTGCAGAGATACGGGGCGTTTATGCACCCCCTCTGTTCAGCGATGATTTCAAGCTCAAAATCCGTTTCAATGGGAGAACTGTTGCCGCAACGAAAAATCTCTGGGAACCGGATCAGCTGACACGGTACGGTTCCATTCCAGGATGGAAAATTGTCAGCCGTTTGATCCCTGCTGCTGATATGCGGGGCGCTGTTCTGGCTTTGGAACTAACCAATCGTTCCGGAAAAGCCGGAATCCCGGAATTGCAATATGAGATCACCGGCGGGGTAGGGGAGCTGTTCCATTGGGGATTCGGAAAACCTCAGGGCGCAAAAATCCCGCAAACCGGATTCGAAAACGGTATTTTCTCCATGAGGCACGATGACGGTGTTCTGATGGTTGGCTCTTCTCTGAGCCTCTCTCCGGCAATGCCCGTTTGTTCCGGAGTTTTGAATACCGCAGAAGTTCCAACGGTGAAACCGGGAAAAAGTTTTGTCTTTTACACCTTTCTGGCTTTGGGAAAAGAACCGGAAGTTTCAGAAATCATGGAACAATTGAGAAAATCACCGGAAAAAATCTGCAGGGAAGCCCGGAAACATTGGCAGAAACGGGTGGAAAAACTCTTTTCCGTCATGCCGGAATTTTCTTCCGATAATAAGCAGTGGAATCAGCTTTATTACCGTTCTATGCTGCACCTGCTGCTGAATGAATGGAATGTACCGGAATTCCTGTTGCATCCCTATTACGGGACCGGAAGTATCAACGGCGGATGTATCTGCTGTTATCTTTGGAATTACGGGGAGCCTTACCGGATGTGGAGTTTGCTTAATCCGCAGTCGGCAAAGGATCATTTGAAAAATTATCTTTCCCTTGATCTGGCGAACTGTTATGCGTTTTTCCCTGAAGATGGGACCGCTTGCGGACCTTATTATCCGGTCAATCAGGAAAAAGTGATTTTCCTTGCTCATGCCTATGTTATGCAGACGGGTGATGTTTCTTTCCTTACGGAACAGGTCAACGGAAAAACGGTGATCGAACATCTGTGCGTGCAGGCAATGCTGCATGATGATTTCACCCAACCGGCAATCCTGGTCGATTACGGCAACGGAAATAATCATTTGGAATTGCGCCGGACATTCCGTTATGATGGAATTGCACCGGATTTGAATTTGCGCAGATGTGTGAATTACCGTCTGGCAGAAAAACTTTGCAGATTAGCGGGATTTGATCCCGGAGCAGATTTCATCCAGCGTGCTGAAAACTTGAAGAAAGAGATCCGGAAAAAGCTTTATTCCGCAAAAGACGGCTGGTATTATGCCGTTGATAAAGGGAAAAAATATTTCCGTTGGACCATGCAGATGTTCAAAGCCCTCGGCTGGAACGGATGGGCTATGGGGGAAGAAGAGGAAGCGGCATTGATCAAACACCTTTTCGCAACGGAAGAATTTCTGGGCAATTACGGAATCCATTCTCTTTCCAAGCTTGACCCCGGATATGATGAACGGGATGTGGATAATGGCGGTCCCGGAGCGTGTATTTCCTTTGCTCCGGCAATCGCTGACCGCCTTTATTCCGCAGGAAAACCGGAGCTCGGCGATAAGATCATGGAACGTCTGCTCTGGCTTGGCGGGGCAATGCCTTACTGGGGCGACTCCCAGCGCGCAGATATTCGGGAATATCGCCGGGATACTCCGCTGCAAAGCGATATTCAGGGCGCAGCGCTTGCTCAGACAATGATCTTCGGCTTGTTCGGAATCAAAGTCCTGGATGATTTCTCGGTTCAGATCAAACCGCATCTCCCGGCTGGAATCAAAAGGATGTCTCTGAAAAATATCCGTCTCGCAGGCTTTGTTTTTCAGATCAGCTGTTCCGGCGAAAGTTTCCGGGTCGTTTGCAATGGAAAAATATTCAAAAGCAGCTTGTCAGGGACAATTATTTTGAAAAAAAATGAATCCTGATCTTGAAAAATGCGTTTTGAATAGTATTGTCAGAGAAGAAACAGGAGGATTTTTTGTTATGAAACGGTCAGAGATCAATCAGTATATCGCAGAGGCGGAAGCTTTTTTCGCTAAACACGGGTTTCTTTTGCCCGGTTTTTCCAAATGGAATCTGGATGACTGGAAAAAGAATTATGCTGTCAGCGATGAAATCATTACTTGCGGAATGGGCTGGGATGTCACAGATTTCGGTTCGGATGATTTCCTGAAAACAGGACTGCTGCTGTTTACAGTCCGCAACGGAGCGCATAACTCTGAAAAATATACCAAACCGTACGCGGAAAAAATTATGATGGTCAGACCGGGGCAGGTAACACCCATGCATTGTCATTTCCGCAAACAGGAAGATATTATCAACCGCGGCGGCGGTGTGCTTGTGTTCCGTCTTTGTCCGGATGCCGGAGGAAAACCGGGAACCGGCGAGGTCAAAGTCGTGAAAGACGGCATTTGTATTACAACGGATTCCGAACATGAAATCCGGATTTCCCCGGGAGAGAGTCTGACCCTTGTTCCGGGTGCATTCCATACCTTCTGGGCTGATCCGGCAGACGGTCCTGTGATGGTCGGAGAAGTCTCATCTGTCAATGATGACAACACAGATAACTGTTTTGCGGAGAAGCGGGAACGGTTCCAGAAATGGATCGAAGACGTCCCCGCGACCCGTCTTGCTGTCAGTGACTATGCTGACTTTTTTGCCTGATTTCTGAGATTAATGCTCAGGTTCGATAGAAAAATCTATCCAATGCCGCATTGCTGCCACTGCCTGGAATTTTCCGGGCAGGGGATCCAGCGAGAACTTGTGCGTGTGCCCGGCAAATATTCCAAGAAGATTTGGCGTTTCCATGATAGTTCTGTGGAATTCAAAAGTCGTTTCTGTATGACCTGATGTTCTCCATTTCGGACGGCGTTCAATTTCCCAATAGGGATCATTTTCAGCGTTCCATTGCGGATGTCCGCAGCCGAAGAAGATATCTCTTCCCGGGACGTAAAGGGGAATGTGACAGCCAAGAAATGCCGGAATATTATCAGATAATTCCTGCTTGAGAAACTCCAGCTGTTCCGGAAGAATTTCATAAATGGAGTTATCGATCATAATGATTTTGAATCCGCGGATTATTTCAGCATAAAAAAGAGGGTTTCTGTCGCCATAGAGAGGGGCAAGCAGTTCTTTTGTCCATTTTTCCCGGAGTTCCAGTTCTGAACCGGACATTCCTTCAAAATGCCAATCATGATTTCCGGAGGTGTAAAGGCATGGGACTTTGGAGCTTTGAAAGATTTCCGCAAATTTTTCCACTCCGGCTATGGAGGGGAAACTCAGAAAATCGCCCAGCATCAGAATGGCATCATAATTTTCTTTTTCTGCTTTCTCAATTGCTTCTTCCACCAACGGGAAAAAGTGGGGACTGCATCGTTTCATCCGGTTCGTATATTCCTGATATGGGATTCCACGATCGTCATCAAATTTGCAATGAGCATCCCCCAGAACCAAAAATTTTGCCTGTTTTCCGCCCGGAAGACAGAGCTTCAGTTGATCCGGTTCGTCAAAATGAAGATAGCTGTGAGAGTCGTTCATGATATGCTCCTGTTAAATGATAATGGTTCAAAAATATAACACCCATATTCCATTTTTACAAGTGAAATACGGGTGAAAAAAATTGATGGGGACAGAATATCAGAAACGCAAGACCTTGATATCTGCAGAACATTCAGAAACATCTTCCTGTTTGACGGGATCTTTTTCCCAGCTTCCGAACGCACAGTCAAAGGTTACGGAACAATTTTTGAAGTTCAAACTTTCCGCATGGCGGGCATAATACGCCCAGGGAAGACCGGAAGATGCCAAGTCATTCCAAACCGGATAGGGATACGGGACTTTTTCCGTGAAATCACGCCCCATGTTCCCGGATAAGGTCATAGCGACATTTTCAAAGAAAAGCGTTTTGATTTTTGCATCCGGGCTGCCGCCGAGATAAGAACCGCGATCCGCTTTGATTTTCAAATTCCGGAACGTAATCTGATCCATATATCCCAGAATCGGATCCTGACAATCCACCGGATTTTTCACATACTGGAAATTAAATCCCTGAATCGCTGTAATATCAAGGTTTTCAAAAGAACAATTTGTGATTTTCGGTCCATACTTGATCAAAGTTCCGCGTCCATCCTGCGGGCTGATCGCTACCATCATGGAAATACCGATCATGACTTTATCCATGACGATATCGTTGAAATGACAGTTCCGGATCGCGCCGTCCCCTTCGTAGCCCAGACGGATCCCGCAGCTGGTACACCGGAAATGACAATGTTCCGCATGAACTGATTCACAAGCCTTGTCATAACCGAGATCATTGGTATCGCTCTTGATGGCAATGCAATCATCCCCGCATTCAATATCGCATCCGGTGATATAAACGTTGGAACTGCAGTCAATATCCAGCGCATCCGTATTCGGACCTTTCAAATCGGCGCGGATGACCAGATTCTTGATTGTTACCTGATCACATCCGAGACACCAGACGGTATAACAGGGCGGGGAATAGAGTGCGACATCTTCGATCCGGATATTCTGACATTCCCGGAAACAGATCATCCCCTTGGGCCGATGCAGCTGCGGCCAGTAACGCTGACCGTACATCGGATGTTCCAGACCGTCATTTTTCGGCCAGAAAACTTCAAAACCTCTGCCGTCGATTTTTCCTTTCCCGGTGATGGCTGCATTGGTGATTTTTTCGCCGCCGATGAGCCAGCGGTGGGTATTGGCTGTAGGTTCATCTGCCTTCAGTCCCGGTTGCGGGACCTGTTTGAGAAGACTGCGGATTTCAGCACCTTCTTCGAAATGAAGTTCCACATTGCTGCGGAGGGAAGTCATATCCAGCGCATACTTTCCAGCCGGAACATTGACGATTCCCCCGCCTGCTGCGGCGCAGGCATCGATTGCACCCTGAAAGCCAGGTGTGGAGTCGGTCATATCGTCTGCGACCGCACCGAATTTTGTGACATCAAACATTTTTTTATACTCCAAACAGTTTTGTTTTCAATCACTCTGCCCGTTTTCAGGACAGAAACTGATCAAAAAGCGTTTTCTTTTTATGGTTCAAACCGCAAAATTTCTTTTGGGGGAATAGAATATTCTTTATTGTTGCAATAGAAATTCTGAACGGTTTCAGATGGATTCCAAAGAGTAATTTTTTCCCGGGAGACAGAATCTACCGCGATGATGCGGTTTTTGGTTAAATCAGGTGTTTCCGGACGGGGATCACTGGATACACATCTTTTTGCATGACCGGTGATTTGCCGAATTTCCGGTGTCAGGAGCAGGGCTGAGGCTCTGCGGGGAAGTTCCGAATCAGAAAATTCTGTTCTGGGATGTTCCAAATACCAGAGATTTACTGTTGAAATCCCAAGATCCCACCAACCTTCCCGTTTTAACGCCGGGAAAATAGTATGATCTGCCGGCCGAACCGGACGGAGCAGCGTTACCCGCAGCTGATCATTGTAGAAATCACAGCTGTGAAGATCCGGAGAGATCAGAGCAGAGATATGACTTAAGGATTCCAAACCGCAGAAATCATTAAACGGGGTTTCACGGATTTCAGAAGGTCCTTTCATCCAGCATCCTGAAGGATCCCGCATTCCATGCCATTCTTTTCCGCTCATGGTGATTCTTGTTGTGATGGAACCCGGATTCCCGGTAAAGAAACGGATAGGAGAAGATTCTGACTTGACAGAGAGTTTCAGACAGGAGAATTTTTCCTGCCAATCCACAGTAATCCGTATTCCAATTTCGGGAAGATCCTTCCACGCATAAAGCTCTGCAAGAAGTTCAGAGTTTTTATATTTGTATTCTGCTTTGAGAATACTGCAGACAGGCCCATCCGCAAAGGTTTCTGCAGAGACCAGTTCCATTTCATCAATGACATGCCCATAGGCTTCCATTTTGAATCCCCAGCAGCCGTTGTTGTCGAAATAAACCGGGAAAGAAAGCCTTTTGAGGAATTCCCTCTGGCGTTCTGTTCCGAGATTTTTTTTATCGCCTGCCGGAGTTCGGCTGAAGGCAAAAAAAAGTTCACCGTTTGCGGGAAGTTCCACCATAGCAGAGAGTTTTCCCCAGGGAGAAAGCTGAGGCCCATATGTGCTGGGAGCAGGAAGACTCTGCAGGGGAATCCGGTTTCCATTTGCATCTTCCAGGGAGCAAAATTCTGTTCCGGTATGATTCGGATCTGCGAAAGCTTCCATTCCGACTGGAACCTTTACTGCGAATGGATGAGGATTCCAAATTTGGAATCCTCCTTCTGTAACGAAGGAGAGATCTGCGGCAGATTCTGAACGCTGAAGCTGACGGTCCAGGTATTCCGTCGCTGTAAAATCAGCTGCGCCGAGAGAGGACGCCGTGTCTTCCACAAATGCTTTCCGGATTGATGTTCCCGGGAAAATATCATGGAAATGATTGAATGCAACTTCTCTCCATGCGTGTTCCAGTGTTTTTGCCGGGGCCCCCATCCGTTCAGCTTTCTGAAGATGACGGATTGTCCGTGCAGTTTGTTCTTTGATGGTATGACAGCTGGAATAAACTCCGCAGAAGGAAGGTGCGATTTCTCCAGAGAATTCGGGCAATTTCGGTTCTGATTTTTCCAAATCATCGAAATACTCGCTCAAGGTTGCAAACTGAATGGGAAATTCCTGCTGAGCTTCCCGAATCCAGTTCAAATGAGTCCGGTATAATCCTCCGCCGTGATCCCCGATTCCATAGAAAAAGGGTTGTAATTCTTCCCCGTTTTCATAGACTGTCCGGATCCGGTCGAAAAATGCCTCCCTGGTGAAAAATTCAGGAATCGAATATCCTCCGAGGATCTTATGAGCGATCACGCTTTTTCCGTCGGGAGCGATCCAGCGAAATGTTCCGGATACTTCTTCCTGTCCTCTTCCGAAAACGTAGTAGGTGAATCCATGTTGATTCAAAATTGACGGAAGCATTTGTGTATGTCCGAAAGAATCTACACTGTAACCGATCTTGCTGGTCATACCGAATCTGGAGTGGAAATATTCCTGTCCGAAATCTGCCTGCCGGAACAGAACATCAAGTCTGGTTATGATGGAATCCGACTGAACTTCCCATCCGCCGACGGGCTCCCAACGCTGCTCCCGGATGAGAGATTTGACTTCTTCAAAAAGTTCCGGATCATTTTCTTCGCACCAGCGGTACATATCAGAGGAAGAACAGGTGAATTTTACTTCCGGAAATTCTTTCATCAGAGTTACTGCAGACCGGAATGTATTGATCATGGAGTTTCTGCCGGATGCGCGGCTCCAGAGCCAAACCGGGTCCAAATGAGCATTTCCAATAGCGTAAATTTTTTTTGCGTTCATAAAACACCTTATTTCAGATTGTTAAAATCCGTTCAATGACTGGAGCCATTCGCTTGGCAATCATATAAAAACCAAGGTCTGTTGCATGACAGCCATCTACTGTACATTCAGATGGATCTTCAGCATATAAAGAAATTCCATCAAGGAAATGAATGTTCTTATCTCCCATATCTCTGCGACGTTTCAACTCATTCAAATGGATCGTCGTGTATCGAAGACGTACTGCACAGCATTCCGGTTCGCCTAAAAATTCTTCTATATGGGGGAGCCGTGAAACAAGAAGAATCGGCACTTCCGGGTGCGATTTTCGCAATATGTCTATAAAAGTTGGAAGTGTTTTTTCCAAAGCATCACATTCTACATTGGCATCATAATCGAGCACGAACATGGCTGGATCTTTGATTTTAGCAATCAATTCTGCCATCTGTGGCTCTCCCTTTCCACTTCCGGAAAATGCCATATTAATAAAGGGGCGGTCCAACTTACGACTCAAAATGTTGGTATGACACATGCCCGGACGTGATGCACATCCGCCCTGCTGAATTGAAGTCCCATAAACAACTACCGGACGGGGATCTTTCCATGGGGTAGGCAATTCAATTATAGAACCGGCTGTTACTCCAAAACGGAAATACTCCAATCCGGAATATAGCGGAAAATGAATGGTATATTCACGTATTTTCTGTTCAGGAAAAGGACAATCAACTTTTACATTATATTCATCCTGATTCAAATCAAATCTGAAACTGCCAACATAATATTTTGATGAACCGCTCCCTACATAAAGATCAAAGCCCATGGTTCCGATGTGCGCCATGTGTGCCACACGGTTATTATGGTCGACTTTAGCATGGACTCTGATTTCGCGACTGTCTGTTTTGAAACGAAGCATGACACCAGCCATACTCCAGGAGAGATAATCCACTCCGGGTGAAATGGTGGCATCAAGCGGAATTCTGCGAAGACATTCCCCTTCTTTCCGGAAGCAAATCCCATTCAACTCAACATTCTGTGAGTCAACGGAATACCAATCCATTCCGTCCAGAGTTTCATTTTTGACTGCCAGTGCTTTATCGTATTTTGCAATATCGTTCTGTTCAGACATAAGGTCTCCTTTTTTTATATTTTCAAGACTTATTTTCTCTTGAATGAAATGTCCGCATTACACTCTGCAACATCTTCTGTCTTGACAGGCTCTGTTTTCCAGCCGCCAAAAGCATTATCGAGTGTAACTGAACAGTTCTTGAAATTCAAACACTCTGCATGACGGATATAGTACGCCCAGGGGATTCCACTCCATGCAAGATCATTCCAGACCGGATAGGGGTAGGGAACTTTTTCTGCAAAATCGCTTCCCATATTCCCCGTCAAAGTCATATTCACATTTTCAAAGAAAAGTGTCTTGATTTTTGCATCCGTACTGCCCCCAATGTAAGAACCCCGGTATGCTGTAATATCCAGATCACGGAATACAAGGTTATCTAAATAACCCTTGATCGGGTCAGGGCAGTCAGTCGGATTTTTCGGATACTGGAAATTAAATGCCTGAAGAGCATTGATTTTCATCCGTTCAAAAGTACAATCTGTAATTTTTGAACCATATTTGATGATGATTCCTCTGTCGTCATTGGGGCTGATTGCAACCATCAGAGAGATTCCGATCATCACTTCATCCATGACAATATCCGAGAAAGAACAGTTCCGGATGGGACTGTCCCCTTCATATCCCAGGCGGATCCCGCAGCTGGTACATTTCAAGCGGCAATGTTCCGCATGGATGAATTCACTGGGCTTGTCATAGCCAAGTTCGTGTGAATCGCTTTTAACGGTGATGCAGTCATCTCCGGCTTCAAAATCGCAGCCTGTGATCAGAACATTGGAACTGCAGTCGATATCCAGAGCATCTACGTTCGGCCCCTTCAAATCGGTGCGGATGACGATATCTCTGATAAGAATTTGATCGCATCCGAGCGTCCAAATCGTGTACATGGGCGGATCGGAAAGAGTAACTCCTTCGATCCGGATATTTTTTGATTCACGGAAATGGATCAAACCTTTCGGTCGATGGAACTGAGGCCAGTAACGTTGTCCGTACATGGGATGTTCCAAACCGTCTTCTTTGGGCCAGAAAATCTCATACCCCCTGCCGTCAATCTTTCCTTTTCCGGTGATGGCGGCATTTTCCACATTGATCCCGCCGATCAGCCATCGCCGGGTATTGCTGGTCGGTTCCGCAAGATCTGCTGTGTCCTGTGGAACCGCTTTCAGAATACTGCGGATTTCAGCACCTTCTTCGAAATGAAGTTCCACATTGCTGCGGAGAGTGGTCATATCCAGCGCATATTTTCCTGCCGGAACATTGACGATTCCCCCGCCTGCTGCGGCGCAGGCGTCGATTGCGGCTTGAAATCCAGGGGTGGAGTCGGTCATATCGTCTGCGACCGCACCGAATTTTGTGACATCAAACATCTTATCTCCCAAAAAGTCTGGTTCTCAAAGCATCTGCCCGTTCTGCTCCTTTTGCGAAGAACGGATATTCAAAACAAATGCATTTTTCAATGTAAGGTGCCAGATTTTTGTTCTGATTCAGAACCCGTTCCGGCGGCGCGGAAATAAACGGGGCAGGGCCGCCGAAACAACGCCGTTCAAAGAGTTCCATGTGAGACCACAAATGAATCCCTTTTTCAGATGTGACCTGTTTCCACAACTTCCACATGGCATCCTGTTCCGAGAGCAGACAACCGCTGCAGCCGACAGAATCCTGCGGACAAAGGATATCCAGCGGGACACCATCCAGCATGACGTCCCAGAAATCAAGGAAATCATCCTCATATCCGTCAGGATTTCTGCTTGCCGGTGACATGAGGATCTGCTTTTCCGGGGCGAGGTCTTTTACTATGGCAAAATACTCTTTGTAGAGTTTGTTCATCCATTTTTCCCGTTCAGCGGAACGTTCATTCGGATGATATGCCGTTTCCGGAGTGAAATAGAGGATGTCAAAACATTCTCTCCACTGGAGCAATTCTTTCAAACAGGCTGTCTGACGTTCGATTTCGTTTTGAATCGCATCATCATTGAGCAGACTTGTCCAGCCGACAACGGAACCATAGCCGCCGAGAGCGATTTTCATTCCGGTTTCAGCGGCGGCCTCCAGCATATTAGGCACAACGTTCCATTGCTTGTACGCGGAAAAATATTTAGAAGGGTAGTATGTTTCCTTCAATTCGTTCCACATGGAAGCCTGAAGCACTCCGGTATCGATTCCTGCAGAAAGCATTTCTTCAAAGAGTCCGATCCATTGTTTTTTATTCCAATCGAGGGTTGCGCCACCGACATAATCGGGAGCGTGTGCCTGAAGATAGCTGCCTGTGATGGGGATAACCGGTTTTTCCGGAGCTCCATTGAGTTCCACATATTTTCTGTTTTCACTCAGCGCACGATCCAGGCGTTGCTGATCGCCGGGAATGATCTCTGCTGCCGGTTCAAAAATATTGAATCCGTTATAAGTTCCTACTTTCCAAGACATAGTACAAAAGCCTCTTTTTCAAAACCTTCTCATTACTGTTCCGATGGTTTCAGATTTTTGAAAGTCAGATCAGTGATTCCAATTGCGGAGACATGTCCATCGACCCAAAGCATATTTGCTCTTTTGGTGTGTGTGGTGAATCCGGGGTGATGAGATCCGTTGCCAGGATCGGGATGCTGGAAGTGATAATTTGTAGCCTTGCTTGATTCATAGTATTTGCTGTCAGCAAGCAGGGCGGTGCCGGAAGAATCTTTGATTTTGGTCCGTTTCATACCGGACTCTCCAGAAACTGCGCCTTCGTTTGCATCACCGGTGATCCAATAGTTTGCGGCATAATTTGTTGCCTGATCTTCCAGATAAACGGCAGGCTGGGAAGGACAAAGTAGCAGCGGATATTTTTTATAGAACTGATAGGGGAATGAGGAGTCCATGTATATACCTATCTGATGGAACCAGTACCTGTAACCATTTGTAGTGAACACATAGGGAAGATAATCATCATTTTCATCTGCATACTGCAGGAAATTGAGTCCGAGCTGTTTCAAATTATTCTGACAGGAAGCGGCTCTTCCTTTTTCCCGTGCATTGTTCAAGGCGGGGAGCAGCATTCCTGCGAGGATTGCGATGATCGCGATCACAACGAGGAGCTCGATCAATGTGAAGTGTTTTTGTCTTTTCATTTTCGATCCTTTCGATTTATTTTGTTTCTACTAAAACGACATGATCTAAGATAAGATTTCCGCCGTTTGCTATTTTTTCTGGAACAAGGAATGTATATCCCCTGCCACCAAGTATGGTGAGATCGCTGGAGGTGTTTACTTTCCCTGCATAAATATAAGTATATTCAGATTTGACCCGTGAGGCGTCAATGTTCTTCTGGAAGATCACATGGCTTCTCCAGTGGCAGACCTCCAGAATTTTTCCCTGATTCGGTTTTGTGCATTTTACTGCAACGTACAAATGATAGTTTTTGTCCTTCGGTAACAGATAATGCTCTTCACGGAATATAACTGCCCATGCTCCGGAAAGAGGGATTTCCATGGCTGCACCATTGACTGCTTTGGGATCTTCAATGAGTTTCGCCCATTTATGTCCGCTGTTGACCTCAAAATCAACTTCTTCAATGATAACATATTTCTTTCCGGCAAGAGATTTCAGGAACTGATTCGGTTTTCTTTCAAAGCCGATCCCCTTGCTGAACAGCTTCAACATGTCAAGAACGATTTCACCTTTGACATTGTCTCTTGTCCAACTTTCATGGAATGAGAAATAGTTCCGCTTCGTGTAGTATTCAAGCCAGTCTGCAGCAAGTTTCTGAAGCTCCGCTTTGGTCATCAATTTATTTTTGAGCATCCGTTCCCAATGGATAATCTTCATGAATTCCATGACCTTCCGGAGGTTTTCAATACGGTATCTGACTGTGTCGGTATCCGCCAATGCTTCTGCTTTTTCAATGTATTTCAGAGCTTCGATGATATCGGAATCAGAAATCCAGGGCGCATTGCTGACAAAACATCCGTAAGGCTCCCGGATTTTTGCGTTGACTTTATCGCGAAACGCAATATATTCCATGATTGCCGGTGCGGCTTTACCATAATAATCATCTACGAATTCTTTGATTGTCTGATCGACATCAAGATCCGGGTTCCAGAGGGTTTTCGCCCAAAGATAGGTACGGAGAGCCTGAAGTTCTTCCGGGTTGCTGTGACTGAGCACATTCCCCTGGATTTGAACCATGTGTACATTGTGGTCCCGGAGAAATTTTATATCTGCCGGTACGACACGCATATTCGGCATAGGGGCAAAGTAGGTACTGAACGCCGTTGCATAATCCCAGATATCAACTTGTTTTACGATTTTACACCATTCTTTGAGAGCTTTTGCTGTTTTGATATTGTTTGCCCTTGTTGAATCTGTGAGCGGTCGTGCCATATCACGTTCCAGTGTGCAGAAAAACGCAGAAACGTTCTTATGACCCTTGATATTTCTGGGTGCTTTCTGTGTATAACGGTATGCAAAGAACTGGATAATCAGATTCGGATAGTCTTTTTCAAGATTTTCTGCAATGTAGTTTGCAAAATCCAGCATTGTTCCAGATGGACCGCCGAATTTTTTATCCATTGCAAGACAGTTTGCACATTGACAATGATTGTCATTATCGTTCTGGGTCACAGAAATGAATCTGGGATCTTTATGTTTTTTCAGTTCTGCAAGGACATTCTGCAAGAAGACCTTCCGCATTTCAGGATTGGAAAGGCAGAGCTGACCTTCCATCTGTCCGCCGACTCGTTTTCCACCGCGCAGAGAGAAAAATTCAGGATTGGTTTTCAGATATTTTGCCGCAGGCATGAATACACTGTCGAATGTATGCCAGGGCCCGATCAGGTGAATGCTCCCGCCCCATTTTTCTTCAGCATTCATAATATTGTGCAAACGCATCTTCGTCCGATATTCAGGAATGCGGCTTGCTTCATAAATACCAAGAACACGAACCGGGATCGGAGGCGCATAACGATAAGATTTCACAGGAAGTTCCAGAGTCTTGATCACAGGAACCTTTGTTTCTGTTGCTGACCAGAAACGGAATCCGATATTTTCCAGAAATTCATAGGTAGCATAAATTGGACCTCTCGGATGTTCTCCTGTAAGAATCAGATTCTTGCCCGCAGGAGCAATCATGATTTCATCGGATTTCCATTTGATCCCTTTGAGAGCCGGGAGCAATCTTTCTGCCGCAGCAGATTGTCCGATCAAAATCTGATTTTCTCCTTTTGCCGCCTGGGTGATTTCCAATTTTACTCCAGTTGCTTTCTGAAGAAATGACTGCAATTCTGCTGCCGCTGTTTTGTTGGCTGGAATTGCATCTGCCGGAACATAAATCGTCCAGTCGCTCCTTCCGTTTTCGATGATTGGCACTGCGCTGCAGATAAAACTGAACAGAAGCAGAATCACGGAAAACAGAATTTTTGTTTTCACGTTACTTTTCATCATTTTTCCTTTCTTTGGTTGGTTATGATTGAAAGTATGAAATAATATTGCATTTATGATTCAAAAACAGTGTTTTTAACAGTTTTATCATTCATAAAGTCAAGCATATCTTCAAATGCTTCCCGCTGATGAGGTCTGTCAAAATTATGCAGAAAACCGTGTTCCATATTTTTATAGACTTTTACAACAGTACGGCAACCCAAAGCGGCAAGTTTTTTCGCCAGTTCTATTTTTTGTGGATACCAAAATACATGTTCCCATTCGCCTTCGATGAAAAAGAGAGGCGGCATTCCGGGATGAATGTACTGATCCAATGAAAGTTTTTTATATAATTCAGGATTTTCTGCATAAGATTGTCCAGCCGCATTTTGCATACTTTCCCATATCCCCGGAAGAATCTCATCCCACGGCACAAAACTTGCCGGCGTAGATTCAAGAATTCCGCAAACAGGGGATATCCATTCTTTTTCCGGAGAATACTCTTCTCCGACAGCTCCGGGGAGAGCTGCAATCAATAATGAAGCCAAATGTCCGCCTGCAGATCCGCCGTGAACCGCAATTTTGAGAGGCCGATTCATTTTTCGTAATTCATTAACAAAATGCATATAGGCGTCGCGGCAATCTTTCAATTGTTCCACGGCAGAAACATTCAAACGATAATCCGTCGTTGCTGAAATATACCCCCTCCTTGACATTTCCGATAATATCGGATCATGGTAATCCTGACGAGAGCCACAACGCCATCCTCCACCGTGAATGTGAAAAAAAGCAATCTCCTGGGTCACTTTTTCCGGCACAAAAAGATCATACACCCGATCTTTGCGGATTGGGTCATCCAAATAAAATGTCTTTACATAAAGAGACATAAAAGCTCCTTATTACAGCTTTTTTTATTTTATTTTTTTCTTTTATATAAAACGGAATTTACTCTTCCGGGAACACGAATGTTCCAAAAGTTGTCATGATGCCTTTTTTCAATTCTTTTTTCTTGTGATATTCTTTGACAGATTCATTGATCAGCGCAATTTGCTGCTTGATATCGCTCTGATAAGAAATCACGGGAATTGAGAATTGGGAAAGATTAAATCCAGTCAAAGCATGTGAGATGATCAAAAGATCTTCTCCAATGTTGTAACGCTTTTGCAATGAAGCGGAAATGACTCCGTGAGTCAAAATCGAATCCAGCACAACGATACCGATTTTTTCCCCCTCCGGGACTTTGTCAAGAAGTTTGCAAGCAGCAGAGTACCCGCCTCTGGGAGAAAGTTCCACCGCACAGAAAAATTCCGGATTGCATTTTTCCGGATACCGGGCGCACATATTGCCATAAATCTCTTCCTGCGTGATCAATGATGGATTCTGCCATAAATGCATCTGGTCATTACTTGTAATTACAGCTATTTTTTCACACCCGTGATCAATCAAATGCTGATAGGCATGATACGACCATTCCGTATCTGAATGAATCGTCGTTTCCAAATCTTTATAAGCATAAAGACCGATTGCCGCAATGGGGATCCCGTGAAGATATTTTGCAGATCCTGCAGCAAATGCCCGACTGGAAATCAGAACAACATCACAAGCATTTTCCCGGAGATATTTCCGAACCCTGTTGCAGTCGCGAACCGTATCAACATCTTCAAAAACCTTGTATTCATAACCGTTTTCGTGACAGTATTCAATGAAGTATTTCATGAACACTGCTTTATGAGCAAACAACCCCATTTCCGCTTTGGAGTCAAAAACAACCGCAAACCGGTGCTTGACCTGCTCTTTTACAAAAACACCAAGCCCATTGATTCGTTCGATCAGCCCTTCATTTTCCAGAACATCCAGCGCACGGCTCATCGTAACAACTGTTGCATCAAATTGTTTTGTCAATGCAGAAAGCGGTTCCAATTTTGAGCCGACAGGATATCCGCCGGAAAGAATCCTTTCTTTCAGCGCCTGCGCAATTCTCAAATTTTTGCCCTTTTCCGTCATTGCATCTCTTTCAATCGTTGTTGTATCAACACTTTTTTATTTGTAAGCTCACTTTTTCGAGCTTTTTATTGCCAATTTGTTGCCGACCAGCTTCCGCTGTCCGCCTCCCGGAATTCGCAGAGGAAAAGTCAGCTTATCCGTTCTCAGAGACCTTCTATTCGGGAGCTGACCTTCCATCCGGGAGCTGACCTTCAATCCGGGAGCTCACTTTCAATCCGGGAGCTCACTTTCCATCCGGGAGCTGACCTTCCATCCGGGAGCTTACCTTCAATCCGGGAGCTCACTTTCCATCCGGGAGCTCATTTTCCATCCGGGAGCTGACCTTCTATCCCGGAGCGCCAGTTTTCACTTTCTTTTCCGACGCCGCAGTGTCTCACTTCCGTTCCCGACGAATCAGAGCTCACTTCCGTTCCCGACGAATCAGAGCTCACTTCCGTTCCCGACGAATCAGAGCTCACTTCCGTTCCCGACGCCCCAGTGTCTCACTTCCGTTCCCGACGAATCAGAACTCACTTCCGTTCCCGACGAATCAGAGCTCTCTTCCGCTTGTCCGGGGATAATATACCTTTATATAAAGGTGATTTCAAGTGCCGATTTGAAAAAATCTCTCATTTTTTTTATGTTATGTGAGAAAAATAGCTTTTAAAACTCTTCGATACGCTGTTCCGGTAAGCCGGGAAGATAAGAAGAGCACCGTTGGTGCGGGAAGATGTGAAGAGCACCGCAGGTGCGTGAAGGTGTGAAGTTGAGCCTGACGGCTCAGTGAAGTGCTCGCTGTCGCGAGTGCGGAGGTGCCGGTGTTTTTTTTTGTTAGCGGCAGAGCCGTTGGGATGGGCGCACTCGCTAATGATCTGCTGAGGAGAACGGACGAGAACGGACAGAAACGGTTCAGAACGGTGAATACGCCGGGGTGTGCGAAGAATGGCTCTCCGTTTGTTCCCGTTTTCCACCGTTGATTCCTGTTCCCTTCCGTTTTTCCCGGCAGAGCCGAAGTGAACGGCGCACATGCCAATGCTTTGCTGGGGAACTGGGAATACTGGGAATACTGGGATTACTGGGAGCTCTGGGTATTTTTTGCGCCGGGGTGCCCGGGGAAAAGCCCTTGCGAACAGCCCTTTCTTTGCCCGCTCTCTCCCAGTACTCTTAGTATTCCCAGTACTCCCAGAACTCGGGCTGCAAAGCGTTCCCGGCAGAGCCGTGGGGATGGGCACACACGCAAAGGATTTGCTGGGGAGAACGGACGAGAACGAATGAAAACGGACAGAAACGGTAATAGCGCCTGGGTGCTCGGGGAAAAGCTCTCAGTTGCTTTCCGTTTTCCACCGTTGATTCCTGTTCACTTCCGTTTTTCCCGGCTAAGCCGAAGGGAAGGGCGTATTCGCTAATGATCTGCAGCGAAACTGGAAAATTGCGCCGGAGAACCCGGTGAAATAACCTTTGTACACAGTTTTTTTTGCCTGATTTTTCCGGACTTTGTCAGATTTTACTTTTTATATAGTCTTACATATCAGAACTATCTTGAAATTTTGACAGGACGGCGTTATATTACGCAAAAATATCAGTTATATCTAACTTGCGGAGAGAAGGGTAAATGAAAAGGGTTGGTTTGTTTGTCGGAATCGATGAATATCAGAACGGGATTCCAAAATTATCTTGTGCTTCTGCTGATGCTGTAAATATGTTTGGAGCGTTTAAGGCTGCCGGGTTCTCTGCCAATCTTCTTCTGGACAAAAAGGCTTCCAGTGAATCAATAATCGGTCAGATTCAAAGTCTTATGGACAAGCTGAATGCCGGAGATCTTTTTGTGTTTTATTTTGCTGGGCATGGACGCGAACATAATGCCGATCATTATCTGATTGGGGCCAATGGATACAGCGACAGCTCTCTCTATATGCTGGGCTCTCTTCCTCTTTCGGCGGTTGTCTCTCTGACAGACAAAGTTCCCGGGCTTCAGCGGTTTTTCATTCTTGACTGCTGCCGGAAAAATCTTACTTCCGATCGGGCCGGAGAACCTTTTCAATGTGATAACAGCAGAAATATTGCTTTAAATAATGCTGTTGTTCAGAATAGTGACAGCCGTATTATTCCGCCGTTGATTTTGAGTTCCTGCAGTACCGGTCAGATGGCATATGAGAATTTGCAGACACATCAGGGATATTTTACTGAAAAGTTTATTTCTGTCATTGGCGATAAGAAAACCGTTTCGTTTTCTCAGCTTCAATCTGCCCTTACCCTCTCCGTAAAAAATCAGGATGTGGATTGGAAAGGGCCCATTACCCGCTGGAACGATATTAGATTGTTTGAACATTGGGGAAATAAGCTCCCTACACCGCCGTCAGATGATATCGCGAAGTATGAACTTGGTATTTACAAGCCGGACGTGGAAGAACTTTTGAAAAAATGCGATGGAAAATGTCCTCCAGAAATAATCCGGATTTATCAGACGGCAAAGAAGGCTGAGGATGATGGAAATTATTCTGTTGCCGTTCATTTTTTGAAGTCGGTAAAAGATAAACTGGAAGCGTTCTGCCGCAATGCCGAGGAAGAAGCACGTCGCAAGACCGAGGAAGAAGAACGTCGCAAGGCCGAGGAAGAAGAACGCCGCAAAGCCGAGGAAGAAGCACGTTGCAGAGCCGAGGAAGAAGCACGTTGCAAGGCCGAGGAAGAAGCACGCCGCAAGGCCGAGGAAGAAGCACGTCGCAAGGCCGAGGAAGAAGCACGTCGCAAGGCCGAGGAAGAAGAACGTCGCAAAGCCGAGGAAAAAGCTGCTCGTTTGAAAGCTGAGGTTGCTGCCCACGAACGCCAAGAGAAACAGCGAAAAGAAATCCTTTCTGGGAAAGTTGAGCTTCCTGGTGGGCATATTTTACAAATGGTTCCAATTCAACCTGGAACATTTACTATGGGAAGTCCGGCTGGAATAAAAGGTGGTTTTCTGGGATTACAGACCATTGGCGCAGAAGAGGGGCGATCTGAAGATGAAATTCAGCATCGGGTCACATTGACCAAACCGTTCTGGTTGGGGAAATATCCTGTGACACAGTTGGAATATGAATCTGTCATGGGGAAAAATCCCTCCAAGTTTAATGGAGCAAATCTGCCTGTAGAACGTGTCAGCTGGTATGATGCAAAAGAATTTTGCAAAAAGCTCAATGAAATTCATGCGGATAAGCTTCCTGCAGGATATCAGTTCGATCTTCCAACAGAAGCGCAATGGGAATATGCCTGTCGTGCAGGGACGACAACAGCATTGAACAATGGGAAAGATTTGACATCAGATTGGGGTTGGGGTGAGTGTTCTAATTTGAATGAAGTTGCATGGTATGATCAGAACTCCGGCAAAAGAACTCATGAAGTTGGACAAAAGCGAGCCAATGCTTGGGGACTTTATGATATGCATGGAAACGTGTGGGAATGGTGCCGGGATTGGTATGGATATTATCCCTATGGATCTATTACGGATCCAGTAGGTCCGTCGTCGGGCTCGAGCCGCGTAATACGCGGCGGCAGTTGGAACAGCGTCGCGAACGACTGTCGGTCGGCGGTTCGGGGCCGCAACGACCCGTCGGACCGGGGCTACGACCGCGGGTTCCGCCTCGCCCTGGTGCCGATTCAGTGAGGGGGGCAGGCGTTGCGTTCCCGGCAGAGCCGGAGGGATGAGCGCACTCGCTAAGGATTGGCTGGGGAACTGGGAATACTGGGAGTACTGGGATTACTGGGAGCTCTGAGTGTTTTTTGCGCCGGGGTGTGCGGGGAAAAACCCTTGCGAACAGCCCTTTCTTTGCCCGAGCTCTCTCAGTACTCTTAGTATTCCCAGTACTCCCAGAACTCGGGCTGCAAAGCGTTCCCGGCAGAGCCGAAGGGAAGGGCGCACACGCAAAGGATTGGCTGGGGAGAACGGACGAAAACGGACAGAAACGGACAGAAACGGTGAATACGCCGGGGTGTGCGAAGAATGGCACTCCGTTGATTCCCGTTTTCCACCGTTGATTCCTGTTCCCTTCCGTTTTTCCCGGCAGAGCCGAAGGAATGAGCGCACTCGCTAATGATCGGCTGGGGAACTGGGAATACTGGGAGTTCTGGGATTACTGGGAGCTCTGGGAGTTTTTTGCGCCGGGGTGCCCGGAGAATGGCACTCCGTTGATTCCCGTTTTCCACCGTTGATTCCTGTTCCCTTCCGTTTTTCCCGGC
>JAFTIQ010000073.1 GCA_017456805.1 Lentisphaeria bacterium
AATTTGGTTGAAAAGAGATTGCTGATGAGCTGGAAATGGTAGTTTGAGCGTGGCTACTCTCTGAGTAACCACCGAAAACGCTCCATTTTCAGATCTCTGCAAGAATTTTCAGACATTTTTGAAGACTTTTGAAATCACCTCTATTTACTGTAAAATTTAATATCATCAAACCATGTTCCGTTTGCCACGGACGGGGTGAAATTCCGCAGAAGAATCTCACATTTGACCGCGTTTGCAGGAAGTTTTCCCGCAATGGAACGGCGTTGCCAGACTTTTGTTTCCGGGACATAATAATAGGGTGCTCCCAGATTTTTTCCATTGGCATCGTAACAGATCACATAAATATAGCCGCCGCTTCCGAAATGCATTGCTTTCAGCAGGAAATCGCTTCCGCCGGCAACTGCAAATTTTCCGGAACTGAGCGTGGGCCCGCCTTTTCCGGAAACCCGGACCGCATATTTTCCTTCGACAGCGGAGGTTTCAAGATTGCAGGGTCTGCTCCAGTTTGCCGGTTTTCCATCGGGAGCAAGTGTTTCAAAAGAACCGTTTCTGAAGTTGGGATTTTCCGGCAGGAATTTGACCCCTCCGCGGAATTCCACGGTGTCGATCCAGCTCCCGCCGGCTTTTCCTGCTGTGAAGTTCCGCAATACAATGGAACAGGCAACTGCCTTTGCCGGAACCCGTCCCTGGAATACAACGGTCCGCCATGCTTTGGAATCATTTGTCCAGAAAAATTTCCGGGCAGGATCCTCCACCCCTTTTCCATTTTTGTCATAGAAAAGAACATAAACAAATGCCGCGGTTCCGTAGTGACGGAGGGTCAGAGAATAATCGCAATCCTCTGTTACAGCAATTTTTCCGGAATAGAGAGACTGGTTTCCGGATTTGTTTCCTGCAAGGCGGACGGCATATTTTCCCTCGAAGACCCGATCCTGAGTTTTGACAATGTGTCCAGCCCAGCCGACAAAGCGTTCCGGGGATGCCAATTCTTCAAAATTTCCGTTATGAAGTCTGTTTTCATCGCCCAGAAATTCAATGGGGGCAAAGTATTCCGGGGAGTAATTGTGGAAACCGGTCGTGGGGAAGAGA
Organism: Lentisphaeria bacterium; assembly: GCA_017456805.1. Next base: position 1,090 of record JAFTIQ010000073.1, read on the forward strand.
GACTGATAAATCACTTTTTTATAGTCCCCGTTGTTCTGTCTGCGGAACAGCTGGAAAAGCGTTTTGGGCAGATCATGAAAGGAGAACCCGAGGTCTGACCAGGGAAGGAAAATCGTGTAAGTATGATAATTTTTCCCTTTGAAGACTTCTGCTTTCATTCCGCCGTTCCACGCCCAGTTGGCAACATTGACGTCAATGGTCCGTTCGGCATCCACGATCTGACCGGAAGCCGTTACGAAATAATGGCGGTTGACTTTCCGGTCTGCTGTCACAAGGAAGAATTCCAGACAGTCATCTTTCCATGCGGGGCCGACCTGATCCCGTTTTGCAGCCAGGGTGATAAGTTTTGCGATATTCGGTTCATTGCAGATCACATGCAGAGCCAGCCCTTTGTCATTGGCAAGAGCATAAAGTTTTGTCCGGTCCTTGGCGGGAACGGTGCTGCCGTTTTTGAAGGTCAGAGTATATTCTCTTGCATGTTTCCAGACGCTTTCGATGCTGTATTTCATGGGGATTTCCTCTTTGACGTAGGAGACTCCCATGAATTTTCCTTTGGACCGGAGCATATACATGGTTTTGAAAATGGGAGTGATTTCATCCTGGATCATGCGGATCCGTTTGCCGTAATCGCTGTCAGCGGGAACTTTTGCGGCGGCACGTTTGAGGATCGCTTCGAAGAGCTGAAGATCTTCGGTGGTGTACATGGTGGCTTCGCCATATTTCATGAAGAGCTTTTCTCCGGTGGTCCAGTATTCCTTCATTTCTGCGGCTGCCGGACCGTAGAAGAGGGTGTAGTATTCCTCCAGAAGAGCATTCATATCCAGATCGGGATCCCACATGAGCTGACATCTGACATAGTCGTTCAAATGAGTGGTTCCGGGGAATCCGAAATGGCCGCCCCGAACGGCAGAATCGCCTGTTCCGCCGGAATAACCGCCTTCGCTGAATTCTCCGACGACTCCGTGATCACGGTTGAATTTGATATTTTCCTGCAGGATCGCGGGATAGAAAATGGGCAATCCCCGCAGCGGCGGTCTGTGATTGAACAGTGGATAGGTCCAGACAAGAATGGGAACTTTCTTTTTATGATATCCGATGATTGCGTTCCGGACGAGTTCTTTCTGCTTCGGATCCCGGAGTGATTGACGGGTATAGCAAATTCTGACAGCCAGGTTCGGCGGAAGATCCATTTCCGGCGGAACCCGGTACCCTTCATAGGCAAGAGTCCCAATCATTTTCCCCGGATGCGTTTTGGCAAGAATCTTGGCAACTTCCGAGGCATGATAGAACACCGCATTGGAAAAACGCCCCGTGTGTCCCAGATGCGGAGAATAAAGTTTCTGACAGTTTTCACATTCGCAGATTTTGTACATTCCATCCTGAGGAACGCAGGGATAGGTGTTGTAAGTGGGGTTGCGGTCAAAGAAACTCTGTGCATGAGCCGCAAACTGCTTGATTCCCTCCGGATTGGTCATGCAGAGATTCCCGAAATGATTGGCAGTGGAAAGATTGGTGAAATCCCTCTGTCCGCCGATCAATGCAAAATATTCCGGATGCGCATCCTTGTACTTCTGCATTCCCCGGTAGTTATGGTTGATATTGTTATTCTGTCCGCCGCTGCACATCCGGTAGTACCATCTCATATAATCCACGGAAGCGGTTTTGAAGTAAACGCCCCAGACATACCGTTCCCGGAATGCCGGCGCATTGATATATTCTGTCACAGGGAGTTTGAAATCGGGGGATTTCGGAACGATTTCCCCCAGTTTTCCGGGCATGTAGTGCCGGTTTCCTGCATAGCGTTCCAGGGTTTTATAAACCCCGTTCACAGTTCCTTTTTCGCCGTAGGCATAATAATGATGTTCATAATTGCAATAGATAAAGGTGTGACCGGCATATCCTTCATCGGTTTGCGGAAGATCCCGCCCGGCGATCACAACGTACTGCGGGGTGACTTTGAAGAAATAAGCATCATACTTGAGGTTTGCCGGGATTGCTCCCAGTTTTTCTGTCCGCGGGGAGAGTCCCAGATAAACCGGGATCATCCCTGCGGGGATTGGATCTTTCGATGAAAGGATCTGAAGTTTTGCTCCGGTTCTCTGTTCCAGCATCTGCTGGAGTTCTTCTCCGGCCTTTTGGGTGGAAACATTATCGTTTTCGATAATGATCACAGCCTTCGCTTTGCCATTTTTCACGAGAAAGAGGTCCTGAGCAAAAACAGCGAAACTCAGCGACAGAACCAGTGCAAATAACAGTTTTTTCATCGGGGTTTGATCCTTTTATGTTTAAGTAAACAGGTTTTTCTTTTGAAGTTCCAGTGCGATAACCCATGAGATCGGCGCATTGGTCCATCCGGTGTAAATGCTTCCCGCACCGCCTTCGAACCGGTCACCGCCGCCCCAGGATTTCTGTTCCATATCATACATCCCGCGCCAGCAGCCGTTGAACTGCGGTTCCAGAGAGGTGTCCTGAATCTGAATCACAAGATTCATAACTTTCTGACAGGCAGCCTGATATTCCGGATCGACTGCAGAAAGCGCCTGCAAGCCCAGCAAAGCCCAGTTCACTGTGTAGATGGTATCTACAAGATGAACTCCTGTCGGCGCTTCATAATGTTCCGCCGGAATATTTCCGTTTTCCTGAATCTTTTCAGAAACTTTTGTTCCGAAGATCCGGGCTGTTTCCAGGTAACGGGCATCCCCGGTATAACGGTATGCCGCAGAACTTCCGATGACAACATAAGCACATTCGCTGACATTGAAGATTCCCGGATCAGCTTTCAGATAAGCATCATATTCCTGAATGAAGTCAAGATATTCCTGTTTCGGATTTTCCTTCCATGCTCTGGCAAGAGCCATGACGGTCAGGGAGCCCCAATGGGGAAGCTGAAGCCGTCCAAGCCAGGTCTTTTGTGTAAGATCGACCCAGTCCGGTTTCTCTTTTTCGTCATGCATGACCCGCAGGGAGGCGGAACAGAGTTCATCCGCAAGGATCATTGCCCAATGCTTCATTTCATATTTCTGTTCCAGTTCCGGATATTTTGCTCCGATTTCAAGCTGCAGAAAAACACACCAGGATTCATCATCGAAATAAACATCGCTGGACCGTTTGATGTGAGACCAGTTCCAGCTTCCGTGGGGGTACTGATCTTTGTTTCTCCAGAGCAAGCCGCTCCGGTAGTAGAGGAAATCCAGAATATTTACTGCAATTGTATAATATTTCTGTTCGCCGAGCACTTCTGACGCAAGCAGAAAAAGATAGGCTGCCTGAAAATTGCAGTCAGCTCTGCGCTGTTCGATGATGCTGTAATCTCCATGAGGCGTCCATGCCACAAAAGAGGAATACATTTTTTCGATTGCCTCGTTATTTTTAACGACAGCGACTCTTTCAGCAACGCCCCAAAGCCCATCGGCGGGGAGCATAACTCCGGATTTTTCAAACCATGAAAGGTTTTTCAACAGCGTGTTTTTCATTTGACTCCTTTGTGTTATAAAGTATAACTGGAAGGCTTGGTCCCGTCAGGATTCCCGGAAACCGCGCCGCCCTCGTTATAATTTAGCGCACATGGGATAATATTCCAGTGCGCCAAGTCAAATTTATTGATAATTTCCAACAGTTTAATCAGTGTAAACAGTTTCCTCATTCCTGCCTTCTTATTCTGTTTCGAATATTAAGTTATCAAACCATGCTCCTTTGTCAATATTCGGAGTAAAGTTTCTTAAACCAATGGCACAAAATGCGGCCTCATTGGGGAAGGTTCCGGAAAAGACATTTTCTTTCCACTCTTTATTTTCCTTGATCCAATGATATTTTGCATTTCCGATCTGTTTTCCTTTTCCGTCATAGAAAAAGAAGTAAACAAAACCTGCGCTGCCCCGATGCTGGAGTTTCAGGCGGTAATCTGTGCCGCCCCGGACAGGGAATCTGTCGCACTTCAGCCAATCATTGTTTTTTGCTGCCACGCGGATGGCATGTTTACCATCTGCTGCCCCTTCGGTATGAAGATTGAAGGGAGTGCTCCAGCCTGCGATCGAACCGTTCTTGTTCAACACTTCGAAAGACCCGTTTTTGAATCCGGAATTCGGTTTCAGAAATTTGATCCCGCCGCTGAATTCCACGGAATCGAACCACGCTCCGCCTTCAGGACCGCCGTCAAAATTCCGGAATGCAATCTTGATACTTGCCGCTCCGGCAGGAACTCTGCCCTGAATGGATTTGAAGGTCCAGTCCTTTTGGGGAGCAAGCCAAACGGGACGGTTATGGTTATAGGGAACGACTTTTTTGTTCTTGTCATAGAACAGGAGAAATGCATAGGATGCGGCTCCGGTATAGCGGAAACTCAAAGCAAAATCACAATTTTCTGTTACAGGGATCATGGAAGAATAGATCGTCTGGTTGCTCTTTGCCCGCAACCCGCAAACTTTGATACACTGGCCGCCTTTCATTCCTTTTTTGGAAGCCGGAGAGGTCTGTCCTTCCCAGTTTGCAATTTCTCCTTTTGCATCCAGCTCCCGCAAACTTCCGTTGGGCAGCCGGTTTTCCACACCCATGAACCGGATAGGACCGAAATATTCGGGGGAGTAGTTATGATATCCCATTGCCGGGAAAACGGTGTAATAGGTTCCGGACAGCTTATCGCCGAAGGTCTGGCGGCGGAAGAGCTGGAATCTCAACTCCGGCAATTCCTGGAAGGTCATGTTCAAATCTTCCCAGGGAATGATCATAGTGTAGCTGTATTCGCCTTTTCCTTTGGTGATCTTCAACTTCATCTTTGTGGTCCAGTCCCAATCGGAAACGTGAATATCCACACTCCGCAGTCCATCCACAATGTTGCCGCCGCTGGTGATGATATAATGCCGGTTTTCTCTCCGGTCACTGGTCACAAGGAAGAGCTCCAGACAGTCATCGCGCCAGGCATTTTCCCCGTCATCGCGGGTCATGAACTGAGCACGGAGTTTGCTGACATCCGGCTCTTTGCAGAGAACGTGAAGCCCGAGTCCTTTTTCATTGGCAATCGTGTAAAGGAACGTCTGATTCTTTTTTGGAACATTGGAGAGTCCGTTCTTGTAAGTCAGCATTGTGACACGGGCATATTTCCATACGCTGTCAAGGCTGAATTCCAGGGGAATATCCTCTTTGACAACTGTGACTCCGAGGAATTTGCTTTTGTCGCGGAGACGCAGCATCGTTGCGAAGAACGGTTTGATCTCATTATGGATCAGCCGGACGCGCTGTCCGTAAACAGTATCTGCGGAAGCTTTCTTTTCCGCATCTTTCAGGATCTTCAGGAACAGTTCAAGATCTTCTGTGGTGTAAGCTGTTGCTTCCCCATTCTTCAGGAAAAGGCGTTCTGCCGTTTCCCAGAAGAGCCGCATTTCATCTGCTGCCGGACCGTAAAACAGAGTGTAATATTCATCCAGCATTGCCTTGAGATCCAAATCAGGATTCCAGAGCAGCTGACTGCGGACATAATTGTTCAAATGGGTGAATCCGGGGAACGCAAACTGGGCGCGCTCTTTCACATCCTGATCTCCGGCACCGGCCTGGAAGGTACTTTCACTGAACTCTCCGATCACACCGTGATCCCGGTTGAACTTGATGTTCTGCTGAAGAATGTTGGGATAGAACACCGGGATCCCGCGCATGGGCGGACGGTAGTTGAACAGCGCATAAGTCCAAACAAGAATGGGAACCTTCTTCTGTGCATACCCTTTGATGGAATCTTCGATTTCTTTTTTCCGGACAGGATCCCGGAGATCCTGGCGGCGATAGCAGATCCGGACTGCCAGATTGGGCGGCAGATCCATTTCCGGCGGAACGCGATATCCGGCGTATGCAAGGGTCCCGATCATTTTATCGGGATGTGTTTTGCCCACGATTTTTGCAATTTCAGCAGCATGATGGAATACTGCATTGGAGAATCTGCCGTTCTGCCCAAGATGAGGCGAGGCAAGTTTCTGACATTCGGGACATTCACAAATCTTGAAGAGTCCATCCTGGGGAACCACGGCATAGGTGGTATAGTTCGGATGCTTATCAAAAAAGTTTTGAGCCAATTTCGCAAATGCCTGAATTCCTTCTTTATTTGTCATACAAAGATTTCCGAACAGGTTGGCGGTGGAAAGATTCCGCAAATCCCGTTTCCCGCCGATCAGAGCAAAATATTCCGGATTGGTCTTCTTGTATTTGTGGAACATTGCATTGTAGCTGTGGTTGATGGAGTTGTTCTGTCCGCCGCAGCACATCTGATAGTACCATCTCAGGAAGTCCGGATTTCCGTCACGGAACCAAACCCCGTAGAAATATCTTTCCCGGAATGCCGGTGCATCTGTGTGCTGGGAAACTGGAAGAGAAAAATCAGGAGAAGTCGGGACAACTTCCCCGAGTTTTCCGGGCATATAGTGACGGTTGCCCGCATATTTTTCCAGGATCTTGTAAACACCGTTGACGGTTCCTTTTTCTCCGAAGACATAGTAGTTGAGTTTATAGTTGCAGACGATAAAGGTGTGCCCGCTGATAGCTTCATCCGTCTGCGGGTTGTCGCGGCCTGCAATCACAACATATTCAGGCGTCGCTTTGAAAAAGTATCCGTCATACTTCAATGTTTTGTCATTGACACCAAGTTTTCTTGTCCGGTCGGAAAGCCCGAGATAGATCGGGATCATTCCGTTTGGGATCGGATCTTTTGCGGTGATGATCTGAAGTTTTGCTCCGGTTCGCTGCTGAAGCATTGCCTGGAGTTCCTCCCCGGCTTTTTTCGTGGAAACATTATCATTTTCAATGACAATCACAGCTCTTGCTTTTCCGTCTTTGATCAGATGGACTTTTCCGCCGGAGGCAAACAGCATGGCGCAAGTCATCAACAGAAAGATTCCCAGTAACAGCTTTTTCATTTCATTTTCTCCTAATTATATTTAAATATTTTTTCTATTCCGGAAAACTATACAAAGGGGGTTGCTTTGTATGTTCTATGTATGATTATATTATAATTCCATTTTCTATGATTGTCAATAGGCCAATCTTGAATTTCTTCTTTTTTTTTCATATTTTTTGACAGAAGGGGTATATTTTTGAGGAAAAGATGATTTATTTTTTTCTATCGCTTGAAAAAGTGAAAGAACGGTGCTAAAATATCCCATTTTTCACAAAAAAGCGAGAATATGTGCGATTTGGATTTTGTTCATGAAAAAGGATTTTATTTACAGAAAATTCAAACAGGAAATTATTTCCGGGATCAGGAAGGCGGGCGATAAGCTTCCGACGGAATTTGAGTCTATGGAGATCTTCAATGTCTCCAGAGATACTGTCCGGAGCGCTTACAGAATGTTGGAAGAGGAAGGATATCTGAACAGAGTCCGTTCCAAAGGCGCATTCATTCAGCTTCCCAATACTTCCCCTGACAGACGGAACATCTCCCTGCTGGTTCCCTGCGAAGAGTATTTGAGAGTTTGCGGGATTCATTTTCAGCAGATTCTTTTTGATCTGATCGCAGAATCTGCTCTTGCAGGGTGGAGTTTGACCCCGGTGATTTTCTCCAAGACCAATACAAACGCCGATATCTGGTGGGAAAATCTGGAAAAATTCAATTCTTCCAGCCGGATCGTCGTAAACAGATACTGGTTTGCCCCTTATTTTGAAACGTTGACGAAAATCAATGCAAAGGTTGCGTTTATCAGCAATGATGTCCTTGATGCCCCTTATCCGGAATATACAGGGAACTGGATCAATTTTGTGGAGGCGGATTCTGTGGTCGCCCGGAAGGCAGTTGATGATCTCTATCTCAGGGGCTGCCGGAAAATTGCTCTGGTCATGCCCGATGTCAATGAGTCGTTCAACTCATTGGTCGTAGGATATCGCAGTCAGATGCAGCAATACGGGCTTCCGCCTCTGCTGCTGGAAGAAAATCGGGAGACCGGTTTACCGGATATCAGCTCTTTTCAGAAACAAACGGATTTCGATGCCTTGATCCTTCATGTGAATGAATATCAGCTTCCCCGGAAAAACACGCTGCATGAATGTCTCGGGATCCCCCGGGAGATTCCGGTGATCGCCATCCCATGCAAATCCAATATGATTTTCGGAAAACCCTCTGAGAATGTCAAAATCGTTCAATATCCCATCCGAAAGATGGCTCATGATATCGTTCAGACTCTCATTGATCCGCAATATAAACCGAAAACTTTTCTGTATACTCCGTCGATCGAATCCCCGGAATCGTAAGAACTGTTATATTTTTCAGTGAAAAATCAATTTAAATTTTTTTTTAATTTGCAAACAGATCATTTGTGATGTAACTTACACGGTAATTCTAACAGAGGAACGTGACGTATGAAAAAGTTTTTATTATTATTCCTGCTGACAATCGGACTCCATGCTTTTGCTCAGATTACCATAAGTATTTCTCCCAGCCATCCCAATTTCATGCAGTACGATGCCGTCCGTATGAAAGTTTATCTGAAAAACTATTCCTCCATGCCCATTACTTTCGGGCAGAGCAAGGAACTCCGCGGAGAACTGGATTTTATTATTTATCATAAGGACCGCACCCTGCTTTCCAAACGCAGCAATGCAAAATCAGTCCTTTCCGGAATCATTCTCAGACCCGGCGAAGCCAAAACCGTGATCATCGACCTCGCAAAAATTTATCCCCTGCAGGAATTGGGAAACTATACCGCCACAGCCATTATAAAACATCCGAAACTGACGGCACGGTACCGTTCCAATCAAACCTCCTTTTATGTCGGAGAAGGTTCAAAGTATTGGCACCGGGTGTTTGGCGTGCCGGATTATACCGGAAAACAGAGCGTTGATACAAAAGTTCCGCCGCGGACTTACAGCGTGAAAATCTTCAATAACGGTGTCGCCCAGATTTATTTCCTTCTGGTGGAAGATAAAGCCAAAGTTTATGCCATCAAACGGCTCGGATTTGATTTGGGACCGGAATACCGGCCTCAGCTCCTTGTGGATGCAACCGCACGGCTTCATGCCCTGCTGCATATCACTCAGAAAGTCTTTATCTATTATATCTATAATTATGAAGGAAAACTGGAAAAACGCCAAGTCTATCTCCGGACAACTACCAGACCTTATCTGGTCACAAATCCGGCAACAGGATCTATCATTGTGGACGGCGGAAGGATCGCTCACAAAGATGTGGATTACGAAGAAATCAAGGATCTGCCCTTCATGGATCACATCGAACGTCCGGCAGATGATGATAATGACGAAGGTTTCGGTTCTTTTGAAGATTTCAGAACGGAATGATTCGTTCTGTCATCCCCGGAGTCCCAGAATCTGAAGAGCCTCTCCGCACATGTGCAGAGAGCCGCAGAGAACCGTCATGCGTTCCGGATCCGGAAGTTTTTGCAGAGAGTCTTCCAGCGAACCTTCCCGCCAGGGGGCTTCCGGCTGATATTTTCCCAGAAGCGACCCCAGCATTTCCGGAGAGCAAACTTCCCGTCCGGAACCGTCAAAGGGAATGAATACGGCATCCGCAGCAAGCGGAGCAAAGGATTCCACAACGGAATCTGCATTTTTATCGGCAAAGCATCCCGCCAGAAAATGAAATTTTTCTCCGGGATAAAACTCTCTCAAGGCTGCTGCCAATGCCTGCATCCCTTCCGGATTATGCGCTCCGTCGATCAGAAGATTCTTCTCCGGAACAAATTGAAACCGTGCACTCCAGCGCGCTTCCGCATAGCCGGAAAGTGCCGTTTGAAAATCAAAATGAAAGGTTTCTGCCAGATATTTCAAGGCATAATATGCAGTTGAGGCGTTATTCCGCTGATACTGTCCGGGCAGACCGATCCGGAAAGGATCCCCTTCCAGCTGAAGCTCCTGACAACGGGCGGCACGGTCGATCCGGAATTCTCCCTGATATGCGGAAACAGCCGTCAGCGCAGAATGTTTTTCCGCCGCATTTTTCCGGATTTCAGCAAGTGCTTCTTCCGGCATCGGACCGCAGATGACGGGGATCCCCGGTTTGATGATCCCTGCTTTTTCCCGGGCGACTTCGGGCAATGTCGAACCCAGATAAGCCGTGTGTTCCAGAGAGATCCCGGTGATGATGGAGAGAACCGGAGTCACTGTGTTGGTGGCATCCAGCCGTCCGCCCAGCCCGGTTTCCCATAAGACAAAATCCACCTTCTCGTTCCGGAAAATTTCCAGCGCAATGGCTGTGGTGATCTCAAAGTAAGTAGGATAGATTTTTTCTTTCCGGAACGCCTCAACCTTTTCCCGGACGGATTCCGCTGCCCGGATAAAAACCGGATCTTCCACAGGAACGCCGTTGATCCGGAACCGTTCATTGAGTTCAATCAGGTGAGGGGAACAGTAAAATCCGGTTTTGAAGCCTGCCTTCCTGAGCGCGGATTCGGTCAGAGAACAGACAGATCCCTTTCCGTTGCTTCCGGCAACGTGCACAAATTTCAGATTTTTCTGAGGCTCGCCCAGAGCACTCAAAAGAGATTCCACCCGGGAAAGCCCCAGATCAATGGTGAAAAATCCGGTGGAATTCAGCCAGTCAAGATCGTAATTCATAAGTCAATCAGCGGGACCAGTCGGGGAGGGTGCATTTGGATCTTCCGCCAACGATCTGACGGGTCTTGCCGGTCCAGGTGTCTACAACATAAAGACCGCCGTTGTGGGAACAGACCACATGCCGGTTGTCAGGTGCCCAGGAGGGACTTTCCCAGTCGCCGCCGGCATTGACGACCACACCGACTTTCTGGCGGGGTTCCTGCTCGGCAACTCCGGAAGGATCCGCCACACAAATCGTATAATTCCCCATTTTTCCGGCATAAGCGATCTTGCCGTCCCGGGACCAGGAGGGGGAAACACTTTCGCTGCCCAGGGTTCCGGGAAGCCGTGTTCCTCTGCCGCCGTTGGCGGATATCACATGCAGGCGGGGTCTGCCGTAACCGGAGTCGGAAACATAGCAGATCTTTGTTCCATCGGGGGACCAGCAGGGAGAGGCCTCCACTGCCTTATCGCGGGTCAGCCGCTTCAACGGACCGCCATTGGTCGCACGCACATAAAGATCAACCTGATTATCTTTGCTCAGAACCAATGCGATCTTGGAACCGTCCGGAGAAATCGCTCCGCCCGCATTCAAGCCGTTGAACTTTGCAAGCTGACGGGACTGTCCGTTCTGAATGTTATATTCCATCAGGGTGGTGAACGCATTCCCGATATAACTGTAAACAATGGTATTTCCTCTGGGGGACCAGACAGGGTCGAGAGAGAGCCCCCGGTTCCGGGTTTCCCGGCGGAAATTGGAGCCGTCATAATCGCAGGTATAAATTTCTTTCTGCATGGGGGAGATCTGAGCGGTAAAGGCAATCCTTGTGTCACAAAGCCCTTCCACTCTGTAAAGATGTTTCAACACTCCGTCCACAGCCTTGTGAGAGGCTTCCGGGATCGTGTTCCCATAAACACGGATGCTTGCGATCTTGACTCCTGCACCGTCGGAAAGGGTAAGTTCCAAACTTGTGCCGCTGGATCTTCCGCTGATGATAAATGTGGTGACTCCGCCCCTTTGAACATCAAACCAGCCGCAATTCCGGAGATCTTTTTCCACCTGACGGCGCATATCTTCACTTCCCTGAAAACCGCGGAACAGAAGCGTATCATTCCCCTTCTTCCCGGTGACAGCCACATCGACCTGCGCAAAAAGAATAACGGAAAAACTGAACAGACATGCAAACAGGAAGATTTTTTTCATGATACCCCTTCTCCTTAAAATATTGATGATGTTTTCTCTGATTCGGAACAATACCACAGGTCACAGCAATTTCAAGCGGCTGATGAAAAAAAATAATAATTTTTACGCACGTTTCTGCTTTTCAGCGTCGGATCATGCCAAATCCGCCGCAGGTCCCGCAGTAGATCTTTTTGGGAATACGAATCCCACCGGTATTGTCGTAATAGGTGGTGCCGCCGGTGCCGTTGCATGCCGGACATCTGGTGTGTGTCGCAGATTCATACCGGCGCTCTTCTCCGTAAGAGACTCCGCCGCCGCTGCCTCCGCTGCTCCCCCCGGAGGATTCCCTTTTCAATCCCTTGCATTTTCCGCAGGGAACTTCCTCTTCACCCACGCCGGGACTGTATGTTCCTTTTCCGTTGCAGAGAGGACAGCCGTTTTCAGCTCCCAGAAGGACAAGATCATTTTTTCTGCGTTCTTCTTCCGCCTCTTTCCGGGCTTTGGCGATCTTTTCCCGGAGCTCTTTCAGATAATTCAGAAAATCCTTTTTGATCTGACTTTCCACCCAGGGGAATAAATTGGAGATCCGGTCAGGAAACACGGGATCCATCAGTGAGATTCCTGTCTCCTGCAAAATGAAATCCGGAATCTCTTCCGGTTTCTTTTTCCGGCAGGCATCTGCAATTTCCAGAAATTCAATTGTTTCCAGCGACCGCAGCCGGGTGATACATGCATCCATCGCTTCCTTTGCGTTTCCCGCATAATTGAATTTCTTGAAAAAACTGCTCTGAAAATTCTGATCGAACGGGGTTGTCCGAATATGTTTCGTACACCAATCGCAGATTTCATCCTCGCTCATTTTCGGTACGGAAAGGAGAAACTCTTTCAGGATGGATTCCTGTTTTTTTCTCACATCATCCGTCAGATTTTTTCTGCGGGCATGTTTCGCAGCTTTGGTTTGCCACTCTTTCAGTTCCTGCTCCAGGAGTTTCTGTTCTTCTGCCGACAGATCTTTATCGGTGATATAACAGCTTCCCCCGGAGTGTTTGATCTTGATCCCCATCCAGGTAATTCCTGTGACTTTCACATTTTTAAACTTCCCGAGCTGCGGAAATTCTTTCGCAAACGCCGCAGAAGTTATAATAATGATCCAGAAAATCATGAAGAATTTTTTCATAGGAAAACCCCTGTCATGGAATTACTCATTACAGTTTATGATTTCCCATCGCATGGAATTTTCATTACGGCGGATTTGAAATATCCATACTCGTCTGATAGGAGAACCGCCTCTGTTAGAGGATTTTACCATGACTCGAACCTCGTTATATCTGGAAGAATAACGTCCGGTCACACCATAGATCTCCCAATCTACAACATCAAAGAAAAGATTCGTTTCATAGTTCTTATAGGGATTGGAAATAAACCAATAATTTCTTGTACTCACTTTCATTCTTTCATCATTCATAAATGAATTCAGAAATCTATGAACTTCTTCCCGGAGTTCCTGCTGAGTCATCTTGTCATATTGTGCGAAACGTCTGTTCCGTTCTTCTATGCGTCTGCGCTCTTCTTCTGCGCGTCTGCGTTCTTCTTCTGCGCGACGGCGAGCCTCTTCTTCCCGGCGTTTCTGTTCAGCGATCTGATAATCCTTTTCTTTCTGTACCAGGAAATGATAGAGTTCATCAATTTCGTTCCGATCCATACGGTGGAAGATTTCAAGGAGTTCGGCTTTGAAATTGGAACTGGTAATAGAGACTTCCAGCGTTTCCCGCAAGATCCGGTTGATTTCAGGAACGGATTTTGTATGGGCAACTTTTTTGAGATATTTCCATGCATCTTCCAGAAGTTCCATATCCCGGTCCATCAATGCCTGTTTGACCCGATCACAGATGCTTGCGTAGCGGTATCTTTTCTGCAAACCATTGATGAAATCTTCATGTTCGAAATGGATTCCGGCATGTGCCTTTGACCATTTATAGAGCTGGGTGATATTCATATCGTTGAAATCGGAGATGGCGTTTTCCAGAAAATCATTTTCAATTTTCTTCAGCCGTTCTCTGGCGGCTTTGAGAACGTCCTCCCGGTTTGATGCATGGTCAAACTTTTTCTGGAAAGCAGAAAGGAATGATGCGGAATCGAAGGATTCCTCTGTCAATTTCTGAGCCCAGGAATAAATTTCCTGTTTAGACCATCCGGGAATTTTCAGGAGATAGCCGCGCAATTCTGTTTCCTGTTTTTCCTGTTCGATTTCCCGTTCGGTGGTTCTTCTTCTGCCGTGTTTTGCGGCTTTTGTGCGCCAGATTTTCAATTCTTCCTGAAGAATAGCCTGATCTTCCGCGGAGAGATCTTTATCGGTGATATAAAAGCTTCTTTCGCCTTCCGGCTGGATCCGGATCCCTTTCCAGGTGATCCCGGTGACTTTCACGTTTTTATATTTTCCGATTTTCGGATACACTTTGTCTTGCGCAAAGGATGCAAAAATCAGGCCGAGCAGTAAGAGGCAAGTCAATAATTTTTTCATGATTAGAAGTTCCTGAATTTTATGCTGTTTTGCAGGCACCGGGAAATCTCATATTACCCGGAAGTTCCTGCTATGAAAGATACGTCAAGAAAGCAAAAATCTTGCAATGATTATGCAGGCGGCATATCTTCCGGCATATCTCCGCCGCCTTCGTCAGCGGGGGGAGCTTCCTGTTTTTTACACTCATCGCAAAGACCTCCCGGAGTCGGGGAATCTTTCTTTTTGCACTTGGTGCATTTCTTGCAATTGGCATCGTCACAGATGCCGCCGGGCTTTTTCGCCGGTTTTTTCTTACATACAACACACATGCGTTCCTGCTTATCTTTTGCTTTGAGCGCATTGATGAATGCTTTTTTCTGCGTAGCCCACGGGAATCTCATATTCAGGGCCGCTGTAAACTTTTGCAATTGGTTGCCTTCTGCTCCGAAGTTGACCTTGAGCGCCTTTTGCAGAACTCTGTTTGCTGCCTTCATGTCACCTGCCATACAGCTTGTCTGAAGTTTTTTCAGATCCGCATTGTCGATTGCGGTCAGCCGTCTTATGCAGGCCTCCATAGCTTTTTTGCTGTTGCCTGCAAAATTATATTTTTCATAAAAGGTGCTCTGGAAATTTGGATCATAGGGATCGCATCCGATTTTTTCCCGGCACCATTTGCAGATATCTTTCATGGACATTTTGCCGATTTTCTTCATGAAATCCTGCAGTTCTTTTTCCTGAGCGACTCTGCTTTTGGATTGAACTTTCACGCGTTTCTGATGCTTTGCGGCTTTTTCTCTCCAGGATTTCAGTTCCTGTTCCAGAAGTTTCTGTTCTTCCGCAGAAAGATCTTTGTCGGTAATGTAGCAATTGCCTCCGGAATGTGTGATCCGGATTCCTTTCCATGTAATACCGACCACCTTAACGGAGGTGTAGTTACCGAGCTTTTCAAATTCTTTTCCTGCGCTGTATAATACTGCAAAACAGCATACCAATACCAAACTCAAAAGTTTTCTCATTCAGCACCTCTTCTTTGCTTGTTGAGGTGATTTCAAAAGTCTTCAAAAATGTCTGAAAATTCTTGCAGAGATCTGAAAATGGAGCGTTTTCGGTGGTTACTCAGAGAGTAGCCACGCTCAAACTACCATTTCCAGCTCATCAGCAATCTCTTTTCAGCCAAATTTTGCCGGATTTTTGAAATTACCTCTTGTTATGTTTTATTTTATGTTGTTTGATCGCTTTTTTGTCATTTCCGGGAGCAGTATGTTTTCTCCGAAGCATATTTCTCTGTTCCCGCCGTTCCGCCAAACCCCGGTTGACCTCAATGGGATTTCCTTCCGGATCGACTCCGGCACAGTACATGGCGCATCCCATGGTCATCGGCAGGGGGATATAATCCTGCACCTGACGGGGATCCCAGTGGTTCCGCACGAGGAAATCATCCACGACCTTCATCTGTTTCCTGGTGCATCCCGGGAAATTGGAGATGAAATAGGGATCCATAAACTGTTTTTTTCCGGTTTGACGGTTCACTCTGTCAAAGATCTCGCGGAACTTTTCCATCTCGCCGGGTTTTCCTTTCCGCATCAGACGGAGGACTTCCGGATCCAGATGTTCCGGCGCAACCCCGAGATGTCCCGGCGTATGATCCCGGATCACTTTCTCGGTCAATTTCTTCTGAACCAATGCCAGATCCAGCCGCTGTCCGGAGTTCAAAAGCACTTTTTTGACTCCTTCCATCCCGGTGATCCGCTCCAGCAGTTCCAGCAGCGGTTTTTCATCTGCATGATAATTCGGGCAGAATTCCGGGAAGAGACAGGAGATGCGTTTGCACTTTTTGCACCGTTCGGGATCCCGGGGGCCATGCTGGAAAATATTTCCGGCAGCTCCGCCCAGATCTGTAATGATCCCTTTGAAGAAGGGTTGACGCTTCAACTGTTCCACACTGCGTAATATACTCTCTATACTCCTGGAAATCAAGTGGTGTCCGTGATGAACCATAATTCCGCAGAAAGCGCAGCCGCCCGGACACCCGCGGATCGCCGGAATGGAACATTTCACAATATCCCAAGCCGGAATCAGTTCCTGATAGGACCAGTGCTGCAAACCGGTAAAAGGCAGATCGCATACCCGGTCATATTCTTCTGTTGTCATAGGGTATTCCGGCGGTTCGATCACAAGCAGCCGTCCGTTGGTCCATTGCAGCAGCCGTTTCCCGTTCCAGGGATTCATTTCCCGCTCAACAAGTTTGGTTAACTCCATGATCGCCAGACGGTCCGAACAGATCTCCCCGTAAGAGGGAAGAACCACACAGGATTCATCAACAGGAAACGATTTGCTCTCTTTCCCGCCCAGATAACGGCATGTGCCCCGGAGTCCTTCCAGAGATTTTCCCTCTTTCAAACGTTCAAAGATCTTCAGAATAGAACGTTCTCCCATTCCGTAACAGAGCAGATCCGCTTTGGAATCCACCAGAATGGAGGGCCGCATTTTATCCTGCCAGTAATCGTAATGAGCCACCCGGCGCAAACTTGCTTCCACGCCCCCTGCGATCACCGGAATTCCGGGAAATGCCTGCCGTGCCAGCTGGGAATAAACAACAGTCGCATGAGGCGGACACAATCCGGGTTTGCCACCCGGTGCAAACATGTCTTCATGACGGAGCCGGCGTCCGGCAGTATAAAGTTTCACCATGGAATCCATATTTCCGCTGGTGACGGCGCAGCCGAGAAGGGGCCTGCCGAAACGTTTCAGAGATTCCGGATCTTTCCAATCCGGCTGAGCACAATAACCCACGCGGTATCCGGCATCCAGAAGAACCCGTCCGATAACTGCCGGTCCTGACATCGGGTGATCCGCATAGGCATCTCCGGAGATCAGAAGAATATCGATGGCATCCCACTTCCGCGCCTTCATTTCCTCCACAGTCATAGGGAGAAACGCAGTCAGTTTTTCCTGTTTTGTCATAACATTCTCCCTCATAATCCCCTCATGCGAATACTGCAATAATGGTGACATTGTCACGGGCTCCGCCGCACAATGTTTTTCTGATCAGATGTTCCACGCATTGCTCCGGATCGTAACAGGCTTCCAGTTCCTGCCGGATCTCGTCATCAGAAACATGAAGGGTCAATCCGTCAGAACAGAGCAAATAGCAATCTCCGGGCAGATGGTCAACGACTTTGATCTGGGAAGAAACATGCTCTGCCACCCCGACGGCCCGGGTGATCGTATGACGGAACGGGCTGTTTTCTGCTTCTTCCTGAGAGATTTCCCCTTTGGCAAGCGCTTCTGCAACAAGGGTATGATCTGTTGAAAGCTGTTCCAGTTCATTGTTCCGGAACCGGTAAACCCGGCTGTCCCCGGCATTGGCAATTACCGCATAGCGGTCGGCAAACTGCAATGCGGCAATGGTGGTTCCCATGTGTACCCCGAGCGCTTGTCCTTTTTTATAAATCTGTTTGTTTGCTTCCAGAATCGCCTGCGCCAGATGTTCCTGAGCATTTTCCCAGGTGGTGTCCTGATATCGGGAAGAGAACTCCCGCCAGCTCCGGATCATTTCAGTGATGCAAGCTGCGGATGCAACTTCCCCGTGATCTCCGCCGCCGATCCCGTCGGCAACAACGGCCAGGGTCAAATGTCCATCCGGTTTACAGCAGCAGGCATAGCAATCTTCGTTATGGACGCGAACCAGCCCGGGCAGAGAATCCCCGAATACGCTGTCAGCAGGAACTTCATAGAGATCCAGCTTTTCTTTTTTGGGCTTTCTCGGACCTTCTCCGCGTAGGGTGGCAAGGTCGATCGCCTGAGTTGTTTCGTTGTCCGGAATTTCCATTTTTCACCTGTGAGGGAAGGTCACTTCTGCAATATCAGTTGCGCCGCAGAGCACCATGACCAGCCGGTCAAAACCGATGGCACATCCGGCAGAATCCGGGATCCCGGCGCGGATCGCTTCCAGAAATTCCACGGGCTGAGGATATTCCGTCAATCCGCAAAGTTTCCGTTTTTCGGCATATTCTTCAAAGCGGCGGATCTGTTCCTCTGCATCCACCAGTTCCCCGTAAGCATTGCCCAGTTCGATCCCATTATAATAGACTTCCCACCGTTCTGCAAGGGTCGGATCTTCCGCTTTTTTCCGGGCAAACGCACCGAAGCGGATCGGATAATCAATGAGAACGCAGGGGATGTTCTGCGGGAGAGCCGGTTCTACTTTTTCTACGAGAACCTGTTCAAAGAGAGATTCTGTTTCCGCGCATTTATCTGCATCTTCCCCGGCAAATTTCCGGAAGGCATCTCTGACGGAAATGATTTCCCATTCCGGATGCGGATTGAATACGGATTCCGGCACATTGAGAGAGTCCGCCAGATGCCGGAACAACCCTTTTGTGAACTCCAGCAGCTCCATATAATCCGTATGAGCCATGTACCATTCCAGCATGGTGAATTCACACCGATGCCGTCTGCCATGTTCCTCAGCCCGGAAACAGGGGGATAATTCATAGATCCGTTCCATTCCGGCAGCCAGGAGCCGCTTCATTTCCAGTTCAGGGGAAGAACGCAAAAAAGCCCCGGTCGTCAAACGCGGAGCTTCAATATATTCCTCTATTGCCGGAGCATCAATGACCACTGGGGTTTCCACCTCCGCGAACCCGTGCTGATGATAATAGGCACGGGTCTGCCGGAGTGCTTCCGAACGGAAGAGGAGGGCGTTGCAAAGGGACCCCTGATCAACCTTTGCTGACGCGTTCAGCATATTCACCTGTACGGGTATCGATCTTGATGGTGTCGCCGACATTGATGAAGAGGGGAACCATGAGTTCGTAACCGTTATCCACTTTTGCGGGCTTCATCACGTTGGAGGAAGCTGTATCACCGCGTGCACCGGGTTCCGTTTCGGTGACTTCACGGATCAGCCAGGTGGGAAGGGTGATATCAATGGGGGTGCCATTGAAGAAAAGTGCGGTGCAGAGTGCATCGGGTTCCAGGAACCAGACTTTTTTACCAAGCTGTTCTGCGGTGATGCGGATTTCATCATAGGTTTCAGAATCGCTGAACACATAGTCATCGCCTTCATTGTAGATGTAATGCATTTCGCGTTCTTCCAGATTGGGTTCATCCACTTTATCCACAGGACGGAAGGTTCTGTCCATTCCCGCGCCGGTCATAAGGTTTTTCAGACGGCAGCGGTAAAGAGCGGTTCCTTTGCCGGGTTTGCAAAATTCAAATTCGGTAATCACCCAGGGCTGACCATCAATTTCGATCTTCAGTCCTTTTTTCAGATCTGATGCACTGTACATGTTTCTTCTTCCTTTGTTAAATTCGGTTTTCTACAATAAAACTTCTTAATATAGCATGTTTTCAAAGTTTTTCAAGTTTTTCAAAAAGAAATTTAATGAAAGCATACATTCGTGCCGCTCCGGATAAAAAATGGATGCAAATATTCCGGCATGTCGCACTTTTTGGGACATTTTGGCACAGTTGGGGCGTTCCTTCCCGTTCAAACCGGGATTGGCACGATTTTTGCTAATAAACCTTGCATGAAAACAAAACATAAGGAGTTATTTTTATGGAAAACAGAGTATTTCAGACAGAAGTCAAACAGCTTTTGCACATGATGATCCATTCGATTTATTCGAACAAAGAGATCTTTCTCCGCGAATTGATCGCCAATGCCGCCGATGCTATCGATAAGGCAAGATTCGAAGCCCTTACCAATCCCGATTTCGCTCAGGATTGGGAAATCCGCATCAGCCCCGATAAAACAGCAGGAACTCTCACCATCTCCGATAACGGGATCGGGATGACCAGAGAGGAAATCATCGAAAACCTCGGAACCATCGCCCATTCCGGTACCAAAGCATTCATGGAAGCAATGCAGAATGCGAAAGAAGGTCAGAGCTCTCCGGAACTCATCGGACAGTTCGGTGTCGGTTTCTATTCCGCATTCATGGTCGCTGATAAAGTCACTGTGGAAACCTGTAAAGCTGGAACCAAAGAATCCGTCCGCTGGGAATCCAACGGCGAAGAATCTTTCACCGTGGCTGAGGGCTCCCGCGATTCTCAGGGAACTTCAATTACCCTTCATCTCAAAGATGACGCGAAAGAATTCCTCGAAAACTGGCAGATCTCCACAATCGTCAAAAAATATTCCGACTTTATCGAACATCCCATCAAGATGATGGAATCCTCCAAGGATAAAGATGGGAAGGAAACCATTGAAGATCGCGTCCTGAACTCTCAGACAGCCATCTGGCTCCGTCCACAGTCCGATGTCAAAGACGATGAATATATCTCTTTCTATAATCATCTGACCGGACATTATGATGAACCGGTTTCCCGGATCAATTACAGTGCGGAAGGGGCTTCCGAATTCAAAGCTCTGCTTTTCATCCCCTCTCAGTGTCCCTTTGATTTCAATTTCCCCGGAAGAAAACGCAATGATCTTCAGCTCTATATCCGCAGAGTATTTATTTCCGATGACTGCAAAGGGCTGCTCCCAAACTACCTGCGCTTTGTCGCCGGAGTCGTGGATTCCTCTGATCTCCCGTTGAACATTTCCCGGGAAACCTTGCAGGATAACCCCATGATCGGAAAGATCAACAAGGCAATTACAAAACGCGTCCTTACAGAATTGGATAATCTTCTGAAGAACAAACGGGAAGAATATACAGAATTTTTCAAGAATTTCGGCCCGCTGCTCAAAGAAGGGACTCATGAAGATTATGCCAATGCAGAAAAACTCCGCAATCTTCTGCTCTTCGAAACCATGAATAAACCCGCAACGGAATATTCCACTCTGAAAGAATATATTGCGGCAATGCCCGGAGATCAGAAAGAAATCTATTACATGACCGGTGACAGCCGCGAATATATGGAAGCATCTCCCCACATCGAAAGCTTCAAAAAAGCCGGTTATGATGTCCTGATGCTTCATGAACCCATTGATGAATGGGTGGTTCAGGCAATTCCTGAATTTGACGGCAAAAAGCTGGTTTCTGTGGCAAAGGCAAAGATCTCTGCAGATTCCGCCGCTATGAAAGAATTGAACGAAAAGGCGGAAAAAGCCGCAAACGAACAGGGCGGAAAAGATCTGATTTCCAAAGTCAAAGAAGTCCTCGCAGATAAAGTCAAAGATGTCCGTTTCTCCGGAGCTATGACCGAAAGCGTCAGCCGCCTTTCCGGCGAGGAAAATGATCCCAGCCCTCACATGCAGCGGATCATGAAAGCCCTGAATCAGCCCGTGGTGGAAGTCAAACGGATTCTGGAACTGAACCCCTCTCATCCGCTGATCGAAGGGTTGACCAAGCTGGTGGAAAAAGATGCGGCAAATCCGAAAGTCGCGGAATATGCCGAACTCCTGTTCGATCAGGCTCTCCTTGCAGAAGGAAGTCCTTTGCCGGATCCCGCTAAATTCGCAAAACGTGCAGCCGCACTGATGGCGCAGAGCATTGAAAAAGAGATCTGACCATGGATTATTACGAACTTTTGGGCGTAGACCGCTCCGCTGATACCGCTGAGATCAAAAAAGCTTACCGGAAACTTGCTATCAAGTATCATCCGGACCGGAATCCGGACAATCCGGAGGCGGCTGAGAAATTCAAAGAGATCTCAAAGGCATACGAAATCCTCTCCGATGACGAAAAACGCCCCCTGTATGATCAGTATGGCGAAGATGCGTTCAAAGCCGGCGGAATGGGCGGCGGGGGCGGCGATCCCTTCGATATCTTCAACAGCTTCTTCGGCGGCGGAAGTCCCTTCGATGGATTCTTTGGCGGCGGACAGCGCAGACCTTCTCCCAACGCCCCTCAGGATGGCAATGATCTCCGTTACAGACTCTCCATCCGGTTCGAGGATGCGGTCAACGGATTGGATAAAACAATCGAATTCCATCGGATGGCGGCTTGCCCGAAATGCAACGGTTCCGGTTGCGCCGAAGGTTCTAAAAATGTCACTTGCCGCCGTTGCGGCGGACGCGGGCAGATCGGTGTTTCTCAGGGATTCTTTACCGTAATGCATACCTGTCCCGAGTGTGACGGACGGGGCGTTGTCCCTGAAAAAAAATGTCATGCCTGCGGCGGAAAGGGCCAGACTCAGGTCCAGCGGAAAGTTTCCATTCATATTCCCCCCGGAGTCGATACCGGAAACCGTTTGCGTGTTCCCGGCGAAGGCGAACCGGGGCTCAGAGGCGGTCAGAATGGAGATCTTTATGTGGAAATCGAAGTCGCTGAACATGACTTGTTCCAGCGGGAAGGAAACAATATTTATTGTGAAGTCCCCATTGACTTCCCCACGGCTGCACTCGGCGGAAAAGTGGAGGTCCCGACTGTTTGCGGAAAAACGGAATTGGAGATCCCCCCCGGAACGCAGACCGGCGACAAGTTTACCCTGAAAGAAAAAGGTATGCCTTCCTTGCGTGGCGGCCGCAGAGGAAATCATTATGTTTCCGTGTTTGTAGAAGTCCCCAGAGGCTTGAAATCGGAACAGAAAGACCTGCTGCGAAAATATGCGGAAACCTTTGCATCGTCCGCCACCAGAACAGAGGAGCATCCGAAATATGCCTCATTCTGGGACAAAGCAAAAGAATTTATCGGATTGGATTGATCCGATTTTTAGAGCTCCGGGAGCGATTCCGGAGCTTTTTTATTTAACAGAATTTTTCCTTAAAAACAGGGAATTTCTTGGACAGGAGTGCCTGAAACTGGCTGGATGATAAAGGGAATTTCTGTTTTGATCAGCTTGCATTTTTACGGTGTTTGCGATATATTATTTTTGTAGGTAATTAAACACAGGAGATATATCAAATGAAATTTCGCATGGTCCACAATAATTTGAACGTTTTTGATCTTGACAAGAGCATCAAATTTTATCAGGATGCCTTTGATATGCACGAAGTCCGCCGCATCAACGCTAAAGACGGTGCATTTATCATTGTTTATCTTGAAGACGGCAACAGCACTCATCAGTTGGAATTGACCTGGCTGCGTGATTGGGAACGCCCTTACGATCTTGGAGACAATGAATTTCACTTGGCATTCAAGGTTGATGATTACGAAGCTGCCCACAAACGTCATGAAGAAATGGGCGTGATTTGCTATGAAAATCCCGAAATGGGAATTTATTTTGTGAACGATCCGAACGGCTGTGCTGCCTAAACGAATAATTACCCATCGGTCTATCAATTAAGTTGTTGTGACTTACTAAAACCATACGTTCCTGTTTTCTCCTGACTGAATTTCGCCCCTGATTGCATCAAAACCGTAATCAGGGGCTTTTTAT
>JAFTIQ010000074.1 GCA_017456805.1 Lentisphaeria bacterium
ACCTTGTGCTATCTTAATCATCGAATCACCTGTTGGGTTAGTTAGTATTCCTTTGGATTTGAACACCATAAAATACTGTTTCTCAACAGGTTTTTCAAACTTTTATATCGCATAAACCGAGATTTCTTCACGGTTTATAGTCATATACAAAAAACAAACCAATTTATCTCAGGAGATTTGATATGCTTCATTTTACTTATCCCGGCCCTGCCCTGAACGCCTGTTATCATAATCACAGCAACTGGAGCGATGGGGGAGCCCCGCTGGAAGAAGTCTGCCGGACAGCAAAGAAAATCGGATTGAAAGAATTCGGTCTCTCCGACCATTGGGTCGTTCCGCCGAAAGACGGAATGGAGTCCGAAGTCTGGAGTATGCGGCTGGATCGGATTGAAGAATATGTCAGCACGCTTCAGAAAATGAGAAAAGAGCTGGAAGATGAGACATTTTCTTTGAAGATCGGACTTGAAGTTGATTTCTTTTTTGAAAATGCCGACAGCGTTCTGAAAGATTTGTCTGCCTATCCGATCGACTACCTGATCGGTTCAGTTCATTATTCTGATATTTTCCCGGTTGACCACTGCATAGACCCCTGGCTCACGCTTTCTGAAGAAGAAAAAGCAGAAATTTGCGAAACTTACTGGAAGAAAATGGAAGGAGCTGCCGCCCGGAAAGAGTTTTCCTTCCTGGGCCATCTTGACCTGCCGAAAAAATTCGGTATGATCAACAACGACGACTATTTCCGTCATGCAGTTCGGGTTCTGGATATTGCACAAAAAAGCGGAATCGGAATCGAATTGAACACCGCTGGCTGGTTCAAAGAATGTGAAGAGCAGTACCCCTCCCTTGCCTTGGTGAAAGAAGCCAATGCAAGAAAGATCCCGGTCATCGTCAATGCCGATGCTCACGATCCTGCCCATCTTCAGAGGAATTTCACTCAGGCAGCGGAGATTCTGTGCCAGGCTGGCTATCCGCAGCGCAGTTTTCAGTGAGACACGCCCGGTTACAGTGTGACACATTGACACACCTTGTCACACTGTTTTCCCGGGAATTGGCACAAAACGGCGGTCAGAAAAGGTGAAAATGCGAAAAAAGCCCCTTTTTTCAGGTAAGAACAGAAAGTTGGCACGGAGCTTGCTATATAAGTGGGTGTAAATCTCATTTATTAACAAAATCCAACCGAAAGGGGTAACACTATGGGAAAAATTCTTGGTATCGACTTGGGAACCACGAACAGCTGTATGGCTGTCATGGATCATGGATCTTTCAAGATCATTCCGAACGCGGAAGGAGCAAACACCACTCCGTCCATCGTGGCATTCACAAAGAACGGCGAACGTCTGGTGGGGCAGACTGCAAAACGTCAGGCTGTCACCAATCCGAAAAATACAATTTTCTCCATTAAACGTCTTATGGGGATGAAGTATGCAGACATGCAGGAAGAAGCAGCACGTCTTCCCTACACCGTTGCAAAAGCAGCAAACGGCGATGCATGTGTTGAAGTTGACGGCAAGAAGTATTCTCCGCCGGAAATCTCTGCAATGATCCTCCAGAAGCTCAAAAATGATGCAGAAGCCTACCTCGGCGAAAAGATCACCGAAGCTGTCATCACTGTTCCGGCATACTTCAACGACAGCCAGAGACAGGCAACCAAAGACGCCGGAAGAATCGCCGGACTCGATGTCAAACGTATCGTGAACGAACCCACAGCAGCAGCACTTGCTTACGGGATCGATAAAGATCAGAAAGAAGAAACCGTTGCAGTTTATGACCTTGGCGGAGGAACCTTCGATATCTCCATCCTTGAAATCGCTGACGGTGTGTTTGAAGTGAAAG
The DNA here is from genome assembly GCA_017456805.1 of Lentisphaeria bacterium. The sequence goes on from JAFTIQ010000074.1 coordinate 1,834, forward strand.
CCACCAACGGGGACACCCACCTTGGCGGGGACGACTTCGATGCAGTCATCGTTGACTGGCTGGCAGAAGCATTCAAGAAGGAAAACGGCGTGGATCTCAAAAATGATCCCCAGGCTCTCCAGAGATTGAAAGAAGCTGCTGAAAAGGCAAAATGCGAACTTTCCTCCAGCATGAACAGCGAAATCAATCTGCCCTTCATCACCATGAATCAGAACGGACCGCTCCACCTCCAGCAGACTCTCTCCAGAGCGGAACTGGAAAGACTCAGTGACGGACTCATTGAACGCACAGTCAAACCCTGCGAAAACTGTCTCCGCGATTCCGGCGTTTCCAAATCCGAAATCAACGAAGTCATTCTCGTCGGCGGTATGACAAGAATGCCCCGCGCTCAGGAAAAGGCAAAAGAAATCTTTGGTAAAGATCCCCACAAGGGCGTCAATCCGGATGAAGTCGTTGCTGCCGGTGCTGCAATTCAGGGCGGAGTTCTCTCCGGAGATCTCAATCAGGATGTTGTCCTTCTGGACGTCACCCCGCTCTCTCTCGGGATCGAAACCCTCGGCGGCGTAACCACCCGCCTGATCGAACGCAATACCACGATCCCCACCAAGAAGAGCGAAGTGTTCTCCACCGCAGCTGACAACCAGCCCTCCGTTGATATCCACGTCCTTCAGGGCGAACGCAACATGGCGGCTGACAACAAATCCATCGGCAGATTCCGTCTGGATGGCATTGCACCTGCTCCCCGCGGAGTTCCCCAGATCGAAGTGACATTCGATATCGACGCAAACGGTATCATCAGTGTCAGCGCAAAAGATCTCGGAACCGGCAAGGAACAGAAGATCACCATCACAGCCAACAGTGGTCTCTCTGAAGATGAGATCAAGAAGATGGTCGATGATGCAAAGGCTCACGAAGCAGAAGATAAAGCGGCTAAGGATAAGATCGAAACCAAAAACCGCGCAGACTCCATGGTCTATCAGACAGAAAAACAGATCAAGGAACTGGAAGACAAACTTTCTGCTGATGCCAAGAGCGATCTGGAATCCGCCATTGCCAAGCTGAAAAAAGATATCGAAAACAACGATACCGAAGCAATGAAAGCCTCCATGAAGGCTCTGGAAGAAAAACTGATGCGTTACGGTCAGGAGATCTACCAGCAGGCTCAGGCTTCCGGAGCTGCCGGAGCACAGGGTGCTCAGGGCGCACCGAAGAATGACGACGGTGTGGTTGATGCAGAAATCATCGACGACGAAAAATAAGAAATTCATACCGCAGCAGACGTTCTGTTCTGCTGCGGTTGCCTGATAACAGAAAACCAAAACCTGACATAAACTTAAGGAGAAAAAAAATGGCAGACATCAAAATCAAGCCGCTGGGAGACAGAGTTCTCATTGAAGCAGTGGAAGCAGTCGAAGAAACCATGGGGGGAATCCTGATTCCCGATTCCGCAAAGGAAAAACCCCAGGAAGCACGCGTTGTCGCTCTCGGAACCGGAAAAGTTGACGAAGACGGCAAGAAGATCGAATTTGAAGTCAAAGTCGGCGATATCGTTCTGACCAGCAAATACGGCGGAACCGAAGTCAAAGTCGATGGCAAAGAATACAAACTCGTCAGCGCATCAGATATCCTCGCGATCGTTGGCTAATCTTTAACAGAATCCTTATAAGGAGAATATAAAATGGCAGCTAAACAGCTCATTTTCAGTGATGACGCCCGTCGTCAGCTTCTCACCGGCGTGGAACAGCTCTCCGCCGCAGTCAAAGCAACTCTCGGTCCCAAAGGCCGCAATGTCGTTCTCGACAAAAAATTCGGTGCTCCCACCATCACCAAAGACGGTGTGAGCGTTGCAAAAGAAATCGAACTTCAGAACCCCTTCCAGAATATGGGAGCAAGCATGGTTCGCGAAGTTGCAAGCAAAACCAATGATATTGCCGGTGACGGTACCACCACCGCTACTGTTCTTGCTGAAGCAATCTTCAAGCAGGGTCTCAAAAACGTGACCGCTGGTGCTGATGCAATGTCCCTCAAACGCGGGATTGATAAAGCTGTTGCAGCAATCGTTGCAAAGCTTGATACCCTCAAGACCCCTGTTTCCGACAATGCACAGGTTGCACAGGTCGCTACCATTTCCGCAAACGGCGACAAAGAAATCGGTAAGATCATTGCAGACGCCATGGACAAAGTCGGCAAAGATGGAACCATCACCGTTGAAGAAGCCAAGAGCATCGAAACCACCCTTGACGTTGTCGAAGGTATGCAGTTCGATAAAGGTTATCTCTCCCCCTACTTCATCACCGATGCAGAATCCATGGAAGCTGTTCTTGATGAAGCATATATCCTGATCCACGAAAAGAAGATCAGCAATCTCAATGATCTTCTCCCCCTGCTCCAGGCAGTTGCCAAGACCGGCAAGCCCCTGCTCATCATCGCAGAAGATGTGGAAGGCGAAGCTCTCACGACTCTCGTGATCAACAAAATGCGCGGTATCCTCAACATCTGCGCTGTCAAGGCTCCCGGATTCGGCGATCGCAGAAAAGCCATGCTGGAAGATATCGCGATCCTCACCGGCGGAACCTGCATTTCCGATGATCTCGGAATCAAACTCGAAAACGTCGGAATCGATAAACTCGGTACCGCAAAGCGCGTGACCATCGGCAAAGAAAACACCACCATCGTGGAAGGCGCAGGCAAACAGTCCAACATCCTGGCAAGAGTCAATCAGATCAAGAAGCAGATGGAAGAAACCACCAGCGACTACGATCGTGAAAAACTCCAGGAACGTCTTGCAAAACTCGCAGGCGGCGTTGCTGTCATCAATATCGGTGCTGCTACCGAAATCGAAATGAAAGAAAAGAAAGCACGCGTTGAAGATGCTCTCCACGCAACCCGCGCAGCTGTCGAAGAAGGGATCGTCCCCGGAGGCGGCGTTGCTCTCCTCCGCGCTGGCAAAGCTCTTGCTGATCTCAATCTCGAAGGCGATGAAAAGATCGGTGCAAATATCGTTGCACGCGCTATCGAAGAACCCATCCGTACCCTCGCTTCCAACGGCGGATACGAAGGAAGTGTCATTGTTCAGAAGATCCTCGCAGAAGATGGCAACTACGGTTTCAACGTTGCTACCGGCGAATACGTTGACATGATCGGATCCGGTATCATCGATCCGAAGAAAGTCACACGTTCTGCTCTTCAGAACGCAGCTTCCGTTTCCGGTCTGCTTCTTACAACCGAATGTCTCATCACAGACGCTCCGGAAGAAAAGAAGCCTGCTATGCCCGAAGGTATGGGCGGCGGAATGGGTGGAATGGGCGGCATGGGCGGCATGATGTAATTCAGCCCCCTGTCTCTTGACACCTGTGATGAAACACCCGGTACGGCATTGCTGACCGGGTGTTTTTTTCTCAAAAGAGGTGATTTCAAAAGATAAAATCATTACTTTCAGCCGAAAGGAAGGGATCATGAAAAAAATATTTGCCATCAACGGAAGCCCCCGGAACAATGGAAATACAGCTGTCATTCTTCAGGAAGTTCTTGCCGGAGCGGCTTCAGCAGGCGTTGAAACGGAACTTCTCAATTTGGGAACATTGAATTTTTCCGGATGCCGCAGCTGTTTTGCCTGTAAATTGAAACATGGAAAATCCTATGGAAAATGTGCCGTTCAGGATGATCTTACTCCCTGGCTGGAAAAAATCATTCAGGCGGATGCCATTGTCATGGGGACCCCGATCTATTTTGGTGCCGAAACCGGCTTGTACCGCAATTTTCTGGAACGGCTCTTCTTTCCCCTGCTCCGGTATACCAATCCCCCCTCCTCCTGCGCTCCGAAAAAACTGGAAGCGGCATTCGTTTATACTATGAACGTCAACGAAGAAACCATGGAACAGTATGGCTACCGTGATTTTCTCGAAAAAGGAATGAAATTTCCACAGATGATTTTAGGAAGTTCCGACGTCGAATCACTTTATGTCTTTGATACTTACCAGTTCGATGATTATGATAAATACGAATCATCCCTGTTTGATCCTCAGCATAAGGCGGAAGTCCGGAACACCCGTTTTCCTGAAGACAAAAAACGGGCATTCGCATTGGGGAAAAGATTGGCGGAACGGATCTGATCTCCACCGCCGGAACGACTCTTTATTTCAGCAAGGCGACACTGAGTGCAGCAATATCGCCGATACTGTCGCCAAGCTGAGCCGGGACGATTTTGCACTGTTCCAGGCTCAACGGAAGACATTCTTCTTTCAAAACCGCTTCCATTGCCGGACGGAGCAGCCCTTCGCTGCGCTGGAAAACACTTCCAATCACAATCCGTTCCAAATTCAGAATATCGATAAGGATCGCCAAACCGTAACCCAGCCGTTTCCCGCTTTCCGCATAGATCATTTTCGCCGCTTCATCCCCGGCAGCAGCGGCTTCGGCAATCACTTTTGCTGAAACCTTATCCAGATCTTCCGGCGTTTTACACCAGCTTAAAGGAAGATGCTTTTCCGCATAAGCGCGCCCCATCCTGCCGATCCCGCCCCCGGAACAGAAGCCTTCAAAAGATCCATGCTTTCCATATCCCAGAGGTCCATCTTCTGCAAGACGGATATGTCCGCACTCTCCAGCCATCCCGCTTGCACCGCTGTAAAGATTCCCATTCAGGATCAAACCGGCACCCAGACCGGTGCCGAACGTCAGGAATGCCATATTTTCAGCTCCGCGCCCTGCCCCGAATTTCCATTCGGCAACCGCACAGGCATCAGCATCATTGCAAAGACGCACCGGCAAAGAAAGACGTTTTTCCACAAGCTCGCAGACCGGAATATTGTCCCATCCGGGCAAATTCGGCGGAGACATGACGATCCCGCGTTTGCTGTCCAAAGGTCCTCCGCAGCTGATTCCGACAGAGGTCGGTTCCGCTTCCGGATATTTTGCAAGAAGTTTTTCCGTTTCCTGACAAAACCGTTCAATACATGCAAACGGCGTTGCTGTATCAGCTGTTGCATAAACTGTTTTTTCAACAACAGTAATCGTTGCACCGTCAATTTTTCCAAGAATGGCGGCACACTTCGTCCCGCCGATATCAAAGCCGATCTTCCATTCAGACATATTTCCTTCAACTCCGGTTCTTTCTGAGGTTCCTATAACATACAGCTGAAACGGGATTTTTCAAGTGTTCGGAAGAACAGATCAAGCTTGAAGCGTTTTCCAAGTGTAAACGCCCTGCTCATACCCGAATGTTTCCCCGTCATCCTCATACAGCTGGAAGGTTCCGGGCTTGCTTCCGAATTTCCGGATCTTCACGGTTCCCTCTTCTTCTACCGGAATGACAGCTCCATCCGGAACAAAAAGCGGCATGGGAGAATCATCTCTGTAAGAGAACTCCACAACGCCTCCCTGTTCAGAAACCAATTCGCCTGTATGGAAATCGAACCATTTTCCGGGCGGGAAAATCACTTTCCGGCTGTTGATCCCCGGTTCCAGCGGAGCCGCCATCAGAGATTCGCCCACAAGGAATTGATCATTGATATCCATTCCGCTGACTTCCTGATAAGGATTGGCTGTATCATCCAGCTCTCCGTTTGCCTGTGGTTTTTCGTTCAGGAACAAGCCATAATCCATAAAAAGGGAACGGTAAGGCGGGATCCCTTCAAAATGATATTTTGCGAATGCAGAATAAAGATACGGCATAAGTTTTGCCCGGAGTTCCACAGCTGCCCGGATCAAATGTTCCACTTCAGGGAACATCCAGGGGGTTGCATCATTTGCCCAGGCATTCAGAAGAAGCATGGGAGAAATGGCAAGAAGCTGGAATCTGCGGACCCACTCCTGAGCAGTCTGCGCCCCTCTGACCTCCGGACACCACAAGGATCCGGTAAAGCCGCAGGAACAAAGCCCTGTTACAAACTCTTTGAAATCATAGCGGTCATTGTAAATAATATAAGGAAATCCCACACCTCCGGCATTGGTGGAGCGGGTGAGTCCATACGTTCTTTGATTATTTTCCCGGTACAACTCATACGTCAGCCGCTGGAACAGCAGGCCGCACAAATTCCGGAACACAAATCCGCAGATCCCCGACGGGAACAGGGCATGATCCGGCGGAAGCCATTTGTCATAACCATCGCTCTCATCCAGTTTATACCCGCTCACCCCTTTGGCAAAATGCGCCGATTTATGATGCTCTTTCAGAATGGAACGCACTTCCGGAATGGTGTAATCCGGCACGATCCCGCACCATTGAAGGTGGGTTCCGGCATAAGGATACAACGCCTCATAGACGGTCGATTTCTCCGAAATACACGGGTTCTCCCAGAGATTGACGCGGATTCCGGATTTCAGAAAATCACGGATCATTTTTTCCGCATTCGGGAATTTGTCCGACCAATCATAAGTGCAGGGATAAGCCCCGCTCTGCCAGCCGGGCTCCAATCCAACGACCGACAGCGGGAAATCATGTTTTTTATAATCATCAACAACTCGCCGGACATCATTTTCATCCATAAACATATTCGTCCGGTGCCACAAACCGAGTCCCCATTTCGGAGGAATAAAACCTCCGCCGCAATACAGATTGAACCGGGAGACACAATCTTTCATATCTTTTCCGCAGAACAGAAGGAATTCCACATCGGAAGATTCCACTGCGATCTCCACATAATAAGGCGGGTTGTAACAGCTCCAATCAGGATCCTTCGCGCGGTTCCGTTCTGTAATCTTCGCCTTATCCTCTTTCCGATGAGCGGTTCTGATATAAAAATCAACCTTTTCCGGCGTATTGCAGAACAATCCGACGCCATTGGAAATCACAACGAACGGAACCGGCGCATGGGTTCTTCCCGATTCCATCCCGGCATAATGATCCACCCGCAAATGATAAACCTGATGATCTGTGCTGACCTGCTGGAACAAAAGTCCGCCGCCGAAAACCCGGTCATCATCATTCAATGCCAAGCGTAAAACCGTATATTTCCCCAGCTGCTCACATGCAGGGGCTCCGGGGAACACCATCTCTGCACACCCCGCAATAGAAACAGAGGGCTTGCTCCCGCTGATGCCAGTCAACGTCAATTCCGGTGTTCCGACTCTTCCGCACCAGACTCCCGGATATTGTTTTTTCCATGTTCCAATCATTTCAAAAAACCTTTCTTTCGGATCCAGTAAGCAGGAGATGCTGACCATACATGACAATAATCGCCAGCGATCCAGGACTCCCGGATTCCCTCTTGTAAAAACTGTTTATATCGTGAAATCAGCCGGATTTTTTCCTTCTGATCCAATCGGTAACGATCCGCCGCCATAAAAAGATATTCCATATAGTACGTCGTAGGACGCAATCGGAGTTCTCCGTTGATCACCCTTTGCAGAAGCTGTTCCGGATGCTGTCTTTCCTCAGGCAAACCAAAGGCAAGCGCCATAATATTTCCCAGAGAAGTGTGGACTTTCTCCCCATTTTCAGGAGGAAGCCAGCCGGAGGGAGAACGCCGCGACAATCCGGGGATCCCATCAACATAAGCCTTCGCCGAGTCATCCCAAAAATACTGATTGAAGGCGCGCCGGACATTGCAGGCTTCCCGAGCAAACTCTTCGGCATCGTTGGTTTCTCCAAGCTGTGATGCAATAAAAATCAATGCTTCCAATGCACCATACCAGAGCGCAGTCAATGCAGTCATCCCACGATCCGCAGGCGGATGGTGATATGACACCTCTCCATCAACAACCCAATCAATGAATAAATAATTATCCGCTTCAGAAATCAAATGCTCCGGTCCGGTCATAGACTTGTAATGATGATATACGATCTTCAACCCGTCATAACATTCCGAAACAAGATGGTACGCTCCACCATGTTCCAGATATTCTTTCATCATAAGCACATAGCAGAGTTCGTATGAGGTATGGAACATTTTCCCCTGTTGACGGAGCAGCAGCGTTGTGCGGTAAAGATCCGCCCCTGCCAATCTTGTCTCGCCGTAAGCCAGTGCGGCAATCTTTGCCCCGATCCGGTAATCCCCGGTACATCCCAGTGCTTCATGATGCGCAGGAGAATCCAAATGAAACCGCTGCATACAAAGCCTCAGGGAATTCAAACAATGCAGATCCAGCTCTTCCAACCACGGCTCCGGATATTTGATTTTCCGTTTCCTGCCCAGAGGGAATGCCCGTTCCCAGAACAGAAATTCCACCGTTACCGGCTCATCACATTCCATTGTTCCGAACCCGGATGGGATCACATCGATTTTGATGTAGCGGCATCCGTAAATCCGGAATGTTCTGTAACTGCTCTTGCCGGGCTTTGTCAGGAACCGTTCCTGCGCGATCATATCAGGCTTTACGCCGTACAACTCCTGAAATTCCATAAACAGGTGGACAGAGGTATTTCCTTTTGCACGAACCTCAAAATGTCCGGCAGATTCTTTCGGAAGCTCAAGAAAAAGTGTGGCAGGACGCCCCGGCTTCACCAGAATTTTCTTGCCGGAATGCTTCACATTATCGCCCTTCCCGAACGGGAACAGATAGCGGAACGAAGTGAATTTTTTATTGGTCAATTCAGGTAAATCAAGATCATACAACGGCTGGGTAACTGTCACAGGCACGCAATCTGCTGTCCAGTCGCTCTCTTTTACTTCACGATCTTCCCATGCATTCGGGAAATAGGAAGAAGAAATATGGAACTGCCACTCTGAGGCAGAAATCTGCTGATTATTCAAACGACACCACACCCAACCGAATCCGGTGGTGTAATCAGATTGCACAATAGGCACAGGAATGACCTGAAAACGGAACTCGTTTTTCCCGGAAACAAGCCATTTTTTCACATTTTTGAAGTCAAAAAACCACCAATCCGGAACATCTTTCTTGCCATAATCACCGCCGGGCTCAACAGGACCGTCTTCCACAAATTCGCCGTTGATCAACAGACGAAAACGGCAGCCGGCAGAAAATTCAAGGAAGCAATCTGAGTTGGAATCCCAGTCATAAAAAAAGCGGAACTCCAATAATGAATGGGTCCACTCGCTTGTTTTTGTTCTGTAATCGAAATAGGAATTCGGTAAAGTCTTCCACTGGGGATATTTTGCCGGATCACACCAAACTGCACCGGAAATCTGAGTTGCGGTCTTCATAACAGACACCTATTTCTGAAACCTGCAAACACTGTTCCAGGTTTGTGCAGTGGGGTCGGAGTAAGGAAAACGATCTGCCGTTGCTGTATAAAGTGCAAGCATTTCACCATCTTCATCAAAGAGAATAAACGGCCGTTCCCGTAAAGAACAGGTTCCCCTGGTGTATGCTTTCCGGAGGAATTTCCAATCCAAACCGTTGGAGGAAACAAGCTCCACGCCGTCCGCCTCACTTCCGCCGATATCGCCGCGCATATCTTTGGCAACCATGTGGTAAAGCCCGGTTTTGTCGATCCAGACGAACGGATCTTCCACTTCGCCATTGGGGGCACCGGCACCGAACAACGGCTCGGGAGTGATTACTTCAAAAGGATCATCCGGACTCTTTGCACGGGCGGCTCCGACATAAAAGGGACTGAGATCTTTACCGATATACTTTCTGGTTTTGAAAAGCATATAGATGGAACCATCCGGTTCAATCACAGGCGCGGGATTGGAAACCAGATAACTGTAATAAGTTCCCGGCTTTGTGGTCAGAACCGGCTTATCGGAACGTTTCCATGGACCAAAGACGGAATCTGCAACAGCCATACCGATCTTCTTTGTGGAACGGGCAACAGTCGCAACATCCTGCCGGTTGTCGTCACGGATCGGAATAGTAAAACTTGTACCGATGTAAAAGAGAAGATACTGATTGCCGCGTTTGACGATCTGCGGACAATGCGTCGCACAGCCATCCCAGTATTCTGGACCGCGGGAGGGCAGAACCACTTCCTGAAACTCAAAAGGTCCATCCGGAGTATCAGAAACAGCCCGGACAACTTCAGAATGAGTCATCCAGCCGGGATGAAAGGTGTGTTCCCGTTTCCAGCGGGAGGCAAACATGTGATAACGTCCATCCTCACCGCGGATCACAGACCCGCACCATACATAATAGCCTTCCATTTTCAATGCCGGCTGAAGCTCATTTCCAAAAAGCATAAATACTTCCTTACTTGTTCAAAAGATAACGGATCAGCACTTCCAGATTGTAGATCAAATCCGGGTTTCGGGTACATTCCGGTTTATGACCGGGGATCAGGCTGACAATTTTCCCGTTGCAGGGGGTGATCACTTCGCAGCACTGGGGCCAGGTCTCTCCATTCACAACAGTGCTCATCAATGTCATGATCGGACAAGTCTCTTCCAATGCGGTATAGATTTCATCCTCAGGCAAGGTGATTTCCCGGAGCTGTCTCACCAGCGGATGCCGGGACTTTGCGACCTTGATCGTACAGGGTGCAATCGGATGCGTTGAAACTGCCTGACCATCCGGATCATTTCCCCGGGTCCAGCGCAATCCCACGATTTCACGCCACCAATCCCATTTCCAGAATGCAGCACTGGAACCGTGAAGCAGAAGAATATTGCCGCCGCGCTGATAATAGCGTTTGACCGCTTCTTCCGCCCCTGCCCCGGGATGCGGCTGATCACAGGTCTCGCCGATCATGTTCAAGATCAGCAAATCACAATCTTTTTCCCAGGTCCCGCTTTCCAGAACACTCCAGTCATCAAGTGTAAAAACTGTTTTCTTCCGGAGATCTTCCGGCAGACATTCAAACTGATGTCTGCCGGGATCTGCACCATAATGATTGTCAGAAAAAAAGTAGATCATTTTTCTCACTTGATATTAATGGTGTAGCTGAATGTGTAGGTCTGTCCCTTTTTGAAGTTCGTCGGGAGTTTGACAGAGATTCCGCTCATGGGAGCAGCGACATCGCGGTACTTCAGAACCTGAGTCAGGACAATATTCTGAGAGGTGCCGAAGTCGATTTCCATTCCTTTTCCATTTGCAGAAAGCAGAGAAACTTTCTTGGCATTGAACGGAGGAAGACCGGAATAACCTTCAATATCCTTCCGGAACTGATGAGTCGGGGTCACCTTTGCTTTCGGGAACGGAATCACTTTTCCGTCAGCGGAAAGAGTCCGTTTTTCAGCAAAGAGAGGAACCGTTTCCCACAGTTCTTTCATGACAATATCTCTGGAAGGAGTCAATGTCACGTTGAAGACAAGTTTGTTATCCATCAAAGTGACTTTGCGTTCGACTTTGATCCCGGTACGGGGAATGGAGCCGGACATTGTCAGGACACGGTTCTTTTCATCGAAAGAACGAACCGTTGCGGCATCGGATTCCAGAACCATTTCCGGATCAACACAGAATTCGCCAGCCGGAATCGTTTCAGAAACTTTACCCCACAGAATATTGGAATACATGGCGTTGTGATTGTTTCCGAGAAGTGCAGGACCGCAGCCGGGAACCCAGATAGCAGAAACTGCACCGGGCTTTGCAGCAGCAGTCTGCCATTCGCCATAACCGGGACCACGGAAAGCAACCACATCACTGGAGTTGCCTTTGATTGCAGAAATGCCCCAGGTCTGCCACATGGGATAATTCCAGCCGAGATAAATGATGGCATAGTATTTTCCGGTGTTCACAAAGGCATAGCGTTTTCCGATGGTACGGACAAACGGCTTGGTATCCATTGCGGGCCAGACACTCTTCTGATTTTTGACGTTGTTGGGAATCCAGAGATCACCATACCGGATCTGCTCATGCACCGCAGAGGATTTATGAGTGTAGAAACGTGTACGGAAGTTGATATCGGTGGGGCTGACCGTCTGGTCAAATGCCCGCAGAGGAATGAAATCTCCGCGGGGAAGTGTCAAGTGGGTCTTCAGCTGATAGTAAGTATCCTGATACTTGAGAATTTCAGGCATCGGATAGATCTTGTAAATCCGGGTAAGATGCATATCTGTTTCCAGATTGTACTCGTTGTCATGACCGAAGCCTTCGCTCATCACACCGCAGGAGGACATACCGGAGTCCGTTTCCTGTCCGGAAAGGAATGTGTCACGGTCAGGATTGGAACGTCCGGTGCTATCCGGGGTACACATACGGCGGACGTTGAATTCCAGAGATTCTTTCACTCTGGGGCTGCGGGTGAAATCATAAAGATAAGCAAGCTGTTCAGAGATTTTTGCCCACTGGTTCACACAGGTGCTCATATCCATGGTGTAACGGAAGTATGCCCATTTTTCCATCAGGTTGACGGCATCAGCTTTGACTTCAGGAGCAAGTGTTTTCGGGTAGCTCTTGAACCAGGCATCCCCGAAACTCCACCAGTTGCTGCGGAAACCGGGAGTCAATGCTTTTGCACTGAAGGGAGCATCCTGATAAGAATAGAATCCAAACGTGTGAGAAAATCCGCAGAGATGCTTCAAAAATACCTTTTCTTCCGCTGTTTTACCAACGACTTTTTTCAGACGGGTTACAACAGGATCTTCATAGTTGGCAAAAGCTTTGGCTGCTTCTTCTGTTCCGCAGACAATCATCGGAGCGCCAATGAAATGGAACATCGTTCCGGGTGCACTTGTCTTGATGGAAAACTTCACGATTTTATCTTTCGGAGCCTGATCGATTTTCTGGAAAGTTAAAAACCCATTTCCAGCTTTGACCGTTCCAAAGGGGGTTTCAATCACAGAACCGAAAGGTGCAACTTCTTCCGTGGTGGAGAAGCAGATCGCCTGAGTTGCAGAGGGCAGATAAAGATATGCGCCATTTGCCAACTGATCTTTATGAACATAAAGTCCGCACTGTCCGGGATGAACCCCTTCCAGAAGTTTCCGGGAGGGAGTCACTGTGATAAAGTGATCCCAGCAAGCGGAAACGCCAAGACGATAAACCCCTTTCTTGCCGTTTGCAGGAGCTTTCAGAGTCACATAACGGGGCTTGATTGATGCCGGATCGTCAAGTTTCGGGGACCGTTTCTTTCCCGGAGGCAATCCATTCGGGGAGAAGGTGCGGTGGTAGGCTCTGTAACGCAGATCCAGCCAGATATCGCCCATGCCGTCTTTATAAACAAATTCGTTCTTGGTGATTCCGTCATCTTCCATAAATTTCTGATCCACAATATTTCCTTCGGGATCCACAAGGAAGAAAAATGCCGGTCTCGGGCCTTCCATATTGATGTTTGCATCGCGGACAGCAACTTTCAGATCAAAGCCGCCGCCCTGCTCATCAAAGAAATAAAAGGTCATGTTGTCTCTGGGACGGAAAAACTTCTTCGGGCCGAGCATTGCGCCTTCGTAGTTTGACTCTTCGCAGAAGCCTGCACAGCCGGAAAGAAGAATCCCGGCTGCAGCAACTGCAAACATCTTTACAATGTGCTTGAATTTCATAGCAGTTCTTTCTTTATTTTTCAGGTTGAATGGTGTAAACGATCTTGATTTCATCTCCTGCCTTGAACGCTTTTCCAAGCGTGATCAGCAGAGGTGCAACCGTCTGACCGTAATTCAAATATCTGGGGCCGATTTCACAGAAATATGCCTTGTCAAATTTGACAACGATCTTCTTTCCGAACCGGACAGCGGTTGCCATTCCCGGATTGGTGGTCCATGCACCATTCACAAGGAATTCCACAGTATGGCCTTTTTTATCAGCCAGGAACGGAATCTGTTCCGCAAAACGCTTGAAGGTGATATCCTTATCGAATTTCACCGTAACAGTCTGACGGATTCCATCGTCAAGACATTCCGTATAACGGGAGAAGGAAACGCCGTCTGCCTGGAACATACCGCCGCGGGCAAGGATCTTGCTTCCGCCGCGAAGAACCCGGGCATTGTAGTTCCAATAATCAGGATAGGCAAGTCTTCCATCCGGCAGATCCCCGCGCAGCATGTGGAAGGTATTGCCGCTCCAGTTCATACCGGTAATGAAGGCACCGTAACCTTCAAACCACAGAATTGCGGTTCCCTGAAGCTGGGTCCACTTGTAGGTGGGCAGCTTGGGATTATCAACCGTCTTGAACCGCTGATTCTTCGTCCAGTCACTTGCAGTTCCTTTCAGATACTGGAACATATAGTAGTTATTCTTCCGGACCGCAATAAACTCGTTATTGAAATTCCGGACGAAATTTCCGCCTTTTTCATAGGGGAGTTTCGGATTCTGAATAGGTTCGGTACGGTAACGGATGTAATTGTAGAACGGTCCGAAGGATGCCATGGAATAGTGGATCGCATGGTGGTTTGCATGTTTTCTCGGAGCGAGATTTTCCACAAAACCGGTGGGGCTTTCCACTTCACGGCCCGCAGCAAAAACTGCCGCACTTTCAATCTCATGATGAAGCAGAGTCCAGCCTGCACTGTACTGCGCAACGTTCCAGCCGCCCGCCGTACGATGGGAGAAGCTGCTGGATCCAATAAGACGTCCATCCGGTTCGCGGACAACTGAGTGAGACATAAAATCATGAACCTTGCGGCAGCCTTCCAATGCTTCCTTATTTCCGCTCATCCGGTAATAAAGAGCCTGCAAACTCTGACCGAGTCCCTGATAAGTGCCATCCGCACCGTAGGCTTCCTGCTGATATCCGGTCGCCATAAACGGATTCAATTCCGGATCGTTCAGCTGATGAATATAATCTTCTGCCAATCTCTTGTACCCTTCATTGCCGTCCGTCTCATAAAGAGCATAGTAGCAATAGGGGAAATGACTGGACTGGTTTTCACAGGAAACACGGAACATGCTGAACCGGTCTGCAACACGTTTGACCGCATCATACCACAATGCCCGCAAGTTGGCATCTTTGATACTCTTCGCAGATTCATAGTAATCTTTAACATGTGTAATGTAGGTCAATGCATCGCTTCCGCAGTAATCAGAATGGGAATCATCCTGTGTATCGCTTTCCTTCATCGTCAGGAAATAAGGAAGTGCAGCAATCAGAATCCGCTGATCCAGTTTTCCCGTATAGGGGTTGTAAGGAGCTTTCATGCTGTTGATCAATCCCATTGCAGCAACAGACGGGACTTTCCCGAAATTCGGCTTGGAAGGATCAAGAACCTGGATTTCCAACTGGTAATTGATGTAAGTAAAGACCCCCCAGCCGCCGATGAGACCGCTCTTGTGCGGAACTGCAGCAAATTCTTTCTTCAATGTCCGGAAATCAACAATATCCACTTTCAAATCTTCCGGCTTCAGAGTCTTTATCCAATCGTGGATCCGAACCTGATACTTATGAGCATAAATCGTGCCGTCAGAGGCCTTTTCGATACTTCCGTTGATTCTCCGGGCTGTCGCTGCATCTTCACAGAGAATCACAGGCATTCCGCCCAGACCAAAGGAGTAATAGGGAATCGTTTTCGGAGCTTTCGTGCTGAATTTCAAAACCTGTCCGACATAGGGAACAACATTCAGTTCCCCCTTGCGTTTGGTTTCATTGCAGACAACATTTCCTTTTTCATCCGTCAGTTTCAGAGGAACTCCAATAAAATACCAGTCAAGCTTTTTCGCTCCTTCCGGAACCAGGAAATATGCTTCGTTGAACTGATTTACATCAGCGAAGTTCCACCGGCAGCGGGAAGCAGCAACACCATACTTTTTCACAGGAGCAGAAACCGGATCCACTGTAAAATCCAATCCGCTGACACGCATCTGATAGATCCCCGCAGGTGCATTTTTGCCGAAATCGTGCGAAACAACTTTATCTCCGTTGAATTTCACATAATCCCAGAAAACTTCATGTTCTTCCGCATCCAGGATCTTGACAACTGCCGCACCGTTTTTCGGGGAATTCAGCTTTGCTCCAAGCTTCAGAGGGCCCCCGTCATGAACAAAGTAAAACGCCAGAGCCTGTGCCTGATAAGGACCTTTCAATGCCCCCTCGGCACACAGCACAGACACCGCAAAAAGAAGTGTCAGAAAATATTTCATCAATCTCATATATCACCTCAATTATTCGGTCACAAAGGTGGACGGAGCATAGATATACTCAGTCTTATCTCCACGAATCACTTCAATTGCAAAAATCACGTTGGAAAGTTTCAGCTTTTCGCCGGGCTTGAATCCGCTGAAATTATCATATTTCACTTTCAAAGTCCAAACTTTTCCGCTGTCATCAGAGGTCATTTCATAAGATTTTTTGCCGTTAAGCTGAATCTGAGGCATGGTATATGCTTTGTGGAATTTAACATCAACTGCATCCGCTTCCTGCTGAAGTTTCACAGTTACAACCAGTTCCCCGCCCTTCTTCAGAACCGCAGGAGTCATATCAACTGCAACTTCAGGAACTTTCACCATCGCCATCTTTTCAATGACAATCTTCTGTCCATAGTAGTCTATCCGCAGAAACAGATCCCGCTTGGCTGTCATAGTGTGTTTGACAACATACGTTCCCACAGGAACCTTTGTCACAACTCCAAACATCTGATGTCCGCCGGGAAAAGAAGCGGAAAAGGCATTGTAACCTTTCGGTTTCCGTTCATTGGATTTGACTTTTACAATGAAATAGGGATAATCCGGAGAAACAGGAACATAACGTCCCAGATCTTTGGCTCCGCCGAATGACATATATTTTGCATCAGTAAAAGGTGTGATCTCAGTTTTGAGGACCCGCCAGTTTTTGTTATCTTTTCCATAAACGGTATTCCCGCCTTCTTCCACCCACAATGTGTTGGGATCGGGATTCCGTTTGAACTCTGCATAAAGCCCGGAAGCCAATGCACCGACAGTCAGAATAAGCAATGCTTTTTTCATATTTTATTTCTCCTTATGTTGATTTTATTTTCCCGAACCGAAAATGACAGATCCCCAATGCCCATCATTAGAGCGGATACGCATTTCGTTGAGCGTAAGATTTTCTACATGCCCATCCACGAACACCATATTGGAACTGTTGCCATGTCTGTTACGGGAAATTTGCCGCCCTTCATACCGGCAAGAGAAAATACCATACTGATTAGCAGGCGTCAAGTCTGTTTCTGTAAAATAAAAGCCCTTGCCATTGTATAAATAGTTACTGTCAATCGCCCATGCTTTGGATGACACGCTGCGAATATCTTTTACCTTATTAAAAGTCGTCCCTGCACTTCCTCCCATATAGTTGAGAAGACCGTATTGGGTATACCCATAACATGTAACCGGAGTTGTGTTTGCCGGACATTTTAAAATACCATTCCGGTATCCGGCTTCAAGATTTTCGGAATATTCGCCGGATGCCGGGGTATCAATTTTCTGATTGATTCCGATATAAGTACGGAGAATCACTGTCCAGACGATCTTGTTATCGGACGTTCCACCGAAACCACGGTAGGTGTTTAATTCAGGCAGCAGCCAATCATCATGCTCACTGCTGTACATAATCAGCCCCTGTCCGATCTGTTTCAAGTTGCCCTGACAGCTGGCAATATGCCCTTTCTGTCTGGCGCTCTGCAATGCCGGGAGAAGCATCCCGGCAAGAATTGCGATAATCGCAATCACAACCAGCAACTCAATCAGTGTAAATTGTTTTTGTTTCATGTTTGTTTCTTTCCTTCTGTTGTTTTTTATATTTCTGATTGATCTTCCCCCCGGAAATCACTCATTTACTCTGTTCCGGTATTCAAAAACCGGAAATGCGGAGACCGATTTCTTTCAAACGATCTCCGTAATATCTCTTTTCAACCCGTATTCCCCAAATATATCAGGGCGTTCTGTACGGCACATATCCCCGGACACCGCCCGCTCCGATCAGAACGTTGGGCCAGTATCCATTTTCAGAACGGTAAAGCATCTCTTTCAACGTAAGGAATTCCACATGACCATCTACAAAAACCATATTGGTTCCCGCATGAAGGTTCCGGCGGATGTTACCTCCGTTACTTTCAACGTAAAAGAGCCCGGGACTGTTTGCTGTGGAAGTATCTCCTTTTTCGTTATCAAAGGCAAATGCCTGATTTCCAGAAGAAGGATAGGTGCTGTCTACCAACCAGGCTTTTCTTGTGACCTGAACGATATCTTTGAGTTTCCAGACTTCGTTTGCGCTTTTTCCCATATAGGAAGGCATTCCATACTGAACATATCCCAGAGCACCAACCTGAACAGTGGTACCGGGGCATTTGAAAACGCCTGTCCGTTCTGCATCCTTAAACACACTGTTCCCGGAATAATAACCGACGCTTTTGGGGAAAGATCTCATTCCAACGTAGGTTGTAATAAACCAGGAATAGGGATCGTATACGTCAGTGTCGGGAGCCATTCCGCGTTCCTTACTGGTGGACGGAACCAGATAATCATCATTGTCCAAGCTGTAATTCAGCAAGGCCTGCCCCAACTGTTTCAAATTTCCCTGACAGCTGGAGGAATGACCTTTTCTCCGGGCATTCTGCAACGCGGGCAGCAACATTCCGGCAAGAATCGCGATGATTGCAATGACGACGAGCAATTCGATCAAAGTAAAACGGCAAATCTTATTTCTTTTTTCAAAGAACTTCAACATTTTTCAGTTTCCTTCCTTAAACTTGCTCTGTTTTTTATCTTCTTGCTCGAATTACAGCGCTTCATTCTTGTAGGTGCGGACACCGCCGTCGCCAAACAGGAAATTGGTATCACCGTGACTGAGACGTTTATAGGTATATTCCATCTCTTTGGCTGTCTTCAGCTCAACATGACCATCCACAAAAACCATATTGGAGGCATTACCATGAAGATTTCTGCGGATGTGCAATCCGTTTCTTGCAACGGTATACATTCCGCCGGTACTGGCAGTAGACTTATCCCAGGGAACACTCTCACCAAAGCTGGAAGCATTTCCGGAATATGCAGAATCAATCAGCCATGCTTTTTTGGTGGGCACAAGCACTTCCTGCATCTTATTGATAGGCTCGCCATATCCTTTATCACCGCCCATCTTGGAGGTCATGCCATACTGAGAATAACCGAACGCCGTCACAGGAACTGTTGTTCCGGGACATTTCAGGATTCCATTCTGACATTCCTTAGCGATTCCGACATTGTAGGCTCCACCGTCCGGTTGAGCTGAATATACTTTATTCGCCCGGACACCTGTATATTCCTGAATGTAATAGCCCCAGACGTTGAAAGTACCGCTGCCACCGAAATTTCTGAATTTTGTCGTCACAGGAACCAGCCACTCTTCATTATCCAAACTGTACTGAGAAAGCGCACTGCCCAACTGTTTCAAGTTACCCTGACAGCTTGCGATGTGCCCTTTTCTCCGGGCATTCTGCAATGCGGGCAGAAGCATCCCGGCAAGAATCGCGATGATTGCAATGACGACAAGCAATTCGATCAAAGTAAAACGGAATGATCTATGATATTTTCCGGTATTCATAAGTCCTGCCTCCTCATTTTTCGTCTTTATATCCTCTGACACCGCCGGCGCCGAACAGAATATTCGTACCTGGGTAATTTAATCTTTTAATCATAAATTCCATTTCAATAGAACGTTTCAACTCAACGTGACCATCCACGAACACCATATTAGCAGCGTTTCCATGGGTGGCTCTGCGGACATTTGCTCCTGTTGAGCCTATAGTATACATCCCTTGAACGGTTGCATTTGACGCATCATGAACAGGTTCAGCATCGAATCCTGATGCAAGCGGCCTTACCCCCGGGATAGAAGCACTTATCTCATATACCGAATCCGCCAACCAAGCCTTTTTCCCGGTTTGAATGACTTCATTGATTTTTTGAGCTGCCTTGCCATAACCGGTAGCACCGCCCAGTGCGGTTGGCATGCCATACTGACTGTAGCCGAATGAAATAACCGGAACGCTTGTGGAAGGACATTTCAAAATGCCATATTGAGAACCTTCTGCGACTCGTACATTATAAACACTTCCAGTCGGATTCGCGGGATACGTCTTATCAGATTTCACCCCTGTATATTCCTGAAGGTAATATCCCCAGGAATTAAAGGCTGCACTCGTACCGCCCATATTGAAACGGAATGACTGCACTGCAAGAAGATGGTCTTCGTTATCAAGGGTGTATTGAGTCAAAGCACTGCCCAATTGTTTGAGATTCCCCTGACAGCTTGCGATTTGCCCTTTTTGCCTGGCGGATTTTAATGCCGGCAGAAGCATCCCGGCAAGGATCGCAATGATTGCAATTACTACTAACAGTTCAATTAAAGTAAAGCACCTGTGCTTTACCCGCCTGCAGGCGGACGCGGCATTCCCGGCTTCCGCTTGAGCTCTGTCAATCTTCATAAAAAACTCCTCTCTCTATATTTTGTTATTTTGTTGCTCAACATTATATTCTTTAATATCAGCATGATAGATCTTCTTCAGGACAGGGTAAGAAGAATCCTCTGTTTTTCTGACAAGATACTGGACAGCATCTTTCATCATCTGCGCCAAAGGCATCCGCAGACAAAGAAGCGGATAATCGTAGAAATCCAGCAGATAACCGATATCATCGAAGCAAAACACCCGGGGAGCAGATTCCGGCTTGATCCCCATGGCTTGAAACGCACGGAGCAAGGGGAGTCCGAAACTCCCGTTTTCCAAATAAACCGTGTCCGGAATTCCATGTTCGGCAAACCAGTTCACGAAATTATCTGCATAGGTCCGGATCGTCTCTCCGGAAGGCTGGGCACAGCAGACGATATCATCCGCAGCAAAGCAACGGAGGACCCCGTGTTCCCGGATACTCATAGCGCGATTGATCTCAGAGGTTTTGACATAACAGAGTTTCTGACAGCCAAGTTTTTTTAAATATTCCGCCCCGCGCTGAGCTTCAAGAAGATAATCACAGGATACATAGCCGATTTTAGGGTTTTCATAAAAACGGTTCACCACCACCGGCAGGATCCCAAGTTCCGGCAGTCGCGCAAGGAACGGATTTTCCTGCATCACATTGAAGCTTCCCGTCTGCGCACAAATCAAGCCGTCACAGAACCCTTTCCGGATGGAACTCAGATTGGAGGTATTGAAAAAGACCTGCCGGGCAGAGAACTCTTTGCAGCCTTCGCTGATCCCGTTGAAAATAATCTGATGATACCAGGGAACGGTCAGGATGTTCAAATCAGAGGCAATGGTATAAAGTCTGGAAACAGCCATCTCTTCCCGGAACTGGGGAGAATCAACAGCAACCCGGACGAACCACCCCTTTCCTGCCTGGCGTCCCACCAGATTTTCCTGTTCCAGAGAAAGCAGACCTGTTCTGACGGAGCTCCGGCAGATGGAATATTTCAGTGCAAGCTGATGTTCGGAAGGCAGAACCGCTCCGGGAGCAAGCTTGCCGGAACGGATCTGTTCCAGCAATTCCTCACACATCTTTCCATAAGATAATCTGCGCGCCGCCATTTTTCTCTTTCCAGGTTAAACATGTATATTTAACATGCTGTACGTACTCTTTGCAATTATATACCATAAATCCGATTTTGTCAAGAGATGACAGGGGGATTTTTCTCAAAAAATAGCGTCTTTTTGAAAAGTACCTGTCATTTTTCTCTTTCCGGACCGGAGCGATACTTTTATTTGGAAGTCAGAAGCATTTTCGGTTTTACTTCATGAACCGCTTCTTCTCCATTGATAAACCGCTGGAATTCCTCGATCATATAATCGCTCATCCGGTACAACTCATCTTTAAGAGAGCCGGCAATATGAGGAGAAAGTCTGATGTTCGGCATATTGTAAAGCTTGGAACCATCCACCGGCGGCTCAGGATAGGTCACATCCAGAAGAGCGGTGAGATCGGGGCGTTTTTCAAAAACAGCGATCAAATCATCTTCATTGACCTGTCTGCCCCGTCCGGTATTGATAAACACAGCACCCGGTTTCATGGAAGCGAACATTTTCGCATTGAAAACGCCCACATTGTCATCCCGGTCCGGAAAATGGTTGCTGATCACCTGAGAAGTGGCAAAGGCCTCTTCCAGAGAAATGGTTCTGCGTTCCGGATGAGAGGGAACAACAATCACTTCCACGTTGAAATTCTTCAGAAGTTTCTGCAAATGAGTGGAAATCTCTCCCGCACCGAGCAGAGCAACCCTTGCTCCGTACATCCCGCATGTAACCTCATTCTGTCCATTCATGAACTGGGCATGAGTTTTCAGATTTGCGGAAATATTGAAATAGTTCTTCAATCCGAGAATGATCTGAGCAAGCGCATATTCTGCAACGGGGATCGCATTGGCGCGCCATGCACTGAACAGTTTCACATTATGTTTGAACAGCGGCTGACAGAAGGAATCGGTTGCTCCGGCAGCGTAGAAAACAGCCTTCAAATTCGGCATTTTTGCCATCTGTTCCTCTGTAAAACAGGGCATCCCCCAGGTGGAAAAGATCACTTCGACATCAGAAAGGGCTCCCTTTGAAACATCATCTGCGGAAAAAATCCCCTCTTTCATCTGACAAAGTTCCCCGAGCCGTGCAGTATTCCGGTCCCCATAAACACGCCCGATTGTACCAGCCCCCTGATTGACAAACGCTCCAATCATTTTTTTCATCTCCGATCCTCCTTCTTTTGGATTCGATGATTCATATTTTTAAACATGTATACATATCATGTATTTTCTAAAAATAATATAATACCTCTTTTCTGAAATACAAATCTATTTCACCAAAATCTAAAAAAAAAGGCCGCCGCATTGTCACGGCAGCCCTGGAAAGAACAGAAAAAAACAGAACTGTTATTTTGCAAAAAACCCATGGTAAAGAACCGGATCACTTGCTTTTCCGGCAAATGATTTCTGTTCCGGCTGCGGCTGAGCTGGAGAGAGCAGACGGAATCCGGCTTCGGCACAATCGTTTACAAAATTCACGATCTGAAGTTTATTCCCCTGATGGGAGAATTTCCAGCCTTTTTCCGTTGCCTGAAGCGCAGCTGCCGGGATCTGATTCTTTTTCATCAGAGCACGGAGCTCTGCTTCCGTTGCGGAGCCCATTCCCCAGACATGCCGGACCTCTTTCTCAATCGTTTGATAAGAAGATGCTCCGGAGATGGTAACCGTCTGATCAGAAGAAAAGTTCACATTCTGCAGCTCAGAAATCTGAAGCGGATTGTACTCAGTAAAGACAGCTTTTGTTTCAGCGGAAGCCTGGATCCGGTTCGGGATATAGGGTTCTTCAGCCGCCGGATGCTGTTCTTCCCAGAGAAGATATCCGAGGATCCCGGCAAGGAAGAGCAGAGAAGCCGCCCGCCATTGAACAGGGGAAAGGAAAAACCGCCTTCCCCGGGAAACATTTTCTTTCTTGAGAGTATCATTGACTCTGCTGAGAATACGTTTGGAAATTTCTTCATCGCTTCCGGTTTCCTGGAATACGGCATGTTTGACAGAATAATCGATTCTGGAAAGAGTATCGATATACGCCTTACACTTTTTACAGTTTTTCAAATGAGCTTCGATACACTCATGCAGTTTGCTCTCTTTGTCAAAATAAGCGGAAAGCTGTTCTGACGAAGGACATTCATTTGTTGTAAGGGGGCTCTCTCTCATATTCCCATCTCCTTTCTCCATTCCGTTATTTTGCCGGGATCTCTCTTGACACAAGATAATCGCGAAGCAGTTCCCGTCCGCGAGCCAGACGGGATTTTACGGTACCGACTTTGCAGTCCAGCCGCTCTGCGATCGCATCATACGGCAAATCTGAAATATGCCGCAGCACCATTGTCTCTTTGAGAGATTCCGGCAAACTGGATAACCCATTCATTATTTGCGTTTCTATTTCTGAATTTTCAAGGGAAAAATCAGGACGGAGCCGATCGTCCGGGAACAGCAGATCTCTCTGTTCTCCATCCTCTTCCGTTACCCGGGAAATGCTTGTCATCTGCCCTTCCCCGCGCCGGCGGTTCCAATGAAATTTATTCCTTGCAAGATTGATCGTGATACGGTGCATCCAGGTTTCAAAACTGGAATCGCCCCGGAAATTATTCAATGCCCGGTACGCTCTGACAAAAGCATCCTGCACAACTTCTTCCGCATCCTGCTTTGATCCCAACAGACCATACGCCGCCCGGTAAAGCTGAGGAGAGTACATGACGACCAGTTTGTCGAAACATTCCACCCTGCCCGCTTTGAACGCCGCAATCAGTGCCGCAGTTTCTTCTGCCATTGCTTTTTTTTCTTCTTCCGTGTGCATGTGATTCACCTTTCGTGAAAAAGTTTGTTCCGGGACTTCCGATAGAAAAGCCGCCGGAAACTGCTTTTCCAAAATTTTACTTGAGGGAAACATTGCTATCACAATACATCCTGAAAGTTTTTTTTCAAGTCCTGTTTTCTCCGGAAAAAATCCTGAAGCAACATTTTTGTTAGACACTCTTCAACAGAAAATGTTCCTTCAAAAAATTTTTAATAATCATTTTTCTTTTGAAATTATGAAAAATATTTTTTTTGAGCTTGAAAAAGAGCTATTTCAATGTATATTTCCCCCATTATGAAAAAACTACTCATTCCCTTGCTTTTCAGTTTTATTGTTGTTTTTGCCTCTGCTCAGGCGGTTCCTGAGACAGGCTCAACTCTTGGCGCAAAAACAGAAGCCGCCGTTTCCGTTTCAACAACTGAGAGACCGGCCTCTCCAGAATCCGGAAAAGAGCTGCAGCCGGTAGAAAATAAAAAATCTGTTGAGACAGTAAACGATTCTGATTGGAAGGATCTTCCGTCAAAATTGAGTGACGGGATGACTCTTGTTGCGATTCTGATCCTGCTTTGTGCTTGTGCAAGCAAACTTTCCGCCTGGATCAATATGCCCTGTCTGCTTCTTTTTCTGGCAGTGGGGATCCTCTTTGGAGAAGAAGGGATCGGACATATCAAGTTTGAAAGTACGGCGCAGGCAAATATCATCGGTTCCATTGCGATGGCATTCATTCTGTTTTCCGGAGGGTTCGATACGAACTGGAAAAACATCCGGAAAATCACTGTTACGGGGGGGATCTTATCCAGCCTCGGAGTGCTTCTGACGGCTTTGATCGTCGGGGTGGCATCCTTCTATTTCCTGCGGAAAGTTTTCCCGGAATTTCATATTTCCTTCTCCTGGTGCTTCCTTCTCGGAGCAATCATGTCTTCCACAGATGCCGCGGCAGTGTTCGCAATTTTGCGTTCGAAAAGTGTCGGACTCCGGGGGGAACTGCGCTCGCTTCTGGAATTTGAATCCGGAAGCAATGACCCCATGGCTGCATTTTTAACGATCTTCCTGATCGGGCTTCTCATGACGGAAAATATCACAGGAGTTCCGGCAGACTTCTCGTCCTACCGGATGATCGTTCCTGTCTTTATCCAGAAAATGCTCCTTGGAGTCGTTCTGGGGGTTACCTGGGGAAAACTGCTTGTCTGGCTCTTTAACAAGATCGATTTTGAATATGACGGGTTGTATTATGTTCTCGGAATTGCGGCAGTGATTCTCTCTTACGGAGGAACCGAGCTGCTTCAGGGGAACGGCTTTATGTCCGTCTATGTGACCGGCCTCGTTATGGGAAACAGCAAATTCATTTACCGGAATGGTGTCGGACGGTTCAGTGACGGGATCGCCTGGCTGATGCAGGTGGTTCTGTTCGGTATGCTCGGGTTGCTTGTCAGCCCGAAACTTCTGTTATCCATCTGGTGGCAGGGGCTTACAATTGCACTGATCCTGATGCTCGCTGCAAGACCGCTCTCCGTCTTCCTTTGTATGATCGGAAGCAAATTCAATTTCCGGGAACGGTTATTGATCTCCTGGGTTGGCTTGCGCGGAGGTGCTCCGATTATGCTGGCAACCTTCCCCATGATGGCAGCTGTCCCGCAAAACAGTGTGCTGTTCCATATCGTCTTCTTTGTAGTTCTTGCTTCCGTCGTTATCCAGGGGATGACTTTGATGCCCTTTGCACGGCTTCTGAAACTGGATGCCCCTCTGAAAGTTGTTCCAAGAGTTCCGCTGGAATTCGATAATACCGGAACCATTGACGGAGAGACCAGAGAGTTTGAAATTCTGGAAGGCTCTCCCCTGATCGGGCTTCCGCTCTCCGCAGCGGGATTGCCGAAAGGAGCATTGGTGCTTCTGATCCGCCGCGGGAAAAAACATGTTGTTCCTCACGGAGATACGATCATTGAAGCAAATGACGGCCTGCTCATCCTGGCTGAAAATACCATTCTTGACGAAACAGAACAGAAGCTGAAATAAACATTCTTTCCGTTTTATTAACCAGAAAATCTCTCCCGAAGGGAATCAACGCTCTGTTCAGAAATCCGCAGTTGATTCGGTTGAAAATGCCTTGAAATCCTGATAAAAATTCAAACGTTATTTTAACAGCACAGCGATTGCGAAACCGACAAGGATCAAACTGACACCGATCCACTTTGCGGGAGTGCTGCGTTCTTTCAGGATCAGGATACCGGCAGCCATTCCGATGGGCAATCCCAATTGACGGCAGACCTGAACATAAGAAACGTTTGTCACGTAGTTCATAGCGATCAAAACGAGAACGTAAGTCCCTGAAGCACAGATCCCTCCGACCAGCGGCATAAAGTTCTTTTCCCGCCAGTATTCAAAAAAGGCTTTCCGTTCTTCCTTCATACAGAAAGTCGTGACCAGCAGCGTGGAAATCAGAGTCAAACTGCGGGTGGAATAATAGGTCAGGGATTGAATTGCTTTCGGAACAGCCAAACCTTCTGCAGTACAATATGTCCGGATGATCTCCAATCCTTTGCTGTCAAAAATCGTATAACCGGTGGTCCCCAGTGCAGCAAGGAACACAAAAAAGATCGTCGGGGAAAGATAATTTGACAATTTGAAATCGGAAAATTTCCCGAGGGGCATCATGAGGGAGCCGCAAAATACCAGGAAGAATCCGAAGACAGAAATCCAGGGAAGCGGATCTCCCCATCCGAGCAAAGTTGTAGCAAGTGCAGTCATCAGGATCGGCAAGGCGCGCATCATAGGATAAGCAGAAGCCATATCCATTGTTTTGTATGCAAGTGTCACGCCGGTGCAATAGATAAAGACATCGGAAGCGATCGTACCGCCGATAACCAGCCAGAAGGTCCAGGGAAGCTCAGAAAGCGGGATCGGGGTCCAGAACTGAACATTGGACCAGAAAAGAGATCCGGGAATACAGAGGAGTGTATAAAAAGCGATTCTCATGCGGTTCTTTTTTGCGATCAGGTTCCATGATGCATGAAGAATTGCAGAAACTACGATAAGAAAAAAAGCCACAGCAGTCATTTCATAACCCCTTTCTTTGTCCGATGAAATAATCTTATTAATATATCATACTTCTCATAAAAAATCAAGTTTTTCTTTTTTTATCAACTTTTAACAAATTTTCAGGAATATTTTACAATATAAACAAGAAATTTCATCCTTGAAAAAACATGAGAATCAAGCTATGTTACTGAAAAACACCCGATGAAAGGAGCTTATTATGAGTCAGTTGGAATTTGGTTTTGCTCAAGAGGATATCACCCCGATTTACGGTGCTGATCTTCTCGGTTATTTTAATGAACGTCTGAACCGCGGAGTTCTGGACCGCCTTGCCTTGAAAGCTGCTGTATTTCGTACAGAAAATGATTGTGCCGCAATCGTTTCATATGATTTGGGATTTATTACAAGAGCATTGGCCGATCAATTTGAACAGCTTCTGGCGGAAGCCGGATCTCCTCTTGCCGGAAAAACTCTGTATTGCTGCACCCACACCCATACCGGACCTTACACCACCGGGAATTTCGGGCGTGCCGGCAATGATGATTTTATTGAAGAATTAAAAACCAAAACGCTCCTGGCCTTACAGAAAGCATATAAATCTCTTGCGCCCGCTGAACTTTATGCAACGGAAACAGAATGTTCCACCCTTGCATTCAACCGCCGTTATATCATGAATAACGGAAAAACACTTACCAATCCCGGAAAACTCAATCCGGAAATCTCTCATCCCGAAGGCGGAATTGATTCTCTTATTCCCATTTTGCAAGTCCGTCAGCATGGAAAACCGGTTATGATTCTTACGAATATCTGCAATCATACCGATACCACCGGCGGTGATTATGTTTCTGCTGACTGGCCGGGCGCGATGGAAAAAGAAATTCAGAGAATCATGGATTACCAGATCCCCGTCATGACAATCGTTGCACCTCAGGGAAATATCAACCACTTTGATGTTTCAACCGATGCGGATCAGACCAGCCAGGCTGAAGCAAAACGGATCGGAAGAGGTTACGCCGCAGCGGTCCTCTCAGCTCTCTTCAAACTGAAAAAAATGGAAAATGTCAATATCAGAACGGCCTCCAGCGAATTCAATGCACCTTATATCCAGCTGACCGATGAAGAATATCAGGAAGCCAGGAAGACCTATGAAGAAAACAAAGATGCGATCATGGAAGCCGGACGGGATTTCACCAGCGAAGATATCGCCCGCGGCGTCCCCGCTGTAAAAAAGTTTTTTGCAGAACGTGCTGTTTCCTGCCGTGAAAATCCCAATACGGAAAAACGGATTGAAAAGCAGATGATGATTGCATTCAATGAAGAAGTTGCCCTTGTTTCCTTTCCGGCAGAACCCTTTGTGGAAATCGGCGATGCGGTCAGAGAAGGTTCAAAATATCCCATCACAATGCTTGCAGCTTTGGGAATGGGCGAAATCGGCTATGTCGGATTGCCTCAGCATTACGGCAACGGCGGATATGAAACTGCCCCCTCCAGAAATCTTGCAGACCGTCATGTCGGCGAAGCAATGATTGAAGGAGCTTTGGAGCTTCTGAAATAAAACTTTCCGGTAAAAAAATCAGGGCTGCCACAGAAGAAAATCCTGTGGCAGCCCAATTTTTTTCTGCAAATTCGGTTT
Source organism: Lentisphaeria bacterium (assembly GCA_017456805.1). The sequence continues at coordinate 30,508 of JAFTIQ010000074.1, forward strand.
ATAAAAAAAACAGCATTGATTTACTCTATTTCCAACGAAATCAAAGCAAATCCTTTGAATGGCGGGACCTGAATTTCCACGAAATTTCCGGAAACGGAATAGTCCACCGGCAGTCCTGAAGGAGCAAGCCTTACGGATTTCACGGTTTTCCCGGGCAAATGCAAGCGGAATTTTCCATCCATAACTGCCATAGAATCTTCTACAACAGTTGCATCGCCCCGTCGTTCCGGAGCATAAGCGATCATATTCACATTGATCCGCCCCGGCTGCTGAGCCACTGATGTCCGGACAAATCCGGGTAAAGAAATATTCTCAAACAGCAGAGGTTCTGCCAACAATCTGATGCAATTATCCAGCAAAGCCCTGAGATGAAGGGCCCCACGGAAATAATATCCTTCAAATAGATTTCCAGAACACCAGATCCGGTTCATCTTTCTGGTGAGAAACGGAAGATCGGTGACTTTGTCAGGAGGAGTATAGAAATTGGCATAAATACCGTTCCATTCCTTTTTGAGATATGCTTTGATCAGCGGGGCAACAAATTCCCCATCGGTCACTTTTGCCTTAACGGCAGATGCGTAAAGGGAGTGCGGCATATTTTCAATGTTTCTGGAATAATCACCGGAAAGAGAGAAATAGACGGATGTCTCATCCAATTCGCTTTCGTATGCGATCCCCAATTCTTCACCAAATGCTTCCGCAGCAGCTTTTCCGCAAGCGAAAAAGGCTTTCCCGGCATCCAGATGCTTTTTAATCCGATCCTTTAACCGATCCGTAATAACAACATTTTCCGGCAGGATCAGGAGCTTGTACTGATCCCATTCCTTGTCGCAATCAGCGAGAACGATATCAAACTGAACTTTCAATTCATCCAGCATACGAACGGCACTTGTCATTGCTTTGTGACACCGCATCTGATGGGAATCTTCCGGATAAACCAATGCAACGTCCGTGAGATTTTCCGATCCGAGATGCCATTCATCATAGGCTTTCAGCTTGGAATAAACTTCATTGATCCTGTCAAAAACGGCTTCATCTTTATCGCCTCTTGGATGAAAATGTCCGGCGATATTGGGTCTCAAGCCATGAGCCAGACCATAGAACATATCAAATTCCAAACTGGCTGCACCGCGCAATCCGCCGAAATCACCCCACTCATAGAAACGTCCGGTCATATTCAACACCTGTTTTCCAGGAGTGATATTGCGGAGCAAATGCGTCATGGTTGGAAGATATTCATACCCCCAACCGCCGGTAGGCAGACATTCGCAATCGAAGAATGTATCAAGATTCCGAACCGTACCGAATGAAGGCCCATTGAAATAAAGCATGGGGTCCGGGATCAGGGAATGGACAGCTGCAGAGATATCTTCGCAAAGCTTGATCGCAGAAAGACGGCTGTGTTCCACAACATCTTCATTTTTTGTCCAGTCAAAGCCCTGCTTTTTCATGCTTTCAATACATTTCGGACATACGCAGGGATAACTGATCAGGCAATCAATAAAGAACCCCTGCACAGGATAATTCCCGGCGATCTCTTTGATCATCGCAATGAGGTGATCCCGGTATGCCGAATTATAACACATGGTATAAGCATAAGGAGTCACTTTTCCGAAATTACTGCGATCCGGCATGTAAACGGTCCGCCATTCCGGATGAGCCAATGCTTCCATGGTGCTGATCCCGCCGTTGAGATAAGCGACTACTGCGATATCCTTGCGTTTACAAGCCTCTGTCAATTTCCCGAAAAGATCATATTCCAGTGAAGGATGTTTGGTACCAAGTTTTGTGTCATAATAACACAATCCCTGATTGCAGCGGGCATGAAATCCGAGGTAATCCACACCGCAGCGTTTGATTTGATCGGTGAAATATTCCGCATCAAAATTTTTTCCAACATCGGGATTGCTGACGTGGGTATGGTTGTCATAAAACAATCCGTATTTTACTTTGTGCATTATTCTTATCCTCTTCTGTTAAAGTAATTTTGAATAAGTGACAGATTCGAGAGGAGCAGTAAAACCAGCCCGTTCATAAGCACGGCGGGCTGGTGCATGTCCCTCATCCAAACCGGTATTCACTGTAATTATTTTCATTCCCTCCGCCCTCATCCGTTCAAAAACGGCGGCATACATTTCCTGACCGACGCCTTTTTCGCCGGAATCCGGATCCGCGGCGTTATTGAGCAATAATCCGATCAATGTTTCGCGCCCGAATGCGAACGTGGCAAAGCCGACAATTTTCCCGTTCCGTTCACAGATAACGCACTGATCAGGATACTTCTTGACCCATTCCGTAAGCTGATACCGTTTATCCTGATATTTGGTATCAAACATGATGGAATAAAGCTCTTCGCCGAGCTGTTTGCGGAAACCTTCGAAGATCTTTTTCCAAGCTTTGTATGCGATCTGAACCATGGGTTCAAGATCCCCTTCCTGATATGGACGAATCATCTTACTTCACCTCATATTTCCGGATAAAAGATTCAAAGCCGGTACAGAGATCACGAATGGAAATATGTTCCCGGACAGGGATGGATTCACACTGGAAGGAACCGAGACGCGGCGCCTGAGTGAGAAGCTTCATCACATGATCCCAGTCAATGTTTCCATCTCCAGGCAATTTATGCTGATCCTTGATCCCGTTGTTATCATGCAGATGACAACAAGTAATATGGGGAAGCATTTTTTCCAGGATCTGATCATCCCATTTCACATTGTCATGACTGTACCAATAGAAATCAACAGATGGGGTCTCCTGTTTTTTGAACTGCGGGTGCATGAGATTTGCATGTCCCGCATCATAACAAACGCCCAGATACGGAGAATTGAAATAATTTACCGCATCCACCAGTTTTTCCGGAGTGTTGCAGATGTTATATGCATTTTCAATAGAAATAACAATTCCGCATTGTTCCGCCACCGGCAAAAGTTCTTCCAGAGACCGCAGCATATTCTGATGCAGCTCATCAAAGGGAATTCCTTCCACCACCTCATGGCGGTCACCAACGTGCATTGCCATGGTTTTCAATCCGAAATCAGCTGCGGCTTCCAAACACATTTTGTGCCATTGAAGCATCCGCTTGCGGACCGGACCGTCCGGCAAATAAAGATCATGGAACGGTCCGTAGAAAGCATGACTGTCGAGAAAGGATAACCCTTCATCAGCCATCTCTTTCCGGATTCCGGCAATCTGAGCCGGGGTGGAAAAATAAATGTTCAGAAAATATTCTCCGAATACAAGATGCTTCGCTCCATTCGCCGCAAATTCGTGAAAGATATACGGACGCATCTGAGCAGAAACCTGATTGAATTCAAAGACATATGTCAAAGGCAACATGGTACATATCCTTATTTGTGACGTTTCTTCCACTGTTCTGTTGTTCCGAGATAGAGGAGACGACAGCGTTTCTTTGCGATTTTATAAGTAAAAGAGGGATTCTGAGGAGAGACCTTTCCAACGATTTCTCCAGTTTCTGCATCATAAACATTCAGAGGAGCCGGGATCTTGGAGAACGTGATCTTTCCTGTCACATCCTTTTCCGCATAGTAGGAACGAACCGCAAGAAGAGATTCATTTCCGAGATTACGGTGTGTCAGAAGCAGATCTTTCGTTGATGCTGTCACATCGTCTGCCAATTTTCCTTCGATAATGATATCTTCAAAGGGAGTAACCGCATTGAGAGCATCAACGATCTTACTCATACGCAGAGGTTCCATGAATAAGTTATAGTAATAAACCACCTGACGGGTACCGAAGATCATAACTTCAAAAATGCTTTCTTTTGCGTGTTCCGGTGTCATAAACCAGTCGGGACAGCCACCGGTCTGACCGTAGGAAAGTCCGGTAGCAAGTCGGGCGGATCCATGTTCTCTGGTGATGCGTTTCAGCTTTTCATAGTTACCATCCGGGGTGAAATAAACAGAGTTTTCAAAGAATCCAAGGTCATTTTCATCGTTGGTGATGTGCTTGAAGTCACTGTAATCCTGAGAGGTAAATGCACCCCAGGGAGAGGTGGGTCTTGCACCTTTGACAGCTTCTTTGACAACCTGAATAGCCGCTCCGGAGAATCCGGCTGCACTGTCGATCTGGAACTGTTTCCAGAATTTCTTGAATTCATCGCCGGTTGCTGTGCGGGGATCGACTTTGGCAAGATCGGGTCTGCCTTTCTTGTTGCAATAGACTACCCACGCTTTCAAACAGGTTTCGCAATAGCAGATTTCATCCCAGGAGGGAGGTCTCCAGGTTTCCATATCAAGAGAAAGCCAAGTGATACGGTATTTTGCAAATGCGCTGCTGTTTTTCAGGCGTTCGAGCCATTTTTTATGAAGAGGACCGCGGTAATTGAAGCAGAGGCCGGGGGCACCTGCATATCCGCCGGAGGTACATTTTGTTCCATCGCGTTTAATCCCGACAGTATTGGGTTCTCCGCGGCGGGTCCAGACATGTTCTTCCGGTCCGGTGGTAATACTGACGGTGTTCATGAAGAACGGACGGGGATCTTTCAGGAAGTCCTGATACATCAAGTCGTAATAATCTTCATGCGTCTTCGGATTGGTTCCCTTGTAGAATTCCTTGCTGATCATGGGCGTGACCGGGATGGAAAGACAGTTGAATCCGAGATCATAGTATCTGCTAAGCGCATCTTTGGGGAACCAGTTGTAAAGAGTGACAGCATCCATAAGCCCGATATTGAATGGAAGTCTCTGGAAAGGTTTCTTAACTTTTCCAACTTTGATAGTCTTGAAAAGCTTCTCCGTTTCACCGTAAACTTTTCCATCCATTTCAAACCACATTTTTCCTGTGAATTCCTTTCCGGGTGCCATGTCACAGTCGTAAAAGAAAAGGAACTGCGGTGCGCCCTTGTTGGAGATCAGGGGCATTTCAAAACGGAACTGTTTATATTTTTTTCCGTCAATGAGAACATTTTTCACTTTGGGAGGAATCAGGGGTGACTGTTTTTCACGATATGCGCTCATATCGTGCATGACACCGCGGAAATTGAGTCCGTTGTCCGGAATCTCCATGATAACATCCACAGCTATTTGAGATCTTGGGACTCTGCCTTCTCTATGTTTGGTTGGGAGGTTGTGCTTCATGAGCCAGGAAATGAAGAAGGGCATATCAGTCGCAAGATAAACGGTCTGGGTACGGACTTTTTCCGGATCAAGAAATTCCAAAGCAAAATGGGTTCCGGTGGAAAGAGCATGATGTTTTGCAATCAGTTCGGAGTTGGAGTAAAGTTCAGTCCAGAGCATCTTCTTGGGATCGCCCTTGCTGTCAAAGCGGATATCTTTCTTTCCGTTTGCAGGAATTGTAATCTGCTGACTTGCAACAACATGACCGGATTTTTCATCCTGCACGATGCGATTGATCGTCACAGTTTCAGGTTTTCCGGAGAGGTTGCGGACTGTTACAGAGATTCCTTCGACAGTCAGTTTCGGGGAGTTTGCAACGATACCTTCTCTGCGAAAAATCCCTTTTCCAAAGGAATCCGTCCGCTGGAAATAAGGGCTGTCAAGCTTTGCCCATGCGGAAAGTTCCTGTCCACGGGTCTGCACATTGCGGCAAAAACTCACACGCCAGACTTCGCCGTCTTTCGGGGCGGATTTTCTGCCCATAGCGGCAAAGGGAATATGGGTGGTAACGATCCAGTCATTTTCTTTGACTTCAACTTTGGTATTGAACTTGGAGACATCCCAGTTCCAACGGTCAAAAGGCCATTTTTTATCGGACCATTCTTCAATCAGACCAAGAGTCCAGCCGGAGGGTGCCGCAAGAAAATGGAACTGTTTTTTCGCTCCGGGAGGCAGGAAAAGAAGTTCCAGATTATCCTGAACATTCTTTTTCACAGAATCCATAAACTGTTCGCCGCCAACGCTTACCTGATGACAATTCGCCTGAATATGCAGTGCTTCATTGTCAAAATAAACTTTGACTGTTGTAGGATGTTGAGAAGCTGTAAATGCACCGGGGACAGTAAAGCCGTCGATCACTGCGGCATCATTAAAACTTTTACCGAACGGAATCGCTGTCACCCGGTTTAGAAAAGGGTCCGTTGCAGCGCACTCCTCCATTTTCAAATCGGCATAATATGCGACTCCAGCTTCTTTACTTCCGAAACCGATGCGGATCTTGGCATATTTTGCATTGGGAGGAGCTGTAAATGCAGGGATCTCGTACTTTTTCCAGTCGGTATTTCCGCCAGTCCAAACCCACTGATGATCCCAGCCTTTCTGTTTTTGTCCGCGGCTGTCAACCCATTCTTTCATAAGTTCGCGCCAACCTTTATCCAGCCAGATGACTTGAAGACGCGCTTGAGCTTTCCAAGGCATATTCGTTGTTTTCATCATACAGCTGATCCGGTAAGTCTTTCCCGGAGTGACAGCCAATGTGGACTGTGTCAAAAGAACACTTCCTTTGACAACGTATGTATTTCCGTTGTAGCCTTCGGGCTTTTCGGTTGTGCTGACACCGCAACCATCAGGAAGAGCTTTGATTCCGCCGGTAACATACCAGGGATCCGGCAATCTTCCATCCGGAACACCAGCTGTTTTACTTTTCAAATTCAGGAACTGAGGGTTCCTGATCAGATTTTTTGGTGCAGTCTGTGCTGACACCAATCCAGAGACAGCAAAGAGCGCCGCCAGGAGCAATGTTTTCTTTTTCATATCTGTTCAAACCTTTCTGAATATTACTGGTAGTAGAAAGATGCTGTCGCACGGTCAAATCCGTTCAACAGCCATTTGGTATATTCACTGCTGGAGTATTTGTTGGAAGGAGCAGCCTTCAGTTTTGCAATACCTGCTGAGCTGACATGACCGTCTGCATAAGCAATATTAGTTCTTCCGGTATCACTTTCCCATGTTTCAATCTTAGCAGAATCGGTATCATCGCCACAGAAAGAGCCGCCGTGACGGAAACCTGTGACAGCCATAGACCAGATACGTGTTTTTCCTGCTCTGCGGAGTTCTCCGAAATATACGGCATCGGATGCAGATTTCACAGAAGTCTGCTTGTGCATGAAATACCAGTTTTCCCCTTTATGACCGACCATGTGGGCATTGGGACCATAACTTGGAACTTCATAATTACGGTCAATAAAGACACTTGCCTTTGCTGACGGGCATTTGAAAATTCCGTTCAGAGGAGCTCTGAGGGTCTGTCCCATGCGCATACGACACCAAGTCCACCAAACGGCTTTATGATCATTAAGAATAGCCTCGGTAACGCCGTTATTCAAGCCATTTGCCGTCAGGAACCAGCCGTCATATTCATCGGCATATTCCGCACCGAGGGAGCCAAGCTGTTTCATATTGTTCATACAATTTGCTGCTCTGCCGCGTTCTCTTGCATTGTTCAATGCCGGAAGCAGCATTCCTGCCAGAATTGCGATGATTGCGATAACGACAAGCAATTCAATAAGGGTAAAGCTCTGGAGCTTTACCCACCTGCAGGTGGGACGTTCAGACACTCTTTGACGTTCAAAAAAACTCCTGAAATTCAAGTTTGACATTTGAAATAACCTTTCCTTTGTTATATGTTCGTTGTTCAAAATCTTACTTTTACTGAGTTTTACTTTCTCCTGCGGTCTCCTCCCATAGACTCCACAGTTTTGATTTTTTGTTATTTTTACGAAATTTTAACCTTTCACTGATAAAGTTCTGCCCAATGTTTCTGTTTTGCCATGACCGCATGATCAAGGTTCATCTCAAGATAAGATCTGGAAAAGACAAGAATATCTCGTATTGCCTCTTCTATACTCTTATCAAAAAGTACAATATTCCACAATTCCACATTAACCACATTCATGGCAATATAAAAATCCCGTCTGCTGATACTGTCGGAAAGCACAAGATCCGCTGCATTATCGTAGGGCATCTGGTGATATTTTTCCGGTTCCATCGGACAAAGCCCGTTTGCCGCAAAAGCATTCTGGAATTCATCTTTCTGAAAATGCTGAGCCACCCGGATCGTCTCCAGAAGATTGCAACTGCGGGTATCGACTGCCAACATCGCAAGAATTCCGTTCACTGTATTATCAAAGCTGTACATCACAGCGGCTCCTGTTTCCATTTCCGGATTTGAACTCTTCACACCAAGATAATTGGAGGAATATCCGAAGAAAAACGGGGTTTTTCCGCTGGTAAAGTTTGAAATATGTTCCTCTGTCCGCCCGGGATAACTGATGTGATATTTTTTCCAATACATCGTAACCTTACGGAAGATTGCATAATATTTTTCCAGGAACTCTTTTTCACTGAAAGATTTATTCCGGATATCATCCAGCAGGACATGGATCTCTCTGCCGAATTTATGAATAATATTCTGGGAAGTCCCCGGCATTGTAAAACGGGGATTGCACGCTACGAAAGCCGTCACTTCGTCCAGATAACAGATCATGGATTCATAATCATGAAAATCCGGTTTCTCTCCGAACCCCATCTCTTTCAAAAGACTTCGGTTATACAGAAGAATCGGAAGGGAATAATAGAGAGGAATCCCCGTATTGTCGATCATCCGTTCCCGAAAACGGACGGTTTCCGAAAAGTATCTTTTCATATCCATCAGAGAAGTATGCCCCTGATAAATTGGCGACTGACTGGAAAATTCATAAAGATCCCCGGGAATGCATTCTCCGGTTTTCCGCTTCAAATCATAGACGCACTCGACCTTTGCCCCGAGAGAAGTCGAAGCAAAGGAATCGGCAATCTTTTCATACATTTTTTTCTGTTCAGACAAGAAACTTCCGGTGGAAAAACGGATCGTATCACGGGGAAAATCCTTCTCCGGCGTAATCACCGGGTCAACCTTTTTCCCATCTTCCGGCAGATCTTTTCTGACAAATACACCGTTTTTCGGGATACTGTAAAGATATCCGCTCTGTTTCAAAACTTGAATAGCTTTCCGGACACTGTACACGCTTTCAGAGTATTGTCTTGCAAGTTCGCTTTCCCCGCGCAGCTTATCTCCGGGCTTCAAAGAGCCGGATCTGATGGCAGAAATAACCGACTCGACGATCGTAGATCCGGTAGGTGTTTTAATCAGTTGAACGCCTGTTCTCATTTTTTTCTTTCTACGTTGAAACTACAACTTACTGCAACCAATATACAATAAAACTCAGTTTTTGTCAAGGGGGGAACCTGTAATTTATTGCAAAAAAATCCGTTTTTTTCTGTTTTCCGAAAAAAACAGGAGAAAAACAGCTGGAAATATAAAAAAATCTCTAATATAATGCTTAAATCTGTTTGACTTTTTAAAAAGAGATACTACATTAATTCGAGAATGTTAATTTAACAAAAAAAATATCATCAGAGACTTCATCATGAAACTGAGAGATTGCTTTTGGATATGGGGACATCATGCAGGATGCCATCATACCGGAGAGGCAGCAGCTTATAAAATCCCCGGTGAAAACCGGATGGGACCTTGGGAAGGTGCAGAATATCTTGGTATTCCCAACTGCTGCCGTGTGGTTTTCAACGGAATCCCGGAACCGCCTTTCGATCAGGAATCGGAACAGCTCCGGAAATTCAATAAAGTCATCTGGTCCGTTCTGGGAGATGCTTCGTCCAAACGGAATGATGAATCAGGAGACGATCTGGCAGAGGTGCTGCGTCAGGCTGAAAAATATCCGAATATCGTCGGCGGAGTGCTGGATGATCTTTTCCGTCCGGCGACCAAAGATGCCCGTTTGACGCCGGAAGATCTCTATCGTATTGCAGAACGGCTTCACAATGCACCGCGGAAATTATCGTTGTGGCTGGTCTATTATGCTGCGCTTTTTGAGATTGATTATACCCCCTGGCTGGAGGCCGTTGACGGCATTACCTTCTGGTCCTGGAACAGAGAACAGCTCATGCAGACGGAGGCAAATCTGAACCGTATCATAAGCATGACTCCCGGGAAAGAACATTATGCCGGATGTTACCTCTATAATTATGGAGATACCTGCCCGCTTACGCTGGAAGAGATGAAATTCCAGATGGATCTGTATTACCGTTTTCTCCGGGAAGACAAAATCAAAGGTGTGATCGTCTGTTCCAATACGATTGCGGATACCGGTTTGGAAGCCCCGGAATATTTCCGGGAATGGATGCTTGAACATGGAAACGAAGAAATTAACTGAAATAACAGAAAGGAACCCCAAAATGAAAAAAGCAAGTAAAGACATTTCATGCCTGTGCACAGGCATGAAGCACGCGTGCTTCACACTGATCGAGCTTCTGGTTGTGATTGCAATTATCGCAATTCTCGCCGGGATGCTGCTCCCCGCCTTGAATCAGGCAAGAGAAAAAGGCAGAGCCTCCAATTGTACCAGCAATCTGAAACAGAATGCACAAGCAGCACTGCTCTACGCCGGAGATAATGATGATTACATCACTCCCGGAAATACGAACAAACCTGACAGAGACCCTTATGACCCGACATTGGTGTACAATGGGTCCGACAATTTGTACAAAGATCAGTTCAGCGTTACAGCGGGAAAATATGTAAACTTCGGTTTGAATATTGAAGGCGGCTATCTGGGCGGCAACGGAACTCTTTTCTGCCCTACCGGGAAAGTAAAATATACTCATGCAACTCTCGGAAACCTATATTGGGAAGGTGCTATGACTTACAGCTATATCGGAGGTCTGACCTGGCAGGCTTACGGAGCAAAAACCCGGATGCGTGCAAAAGACAATCCCGGAGCAGTGATCATGCGCTGTATCATCGTCGGTGGAACAAAACCACAGAATTTGCAGATTCACGGAATGAACAGAGCTAACTGTGCTTATCTTGATGGACATGTGGAAGCAAAAATGCCCCGTATGACAAATTACGAGGGCGGAAACATGCCCAGAGCATTCGATAACATCACCTACTAACCTATACTGGAGTATATTTATGAAGAAATCTCTGCTCACGCTGCTGCTGGCTGCCGGTTTTGCGTTTGCTTCCAATGCAGCTGAAAAAGTTCTCTTCCAGAGTCAGTTCGGCTCCGCTGAACCGCTGAAAGGATGGATGGACGTCAACAAAAAGACCCCCGACAGCTCAAAATACAGGATCATTGAAAAGGATGGAGTCAAGTGTCTGGAAACTCCCCCGATCTACTTCGGGATCGCTCACCGTCTTTCCCAGCCGGTGGTCATCAATGACAATCTGAAAAAGGTCACGCTTAAAGTTACTCTTATGAAGCCGGAAGCACAGAAGGGACGCACGGTCACCATCGCGCTGACCTCCCGGAACGATGTTGCGCTGGATGCCGGACAGGCATTCTGGAAACTGCGTGACAGCGGGTTTATGGCATCCGGATATTCCTACTCCATTCCGGCGGCAAACTATCTGATCTATCAGGTGGAAGGCAAACAGGTCAAGTCCCTGAAAGCCACTTCTCCCCATAATCTGCTGCCTGTCCGCAATAAATGGGTGACATGGACTCTTGTTTATGATCACACAAAGAAGACCATTGAATTTTTCAATGACGAAAAGGCTGAGACCCCCTTCTGGACTTTCTATAACGTCAACATTGACGGAATTGAGCTGCGCTCCGTCTGGATCTGCAGCTGGGGAACCATCTATAAAGATGTGAAAGTCACCTGCGAAACAAAATAATTCAGGAGCTCATCCATGCTGAAAAAATTTATTTTTGTACTTGCCTGTCTGTTTGCTGCCGGACTTGTTTCCGCAGTGGAACTGGTAAAAGACGGAAAACCCGCTGCCAGCATTGTTCTGGCTGATAAACCCACCCGCGCCGCTCAGCTTGCGGCATACGAACTGCAATATCATATCAAGCTCATGACCGGTGCTGAACTGGAAATCCTGACAGGAAAACTTCCTGCAAAAGGCGCAAAGATCTTTGTGGGGGAATCCGCCTTCACCAAAGGATTGAAACCTTTTGAATTTCAGGAATATCAGGTCAGCATCAAAGGGGATTCTGTGATCCTCGCCGGATGCGATGAGCCCGATTTCGGAAAACTCAACTACAACAGTGTCTCCACCTATCCGGACTATTGGAAGAAGATCGGAACCACCTATGCGGTATATGATTTTCTGGAAATGATCGGGATCCGCTGGTATCTTCCGACAGAACTTGGAATTGCGTTTGTTCCGACGAAAAATCTGACGGTTTCCGATGTGATGCGCCGCAGAAAACCGACGATGGAAATGCGGAATATGTTCCCCTTGAGAATCCCCGCAAATCTTTGCGCGGATACGGTCAACACCCCTGAACTCAAACAGATCCTGAACGGCAAAGATTCCCGTCTCTGGTATCACCGCCGCAGACATGGCGGAAAAGAAGTGATCATCAACCACTCCATGTATACCTTCTATAACCGTTATCTGAAGACAAATCCGGATTGGTTCGCAAAGGGATATGGAAAGGCCCTGCCCTCTCAGCTCTGCTATACTCATCCGGAAGTGATCCGGCAGGTCTCTCAGGATGCAAGAGATTATTTCGATGGAAAACTGAAATCTGCAGCGCAGGTGATCAGCAACGTTCCGCCGACTTATAAATCCGATGTGTTCCCGGTATTCCCCATGGATAACCGATCCTTCTGCAAATGCCCGAACTGTATCAAAGCAACGGCAAAACACAGCGTCACCCGCGGGGTCGGACAGTTCTCAAATGATTACTCCTCCGAATATCTCTTTGCGTTCGTAAATGCGATTGCAAAAGAATTGAAAAAGACTCATCCGGACAAACTGATCGGAGCCGGAGCCTATGCAGGATTCTCCTATCCTCCGAAAAACTTCAGACTGGAAGACAATATCATGCTGATGATGTGCCTCCATACCCGGATGGTGCATAACACAGGGGTCATGGAAAATGACTGGGCGATCCTTGACGCATGGGTCAAAGAATATCCGAACATGAAGAAATATGTCTGGATGTACTGGTGTTTCCCCACGTTGGAAGGCAGACAGCAGCAGTTCCGGATCTTCCCCGGATTCTTCGGCGAACATGTCGGCCCCATCTTCCGCAGATACCGGAAAGCCGGCATTTCCGGTATGTTCTATGAACCCTCCTATACGGCGAACTCTCAGTATGGAGTTCTGTTCGATCAGGTGGAAGCAGCCATCAACTGGTCTCTTGCCTGGGATGAATCCAGAGATGAAAAAGTTCTGTTTGATGAATTCTTCCGTCTCTATTACGGTCCGGCAGAAAAGCCCATGAAAGAATGGTATCGTTTTGCCCAGTCCATCTTCACCCGTCCGGCAAATTACAGACATCAGACGGATGAAATCGCGTGGAAGCAGCTTGGCACCAAAGAAAACATGGCAAAGCTGGCTGTGTTCATGGCTCAGGCAAAGAAACTTGCAACCACTCAGCCTTACAAAGCCCGTGTGGAACTCTTTGAAAAAGGGATCTGGCAGTATATGCTCAAAGGAAAGAAACGCGGGGATGAGCTAGATGCTTTGAAGGCGCCCTCCATGCAGCAGACAGCTGTTCCTTATCTCAAGAATCCCGTTCCGGGCAACCCGCTCAAGGTCAACTGGAACAAAGCAGCAAAACTGCAGTTCTTCGGCGGACTCCGCGCAGAACCCCTGAAACGGAAACTTGATGTCCGGATCGCTCACGACGGTACTTACCTTTACATCCGTGCAATGGAAGAGAATATTGACACCACGACCCTGAAAAAGAGCAATCTTGTCTGGCTGAACGATGAATGGGAATTTTTCTTTGCCAAACAGCGTTCCAAACCCTACCGCCAGTTCGGGATCGATGCCGGCGGAAAATTTGCCGGAGTCAATCAGGAAGGAACCGTGACGGACAACTGGGAATTCCCGGGCATTGTCCGTGTCACCTCCGGCGCAAAGTGGTGGAGTACTTTTGTTGCGGTGAAACTGGAAGATCTGGTGAACGGCGGAATCAAACCCGGTGAAATGCTTTACGGCAACATCATCCGTTCCAACAATGGAGCGCTCGGGGTATGGATCCCCACCTTTACCGGATACCATGCACCGGAACGTTTCGGAGAATTTTATCTGGAACCTGCAAAATAAAAAGCGGCTGAACCGTTTTTCCAGGGATCTCCGAACGGGGATCCCTTTTTTTGTGCAAAATTTCACACAAAATCATTTCAAAATATATCGTTCCGGGCTTGTAAATAAAAAAAAGGAATGATATATTAAATAAAATTTAATTTTTGGAGGTATTACCATGGATTTTTCCCGCTATTTTCGCGACTATCCGACACCGGACGGCTTTTACGGTCCTTACGGCGGAGCTCAGCTCGCACCGGAACTGAAAGAGGCTTTTGAAGAGATCAATACCGCATATCAGTCCATCTGTCAATCTGCCCACTTTATCAATGAACTGCGCCGGATCCGGCGTGAATTTCAGGGCCGCCCCACCCCGGTTTATCATTGCGACAGACTTTCCCGCAAACTCGGCAACTGCCAGATCTATCTGAAACGGGAAGATTTGAACCATACCGGTGCTCACAAGCTCAATCACTGCATGGGAGAAGGTCTCCTTGCAAAATATATGGGCAAAAAACGGATCATTGCTGAAACCGGTGCCGGACAGCATGGGGTTGCACTCGCAACCGCAGCCGCATACTTCGGACTGGAATGTGAAATCCACATGGGCGAAGTCGATATCGCAAAACAGGCACCCAACGTTACCAGAATGAAGATCCTCGGTGCAAAAGTGATCCCTGTCTCCCATGGACAGAAAGCACTGAAAGAAGCTGTGGATTCCGCGTTTGAATCCTATGCAAAAAATTATAAAGATTCCATCTACTGCATCGGAACAGCTGCAGGACCGCACCCGTTCCCGCTGATGGTTCGGGATTTCCAGGCATGTATCGGGGATGAATCCCGTCAGCAGTTCCTGGATATGACCGGACATTTGCCGGATGCAGTCTGTGCATGTGTCGGCGGCGGTTCCAACGCAGCCGGATCCTTCTGCGCTTATCTCAATGATCCCGTTGATATTTATGGTGTTGAACCCCTCGGCAGAGGCAAGGAAAAAGGCGATCATGCCGCATCCATCAATTATGGTAAACCCGGCGATCTCCACGGATTCCACTCCTATGTTCTGGCAGATGAAAAGGGAGAAGCTGATCCGGTTTACTCCATCGCCAGCGGATTGGATTATCAGGCAGTTGGCCCCGAACATGCATTCTGGCACGATCTCGGAAGAGTCAAATATGTAACCGCTTCCGATGAAGAAGCCGTGGAAGCATTCTTTATGCTCTCCCGTTACGAAGGGATCATCCCGGCTCTGGAAAGTTCTCATGCGATCGCATACGCAATCAAGTGGGCAAAAGAACATCCCTACGGATCCATCCTCGCAACCTGCTCCGGCAGAGGCGATAAAGATGTGGATTACGTTGTGGAACATTACGGCTATGGAGATGACCGGGAATATTGATCCCCGGTTGTAAACAGGAAACAGTATCATGAAAAAAGAACTTGCACTTGGAATGATGCGCCTGCCGGTTGACGGCGGGAAAAAAATTGATTTCAAGGAAACCAACCGTCTGGTCGATTATTTTCTGGAACAGGGTTTCCGGAAGTTTGATACCGCCGAACTTTATCATGATACTCTTTCCGAACACGCTGTCCGCGATTGCATTGTGAAACGGCACAAACGGGATTCCTTTGAAATTGCGGACAAACTGACCTCCTGGCGGATTCCGGAAGGGATGACCGCCGAAGATTTTTTCCGGAAACAGCTGGAAGTCACTCAGGCAGAATATTTTGACAGATATCTTCTTCATTCCGTAGAACCTGAAATTTTCAAAACAGCTGAGGAAAAGGGATATTTCGATTTTATTTTCCAAAAGAAAGCAGAAGGCATTGTCCGGGAAGCCGGTTTTTCCTTCCACGGTTTGCCGGAACTGCTCGATCAGGTGCTGACAAAATATCCGGAAACCGATTTTGTTCAGCTTCAAATCAACTATATTGACTGGGATAACCTTTCCATCCGCTCCCGGGAGTGCTATGAAACAGCCCGGAAACATGGAAAAAAAGTCCTGATCATGGAACCGGTCAAAGGCGGACTCCTTGCCAATCTTCCGGCAGAAGGAGCTGAAATTCTGAAGAGTGCAGCACCGGAACGCAGCATTGCTTCCTGGGCACTGCGCTTTGCCGCCGGTCTCGACGGAGTGGATACCGTTCTCAGCGGAATTTCCAACATGGAACAGATGATCGACAACACGGAACTGATGAAGAATTTTGAACCTCTCAGCGATGAAGAACTGAAGGTCCTCGGCAAGCTCCGGGCGTACCTTACAAAAATTCCGATGGTGGAGTGTACCGGCTGCGGTTACTGCCTCTCCGCCTGTCCGCTGGAATTGCCCATCTCCGGCTATATCAAAGTCCTGAACAATGCGCAGCTCTTCGGAAAAGCGGATGGAGTCGTTCACTCCTATCGCTGGCTGACTGCTAAACACAAGCCTTCCGACTGCGTGAAATGCGAATGCTGCACGGGAGTCTGCCCGCAGCATCTGGATATTCCCGGACATCTGGCGCGGCTCGCCGGATGGGCTGAACGGAACGGTCTTTGATTTTTTTCTTGAAATTTTACAGAATTGACTTGCAAAGTTCTGTTATATGTGTTACATTAAGAAACAACGTCTGGAGGTTTTAAAATGAAAAAACACTGTTTATTAGCGGCAAGTATACTCTTTGCCGGATCTCTGTTTGCAGCAGGGGACTCTTATTTCAAAAACGATGAACGCTGGATGCTGACCGGGGACAGTATTACGAACACGGATACTTACCGGGCAGCTGTCAAAAGAATTCTTGACCATTTTCATCCGGACAACAAAATCGAATTTGTCAACAAGGCTGTCTGGGGGGTAGATTCCAGACATCAGGCAAAAGTTGAAGGAAAACCGACGCTGGTTTCCATCATGCTCGGAATGAATAATATCATTCATTTCGAATATCCGCACAAACCAGATTTTTCCCAAAAAGTGGAAAGTTACCGGAAAAACATTCTGCGCCATGTTGAATACTATCAGAGTATCGGTGCAGAAGTGATTCTCTTTACCCCGACCCTGACCGATGAACGGGTCAGCTCCTTCTTCAGTCCCATGTACACGAAAAAAGGGTTGGAGCTGTTCGGCGATGTGATCCGGGAAATCGGAAAGCAGAAAAACTGTCTGGTTCTTCCCATTGCTGAAGAATTGGAAGCCTATGACGATACGCTCGGCCCGAATCAGATTGCCCGCATCGACGGTGTTCATCCCTTCGGAGAAGCTCAGTACCGTATCGCATGGTCCATTCTTCATCACCTGAATGCAGCCGGAAAACTCACCGGGAAACGGGCGATGTCTCCCGTCCCGACACCTGTCCCGGTGGAAGTCAAGCGTTCCAATTTCTATCTGAATGAAGAAGGGGATAAGATCGTTCTGAAATTCAGAGGCAAAGAAAATACAAAATTCAGAGTCACCTGGAGTCTGGATGGCGAACGTGGTTCTCAGGATATTACCATCCGGAAAAATCAGACGATCCGCTGGACACTTCCCGCCTCTCCCAAAGCCTATAAAGTTGTTCTGGGCGATCAGAAACAGGCGGTTGTTGATCTGCAAACTGATGATGGAAAATTGAGTTTTTATCTCATCGACCTTGCACGCACAAGAGTCGTGAAACCTGTTAACGGGGAACTTAAATTTGAAGTCAAGGCTCCGCAAAAGCCCAAAGCCGGAGTCCGGGATTTCAACTCTAATCATGCTTCTTATGCCGGAACCCGCTCTGAAGGGGACCTGATCGGAACCGTTACCATCAAAGAAGATGGTCCCAATCTCTGGCTTTCCGGAAGAGTTTATGACAGTGAACTGGATCATAATTCCTATTGGATCACCGGCAGAGACAACGTCCGGATCCTTCTGGACTTCCGCCCGGGAGAACGTTTTGGAAACCTGACCCCTGACCGGGATATCAATATGATCCTTCTTTCGCCCCGGGATGTCCCTCAGTTCTCCCTGAAAGCGCTCGCATGGTGGGGTCCCCGTTTCCAGTACTGCATGTATTCCGATGGGGAACGTACCGCAGACGGTTATAAATGGCTGTACGGCTATGCCGGAAATATTACGAACTATCAGAAGTTCGATATTCAGAAACTGGATGTTTACGGATTCAATCTGTCCATCATCGACAGAGACGGGAAAAATTTCCATTTGAATTCCATCATGCCGACGATTTTCGATAACAATGTGGAAAAAGCATTGAACCAGCTGATCATCGTTGACCGGAAAAACAAATTCCCCGGACCCGAAACCACCACGATTCAGTGCTTTGGATTCTGATCCGCGCCGGATTAAGAAATTTGACAGGATATTATGAGGGTTAAATCTCTCATAATATCCTTTTTTTACTGCTTGAAAATTCTCTTTGAGCTTCTATATTATCAGAAAAAAAACAAGGAGTTTTATCATGAAAACAAATATTGCGTTGTTATCTCTTGGAACATTGCTTGCATTCTCCAATGCACAACAGCCGGATCCCTTCAAAGAATTTCCCGAAAAATATTGGGATTTCTCTCTCGTGGAAAGAGTTCCTGAATACCGGGAAGCTCCGGAAGAATTTCAGGTCAAAGGATTGAAAGCCATTCTCGTGGAAGGCTTCGGACCGAAGGCTGATGATACAGATTTCTCCCAGCCCTTCCCCAAGCCGCTGAAAGAAAAAACAAAAGCTGAATTTTTTGCCTATATCGGATTTCCGTCAACCCCGATGCCGAAGGGCGGATACCCCGGAATCGTTCTGATCCACGGCGGAGGGGGAACCGCATTTCCCGGCTGGACAAAAAAATGGGTGGATCAGGGATTCGTTGTCATTGCATTGGATTGGTATAATCAGATGCCTGTTCCGAAACATAAACATCTTCCAACAAACAGCATTACGGAGCGGCGTCCCCTGCCCGGCGGAAAACGGCAGGATCATATTTCCAATATCGCCAATATGGCGCTTGCTCATTCTCTTCTGAGATCAATGGAGAAAGTCAATCCCGAAAAAACAGCGTTTGTAGGACTTTCCTGGGGCAGCTGGTACGGAACGATGCTTGCCTCTCTGGATCACCGGTTCAACGGCGGAGTCCTGATCTATTGCGGAGACAGAAAATATCACAGAAAGATTTTCAACGGCAGATTTGTTCATGCGGCAAAAATTCCTCTCTACTGGGTTGTCAGCACGCACGACCAGAATGTGAATCTGAGAACCTTGAATGATTCGTTCAAAACCTGTCCCACAATCGATACAAAATCCATTGTCATTGAGCTGCCCCATTCCCATATCGGATTTGAATTCGATTCCTGCTTCCGGATGGCAAAGCACTATACCACCGGAGAGGTCCCTGCCCTGCCGAAACTCAGCAATATGACTGTAAAAGGAAATATTGCAACCTGTAAAATCCTCAGTTCCGGAAAAGGGATCAAATATGCCGTTCTCTGTTACACCAACGATGCAAATGAACCTGTATATCATAAGCGGAAATGGGCAACTGTTCCAGCGGAAATCAAGGGTGATACCATCACAGCAAAAATCCCGGATGGAGCCTATATGTACTACATCTCCGCTTACGAAGGAGAGAGCAAACATCACGATCTCTGCGGCTCAACGAATCCAGTTGTGAAACCGTTTCCCGGGAAAAAAGCTCCGCCGAAGAAATAAATCTTTGCCATTCTCCCGATCGCCGGTTCGCAAGATCCCGGCGATTTTTTATTGCGGCTTGAGAATCAGGAACGCCGGCAGCCCTTTAATATCAAAACGGCTCAGAACTTTCTGTACTTCCGGATCATCCACCTTTGTTGCATCAAAGACAACAAAAATATAGTGTTCCAGTTCCTCTTTGACTTTGGGATCTTCCAATGTGGAATGTTTCATCGCCACACAATTCTTGCACCAGTCTGCATAAAAATCCACCAGAACCGGTTTCCCGGTTTCTTTTGCATGCTGAATAACTGCCGCCAGCTCTGCCTCTGAACGGATTCCTGCAGTATTTTCCGCCGGAGGAAAATACAAATTCCATGCGGTGATCCCGTAATAAATCCCCAGCAGAACGATCAGAAGACCGAACACATATTTGACATAAACCATCCAGCCTCCGGGTTTGGGCAGAAAACTGATCCCGGCTGCCAGCAGCGGCCACGGCAAAGCCATTCCGATCCCGAGCAGAAACGGAAGAATAAGCCCCCACATCGCTCCGGAAGCATAAAGTCCGGCAGAATAAATCATAATCGCAATCACCACGGGCGCAACACATGCCCCTGCCAGCAATGCTGTAATCCCCCCCAGCAGAAAAATTCCAATCAGTTTCGCAGAGGACGGAATCTTCAGATTCGCCTGATATTTTGTAAGATCCACATTCAGCACTCCGAACATGGATAATCCCAGCAGCACAAAAATGAGCGCGGCAATCAGATTGAAATACCAGGTGGATGCGATTCCGCCCAGAGAAGCCCCGCCAAGAACCGCAGCAAGCCCAACTCCTCCGCAAGCAAGAATCATCCCCAGCGCATAAACACATGCCCGCAGGATCCCTGTTTTCCGGTTCTGAGGATCCGATGCCCCGATAATGGAAAGGTTCACCGGAATTACCGGAAGAACGCAAGGCGTCAGGTTCAAGGCAATTCCTCCGGCAAACGCTGCAAGCAGAACCGCAGCAATGCTCATTCCGGCAAACATGGAAGATTCCAGATTTCCCTGAAGGAATGCAAGGAATTTTTCAGCATCCATAAACCCGTATTCTTTCTGCACAATTTCAACAGCAGGAAATTCTTTTGCAAAGGAAAGAAGCGGAAGAATACTCATCGCAAATATCAGTTTCGGTTTCATCTTTTTATCACCTTTCTCTTTCGCAGCTGGGTGGTTTGACAATTTTCCGGAAAACAAAGTTCTCTCTTCTGTCAAATTCTTCTGATAACTTAACGCTATTTTTTTCAATTTCCAGTGAATAAAAAAAAAAATTTACTGCCAATGATTTTTTTTCTTGAAAATTCACTCAAAGTATGATATAGTATCAAAAGAGAGAACGTGTTCTTACAATATAAGAAAGGAAAGATTTTATGAAACAAATTTGCATTGCCGGTTTTGGAGAAGTTATGCTGAGGCTCTGTCCTCAGGGGAAAAAAAGATTTGCACAGAACCTGCCCGGAACTCTTGATGCAAGTTTCGGCGGAGGAGAAGCGAATGTATGCGCATCCATCGCCATGCTCGGCGGAAAAAGCAGATATCTGACAGCTCTTCCGGATAACCCGATCGCGAAAACCTTTGCTGCTCAGCTTGCCGGTTTCGGTTCCGATGTTTCCCGCATTCATTATACAAAAACCGGGCGTATGGGAGTCTACTATGCCGAACACGGTTCCAATATGCGGGGCTCAAATGTTGTCTACGACCGGGAAGGTTCTGTCATTTCCCAGCTTGGCGCGGAGGATTATGATTTTGATTTCATGCTGGAAGGCGTCAGCCATCTGCACCTGACCGGGATCACCCCTTCCCTCACCCGGAAAGCATACGAAGCGACTCTTGCAATTGCAAAAAAAGCTGCAGAAAAAGGGATCACTGTTTCTATTGACTTGAATTACCGGAAAAAACTCTGGAACTGGGAAGAGGGAACAGCAAAAAATGAACTTGCCGCCCGCTGTATGGGAGAAATCGTTCCCCTGGCAGATATCATTATCGGAAACGAAGAAGATGCTTCAGATGTCTTCGGGATCAAAGCCCCTGATACAGCTATCGAAGCGGGGAAATTGAATATTGCCGGATACGAACTGGTGGCAGCCGAACTCAGTAAACGGTTTCCGAAAGCAAAATTTGTGGCAATCACTCTGCGGGAAAGCATCAGCGCAGATCATAATAACTGGGGCGGAATGCTTTATGACTGCACCGCAAAAAAAGCGCACTTCGCCCCCCTGAATCAGGATGGCTGCTATGCGCCCTACGAAATCCGGGATATTGTCGACCGGTTCGGCGGCGGAGACTCTTTCTGTGCCGGATTGATTTTTGCATTGAACACTCCGGAACACAGCTCCCCGGCGCAGGCGATCCGTTTTGCAGTTGCTTCCAGCGCACTGAAACATACCATTTCCACGGATTATAATTATACCAGCCGTTCCGAAGTGGAAAATCTGATGAAGGGATCAGCCTCAGGGCGGGTGCAGCGATGAAAAAACAGTTTGAAGCCCTTTTGAAAGAGTGTCCGGTTGTGGCAATTCTCCGGGGGATCACGCCCGGGGAAGTTCCTGAGGTTTGCGATGTGCTTCTGGATGCCGGAATCCGGATTCTGGAGATTCCGCTGAACTCGCCGGATGCCTGCACCAGCATAAAAATCGCCGCAGAACATTGTGCCGGACACCAGATGGTGGGAGCCGGAACCGTTCTGACCCCTGAAGATGTCCGGAATGTAAAAGCTGCCGGCGGAACTTTTATCATCTCCCCCAACACCGATCCGGATGTGATCCGCGAAACAAAGGCTTGCGGGATGCTCTCCATGCCCGGATTTTTTACAGCAAGTGAAGGATTCACCGCATTGAAAGCCGGTGCAGATTACCTCAAAATGTTCCCGGCGATCCTCGGACCATCCTATGTCAAGGATCTTCAGGCTGTGATCAAAGCTCCCATTTTTGCAGTCGGCGGAGTCAATGCCGGAAACATTCCGGATTTTCTAAAACTCTGCGCCGGTGTCGGGATCGGAAGCGCACTTTATAAAGCCGGAAAATCCCTGGAAGATATCAAAGCAGATGCAGAGAAAATCATTCAGTCAACGGGAAAATAAGATTTTTGCGCGCTGATCGCTCTTGAAAAAACAGGACTGCTGCGGATCTGATTCTGCGGCGGTCTTTTTATTTGGAGGAACCCTCTTCTCCGGAAGGTTTTTCCGTTTTCCGGAACACCCAGAACCGCATGATGATATAATCGATCAGAGTATAGCCGCACATTCCGCAGAACATGGCAACATTGTTTTGAATTTCTTCACTGTAAGAAGCAAGAATACGGAACACAACAAATTTTGATGTACTGTAAGCCACTGTATAGGAAAAGAAAACACAACATGCGAATTTGACCGCCTGATATGCAGTCAAACCGATTTTTTCAGAGGTGGAAGCCCCCTCTGCAGCATGGGCGCGGAACGTAAAAACTTTATTCAGACAAAAGCTGCAGATCCCGCCCACGATATAATTTGCGGCAGAAGAAACCCAGTAAGAACAGCCTGCCAGATTATAAAGCAGAAACATAGTGGATGCACCGACCGCAGTATTGATCACTCCAACGATCAGAAAACGCCAGAAAGCAGGATCAATCATCTTCAGCAGAGCTTTGATACTGAATCCGTCTTTGAAAATATCTTTCAGCATAAAAATTTTACCTGTTCTATATTTGTTCCATGATTGAAGGAGCTAACATAACACACTTTTTTCAATTTACAAGCCGGAACACCAAACGGTGAACGATTTTTTCCGCAGGCAGAGCGAAAAAACTTTTAAGAAAATGCGCTCCGGAACAGTTTTCGACTTGAAATTTCGGAAAAAAGCGTTATATTTCAAAGGCAAACGGAGGTTTTAGAATGAACAACACTTTCATTGATGAGTTTATGGCCAACTTCAAGTTTGAAGGGCTGACGTTTGACGACATTTCATTGATCACACAGTATGCAGATTTCCTGCCCGATGAATCAGATGTCTCCACCAATTTTTCACGCAATATCAGATTGAACATCCCGTTCGTTTCTGCTGCAATGGACACCGTTACCGAAAGCGAAATGGCAATTGCAATGGCAAAGCTCGGCGGACTCGGAGTCATTCACAAAAACCTGGCTCCTGAAATCCAGGCTGATGAAGTCCGGAAGGTCAAACAGTACCTTAACGGCTTTATCCGGGAACCCATTTGCTTCAATCAGGATCAGACAGTGGAAGAAATGCTGAATGAAAAGGCTGCCAAGCAGTACTCCTTCTCCGGCTTCCCCATCGTGGATAACAATGGCAAACTGGTGGGACTCGTCACCTCCCGCGATATCAAATATCTGACCGACTACAATGTCAAACTCAAAGATGTCATGACTGCAAAGCTCGTCACCGCTCCCGATGGAACAGAGCTTCAGGAAGCCTATGACATCATGACCAAAAACAAACTGGCAAAGCTCCCGACTTTGGATGCCAACGGCAGACTGACCGGTCTTTACAGCTATACAGACGTCAGAACCATTATCCGCAACATCGCCCCCAACTACAACCGCGATGCAAGCCACCGTCTCCGCGTTGCAGCTGCAATCAGCCCCATGGACTGGAACAGAATCGAACTGCTGCTCCAGGCAGGCGTGGATGCACTCGTCATTGATACTGCTCACGGTCACTCCAAAGGCGTGATCGAAACTGTGAAAGAACTCAAGAAACGCTCCATTGCCGCAGATGTCGTTGCAGGAAACATTGCAGCAGGCGATGCCGGAAAAGCATTGCTGGATGCAGGTGTGGATGCCATCAAGGTTGGAATCGGCCCCGGCTCCATCTGTACAACCCGCGTCGTCGCAGGTGTCGGTATGCCTCAGGTCTCTGCGATCTACGAAGTCCGCAAGGCGATCGGTGATGAAGTTCCTCTGATTGCAGACGGCGGAATCAAACAGTCCGGCGACGTTGCAAAGGCTCTTGCTGTCGGAGCTCACTGTGTTATGATGGGTTCTGTTCTTGCCGGAACCATGGAAAGCCCCGGAGACAAGATCATCCACCACGGCAGACGCTATGTTGTCTACCGCGGAATGGGAAGTCTGGAAGCAATGAAGACCTCCAAAGGAAGCCGGGAACGTTATGGTCAGGCAGATGTTGATGACACCAAGAAGCTGGTTCCTCAGGGAATCGAAGGGATGGTCCCCTATCGCGGTGCATTGTGGGAAGTTGTCCACCAGTTCACCGGCGGACTCCGGTACTCTCTGGGATATTGCGGAACCCGCACAATTCCGGAACTTACCGCCCGCGCAAAGATCATCCGTGTCAGTGCATCCGGTTTGAAAGAAGCTCATCCCCACGATATCCTTCTTTCCAAAGATGCCCCCAACTATATGGCAGATAACTGATAGATCTCAAGGATAACGAATGGCTGATCGCAAGCACATTCTCTGTATCGGTGCCGGTTACGTCGGCGGGCCGACGATGGCAATGATCGCGGCAAAATGTCCCGATTATAAAGTGACCGTCGCCGATATCAATGAACAACGGATCGCAGCCTGGAATTCAGATCGGCTCCCGATTTATGAACCCGGACTGGATGAACTTGTTAAAAAATGCCGCGGTAAAAATCTCTTTTTTACCACTGATGCCGTCTCAGCCATTCGTGATGCTTATATCATCTTTGTCAGTGTCAATACCCCCACCAAAAAATTCGGGACCGGTGCAGGAAAAGCCGCGAATCTTCAATACTGGGAAAATTGCGCCCGGATGATTGCGGAAAATGCAGATGGTCCAAGAATCGTTGTCGAAAAAAGCACTCTGCCTGTCCGCGCAGCAGAAATGATCCATAAGATCCTTCAGGCAAACTCCAAAGGTTTTGAGTTCCACGTTCTTTCCAATCCGGAATTTCTCGCGGAAGGAACAGCCGTCAAAGATCTGGAAAATCCTGACCGTGTTCTGATCGGCTCCATGCGGACACCTGATGGACACGAAGCCATGCAGGAGATCGTTGATATCTATGCCCGCTGGGTTCCCAGAGAAAAGATTCTGACCACCAACGTGTGGAGCAGTGAGATGTCCAAGCTCATTGCCAATGCCATGCTTGCTCAGCGGATCTCCTCCATGAACAGTGTTTCTGCTTTATGCGAGAGAACCGGTGCAGATGTCCGGGAAGTCTCCCGTGCGGTTGGAATGGATTCCCGGATCGGTTCAAAATTCCTGCGTCCCGGGGTCGGCTTCGGCGGATCCTGCTTCAAAAAAGATATTCTGAATCTGGTTTACCTTTGTGAAACTTACAATCTGCCGGAAGTCGGAGCGTACTGGGAACAGGTCGTCAAAATGAATGAATATCAGGAACGGCGTTTTGCAGAACGGATCGTCCGCTCCATGTTCAACACCATTTCCGGTAAAAACATTACGATGTACGGTTTTTCCTTCAAAGCAGATACTGGTGACACCCGGGAATCTCCTGCGTTTTATATCGCCAGAATGCTTCTCGAAGAAAATGCAAAACTTACGATTTACGATCCGAAGGCGTTGGACAATGCCCGGCTCGACCTTGCAGGATATGAAAATGTCACCTTCTGTGAAGATCCGTATCAAGCAGCGGAACATGCTCACTGTATTGCTGTTGTGACGGAATGGCAGGAGTTTGCAAGTTATGATTACCGGAAGATTTTCCACTCCATGGAAAAGCCTGCGTTTTTGTTTGATGGACGCAATATTCTGGATCATGAAGCGTTATTTCAAATAGGATTTGAAGTTTATCCGCTGGGCTGTCAAGAGCTTACACATCTGAAATAAACCGGAGGGGCTTTTCATGAGAAGATCATCGGAAAAAGGTCAGGCGCTCACTGAATTTGTCGTCTGCATTATCCCCATTATTTTTGTTTTTTCCGGTTTGATCCTTGTTGCGGTTTTAGGCAGAGCAAATGTTCAGAATACGATTCAGGCGCGCTCTGCAGTAGATTTGGGAGAGGAACCGGGGAAAGCAAAAGTTCAGGAGATCCTGACTTGGGATTACGGCAAGGACCGGGTTCCTTTCACTTCAGACGACAAGCCCTCCGGCGGTGCCAGAACCTATTATTCCGCTGAAGATTTCGATACAGAAAAATATACTGTTTCCAATACCTTTGACCGTTCTCTGACCCTTCAGCAGCTTTATGATGGAAAATATACTCTGAACATGCCGGGAAGAGTCAATTTTACTCAGGCGGCAGATCTCTACGGGGCAGAAGTTTCTGTGGATGATATTCTGTCCGCCAAACAAATGAGTTTTTTCTCAAGAATGTTCCGGATCTATCTCACCTCTTTCGATCTGGATATTACCGATACCTCTTTTATGCCGAGAACAAAGGATGCACGCTATGAAATCAAAGCAGAGTAATGTCGCCCCGAAGGTCATGACACTTGACCAGGCAGTGGAATGGCGCAACACATTGAAAGCACAAGGAAAAAAGGTTGCCGTCACAAACGGCTGTTTCGATATTCTTCACCGGGGTCATGCCGAATATCTGCAATCGGCCCGGAACACAGCAGATGCCCTTCTGGTGCTGGTCAATGCGGATGATTCCATCCGTCAGCTGAAAGGTCCGAGCCGTCCCATCTGCAAGGAACAGGACCGGGCATTTCTTCTTGCCTGTCTTGAGTTTATTGATGCCGTTGTGATTTTCGATTCCCAGAGATGTGATCAGGAACTGGCTGCGCTCCAGCCGGATGTTTACGTCAAAGGCGGCGATTATACCATAGAAAAACTGGCTGCCCCCGAACGGGAAGTCCTTCTGGCTTGCGGGGCTGAATTCCAATTTATTCCTTTTGTTCCCGGATATTCCACAACAGCAGTCATCAAACTTTGCGAAGGCAGCAAATCCTGAAAAAGAAAGACTCAAACCATGAAATATACGATCAATAAATTACCGTCTTCCCATCAGGCGGGAGTCATGCCGGCCGAACAGGAGTGGGCAAATGCGAATGTGCTCAACATCAACAATTTCCGTCCGGAAGGTTCCGATGCCCGTCCGGAAGCTGTTTGCAGAGTGCTTTACGATGATTCCGGGCTTTATCTCCGTTACTCCCTGAAGGACCGCTGGGTCAAATGTGCTGCAGAAAATTATCAGGACAGCGTATGTGAAGATTCCTGTGTTGAGTTCTTTATTGAGCCGGCGGGAGGAAAAGGGTATCTGAATTTTGAACTGAATGCCTGTGGAGTCATGCTTCTCTACCACGTTATCGACTGGACAGAAGTCGGCGATGCCTATGCGGATTATTATGCGGTGGAAAAGTATGCGGATGAAGCGGTCAAACGCTATCCCAGTCTGAAAGCGGAAGAGGTGAAGGAAGAGATCACCGATCCCTGCGATTGGGAATTGGGAGTCTATATTCCGTTCACTCTGATCGAAAAAGAGTTTGATTCTGTCAAACTGCCGGAATCCGGAACTGTCTGGCGCGGAAACTTTTACACCTGTGCAGACGGAACGAGTCACCCCCGCTGGGCATCCTGGAGCCCGGTCAACAAATTGAATTTTCATCTTCCCGAATGTTTCGGAGAAATCATTTTTGGATAAGGAGTATAAAATGAGCTACACGATCAATTCTCTTCCTGTCGGACACGCGGCTGGAGTCATGCCGACCGAACAGGAATGGACAAGTGCCAATGTTCTTCAAATCGCCAATTTTCAGGAAAAGAGTTCCGACAGCCGTCCGGAAACCCTTTGCCGTGTTCTTTACGATGCAAACGGACTTTATCTCCGTTACTCTCTGAAGGACCGCTGGGTCAAATGTGTTGCAAAGAACTATCAGGATTGCGTTTGCAAAGATTCCTGTGTGGAATTCTTTGTGGAGCCCACCGGAGGAAAAGGTTATTTGAACTTTGAATTCAACGCCTGCGGAGTCATGCTTCTCTATCACGTTGTGGATGCCACCCGGACTGATCACGGATTTGCCGACTATCATCCGGTGGATGCGTTTGCAGATGAAGCAGTCAAACGGTATCCCAGCCTGAAAGCAGAAGATGTTGTGGAAGAAATTACCGATCCCTGCGATTGGGAACTTGCCATGTACATCCCCTTCTCTCTCTTTGAAAAAGAATTCGGTGCAGACGGCATCCCTGCAAAAGGAACTGTCTGGAGAGCCAATTTCTATACCTGCGCCGATGGAACAAGCCATCCCCGCTGGGCAACCTGGAACCCCATCAAAATCTTCAACTTCCATCAGCCGGAATGTTTCGGGGATATTATTTTCGGGTGAGAAATGGAAAAAATCCTCATAACGAGTGCAAAAAATCCCCGGTTGAAACGGGTTCTTTCTCTCCGGGAACGGAAGGAAAGAGATAAAGCCGGCTTGACGGTTCTGGAAGGGTATCGGGAATTGACCCGTGCCCTGGAAGCCGGGATTCATCTGACGGAATGTTGGTTTGCACCGGAATTGTATCTTGGAGAAAACGAACCTGCGCTGCTGGAAAAAGCTGCGGCGCAGGGAGCGGAACTCTTTGAAACCACCGGTCCCCTGCTTTCCAAGCTCGCCTACCGGGACCGTCCTGAAGGATTGATCGCTCTGGCAGAAATGCATCATATCGGACTGGAAGATATGCCTGTTGTGGAAAACGGGCTTTATCTGGTTGCGGAAACCATTGAAAAACCGGGAAATCTCGGATCCATGCTCCGCAGCGCCGATGCCGTCAACGCTGACGGTGTGATCATTTGCAACCGGCAGACCGATGTTTTGAATCCCAATGTGATCCGTGCCAGCACCGGGGCGATTTATTACGTCCCCGTCGCGGAAACCTCCAGCGAAGAGTGCGTGGAATGGCTGCGGAAACACAATATCACATCCATCGCCGCCAGCCCTCACTCCACGGATGTCTACACGGATTACGACATGACAAAAGGAATCGCCATCGTCGTGGGTGCAGAACAGTACGGGTTGACCGATTACTGGATGAACAGCGCAGATGTCAATGTTCAGATCCCCATGCTTGGAAAAATGGACTCCCTGAACGTTGCCACGGCAGCCACCATCCTTCTTTACGAAGCAGCAAGACAACGCGGGTTCAAAAAAGGATGAAACTGATCGTTATTACCGGGCCGACCGCCTCCGGAAAAACTGCATTGGCAGTCAAACTTGCAAGAGAATTGAACGGAGAGATCATCTCCGCAGATTCCCGCCAGGTTTACCGGGGGCTTGATATCGGCTCCGGTAAAGATCTTTCGGAATACGGTTCCGGTGCGGACCGTGTTCCAGCCCATCTTCTTGATATTGCTGATCCGGCAGAACAGGAACAGTTTTCGCTGGCGGATTTCATGCGGGAAGCCAAAAAAGCAGCGGCGGATATTTCTGCCCGCGGCAAACTCCCCATTCTTTGCGGCGGGACTGCACTCTATCTTGATGCTCTGATCCGGGGCTATCAGCTTCCCGGCGGGCCGGCTGACAGAGCGTTCCGGGATTCCGTGAAACATCAATCCGCAGAAGAACTTGCCAAAATGCGTCTGGATCAGAACAACCTGATTCTGGGCGAAGAAAATAATCCCTACCGGAACTCCCGGAAACTGGAAATTCAATCGTCCCGTCAGACAGCTGCCGATTCCGGCGGACCGATCCCTGATGCGGAATACCTTGTCATCGGCGCATACCGTCCACGCACCGAGATCCGGATGCGGATCGAAAAACGGCTGGATGAACGGCTGGAACAGGGAATGATGGAGGAAATCCGTTCTCTTCATGAATCCGGTGTTTCCTGGGAACGGATGGAAGCGTTCGGACTGGAATACCGGGAACTTTCTGCGGTTTATTCCAAAGGGATCCCATTGCAGGAAGCCAGAGATTCTCTTCTGATCAAGATCCGGCAGTTTGCGAAACGGCAGGATACCTGGTTCCGGAAAATGGAACGGGAAGGCTTGCCCATTTATTGGATCCCGCCCGAAGAAATTCGGAAAGCGGAAGACCTTTGCAGAAAATTTCTTTCCGGAGAAAAATTGCCTCCGCCGGAATTCCGGCTGGAACCAAATCAAAGATAACTCTGTCCAACCTTTTTACAACAAGGAGGTTGCATTATGAATGAACTGAAAGTCTACTACTGGTCCGTCTGCCCCCATTGCAGAGCCGCAATGGAATGGCTCAAACAAAAAGGAATCCCGTTCGATGCCATTGACATTGAAAAAGCCCCGACTGAGCTGGTGGATGAAATCATCCGGATCAACGGCGGTGACGATTGGGTCGTTCCGACCATGGAGTACAAGGGGAAGTGGCGTCCCGGCGAAGTGTTCAATCCGAACCGTCTGGAAGCCGATATGAAGGCTTGGGGCCTGCTGAAATAATCAGTTGAAATATTCACAGGGACAGTAGGGAATCGATCTGAGAAACCGCTGACCGTAAGCCTTTGTCACGATCCGCCGGTCCAGAATCACAATAATCCCGCTGTCACTTTTGCTCCGGATCAAACGTCCCACCCCCTGACGGAATTTCAGAACAGCATCCGGAATGGAATACTCCTCAAAGGGATGTCCGCCCCGCGCCTTGATCACTTCCAGCCGTGCTTCGATCAGCGGATGAGTCGGAACCGCAAACGGCAATTTTGTAATGATCACATTGGAAAGAGCCTCCCCCGGCACATCCACGCCGGTCCAGAAACTGGAGGCTCCGAAAATCACTGCCGGCTGCGCATTTTTGAATTCATCCAGCATCGCTGTTCTGGAAACAGATTCTCCATGAACAAGCATTTTGATCCCGAGAGAGTTGATCCGGTTCATCAGAGCATCGGCACAGAATTTCAGCATATTGAAACTGGTAAATAAAACAAACGCCCTGCCCTGAGTAAATTTCAGAAAATGATAGATCCTGTGACAAGCCTCCTGAATGAAGTTATCTTCATTGGGCTGAGGCATCTCTTTATGGGGCAAAAACAGTTTCACCTGCTTTTCATATTGAAAGGGAGTATCCAGCACGAAACCGCTGCCCTTGCTGAATCCGGTCCGGCGGAAATAATAATCCAGCGAACCGTTCACGGCAAGAGTCGCACTGGTCAGGATCACCGGTTTTCCGGTTGAAAACAGGGTTCGCCGGAGAATGGACGGAATATCAAGGGGAGCCGCCGCAAGTTCGGTTGCAGGCGTGGACGCCAGCCCGGCAGGCTGACGCCCCTCGGTCCAGTACACATGATTTTCATATTCCATTCTGACGAATCCTTCGATTTCGGAACGCAGGATCTCGCAGCGGTCAAGCATGGAGGAAAGCTCCATCCGGTAATCCGTATCATCCTGATCTGCAATAAAATCTTTCAATTTTTCCGAAAGTCCTGCCAGAGCGGGAGAAAGAGGATCCGGATATTTATTCGCCTTCAGAATACGGAATGTATTTTCTTTGGTATCGGAAACCAGATCATAATAGGTTTCAAAAAATTTCTCTGCGGCATCCATGGTATTGGCAACGGAAGCGCGGATCGCCATTGCACTTTCGCCGGGTTTCGTAAGCAAGCCCTTCCCGCTGGATGGATTGAAAAGCCGATTCAGGAAATGACGGACCCCGCCGGAGGTCACAGAGTGCCCCAGATGATTTGCCGCAGAATCTTCCAGTGTATGCGCTTCATCGAAAACGACTGCGCAATAATTGGGCAGCGGGGTATTTTCCAGTTCTTCCAGAGCCCGCATTTTCAAATCGACAAAGAAAAGAGCATGATTTGCCACCACGATATCCGCTTTATCCCATGATTTCCGGGCATTCCAGTAAAAGCAGCGGCGGAACATCTTACAGGCGGGCCCCCGGCAATTTCCTGCCTCGGAACAGACGGCTGACCATAATTCATTGGAGACGTGAAAATTCAGATCGAACCGGGAACCGTCTTCGGTTTTTTCTGCCCAATGAGCGATTTTCATCAAATCTTCGCCCTGCCCCTGGGGCACATAAAAGCTGTCGCGGCCGCCGCCCATTGCCATATTGAGCCGGCGACGGCAAAGATAATGCGCCCGCCCTTTTGCCAGAACATAGGTAAACTCTTTTCCCATCAGTTTATGAAGCAGCGGAAGATCCTTATAAACAAGCTGTTCCTGCAAATTGATGGTTTCTGTCGTAATGATCACGGGTTTATGACAGGAAAGAGCCATGTGGATCGCGGGGACCAGGTAGGCAAAACTTTTTCCGATCCCCGTAGGAGCTTCCACACAAAGATTCTCGCCAGCCTCAAAAGATTTGGCAATTTCCACCGCCATTTCTGTCTGCTGCGGACGCTGCTCATAGGGTCTGCCGCCATGCTCCGCGGCTTTCTTGAGAGGGCTTTCTTCCGAAAAGAAAAATTCCGTTTCAGCGGTACAATGCGGCATAGAACCTTTCGGCGGAGCGGATGCCTGAATCTCTTCTTCCAGATTCTGCTGATCCTCCAATGTTTCCGGATCATGTTCTTCTGCAAATTCCGATAATGTAACCATACTGACTCTTTCTTCTTAAACGACGTGGTGAATATAGCATTCTTTTTGAAAATTTCAAAGCCGTATCTCTGTGTTGTATAAAAAAACTTTACCGGGACCTCTGTTCTTGAGATCCATCGTGTTTTCCGTTCCATTTTTCTGGAGGGCTTTTCAGAAAACAGAAAAAATATAAGCATAGAATAAGATATCATACGCAGGAAATCAAAGAAAAAATGTATTTTCTGCAAGAGATCACTTGATTTCCTTTATATTTATGATATAGTTATGGTGATTTATTGTGTAAAAAAAAAAGCCATAACAGGAGAATCAGATATGGCAATTGAAAAGAAAACAGTGGCGGAAGTTTCTGCCGGTGCCCGTAATGTGTATCAGAAAGCGGCATCCGTATTTGCAAAAAACAGTGTTGAATATGCTATCGAACTTTTGAAAAGCGTTGTTCAGAAAGAACCCGGTTTTATGGAAGCACGGACAATGCTTCGTGATGCAGAACGCAGATATTCCGGCAGTTTGAGCGCAATCGCAAAAATCCTCGCAAGCTTCAAACAGCTCCCCTGGGTCATCAAGGGCCGCTCCTGTCTGAAGAAAAATCCCGAACAGGCTCTTGCTTTTGCAGAAGAAGCTCTCGCAATGAATTTCCTCGCCCGCGGCCCTCTGATGCTCCTTGTGGATGCAGGAAAAGCATGTGAAGCGCCCTTTATCCAGATGGAAGGTCTGGAAGGAATCGTGGAAATGGATGATCAGAACGAAGCCAATATGAAAATGCTGGCAGAAGTTTATGAGTCAAACGGCGAAGGATCCAAGGTTCTCCGGATCCGTCAGATGATCGCGGCAAAACATCCGGATTCTCTGGAAGCTCAGGCAAATCTCCGTGCAGCAGCGGCATTGGCATCCATGGAACAGAATAAGAACAACGCCAAAGGAAATGACCGCGGCGGAATGTATAAGAAATCTGATGCAACCTCTGATCTGCTCCGTGACGACAGAATCGTCCGTTCGGAAGAAGATATCCGCAAGATGATCGAATATTACGAAGGTTTGATTGCCAACGGAGATACCTCTATTGATAACCGCCGCAAACTTGCTGAATTTTATCAGCGTGTTTCTGAATATCAGAAGACGATCGACACCTACAACTGGATCGTGGAACGTTTGGGAACCCTTGACCCGAACATCGATAAAGCAATTGAATTCTGTACCATTCAGCTGAAGAAACAGAATATCGAACAGATGAAGGCAGCCGGTGCCGCACAGGAAGATATCGATGCCGCCGAAGCAGAAATCAATGCCTACCGTCTGGAACGCGCAGAAGACCGTATCCGCACCTATCCCAACGATACGCTTATCCGTTATGAAGCTGCTATTGTGTACTGGGATCTCGGCAATGTGGAAAAGGCTCTGGAACAGTTCCAGCTCGCTCAGAAGAACCCCCACAAACGTCTGGCGGCAATTGCATATCTCGGACGCTGCTTTGCTGCGAAGGAACAGTATGACATGGCTGTGGAACAGTTGGAAAAAGCGGTCAAGGAAATGCCTGCAATGGACGATCTCAAGATGGAAACCGTTTACCATCTCGGGATTACATACGACCTGATCGGCGAATCCGACAAAGCGCTCGCCTGCTTCAAGGATATCTACTCTGTCAACGTTGGTTATGAAGACGTCGGCAAGAGAATCGACAACTACTATGCGAAAAAGCGGGCAGAAAGACAGAACGCCTGATCTTTTCCGGAAATTTTTATCCCTCAAAGATATATCTTTGGGGGATTTTTTTTTGTTCTGAATTCAAAACCCAAGCTGTCAAGCCCCTTTTCTGAAAAATGTTAAAAAAAGAGTCCGATTTTTTTTCAAAAACCTCCTTGCTTTTCCGGAGAATAAGACTTATATTGACGGACATGAAGCAATAAAATTTTTTTTCATATCAAAACTTTTAAACCGAAGGAAAGGCGAAATGGGCGAACGTCAGATTTACGACATTGCGGGTGAGATTTGGAACAGGAAATACAAATATCATGGCTCGGCAGAAATTCCGGCAGATATCACCCCCGATGACAGCTTCCGCCGCGTAGCTAAAGCAGCGGCTTCCAAAGAAGCTAACAAAACTTACTGGGAAGAAAAATTCTATGAAGCGATGAAGGATTATAAATTCCTTCCCGGCGGCAGAATTATTGCAAACGCCGGTACCTCCCGTTCTGAAGTTACGATGTTCAACTGTTTCGTTATGAACAAAATTCCGGATTCCATCGAAGGGATCTTTGAAACAGTCAAAGAGTCTGCTCTCACTCAGAAACAGGGCGGAGGTGTCGGATTCGACTTCTCTACCATCCGTCCCAAAGGCAATTCCATCAAGGGATGCGAAGCCGCAGCTTCCGGCCCCCTCAGCTTCATGCAGGTTCTCGATTCCACATGCCGTACCATCATGAGTGCCGGACAGCGCCGGGGAGCTCAGATGGGGATCATGCGCTGCGACCATCCCGATATCGAAGAATTCATTACCGCAAAACGGGAAAATGCCCAGCTTCAGATGTTCAACCTTTCTGTTGCAATCTCCGATGACTTCCTGAAAGCAGTCCGGGAAGGTGCTGACTGGCAGCTGAAATTTGACGGCAAAGTTTACAAGACGATCAAGGCTCAGGATCTGTGGGAACTGATCATGAAGTCCACCTACAACTTCGCAGAACCCGGATTCATTCTTTTTGACCGGATCAACCGGATGAACAACCTCTGGTATTGCGAAGATATCCGCGCAACCAACCCCTGCGGAGAACAGCCCCTTCCGCCCTACGGAGCTTGTCTCCTCGGATCCGTCAACCTGACCCGTTTCGTGAAAAATCCCTTTGAAGATAACGCTGAAGTTGATTTCGACCTTCTCAAAGAAGTCGTTACCACCGCAGTCCGTCTGCTGGACAACGTGATCGATATCAGCCGTTATCCGCTGGAAGCCCAGAAGAAGGAAGCTATGTCAAAGCGCCGTATGGGAATCGGTATCACCGGTCTTGCCGACATGTTCCTCTTCCTGAAGATCCGCTACGGCTCCGATGAATCCATCGAACTCGCCCGGAAAATCATGCGGACGATCACACACGCTGCTTACCGTTCCAGCATTGAGCTCGGAAAAGAAAAAGGCGTGTTCAAAATGTTCGACGCAGAAAAATATTGCGAAGGCAATTTCATTAAAACTCTGCCCGAAGATATCCGCGAAGATATCCGGAAATATGGTCTCCGCAACTCTCACCTTACCAGTATCGCACCCACCGGAACCATCAGTCTCCTCGCAGGAAACGTCTCCAGCGGACTGGAACCGGTCTTCGCATTCAGCTACACCCGGAAAGTCCGGAACGGTACAGATGCAGACGGCATTTCCGAATTTGATGTGGCTGACTACGCCTATGCTGAGTACATCCGCAAATTCAAAGATCATGAAACTTTGCCGGATTACTTCGTGGAAAGCTCCGCTGTCTCTGCAGATGAACACCTCAATATCCAGGCTGCCCTCCAGGAATTTGTTGACAGTTCCATTTCCAAAACCATCAACATTCCTGCCGATTATCCCTATGAAGACTTCAAGCAGATCTATATGAAGGCTGCGGAAAAAGGTCTCAAAGGATGCACCACCTTCCGTCCTTCCGAATTCTTCTCCGGCGTTCTCGTGAAAAAGGACGAAAAGAAAGAAGAGAAGAAAGAAGAAAAGCCGGCAGAAGTCCAGAAAGTGGAAACTGTCATTGTCCGGCCCACCCCCATGCGCCGTCCCAAAGAACTGGAAGGTACGACCTACAAGATCAAAACTCCGCTTGCCGCTGACGCACTCTACGTCACCATCAACGACGTTGTGGAAGAAGACGGCCGCCGCCATCCCTACGAAGTGTTCATCAACACCAAGAACCTTCAGTATTTCAGCTGGATCGTTGCAATGACCCGCCTGATCTCCGCTGTGTTCCGTCATGACCCCGCTCCTATCTTCCTTGTGGAAGAATTGAAGAGCATCTATGACCCCAATGGCGGATATTTCAGCGAAGGTACTTACATCCCCAGTCTTGCGGCTGATATCGGACGCACCATTGAACGGCACCTTGCCAAGATCGGAATCATCCACGGACAGAAACCTGCTCATGCAGCTCCTGCCCCCGCAGAAAAGAAAGATTCCTCCCAGAAAGAAAACAATATGCTGATCTGCCCTCAGTGCAATGAAAAGAAACTTGTCATGCAGGAAAACTGTATGAAGTGTCTGAGCTGCGGCTACGGGAAATGCTCCTGATCGTTTGCCGGAGTTGATGCATTATGTTGTACTATCTGGAAAGCCTGCGCAGTGTTTTCGGACCGTTCCGCCTGTTTGAATATGTTACATTCCGGGCGGGCGGAGCCTTGTTCACAGCAATGTTGATCATCCTGATCTTCGGAAAACCGGTCATCGGTCTCCTGAAGAAATTCTGTATCGCCAACTGGCGGTATGAAAATCTTCTGGATGAACAGGAAGATGAAGCCCTGAAGAAAAAGACCCCTACAATGGGCGGTTTGCTGATCGTTGTTTCCATTCTGATCTCCACCCTGCTCTGGGGAATCATGAACCGGATGCTCATCATCTTCCTTTGCGTCCTCTGCTCGCTCTGTGTCCTCGGCTTTATGGATGACTTCATCAAGATCCGGTACAAGCGGGATATCAGAGACGGAATCTCCGGAAAAGTAAAAATGCTTGTACAGTTCGGTATTGCGCTCTCTGCAGCATACCTTCTTTACAAAACCCCGGAAGCTGTTACAATGCAGCTTTACATCCCCTTCTGCAAAGATCCCGTCATCGCGCTTACCGATCCGGATGCCGCACAGGTTTATCTGATGACCCCCTTCTCGGAAGCACCGCTTCTGTCTCTGGGAATCGCATGGACAACTCTTTTTGTCGGGATCATGCTGCTGTTCAACGGGCTTGTTGTTACAGCCACCTCCAACGCAGTCAACCTGACTGATGGAAAAGATGGGCTCGCAGCCGGCTGTCTCACGTTCTGTTCCCTCGCCCTCGCAGTCTTCGCTTATATGTGCAGCCACGCCGTCTTTGCAAAATACCTCGCAATCCCTCTGGTTCCCAGCGCAAGCGAAGTCAGTGTTTTTGCCTGCGCCATTGCCGGAGCCTGTATCGGCTTCCTCTGGTTCAACTGCAAACCGGCATCTGTCTTTATGGGTGATACCGGAAGCCTTCCGCTGGGCGGAGTCATCGGTTTGATCGCGATCCTCATGGGACAGCAGCTTCTGCTCCTGATCATCGGATTCGTCTTTGTCATGGAAGCGGCATCTGTTCTGATCCAGGTCTTTTACTTCAAACGGACCGGGAAAAGGATTTTCCTCTGCGCCCCCATCCACCATCATTTTGAACGGAAGGGCTGGACGGAAACGCAGATCGTTACCAGATTCTGGATCATCGCCGGGATCTGTGCGATTCTCGGGCTCGCAACCTTGAAACTGCACTAATATAAGGATAATATCATGTCTTTCAGAATCGAAACCGACAGCATGGGACCTCTGGAAGTCCCCGCTGAAAAATACTGGGGTGCTCAAACCCAGCGCTCCATCATTCATTTCAATATCGGAAATGAACTGATCCCCATTGAAGTCGTCCGCGGACTCGTCCTGATCAAAAAGGCTGCCGCGGCTGTCAATACCGCATCCGGGAAACTGGAAAAAAACCTTTCCAATGCCATGATCGCAGCTTGCGACGAAATCCTCAACGGCGATTATGACACCCAGTTCCCCCTGAAAGTCTGGATGACCGGAAGCGGAACGCAGAGCAATATGAACGTCAATGAAGTGATCTCCAACCGGGCAAACGAAATCCTCGGATTCGAAAAGGGAACAAAAAAACCGGTCCATCCCAACGATCACGTCAATATGTCCCAATCTTCCAATGACACCTTCCCTGCCGCAATGCATATCGCCGCAGCTCAGGAACTCAAGGAAAAACTTCTCCCCGCATTGAAAGATTTTCACGCCGGACTTCTGAAAAAACAGGAAGAGTTCAAACATATCGTCAAAACCGGAAGAACCCACCTTCAGGATGCCGTTCCCCTGACCCTCGGTCAGGAATTTTCCGGATATGCCGCTCAGCTGGAAGCCGCAATCGCACGGATCGAGGCAGTCCTCCCCGAACTCTATGATCTGGCTCTGGGCGGCACAGCCGTCGGAACCGGACTGAACGCGCCCGCCGGATTCGCCGAAGCCGCAGCTGAAAAAATCGCAGAATATACCCGCCTGCCCTTCCGCAGTGCCCCCAATAAATTCGCCGTTCTTGCAGCCCATGACGCCATCGTTGCCGCATCCGGAGCCGTCCGCACCGCCGCATGCGCCATGATGAAAATCGCCAACGATATCCGCTGGCTGGCTTCCGGCCCCCGCTGCGGACTCGGAGAGCTGATCCTCCCGGAAAACGAACCCGGTTCTTCCATCATGCCCGGAAAAGTCAATCCAACTCAGTGTGAAGCAATGACAATGGTTTGTGTTCAGATCATCGGACTCGATACTGCCGTTGCTATGGCTGGTACTCAGGGTAATTTTGAGCTGAACGTCTTCAAACCTGTCATGATCTATGACCTTCTGGAAGAGATCCGTCTGCTCACCGATGCTTCAAAATCATTCCTGAAATATGCCCTCTCCGGATTGAAAGCAGATGAAGCAAGAATCGCTGAACTGCTCTCCAAATCATTGATGCTGGTCACCGCTCTCAGCCCCGTCATCGGCTATGACAATGCAGCGAAGATCGCAAAAACAGCTCATAAAGAAAACCTTACCTTGAAAGAGGCATGTGTAAAACTCGGATTCCTCACAGATGAAGAATTCGATAAAGCCGTCAGACCTGAAAAAATGGTTTAACCGGAATTCAAAAAATAAGCTGCAGCCGGAAATGAAGTGACCCCAAAAATTTGGACGGTTAAAATTACGTGGAATGGGTTCGGTATTGTACCGGACTCATTCCTTTTAATGTTAAAGATACTCTCTCATTGTTGAAATAGCAAATGTATTCTTCAAGTTTTTGCTTGAAATCT
>JAFTIQ010000008.1 GCA_017456805.1 Lentisphaeria bacterium
GTCGTCATCGCGATTATCGCGATCCTCGCTGGTATGCTTCTTCCCGCTTTGAACTCTGCCCGTGAAAAAGCACGCCGAATCAGCTGCACAGCAAACCTTAATCAGTTTGGTAAGGCATTCGCCCAGTACACCATTGGTAGTGACAATACACCATTGCCCGTCTTCAAGGGGGATGATGCTGCCTACTCCAATGGAACCAGTGCTCTTGCCATTTTGATTGAAAGTGGTTTGCTTGCTGATTACAAAGTCTATATTTGCCCCTCTTCTACCACATCTGCTGGAACAAAGAGTGCTAACTGGACAGAAATTACCGGAACTGATGGTCTTCCTGGTCATGTTTCCTATGCTTACATCCCCGGTGTCAGTGATTCCTGTAGTGCAGCTTCCGATTCCGGTATTATGGCAGACGGTTATGTCGATGCAAAGACGGTCAACCATACCATGTATGGTAACATTCTCTTCTTGGATGGTCACGCCAGCGGTGTTACTGGAACCTCCTCTGTATACTGGATCTCCAAAGCTAACTGGAACAGTAAGACCACACAGAAAGGTGTTCATGCTGACTGGTATACTCCGAAAACTTCTCTGACAGATCAGATCGGTGTTAAGATTCAGTAATTTGTCTTAATAAGTTTTATAAGACTTATGATGGCGGGTAGAAATATCCGCCATTTTTTGTTGTATTGATGTTTTGAG
This sequence comes from Lentisphaeria bacterium, assembly GCA_017456805.1. The sequence continues at coordinate 697 of JAFTIQ010000008.1, forward strand.
GGTCGTCATCGCGATTATCGCGATCCTCGCTGGTATGCTTCTTCCCGCTTTGAACTCTGCCCGTGAAAAAGCACGCCGCGTCAATTGTACCGGTAACCTCAAACAGTTCGGTCAGGCATTCGCTAACTATACCTCCGCTGGCGAAAACCTCAGACCTATGTACAAAACCGGTTCCAATGATGGCGAAGGCTACTCCGGCGGTACCAGTGCTCTGGCTCTTCTGATCGAATCCAAAGAACTGACCGACTACAAAGTCTATGTTTGCCCCTCTTCCACAACATCTACCGGTTCCAAGAGCTCAACTTGGGCAGAAATTATCGGAACTGATGGTCTCGCAGGTCATGTCTCCTATGCTTACATCCCCGGTCTTGATGCTACCGCTGGTGCAGACTCCGGTATCATGGCTGACGGTTATGTCAGCACCTCCACCCTCAACCACACCATGTATGGTAACATCCTCTTCGGTGATGGTCACGTTGCAGGTTCCACCGGTACATCCTCCAAGAACTGGATCCAGGCTGCTAACTGGAAACAAGTTGCTAATGGTGTCGATACCACATGGACAGCAGCTGGAACAGATGAAGACGAGCAGGTTGGTCCTCTGATTCGGTAATTTGTCTTAATAAATTTTATAAGACTTATGATGGCGGGTAGAAATATCCGCCATTTTTTTGTTTAAAATGCCGGGCAGATGGAACGGTTTGAGGAGAAATTATTTTTTGTCTTGCAGGAATCCGAAGAGAGCGAGTTCTGCGGGAGATAATTCCCGGACTTCTCCCGAGGCAAGAGCAGAATCCAAACTTAACTCACCGATGGAAATCCGTTTGAGATAAACCACTTTTTTACCGACTTTTTCACACATTCGTTTGACTTGATGAAATTTTCCTTCTGAAACTTCCACATAAACTTCGCACGGCTGATCCGTCAATTCCAATTTTGCGGGTTTTGCAACGAAATCGCCCAGATCCATTCCTGCCTGAAAAGCCTGAATATCCTCCTGCTGAGCTGGTTGATCCAATCGTGCGAAATAACGTTTGAACACATTTTTCCGGGGAGAAGTGACGGCATGATCAAATTGTCCGTCATTGGTCAGAAGGAGCAAACCTTCGGTGTCCTTATCCAGTCTTCCTGCGGGGAAAGGTTCATAATGTTTGAACTCATCGGGGAGGAGTTCGATCACGACGGGATCTTTAGCATCCCATGTTGCGCTGAGATAACCGGCGGGTTTATTCATCATGAGATAGATGAATTTCCGGTAAGCGATTTTTTCGCCGTTGACTTGGATGAGGTCGTTTTCAGAGACGGAGAAATCAGATTTTCTGATGATTTTTCCATTGACAGAAATATTACCTTTTGCGGCGAGGAGTTTGATTTCCTTCCGGCTGTAAGAGGTTGATTCTGAGAGATATTTATCAAGACGCATGGTTATTCTCCGTTTTTTACTGTTTTTCTTCCAGAAAAGCCTTGATTTCCTTCACAAAGACAGGCACATAGGTTGCCATTTTTGCCGGTCCGATTCCGGGGATCCCTTCAGCTTCTGCGGTGGTTTGTGGTTTCCGGGAGGCAAATTCCAATAATGTTTTGTCGCCAAAGACGACATAGGAAGGGACGCCGCGTTTTGCTGCAAGTTTTGCCCGCAAAGCTTTCAAATGAGCCAATAGTTCCTGATCGGAGTCAGCGGCGGGCGGAGTCAGAGAGATTTTGATGGCTGGAGCTTTTTTCTTCGGAAGAGGCAGATTCAAACGGATTTTGCTTCTGGTCTCGATCTGGATCCGTCCTTCGTGAGAGAGACCGAGGCATGGATATTCCGGGTTTCCGCACCGTTCCAGGAATCCTTTTTCCTCCAATTCCCGGAGATACTGCATGATCAGGTTCTGTTTCATGGGTTTGAGGATTCCGAAACAAACGCTGTCAGTATATCTGGAGTTGACGGTATCGGAGTTCATCATTCCGGCAAGGATCTGGCTGAGTCTTCCCCTTCCGATTCTTCCGTTAAAGATTCTGACGGAGGAGAGGATGGTATGCACGGTTGCCAGTTCCGCCGGATCGAGTTCCCGGTCAGCAGAATGATTGGTATCGGTGCACTGATCGCAAACGCCGCACTCCCAATCCTCGGAATTTTCTCCGAAATAGGAGATGAGATATCCCTGCCTGCATCCTTTTGCTCTTGCATAGGAGAACATATCTTCGAGGCGGTTCATTTCCAGTTCCCGTTTCTGTTCATACTTCCGGAAATCGATTTGCAGTTTTTTCTCTTCGGGCTTGAGCAGGGTTGTGACAGCTCCCCGGAAATTATCTTTTTCCATTTCCAGAGAAATCCCGTTGAGAGCAGAAAGGATCCGTTTGATATTTTCGGGCGGCAAGGCACAAAGTTCTGCGAGTTCCTGCATGGAATACTTTTTCATCTTCGCGGCAGCTGCGCCGTAATTCTGAATGACACGGTGCAGAAATCTTGCCCGCTGAGTTTTTTCCGGGGCGTTTTCAGCTTCCAGCGTTTTCATATCACCAGCGATCCGGAACCGGAATGTGCTTTCGCGGGAATAGGAACGGGAAACATAGCCATGTTCTTCAAGGATGACGAAAGCGGCACTGATCTGGGATTCTGATTTTGCGCCCGGGATCTGCTCTGCGATTTCCGCCTGAGTCAATTCCAGCGGAAGTCCGCCGCTTTTTTTCCATTGAGCCTGCAAATAAAGATAGAGGGAATGAACCAGTTCCGGTTCGGGATTGTTCATATCGATAAGGAACTGCTGGATGAATTTATCTCTGTTTCCGAAGAGGAGCACACAATCTGCGGGTTCTCCATCTCTTCCGGCACGTCCGGCTTCCTGATAATAAGCTTCGATGGAACCGGGGATATTATAATGTATAACGCGCCTGACATCGGAGCGGTCGATCCCCATTCCGAAGGCATTGGTTGCTGCAAGGATGGGAGCCGGTTCGGACATGAACTGTTCCTGAGCGAGAGTCCGTTCCCGGTCGGACATGCCGCCGTGGTAGGCGATACATCCGAAGGATTCCTGAAGGGCTTCCACGGCTTTTCTGGTGGAGGCATAAATGATCGTAGGCACTTTTTTATCCAGCATCCGGGCAAGGGCATGATCTTTGGATGCGTTATCATGAGCTTCGATCACCGAAAAGGAAAGATTGGGACGTTTGAATCCTGCGACGATCATTTCCATTTGGGGGCGCTGCAGCTGTTGAACGATATCCTTCTGGACCGTTTTTGTTGCGGTTGCAGTAAATGCGCAGATCTGAGGGATCCCCATTTCTCCTGCGACAGCGCCCAAGTACATATAAGAGGGACGGAAATCGTGTCCCCACTGGCTGATACAGTGCGCTTCGTCAACGATCAATGCTTCCGGAGGATTTTCGCGGACAAATTCCCGGAATCCCAGAGCCTGAAACCGTTCGGGGGCAACATACAGTAATTTCAAGTTTCCCTGTTCCACCTCCCGGAGGATGGCATATTGTGCTGCCGGCGGAACGGTGGTGTTGATAAACGCTGCCGGGATATTCCGTTCCAGCAAAGCATCCACCTGATCTTTCATGAGCGAGATCAAGGGAGAAACGATAATGCTGTACCGTTTTTTCATGAGGAGGGGTAGCTGGTAACAGAGAGATTTTCCTGCGCCGGTGGGCATGACCACACAAAGATCCTTTCCGGAGAGGACAGATTTCACCACCGGAAGCTGATGATCCAGAAAAGAATCATAGCCGAACCATTGTTTGAGAGATGCAAGAATCTGAGCTTCCATAAAAAAAAGACCTTTCCAGAGATAAAAATACACTGAAATATACCTCAAAAGCGAGAATAATCAAACTTGAAATTTGAAAAATCAGAAAAAGACTGTATATTAAGATTTATATTTTTTCAGGAAATAAACAACTTACGGAGAAAAACATGCAAATGAAAACCCCCGAACTGGTTGCGCTGCTTCTTTATTTTGCGGTGCTGCTCGCCATTGGTATCATCTTCTATTTCAAAGCAAGAAAGGCTGGAGGAGGCGAAAAAACTTACTTCCTCGGCGACAGAAACATGAACGGCTGGGTGTCCGCTTTTTCAGCCGGTGCCTCCGATATGAGTGCATGGGTGCTCATGGGACTTCCCGGAGCGATCTATCTTTCCGGTATCGGACAGGTCTGGATTGCAGTCGGTCTGTTCATCGGAACATTTCTTGCCTGGACCGTCGTTGCACCAAAACTGCGCCGGTTCTCCATTGCGGCGGATGATGCGATCACCGTTCCGCAGTTCCTGACCCGCCGGTTCAAAACCGACCGGAAAGGGATTCTGCTTGCTTCTGCAGTGGTGTTCATGGTTGCTTACTGCATCTATGCCGCATCCAGTATTTCTGCATGCGGAACCCTCTTCAACACCGTTCTCGGAATGGATCCCAAGATCGCAATGATCATTGCTACGGTTGTGATCGCTGTTTATACCTTCCTGGGCGGATATAATGCTGTCTGCTGGACAGACTTCTTCCAGGGATTGATCATGCTCGGTGCGCTGATGCTTGCTCCGATCCTCGCAGTTGCCATGATGAAATCTTCCGGCTGGGCTGCACCTGCAGGCGAACTTCCGGAACACTTCTACAACGTATATTCCAGCGGAGAACCGGATTCCAAGAGCTGGGCAGATATTATTTCCGGTCTCGGATGGGGACTCGGTTATTTCGGTATGCCCCACATTCTGATCCGTTATTTCTCCGTCAGAAACGAAAAAGAAATGAAGAAATCCAAGATCATCGGCTGTATCTGGATCTTTATTATCCTCGGTGCCGCTTCTCTGGTCGGATTGCTCGGACGCAGCTTCTTCGGAGAAGCACTGGAAAAAGCCGAAACTCAGGACCTTGTCTTTGTTAACATGATCCGGGATGTCTTTGAATGGATCGGAAACAACACCGGAATGGTCATTCTCTGCATTTTCCTTGCCGGAATTCTTCTTTCCGCAATTCTTGCAGCATCTATGAGTACTGCTGACTCTCAGCTGCTGGCATCTTCTTCTGCATTTGTTTCCGATATCTACAAACCCTTCTTCCGGAAAAATGCAACGGATAAAGAAATGATGTGGGCAGGAAGAATCATCATCGTCATCATCTCAGTAGTGGCATTTCTGATTGCTTCCAATCCGAAATGCGGTGGAATCATGGCTTTGGTTTCCTGCGCATGGGGTGCATTCGGTGCGGCATTCGGTCCTGTGATCCTGCTTGCGCTTTTCTGGAAACGCCTCAACTACAATGGTGCTCTCGCCGGTATCATTGTCGGTTTCGCTGTGGATATTCTCTGGTATTGGAAACTCAGTTCTCTTACCGGAATTTATGAAATCGTTCCCGGTTTTATTGCCGGTCTTGCCGCAGCATACTTTGTTTCCCAGCTTACCAAAGCTCCCGGAAGTGATGTTCTGGAACTCTTTGAAAAGGCAAAAGAAAAGACAGAATAATCTTTTCAACAGAATGATTCAAACCCCGGCGGAGTTCGCTCCTTCCGGGGTTTTTCTTTGCAAAAAAAAGGACTGCTCTTGCGAACAGTCCTGAAGGAAAGCAAATGATTTGCTCAGCGGTCAACGCGTGCACTTCCGCCGCCGACCAGCTTTTCAACCTCTTTCAGGGTTGCCATACTGGTATCGCCGGGAGTGGTCATTGCCAATGCACCATGAGCAGCTCCGAAGTTGACTGCAACTTCCGGATCATCCTTTTCCATGAGTCCGTAGATCAAACCGGAAGCAAAGCTGTCTCCGCCGCCGACACGGTCATAGATTTCCAGACCGTCGCGCTGGATCGCTTTGTAGAACTCTCCGTTGAACCAGAGAATTGCACTCCAGTCATTGACCGTAGCGGTCTTGACGGTTCTGAGGGTTGTTGCAACTGCTTTGAAGTTGGGATACTTTGCAACAGCTGTCTTGATCATGTTCTTGAATCCGTCAATGGGAAGAACGGTCAGATTTTTATCTGCACCGGCAACTTCCAGACCGAGACATGCGGTGAAATCTTCTTCATTTCCGATCATGACGTCAACATATTTTGCGATTTCGCAGTTGACTTCCCGTGCGCGTTCGATTCCGCCGATGCCTTTCCAGAGGGAAGGACGGTAGTTCAGGTCATAGCTTGTGATGGTGCCATATTTCTTAGCAGTTTTGAGAGCTTCGATCGCGACTTCCGGAGTGGTATCGGAAAGAGCAGCAAAGATTCCGCCTGTATGGAACCAGCGGACACCGAGAGTCCCAAAGATGTAATCCCAATCGATATCACCTTTTTTGAGCTGGGAAACAGCAGTATTTCCACGGTCTGCACAGCTGAGAGCACCGCGGACACCGAAACCTTTTTCCACAAAGTTCAAACCGTTGCGGACACTTCTTCCGATTCCGTCATAGGAAACCCAGCGGATCAGAGAAGTATCAACGCCGCCCTGAAGAATAAAATCTTCCACCAGGCGTCCGACCGGGTTATCTGCAAAGGCTGTAACGACCCCTGCGCGTTTGCCGAAACAGCGGCGCAATCCACGCGCTACATTGTATTCTCCGCCGCCTTCCCACACGCGGAATTCACGGGTGGTATGAACTCTGGAATCACCGGGATCCAAACGGAGCATGATCTCTCCGAGAGAGAGAATATCATACTTGCAGTCTTCAGGTTTTCTTGTTTCAATAATCATTGAACGACTCCTTATTTTTTGAATTGAGCTGCCAGTTCAGCGGCTGCTTTGATGGTATCGTCATCTGTCTTGTTCAGCCAGGTTCCGCCGACACATGCGATTTCCGGAATCGCAAGATAATCTGCCGCATTGGAGGGTTTGACTCCGCCTGTGGGCATGAAACGGATCCCGAGATGTTTGTAAGGAGCTGCCAGAGATTTCAGGAACGGAATTCCGCCTGCTGCTTCCGCCGGGAAGAACTTCAGGAACTTGCATCCCAGTTCCATTGCCTGTTCACATTCGCTGGGAGTGCAGACTCCGGGAGCAAAGGTAAAACCATTGGCAAAGGCTTCTTTGACAACAGTGGGGTTGAATCCGGGAGCAACTGCAAATTTTGCACCCGCATCGAAAGCTCTGTGAAGGTCTTTCACATTCAGAACGGTTCCGGCTCCGATAAACATTTCCGGAAACTGTTTGGAGACTTCCCGGATCACTTCTTCCGCAGCAGCAGTACGGAATGTGATCTCAGCAGCAGGAAGTCCGCAGCGGCAAAGCTGTTCACAAACCTGCAATCCTTCTTTGACATCGTTCAGCACCAGCACCGGAACAATCCGGATCGATTCCATTTTTGCAATGATATCCATTCTGTTTTCTCCTCAGTTATCTGTATTTTGCCATAACTTTTTTGAACGCATCCGCAGATGCGGAAATCACTTTTTCTCCGACACAGAAGGTCAGACGGATGTAGCCCGGACAGCCGAACCCTCTTCCGGGAACCGCAAGAATACAAGCTTCCGCCAGTTCTTTGACAAACTCTGTTTCATCCGCAATGGGGGATTTGACAAAGAAGTAAAATGCTCCGCGCGGAAGAGTAAATTCAAGACCGGCTTCTTCCAGAACCTTTGCCATCAATGCTCTGCGCTGACGGTAGACTTCCAGATCCACCTGTGCATTGATACAGGTTCTCAGAAGCTGCTGACCGATACAGGGCGCATTAACGGTTCCCAGAATTCGGGTGGTCATAGTAATCGCCGCCATAAACCGTTCCAGATCATACATTTTCGGATTGACCGCAATGTATCCCATCCGTTCCCCGGCAAGAGAAAGATTCTTGGAATAGGAACCGATCACAACACTGTTGTCATAATAAGAAAAGACTGACGGGATCTCCACATTGTCAAAGTTCAGAAAACGGTAGGGCTCATCAGAGATCAGGCAGATCTTTGTTCCGAATTTTTCCTCTGCCGCATGAAGCGCATCGCAAAGGGATTTGATCTCCTCTGCGGAATAAATCTGTCCGGTAGGATTGTTGGGAGAGTTGATGATCACCGCTTTTGTTTTTTCATTCACCGCTGCGGCAATCGCCGGAACATCCAGTTCAAAAGTAAAATCTTTTGATTTGACGGGGACCAGTTTTCCGCCGAAATTTCCTGTATAGAATCCGTATTCCACAAAATAAGGAGAAGGACAGATCACTTCAGAGCCGGGAGTCAGGATCGCACGGAAAAGAGCATTCAAACCGCCGGCTGCTCCGCAGGACATGATCAATTCATTAGCACTGATTTTCACGCCCTGTTCTTCAGAAACTTTATTTGCCACAATGGCACGGACGTCCGGATATCCTGCATTGGGCATATATCCCAGCGCAAAGGGCTGATCTGCTTTATCTGCAATTTCATGAAGTGCGGTTTTAACTTCTGCCGGAGGAGGAAGATCAGGATTACCCAGGCTGAAATCATAAACCTTATCCGCACCGTATTTTTTCTTCAGTTCCACTCCGGCTTCAAACATTTTCCGGATCATGGATGAATTAGCAAGAAATCCGGAAACTTCTGCACTTAACATTTCCATAATAAAACCTCATTCAAATGGGTTTATAATCACTAAAAAAGGAAAGCCGAGGCATGCCCCGGCTTTATTCCTCTCCGAAAACTCCCGCAAATCAGAAGTTTTCAAAATGCGCTCAATTACTGAGTAATTGCTTCGACAGGGCATGTACCAACGCATGCACCGCAATCAATGCAATCACCTTCGCTCACCTTTGCAACGCCATCAACCATGGAGATAGCGGAAACGGGGCAAGCACCAACGCAGGATTCGCATCCGGCGCACTTTGCTTCATCAACTTTAGCTGCCATTTTTTTTCCTCCTTAAATATTCAGGATCCACATAGGAATCCGGTTTCCGTAATATAACACTTGCCGGAAACTTTTTCAAGTCATTCTTTCAAAATTTTCCGTTATCGGAATAATTTTATGACTTGTAAGTAAACTCCGTTTCCGAAAAGATTCAGATGAAATTCTCTCGCCTGCAAAAATTTTTGCTCAACACCTCAAAAAATTCAACGAATCAGCGTTTCCTTTGTCATGCGACATTTTTCATAAGATAAACTTACTGAATATTATAATGAAAATAATGAAAATTAAAGAGTTCAGCAACAGGCTATCAACCAGATCAAAAACTCCGCCGATACCGGGAAGTGTATGACCGGAATCTTTCACTCCGCAAACACGTTTGATGCAGGATTCTGCCAAATCTCCGGCTGCTCCGAAGATAAACAGAATGATTCCCAGCACGATCGGAAGCCAAATGACATGTTCCGATTTCGGAAACGCCCATCCGAACAGACTGACAGAAAAGGCAATGGAAGCCAACATTCCCCCGGCTGCACCTTCCCAGGATTTCCCGGGGCTGATGGAGGGGATCATCTTATGATTTCCGCCCGGAAGAAGTTTATTTGTCAAAGTGCCGATCACATAAGCACCGATATCTCCGATCTTGGTGCCGAGAACGAAAAACAGAAATACCTCCGGTCTTGTAAGAAAATAAATTCCTTCTATACACAGAAACGGCGGAATGAATAAAACTCCCACGCCGCAGCTGTTCAGGATCCGTTCCAATCCCTTTTCTTTTCCAATGATAAACAGCAGAAAAATCCATGGAATGGCAAAGAACAGGAAGAAAAGAAGATAAAGAAGCACAGATTTTCCTTCAAAACGGAAGAAGTTGAATCCTCCCAGAAAAGCCAGGAAAATAAAAGCGGAAGTTAATCTGGTAAAGACAGGTTTCCCGCCTGTTTCGAGCATTCTGCAGGTTTCATAAGGTACAAAAAAGGAAAGAAATCCCCCGAATACCAAAAACGCTATTTGTGAAACGAGCTGAATCCCCGTTATTTTTTCTCCAAAGACAATGCAGGAAAAAATCAAAAGAAGGATCACTGTACTGAATAAGCGTTTGAAAAACATTTTACTTTCTACCTCCGAAACGTCTGTCTCTTTTACTGAAATTTTCTAAAATTCTGCGGAATTCCTCTTCCCCGAAATCCGGCCAGAGAGTATCTGTCACATAAAATTCAGAGTAAGAGAGTTCCCACAAAAGGAAATTGCTCAGCCGCAATTCCCCGCTTGTCCGGATCATAAGTTCCGGATCGGGAACATCCGGCAGATAAAGATACTGCATAAAAGCTGATTCGTCAAGTGAATCCGGAGAAATTTTTCCGGAAATGCACTCTTTTGCGAATTTTTTTGCGGCATCCACGATCTCTGCGCGTCCGCCGTAATTCAATGCAAGGATCAAAGTATATTCATAATCCTTTGCTGTTTCCTCCATGACCTGATAGATGGAATCCGCCACTTCTGACGGCAAACCGTCGATCCTGCCGGTCACACGCAAACGGATCTTTTTCTCCAGCATGAGCTCCTTTTTCTCCTGAAGAAAGAATGCAAGAAGATTCATCAGAGCGCTGACTTCTTCTTCGGATCGCTTCCAGTTTTCCGTGCTGAAGGCATACAATGTGAGATATTTCACACCGTACTTATAAATATAAGAGAGAAGATTTTCGACGGTTTCCGCGCCTTTTTTATGACCTTCCACTCTCTGAAGACCGTGTTTTTTTGCCCATCTTCCGTTGCCATCCATGATCATGGCAACATGTTTCAGCTGAGGAAGCTCATTCATGTTTTCCGAAAAACCTTTCTTCGATCATCATACAGAGCGTATGATAAATGGGCAGATGATATTCCTGGACCCGGAATGTTTCTTTTGCGGGAGCATGGATCACGCAATCAGCATAAGCGGCGCATTTTCCGTTTCCTTCACCGGTGAGCAGGATCCTTTTGATTCCAAGACCTCCTGCGACTTTGAATGCGTTCAGGATATTTTCAGCGTTTCCGGAAGTGGAAATTCCCAGGAGAACATCTCCTTCGGATCCCATGGCAAAGAGCTGCTGAGCATAACAGAGCATGGGATCCACATCATTGGTAAAAGCGGTGGAAAGAGCCTGATGGGCACTGAGAACCATCGCTTTCAATCCCATTTGAAGTTTTCCGGTAATATCATTGATATTTTCTCCGAGGCGTTCATTCATCTTTGTTTTGAGTTCTTCCGGAAGTTCCCGTTTCAGGAGAAAACCTTTAGAAAGTTCGCCTGTAATGTGTTCTGCATCGGCTGCACTGCCGCCATTTCCGCAAATAAATAAAATTTTTGACTTGAAAAATGCATTTTCTATGATACTGTACGCTTGGAAAATGCTTTCGGAAGCAGGGAGCAGCTCCGGATATCTGCGAAAAAGATCGCCGGCGTATTCTTGAATTCTGGTGTTTTCCATGTTGATAACTCTGTTTATGAATTGTTCTCTCTTTTGTCAGTAAATGTCTTTTATTAATAAAGCACAGTTTTCTGACAAAGTCAAAACATTTTATGAACATTATTTAAAGTTTTTTTTTGAATAAAAAAGAAAACGTTATTGACATTTTCAACATTGCATACTACTGTATAATATATTTAAAATACAGAATATGATAACAACCGCTCCATGGAAAAATGTCAACAATCCAGGAGCAAAGGAGAAAAGCTTATGAAAATCAGTGTCAAAAGAGATGTCCTCCTGAAAGGTCTTCAGAGAGTCTGCAACATTATCGGCTCCAGAACGACGATCCCCGTCCTTGCAAATATCGTTATGGAAGCAAATGATGGTTTCATCCACATGACAACCACAGATCTGGAACTGAGAATTTCCACAAAACTGCCCGCTGATATTCAGGAACCCGGTATTACAACCGTTCCTGCCAAACGGCTGCTCGGACTCGTTTCCAAGTTCAAAGCTGATGATGTGATCATGGAATCCGATGAGACGTTCAATGTCAAAATCAACTGCGGAACCGCAGATTTCAAACTCCTCGGACTGGATCCCAAAGATTTCCCCGAAGCTGTGGAATTTGCTCCTCTCAGAAAATTCAAACTCAAACAGGCCGATTTCTCAAGATTGATCGACAGAATCTCTTATGCTGTCAGCCTTGATGACTCCAGAAAGGTTCTTCATGGAATCCTTGTTTCCATCAAAGAAGGGGTTCTGACCACCGTTTCCACCGATGGAAAACGGCTTGCGCTTGCTGAAAAGCTTCTGGATGAACCCTGTGAAGGAACGGAAGGGGATGTGATCATTACCCTGAAATCCGCAACAGAAGCCAAGAGAATTCTGGAAAAAGAAGGCGAAATCCTCGTTGAAATCGGAGAAAATCTCGTTTCCTTCAAGATCGGCGATACAGAAATCGTTTCCAAACTGATCGAAGGAAATTATCCTCAGTACCGTGCAGTGATCCCTCAGAATTTCTCAAAATCTGTTACGATCCCCTGCGAAGAATTCAGCGATGCTCTTGATATTGTCAGCATTCCGCTTTCTGATTCTTCTTCTTATGTCAAGCTGACATTTGCAGAAAATCAGCTGAAGTTTGAAGCGAACAGCAATGTTGGCGAAGGGCGCGAAGTGATGCCCGTTGAATATGGATTTGAAGAAGTTTCCGTTTCTTTCAATCCCCAGTTCCTTGCAGATCCGTTCCGTCACCTGGATGTGGAAAAAGTCACTCTCAATATGAATGATTCCTTCAGCCCCATCGAATTGGTCAGCGGAGACGGATTCATTTATATTATCATGCCCATGCGCAAGAGCTGATGCTTTCAAAACTCAGACTGCATCATTTCAGAAACTTTGAGACAGCAGAATTTGATCTTTCTGCTGTCGTTTCTGTGTTTACAGGGAAGAATGGAACGGGAAAAAGTTCTGTTCTGGAAGCGATTTATCTTTTTTCCACGCTCCGTTCTTTCCGCACCTTTTCTCTTTCCGAATTGAAGAAAATCGGGACGCCTGGTTATACTGCGGAATTGGATCTTGTTTTGCGCGGCGGCTGGGATACCACATTGCGGATCACAGATTTTGAGGTCCGTTCTTTGTTTATGGATGGAAAGCAGATCAGGAAAGCGAGCCAGTTTGCAGGCTGTTTCAAAACCGTTGCATTTCTTCCGGATGATTCGGATCTGATTACGGAAGGCCCGGCATACCGCAGACGTTTTCTTGACCGGTTTCTCTGTATGACGGATCCGGTCTATTATGTTTCCATCCAGCAGTATCAGGCGGCTTTGAAACATTATAATATGCTGTTGAAAAAGAATGTTCCGGATAAATTGGCATATCGCGCCTATGCCTCGGTTCTTGCAGAAGAAGCGGCAGTGATCCTGCCGAAAAGAGCAAAGGCGATCTCTGATCTATCCGCAAAAACTTCAGAGATCCTGAAAGAGATCCGTCCGGAACTTTCCGGTTTTCAGATGGAATATCATTTTGATCCGAAACTGATGGAAAAGGATTTTTTTCTTTCGAAGCTGGAATCGAATTTTGAACGGAACCGGCTGCGGGGAAGTCTGGGGATCGGACCGCATCATGATGAACTGGATATCGGGATTTCCGGAAAGATGCTGCGGAATTACGGTTCCCGGGGACAGTGCCGGATTTCTGCACTTTCCATGAAACTGGCTGAACTGGAACTCATTTCTGAACAATTCGGAAGTTTTACGGTACTGGTTGACGATGCATTTTCCGATTTGGATGTTCCCGCCAAAGAAGCTTTTCTGAGAAGAGTTTCCAAAGCGGAACAGATCTGTTATGCGTTTACAGAATTGCCTGTTGAAAAGGAATTCGAAGGGGCAAATATTATAACTCTGGGAGATAAAACATGAAAAAAGCCTTTTTTCTTGATCGTGACGGTGTGATCATTGAAGATGCCAATTATTTGAGTTCTCCGGAACAGGTTGTTCTTTGTCCGGGAACACCGGAAGCGTTCCGGAAAATCAAAAATGCCGGATATGAAATAGTGGTTGTTTCCAATCAATCCGGGATTGCCCGGGGATATTTTACCTGCGATGATCTTGCAAAAGTGGAAAAACATATTGAAAAATGCCTGACCGATGCAGGAGCACCGCTGCCTGCGGGATGGTATTATTGTCCGCATCATAAAAAAGGTTCTGTTCCGGAATATGCGATCGATTGCGATTGCAGGAAACCGAAACCGGGGCTTCTGCTTGCCGCAAAGAAAGAACTTGATATTGATTGTGAAGAATCTTTTATTATCGGAGATAAAGTTTCCGATCTGGAATCAGGTTTTTCTGCCGGATGCAAAGCGGGAGTTCTTGTTTTGACCGGACATGGCAAAGAACAGGAATTGAAACCTTTGGAAAAATCATATAAAACCGCCGCGGAAATCCTGGAAGCGGTCAATATTTTGCTTGCATAAGAAAAAACTATCATCATTTCATGTTGACAAAATCACTTTTCTGTGATATATTTACAGATGAAACAAAAACATGAAAGGCTACTTATGAAAAGAAAAATCCTGCTTGCAGGAGCACTGTTTTGTGCAGTTCTGATGCTCCGGGCAAATATGAGAGAAGTTTCTTTCTATTGTGCAAGACCTGCAAAAACTGCACCGGTTCTTGATGGAAAATTGGATGATCCCTGTTGGAAGGATGTTCCGGAATTTACATCGACTTATGAATATTTCAAACCGAATCCGGGCCCGGGAAAATTGAAAAATTCCATCCGGATCGTCTATACGGATCAGGGACTTTATATGGGAATTATCCATTATGTGGATAATGTAAAAGAGATCCGTGCGACAGTTACAGACAGAGATAACGGTTCTCTCTGGACCGATGACTGTACGGAAATTTATATTGATGCGGATGCACAGGCAATCGGCTGGCGGAAATTTGTGGTGAATACACTCAATACGGTTTCCGATATCTGGCGGATCGACTCAGCAGTATTGCGGGAAGATTGGACCGCTGACGGCTGGGAAGTGAAGACTCTTGTGACAGAAAACAGCTGGAATCTGGAAACATTTTTCCCCTGGTCCGTGTTCAATAAAAGAGCGGTCCCCGGAGATACCTGGATGTATTGTCATGTCCGTTATGCCTGGGGCGGCGGAAAATTCACGGGAACGACTTCTTCCCCCGGCGGAAATTACTGTTCCACTTCCAATTTCGGATATCTTTACTTTGCTTCTGCGGATCAGAAAATAGATTTGGATGGAATTGCAAAGATGCTCAGCGGAAAAGTAGCACCGCCCTGGTGTATCGGGGCAGATCAGGAAGTGATCCTCAATGAAGGTAACGGAATGAAGAAGATCTCTCTGAATGAAATGATCCGGCGGGAGAGAAAACAGATCGAATCGGATCTTGCTGTAAAGGATCTTCCGAAAAAATTTGCAGCAGAATATGAAAAATTGAAGAAAGAATACGAAACTGTTCTGAAAACCATTGAACCATCCGTACAACTTGCCCTTTCTTTGAACACTCTTGCAGTCAAAACAAGAGATTTCAAATGGGGTGTGGAGTTGGAAAAAGAATTTAATTCAAAATAAGGGAATCAACATGAAAAGAACATTTACCTTGATCGAATTGCTGGTTACTACTGCACAACAGAACTGTTTTTCAAAAATAAAAAATTACACATCCTTACGCCCGACAGGGCGCACTTCACGTTTGCCGCAGGCAAACTCTTCACACCTTCACATCTTCACTCAATCAGCGTTCACGCTGATTGAACTTCTGGTAGTAATCGCCATCATCGCGATTCTTGCTGGAATGCTTTTACCTGCATTGAACAATGCAAGACAAAAGGGAATCGCCAATAATTGCATGGGAAATCTGAAGCAGATGTCTCATGCAGCTTTGCTTTATGCTCAGGATTATGATGATAAGATTCCATGCGTTCACAGATCCTGGCGTGATGCCAAAGGGAATGCTGATTATCATTGGCAGAGAAAATTACTGGAAACTTATGTAGGAAGGGATATGACAGAACTGAGTACCTGTCCGAAAGTAAGAGAAAAGTATAAAGTGGAATCCGGCGGAAGAAGCTGGAGCGGAACAACTTATGGCATGAATGATGCCGGAGCTTATGGAACAAGTTATGGAACAGCAAGTCTCTATCCCATCGGCGGACGGAAATTGACTCACATGACGATGCCCTCCAGCGGAGCAATGTTTGTGGAAGATTATGGACACTGTTCCTGGACTGCAACCGCAACCGCTCTTGCTGATATCAAAGGAAATACAAATACAGGAAATACCGCTTTTGAACATAACATGAGAGCAAATGTCACTTTCATGGATGGTCATGCGGAAAGCCGCGGAAAATTGAAAGTTCCCTGCTATGAATCTTATCCGGATACAGCACAGGCAAAACGGATCAATACGATCTTTGTCCGTGCAGCAAAACCGGCAACAACTTATTCTACCATTGAAGGCTTATAATCTGAAAACAGAGGTAAGATGATGAATAAATTATCAGCGATCCTGCTTGCAACAGCGGTATTCTTTCCCTTGTTTGCAAAACATGACAGTGCATACTTGAACAAAGTATCCCGGGAATATGTGACACCGCATTACAAATTTCAGCAAAAAAACGATTCCTCTCTGATCAAGCCTTTGTTTATCCTGATGCGTTCCGGCGCACGGGATGCAGTGGAAGTTGTTCAGCGGATGAATATGGATGCTTCCCATTTTCTGGTTTACGGACGGTTTATTTTTGCACATGAGGATATGTATGAAAGCACCCATGAAGGGACCAGTGCTTTTGAAAAGGAAAAAGAACTTTCCGAAACTCTTTCCAGAGAATACGACGTCTATATCATCGGTCAGTTTGAGTTCACCAAGCTGCCGAAGATGGCGCAGTTCCAGATTCTCAATGCGGTGAGAAACGGAAAGAGCCTGATCGTTGTAAAATCCGGAAAAGTCGGCAGACTTCCATACCGGAAACTTTATGAGAACCCCATTGATCTTCCGAAAGAACTGAGAACGTTTTCCAAACCCGGAAACCGTTCTTTGGTTCAGGCATATCAGATGGGAAAAGGAAAATTTATCACAGTGTCCTGGGGCGTCCAGGAGAATATAGTCGGAAGGAGTATTCTTCCAAAGATTCCGTACAGCAATCAATGGAAGACGCAGCATGAGAATTCGGCGGCATTTTTTGCATTGCTCTGCCGTTATGCAGCCGGACGCGATCTTGCAGTCAGAAATCCGGAAGTCCGGATCCGTGATGCCTGGAACAAAGATGTAACAGGAGTAAAGCCCCTTCCCGGCGGAGTCTATTATAAGGATCTGATCGGAGATAATGGATCTTTCCATGTGGAAGAATTCAAGGTGGCTTCCCCTGTCGGACAGGTCAAAATCACTCTGCCGGATTCTGCTGATAAGAAAAAGCCGGTCAGCGGAAGCGCAGAAATCGAGCGTCCTTCCAAAGAGCCCATGATCATGACAGTGGAACTTTATGATTCCCCCTACGGGCGGATCTGGCACCGTCAGGATGTGAATGTTCCTGCCGGAGCAAAAAAGGTTGATTTTATTCTGAAAGATTATTATATGCCGACTCTTGCCGGATATTTGCGTTTGACGTTCAAGGGGCGGGATAACAAACTGAAGAACGTGACGGATCGGCTGATCTTTTTCCCGGATCGTTCTCTGGAAGATTACCGTCAGATCGGCTGGGATGGAGTCAATGATGTGATGGGAGAGCTTCTTGCGCCTCAGATGATTGAGCGTTTCGGCTGGAATCTGATGCTTTCCCATCCCACGAACAAAGGGGAAAATGCCCGTGTTGCAGCGATGCTGAACATGAAATTTGTTCCGTACATGGTTCGAATCGGGATTATGAAATCACCGATCGGCGGGGTGAAACAGCAATGGTTCTTCCTTCCCTCGAAATTCCGTCAGGATCTGAAAGCGGTGGAAGGGGATGAATGTTTCTACCGTCCGGAAGTGAAGCGTCTCTGGGCGGAAGGGATCAAGCACCGGATTCAGAATCTGCCGATGTACAGTGCGGCGATTTACAATCTGGGAGATGAAAACGGTCTGGATGAAGAAAGCTGCTATGGTCCCAGTGATGATAAATATTTCCGGGAATTTCTGAAGCAGAAGTACAAGACGATAGAGAATCTGAATTACAATTACCGGAGCAATTACCGGAGTTTTGATGAAGTTCCGCATTTGAAACTGGCGGATGCTAAGAAGAGCGGCAATTTCCCTGCCTGGCGGGATCATCGTGCGTATGTGGAAAAGATGTATGCAGATATTCATGCCTTTTTGCGGGATGAGATCCGGAAGTACGATCCCGGTGCGGTTGTCGGGGCAGAAGGCTCTGAGCCCGGGGATCTGGAATTGACGATGGGTCCTCTGGAATTCTGGGGTCCTTATTCCAATCTTGTAGGGGATGAACTGCTCCGGAGTTTCGGACCGGAGAAGATCCGTTCTCTCTGGTGGGGCGGATATCCCGGCAGTCACAGCGGACGCGGTGAGCATGTGATTCCGCTGAACAAGGATCTGCTTCTGGGATCTGTCAATGGAAACGCCTGGTTCTCCTGTCATCCGGGAAGTAATCACGGTTCTTTTGCCTGCGACTTCAGCATACCTGCGTATGTGAAGAACTATCTGGCGGATCTTGACCGTCTGAAGGATGGCACGGCACAGCTGATGATCCGGAATTCCATGGATTTTACGGGTGTTTCCTTCTATTGGAGTCATCCCTCCACGGCGGCGGCATATCTTGACAAACGGTGTGTGAACCCGCATGACGGTTTGCCTTCTCTGATCCGTGCAGCCTACCGGACCGGATTCGGATTTGAATTTGTTTCAGAGCGGACACTTGACCGTCTGAAGAATACAAAACTTCTGATCATGTGCGGGGCTTCCGCATTGAGCAGAAAAGAGTGTGATGCGATTCTGGAATATGTGAAACAGGGCGGAGTTGTGATTGCAGATTTCAATCCGGCGATCATGAATGAGAATCTGAGGATCATGGAATCCAATCCCCTGAAAGATCTGTTTGGGGATGTTACCTTCCGGACGGCGGAGGAATCTGTGTTCAAACCGCTGAAACTTCAGGGCTTTGCTGCGGAACGTGTTCCTCAGGGAAAACGTGTTTTCACGGAACGCCGGTATGGAAAAGGCAAAGCGATCCTCTGCAATTTCAGTTTTGCTTCTGCCTGCAACACGGCGAAACCTGCCGGATCCTTTGATCAATGGATCCTTTCTCTTCTGAAGAAGTATGGAGCTGAGCCCGGAATTGCGGTTGGAAAGGTGGAAGAAACCACCATGGTCCGTATCCGCAGAAACAATGATTTCTTCCTGGTTGGAGTGATGCAGCTTGCTCAGCACCTGGATAAACCGGTGGAGATTGATCTCAAAGGAAGTTATCATGTGTATGAAGCAGATGGAACCTATCTTGGCAAACGGAGTTCGATCCGTGCAGAGTTCAAGAAGAGTCCGCTTCAGCTTTTCTCTGTCTTCCGGGAAAAACAGAGTGCTCCGGAATTCGGGGTAGCCAATGGAACAAAAGGAGCGTTTCTCAAGTTCCGGCTGCCTGCGCTGAAAAATGGCAGAGTTTACCGTCTGGAGCTGAGAGATCCCAGCGGAAAAGAGGTCTATCAGTGTGTGTTTGACCGGCAGGAGATTGCCCCCGCACGCGCAATTGCTTATACAGAACAATCCGGAACATGGAAAGCAATTCTGACAGACATTGCAACAGGACTTTCAACAACAAGAAAATTTGAGGTGAAGTAATGAAAAAACTGATGCTTTTTGCATTGATGGCGGCAGTGATCGGTCTCTCTGCTGTGGAACCCCATGTGGATTTGAAAACAGTCAAATTGCCCGATGGCAGAACGACCTTTGACCGTCTGGTTTATTTCAATGACGGTCATTTGATCCTGAAACATACAACAGAAGACGGTGTTGCGACCAAGAGCAAGAAATGGGGCGAGATCTTCTTCGGATTCCGTTTCGGACAGCTTCCCAAAACCAATGGCGGATGGAGTATTTGGGATTTCTTCCGCTGCTATGAATACAATGGAAGAGTCAGCAACCTTGTCCGGGATTTTGTACCGAAACAGGTAACAGCCAACAGTATCAACGGAATCGCTGTCATTGACATGGAATATCCTTCTCTGAAGGGCGGAACGCTTCATATCCGCATGATGCAGTTCCCCTCTCATCCGAACTGGGTATTTATGCGTGTCACAGCAAAAAATTTCAACATCTGGCGTCTTGATTTCCAGGCTTATCCTTATCAGTCAGACTTGCCGAAGGACCGGGAACGTCATCTCCGGACAGAAAACGGGGATTTCAATGTCAATCAGAACAAAGTTTCCTATACACCCCAGCAGCCTTATCTTGCACTTTACAACAAATTTGTTCAGGATACGGCGGTCAATATGCTGATCATTCAGCCTGCAAAATTCAAAACGGCTGAAATTCCCAAATGCGGAGCCGGAGTCGATATTCGTCTGTATACCAACAAAGATGTTCATCAGTTTGACTTTGCAATCGGTTACCGGAACAACAATCCTGCTTCCGATACGGTCACCCGCTTCTTCGGAGAAGATGGGGATGCGATCCGCAAGTTTATGGAAGGCATTGACTGGAATCCGAAACTTAGCACCGGAAATTTTGAAAAAAGCTATGCAGAAGCCAAACGTCTTGGCGTTCCTGCCGCAAAACTGGAAGCCGTCAAAAAGGCGTATGATGAAGCCATGAAGAAAGGCGATACTATTGCTGCGGCAAATGCAGAAAAAGAGCTTGAAAAACTGAAAAAAGAACAAGCCTCTGCCGGACTTGGCGATTTCATGTAATCAAAGCTTTTGCGGCTGAGCCGAAGCGACAAGCGCACAAGCTGAGGATCGGCTGGGGAACTGGGAACACTGGGAATTCTGGGAGCTCTGGGATTCCTGGGTGTTTTTGCGCCGGGGTATATGGTGAAAAGCCCTTGCGTTGTTCCCCGTTTGTTTCTGTTCTATTCTTTTTCAAAAACAAATATCTTCTTCCTGTTACTTGAAATTCATTTGAATCAATATATATTAAGGAAGTCACTGGAAAAAGAACATTTTCCGGAGATCAAGGAGAGGAAAAATATGCAGGAACAAAAAGAGAAGAAGAATGTATTTCTTGTTGCGCTTCTGGTGCTTATCTGTCTTATTGGAATCGGGATCAGCACAGTGGATTATCTTCTTTATTTCAGGGCGATTGAAAATAAAAAAGAAGGGCTGCAGCATTATGTGAAGAATGAATTGGATGAGGCAATCGCCAAACTGGAAAGCGCAGATAAAAAGGATAAGGAAGTCCTGTATTATCTGGGAGTGGCATACAGGAAAAAAGGAAATGATCAGAAGTCTGCAGAATATTTTACAAAGGCATTGAAAGAAAAACAGTTGTTTCATCTGGAAAGTCCGGCGCGGAGTTTTGTTTCCAAGGCTGCAATCGAGCTGGCGGATCTTTATGCCACTGGTCATTACGGAACCGGAGCGGATGGTCAGCCTGATTTTGAAAAGGCAGCAGAATATTATCAGGTATCCTTTGCAGTGGAAAGCAATCCTCATGCGGCATATAAACTTGGGGAACTTTACCGGAAAGGCTGTATCGGGAAGAAAGCGGATGGTCGGCCGAACCGGAAGATTGCAGCGGAATATTATCAGATCGGAGCAGATTTGTGCCGGGGAGCGTTTTCCGGAGAAGAGGGGATCGGAGAACTTTCCAATCTGATTTGCAAAGAACTGATCGCGATCTATATGGATGGACGGATCGATTATGCTGTGATCGGACGCTGTTATGAGCAGGTATTGAATCCTGATTACAACGAAGTTGAAACGTATTATCTCAAAGCGATGCGGGAACAGGGCAGCGCGGAAGCCGCTTACCGTCTGGGAAAACTTTATGCGGAGGATCCCGGATTTCAGAAAAAGAAAACCAATGGTCAGCCTGATTTTGCGAAAGCGGCAGAATATTTTCTTTCCGCAGTGAAAAAAGGTCATACTGCGGCGGCATATTCTCTGGGTAGACTTTATGAGGATGGCGAGGTTGGCAATGATCTTGGCAGCAAAGGACGTTTTGCGAAGGCGGCAGAATATTATGAAAAAGCCGCGCTTGCAGGAAATCATGAGGCGATGTACCGTTTGGGTGAATTGTACCGGATCGGGTATGAGAATCAGAATGGACGTCTCAATGCGGCGAAGGCGGAAATGTGGTATCGGAAAGCGGCAGAAGCCGGAAACGGTCATGCAGCTTACCGGCTTGGATATATTCAGGAGTGCGGTTCTGCCGAGTTTGCGTTATATAAGATCACCTATGAAGAACATGTTCGTTTGCTCCAGAGTTTGATTGCGAAAGCGGAACTGCTCGGAACGCTTGGGGCGGATCTCAAGCGGTATAAGAATGGATTGGAAACGCTTCAGGCGGGCAGACCATTGCAGCAGCTGCGGACGAAAGAAGGGTATGCGAAAGCGGCGGAATATTATCAGAAAGCGATCGAGCTCGGATCGGATTCCGCAGTTCTTGCTTTGGGGATGCTCTATTTGCGCGGAAACTATGGCGAATTGGCAAACGGCTCTCCGGATTATGAAAAAGCTTATGAATATTTTGCCAGAGGCGATGGAACTGCATACAAACATCCGAATGTTGCAATAGATCTTCATATTGATGGTCATCTTGAGACAGATTCCTATTACAGTTCGGATCTTTCTCCCTGGCTTTTCCGGAGTTGTATGCTTCTTGCAGAACGGGGAAATCCCGATGCCCTTTGCGAACTCGGCAATCTTTATTCCATACAGAAAAATTATGCGAAGGCGGCGGAATATTATCAGAAAGCGGTGGAAAAGGGCAGCCGGAAAGCGGTTATTCTTTCCATTTGGCTGAATCATATTATTGTTCCGGATCAATCCGGAGAACCGGATTATGCGGCGGCAGAAAAGGCATTGAAAGAAGCCTTGAAGAAAGGTATTTCCGAAGCTGTCTACCGTTATATCGAAGCTGTCCGGGATGGAAAAACAGATCTCAAACTGGTGCAGGAACATTTGGAAATTCTGGCATCCAAAGGGGAGATCCGTGCGATCCGCCAGCTGGCAGAGTATTACCGGAAGGGACTTTTCACAGATAAACCGGATTATGAGAAAGCCGCGGAATACTATGAAAAAGCCGCCGCTGCCGGAGATTCCGGTGCAGCAATGCTTCTTGCTGAGCTTTACACCAAAGGTTATTGCGGCGTTTTACCGGACGGTCAGCCGGATTATGCAAAGGCAGCAGAACTTTACCGGAAGATCTGTGCGGATGGAAAAGCATATCTTCACCATGAAAAAGCGTACCGTGAGCTTGGAAAGTTTTATCATTACGGTTTCGGAGGAAAAAAGGATTTGGAGAAAGCTCTTTCGTTTTATAAGAAATCCTTGAACCGTTCCCCATTCCCCGAACTGATCCTGCTTTTGAATGAAATGCAGAAATAAAGAAAAACAGTTTTTACAAAACAAGACACCCCGGGAGGTAGAAACCTTTGCCGGGGCGTTTTGTTTTTCAGAGATGGATCTTCTTATTTATCGTCGAAATCATCCATATCTTCAAAGCCTTCATCATCGAATTCGTCATCATCAAGTTCATCTCCGAATTCATCATAGTCGGGATCGTCTTCAGAATCGGTTACGACCATACTGGGGGAGACGAAAGCTCCACATTCGGGACAGCAGCCGTCTTCGGCTTCCAACTGGGCTTCATTGATTTCAATGTCGCAATAGGGACAATACATAACCATAGATAAGAACTCCTTCCTTTAGACGGTTATATTGATTTATGCGGAATTATACGGACAAAATGTGAAAAAGTCAATAGCGAAAAGAAAA
This sequence comes from Lentisphaeria bacterium, assembly GCA_017456805.1. The sequence continues at coordinate 24,312 of JAFTIQ010000008.1, forward strand.
AAAATTGCATTTTTTTTAACTTTTTCATTGTTTTTTTGAAAATCCGTTGTTTTTTGAAAAAATATTGATTGCTTCCTAATTCCGTGAAGCTTTTTTCCTGAAGACTTCACATTTTCTTTTTTTGGCAATTTTTTGCCATTTATGACTCAATTTTTGATATCAAAAATGTTTCGCGGCAGGATTTTTCTTTTATTGTTGTTTTCCGCGTTAAC